>JBAVTF010000085.1:0-113999 GCA_049695995.1 Pirellulales bacterium | reverse complement strand
GCAGTCAGCATCGAGCGAGCGAAGGGCATGGATGCCCGAAGCGAGCGTCCGGCGAGACGGCAGGGGCAACCCCGACCCACGCTACAGGAGGTCGCCCCACAGCGGAATAGCTCGGGCCTGCGGCATTCGGACCGGGTGCCGCATGCGGAGCATGCGGACTACGGCGCAAGCGGCGGACGGCGCGAGCGGAGGACGGGGGACGGCGTTGCTGTGTTGCCCGACGTAGACAGCAGCCTGCTAACACGGCGGGCTCGCATCTGGTAAAAAACCTGTCGAAATACTCCGTTAGCCCCCGCACGCCGCCCCTCCTCTGGCCCATGAACGCCGACACCGCCCCCTGGCCCTGCGTCGCGATCGTGGGCGTGGGCATGATCGGGGGTTCGCTCGGCAAGGCGGTGCTCCAGCGTCGGCTGGCCGACCGCGTGATCGGCGTCGGCCGCTCGACCGCGAGCCTCGCCGAGGCGGTGCGCAGCAACGCCGTGAGCGAGACATCACTCGATCTGTCGGCAGCCGTGGCAGATGCCAATCTCGTGGTCGTGGCCACGGGCGTCGCCGCGATTCCCACGCTGCTCGAGACGATCGATGCCGCCGTCCGCCCCGGCACGCTGATCACCGATGCGGGCAGCACGAAGGGCTCGATCGTGGCGGCCTGGGAACGGTCGCGCGACACGCGACGCGGTCGATTCGTCGCCGCGCATCCGATCGCCGGCAGTCATCGCCGCGGCCCGGCGGCCGCCGACGCCGACCTGTTCGCAGGGCGGGTGACGATAATCACGCCGAGCCCCCACACGCCATCGGCCGACGTCGAGCCGATCAGCCGGTTCTGGGCCGCCGTCGGCTCGACCGTGGTCACGCTCTCACCGGCGGAACATGACGCGATTCTCGCCCGCACGAGCCACGCGCCGCATGTCGTCGCCGCAGCGATCGCGGCCGCCACGCCCGCAGCCGACCGTCGGTTCACTGCCGGCGGCTGGCGCGACACCACGCGCATCGCCGCCGGTGATCCCGATCTCTGGGCCGACATCCTGCTCGACAACGCTCCGGCGGTCGCCGCCGCGATCGAGTCGATCCATGCCGCGTCGGCCGACATGCTCGCCGCGATCACGGCCCGTGACCGTAGCCGCCTCGTCTCGCTCCTCGCCCGTGCCAAGGAAGAACGTGATGCTCTGGGAAGTTGACGTCGTCTCGAAGGAAGCCTCCGGCGACCATGCGGCCCGCGCCGTGGTGGCGGGGGCCGCTGACCTCGGCATCGCCGGCTGCACGCAGGCCCGCACGGCCGCCGGCTGGCTGATCGAAGGAGACCTCACGGCCGCTGATGTCGAGCGGCTCGCCGCCACCGTGCTCGCCGATCCGGTCACCGAGTCATTCACCGCCGCTGCGGTAGGCGCCGCCGCGGCCCCCTCCGGTCCGGCCGGCCTGCCGACGATCGTGCGGGTGCTACCGCGGCCCGGTGTCACCGACCCCGCCGCCGAAACCGCCAAGGATGCCTTTACGCTCGTCGGCCTAAAGCCGGTCGCCGTGCGCAGTGTGCGAAAGTATTGGCTTCCCTCGCTCCCCGAGACCGATGCCAAACGACTGGCCTGGAGCCTGCTCGCGAGCGAGGCGATTCACGACGTCGTGGTGGGTCCGCTGCCGCTCCGCACGCTCGCCGGCGGCAAGCCCTGGACGTTCACGCAGGAAACGATCCCGCTCGACGGACTCGACGACGAGGCGCTCGCTCGGCTGAGCCGCGAGAAGTGTTTGGCCCTCACCGTCCGCGAACTGCACGCCATCCGCGATCACTTCCGGTCGCTCGGCCGGCCGCCGTTCGAGATCGAACTGGAGACGATCGCCCAGACCTGGAGCGAACACTGCTGCCACAAGACGCTCTCGAGCGCCGTCGATCACGAGGGCCCCGCCGGTGCTGCCCGGTTCGACAACCTGCTCAAGGAGACGGTGTTCGCCGCTACGCGGAAGGTGCGGGAAACGCTCGGGCCGCGCGACTGGTGCGTGAGCGTGTTCCGCGACAACTCGGGCGTGGTGCGGTTCGACGGCGACCACGACATCTGCGTGAAGGTGGAGACGCACAACCATCCGTCGGCGATCGAGCCCTACGGCGGCGCGGCCACCGGCCTCGGCGGCGTGATCCGCGACGTGCTCGGCACCGGCCTCGGTGCCAAGCCGATCGCCAATCTCGACGTCTTCTGCGTCGCGCCCCCCGACACGCCGGCGGCCGACCTCCCCCCTGGTGTGATCCCGCCGCGGCGGCTGCTCGCCGGCGTGGTGGCAGGCGTCCGCGACTACGGCAACCGCATGGGCATCCCCACGATCGCCGGTGCCGTCGCCTACGATCCCGGCTACCTCGGCAACCCACTCGTGTTCTGCGGCACGGTCGGGATCATGCCGCGCGATACTGCCGACGCTGCAGTGCAGCCGGGCGATCTCGTGGTCGTGGCCGGCGGCCGCACGGGCCGCGACGGCATCCACGGCGCCACGTTCTCGAGCATCGAGCTCTCGAGCACGAGTGAGAGCCAGTCGGGGGGCTCCGTGCAGATCGGCCATGCGATTCACGAGAAGACGCTCACCGACTTCGTGCTGGAAGCGTCGCGGCAGCAGCTCTTCAGTGCGATTACCGACTGCGGCGCCGGCGGCCTGTCGAGCGCCGTGGGTGAGATGGGCGCCACGCTCGGCGCCGAAGTGAAGCTGGAGACGGTGCCACTGAAGTATGCGGGGCTCTCCGCGACCGAAGTCTGGATCTCGGAGGCCCAGGAGCGGATGGTGCTCGCCGTGCCGCCGGCCAAGTGGGATCAACTCGCAGCCGTCGCCGCTGCGGAAGGCGTCGAGGCCACCGCGATCGGCACGTTCACCGGCACCGGCCGGCTCGTGCTCATGTGGGAGGGCCGCGTCGCCGGTGAGCTCGACTGCCACTTCCTCCACGAGGGCCGGCCGAAGCAGCGGCTGCCGTCGCGGTTCACGCGGCCGGCCGTGGCACCCGCCGCCTGGCAGCCCGGCGCGCACCGCAGCCTGACGGCCTGCCTGCTCGACGTGCTCGCCTTGCCCGACGTGGCGAGCAAGGAGTGGATCGTGCGGCAGTACGACCACGAGGTCCAGGGAAAGAGCGTCGTCAAGCCGCTGCTCGGTCCGGGTGAAGGCCCGGCCGACGGCACGGTCGTCCGCGGCGTGCTCGGCCGTCCGCGCGGCATCGTGCTCGGCGTGGGCCTGCGGCACCGGCTTGGACGGATCGATCCCTATCAGATGGCGGCTGCGGGCATCGTTGAGGCGATCGCCAACGTCGTGGCCGCGGGCGCCGATCCCGACCGCATCGCCCTGCTCGACAACTTCTGCTGGGGCGACACCCGCCGCCCGGAATCGCTCGGCACGCTCGTGGAGGCCTGCCTCGCCTGCCACGACATGGCGATCGCCTTCGCGGCGCCATTCGTGAGCGGCAAGGACAGCCTCAACAACGTGTTCGCCTGGACCGATGCCGCAGGCGTCCAGCGGGAGATCTCGATCCCGCCCACGCTGCTGGCGACGGCGATGGGCCAGGTGGACGACGTCCGCCGCGTGCTCTCGCCCGATCTCAAGGCCGCGGGCAATCGGCTCGCGGTCGTGGGGCTCACCCGCGACGACCTCGCGGGGAGCCAGCTGGAGCTGACCGGCCGGGTGCAGGGGGGCCGCGTGCCCGAGGTCGATGCGGCGTCCTGCCGCGCGGTCATCCACGCGATCGCTGCGGCGCAGCGGGCCGGGCTCGTGCAGGCCTGCCATGACGTCTCGGACGGCGGCCTCGCGGCGGCCGTGGCCGAGATGGCGATCGGCGGCCGTCTCGGGGCCACGCTCGACCTCGCAGCGGTGCCCGTCGAGTTCTCACCGGCCGTCGATCCCGCGCACCGCGATCTCGTGATCGCATTCGCCGAAACACCTGGTCGCTTCATCTGCGAAGTGCGGGCCGACGGCGCAGCCGCGTTCGAGCAGACGCTCTCGGGTGTGCCGTGGGCCTGGGTCGGCGCTGTGACATCCGAGCCCGACGTGGGCATCGGCCCAGCCGGACAACTCGATCGGGTCGCCGTCGCAAAGCTGGACGCCGCCTGGCGGCGGATGTCGCATCACGAACACTCAGGAGCCCACGGCTGACATGCTGGCACCCCGCGCACTCATTCTTCGGGCTCCGGGCACCAACTGTGACCACGAGACGGCGCACGCCTTCGAGCGGGCCGGCGGCCTCGCCCGCCGCGTCCACGTGCGGGCGTTGGTGGAGAAGCCTGCGATCATGGACGACTGCCAGATCCTCTGCGTGCCTGGCGGCTTCTCCTATGGCGACGACATCGCCAGCGGCCGGATCTTCGCGCTCGAACTGCGGCTGCGGCTTGGCGATGCGCTGCAGGCGTTCCGCGACCGCGGTGGTCTGATCCTCGGAATCTGCAACGGCTTCCAGGTGCTCCTCCAGACGGGACTCCTGCTTGCCGACCCCGTGACGGGCGCGGCCCGCGCGGCGCTGGCCCACAACACATCGGGCCGGTTTATCGACCGCTGGGTGCACCTGCGGGCGCCGGCCGGGCCGTGCGTGTTCCTCAAGGGCATCGACACGCTCGAACTGCCTGTGGCGCATGGCGAGGGACGGTTCGTGGCGCGATCGGCCGCCGATCTCGCCGCGCTTGACACAGCCGGCCAGCTCGCGCTGCGTTACGCCCCCGACGCCAGCAACGCATCAACCAACCCCAACGGTGCCCAGGCCGACGTAGCCGGCGCCTGCGACGAGTCCGGCCGCGTGTTCGGCCTCATGCCGCACCCCGAACGGTTCGTCGATGCCATCCAGCATCCGGCCTGGATCGGCCGCCTCGATCCGGCCGCGTCGGGGGCCGGGCTCGCGATCTTTGCCAACGCCATCCGCAGCTGCTGACGACCCCGTAGCCCGGTCAAAGTAGCCCGGTCACGCCGTGACCGGAAAGTCTGTCACGGCGTGACAGACCCACACCGGAATGCTTGTCACGGCGTGACAAGCCCACGCGGAGTGACGGGCCTACGCCCCGGCAATCGGCGTTGACGCGGGGAGCGGGCGGCTCTATTTCTCCCCGCCTCACGAGCCAGCCATGCGCTCCTCCTCGCAGCCACTCTGCGCGCCGATCATCCGCTGCGTGGCGACTGCCTGCCTGGTCACGGCGGGCTGCCGGGGCCTGATGCTGCCGACCGGCACGGCACTCATCGGCGGAAGCGGTGACGGCGTCATTGCCGAACCGTCCGCCCCACGCGATGCGTCCACGGCCGTTCGCACGCTGCCGATCGAGCTGCTCTTCGTGCGGCACGATCCACATGATCCGGCGATCACCACCGACCTTTGGACGCTCGTCGACGAGCAGGCCCTGGGCAGCGAACTGTCGGTACGGCTCGCCGCCAATGGTCTCCGCGCCGGGGTCCTCTCCGGGCCGCTGCCGCCAGCGGTGGCCGAACGGCTCGCCAGCGCCGCCGCGACCACCGACGCCGCGGCCGCAGACGAGGCCGTCTCGCGGCGGGTGCTGCGGCTGCTGCCGGGCAAGCGGGCGGAGATCGTGGCAGCAGCCGGCATTCCTGAGTTGGTCGTGCTCGAACACGACTCGGAGGGCGTGCGCGGCGGCACGTACCGCGACTGCACCTCGCAACTGACGGCACGGGCCTGGCCCGGCCCCGACGGCCGCACGCGGCTCGAGGTCGTGCCGGAAGTGAAGCATGGACCGCTGCAGCGGACGTGGATCGGCGAAGAGGGCATGTTTCGGCTGGAGACCGGGCAGGCCCGACTGCGGTTCGAGCAGCTGACCATCGACGCGCTCGTGCCGCATCGGGGCATGCTCGTGATCGGCGGATCCGACGCTTCATCAGCCACCGTAGGTGATGCGCTCGTGCGGGATCGCAACGCCACCGCCGGCATGCAGCTGATCCTCCTCCGGCCACTCGGCACGGGCGTGGACCCTGTGTTCACGACGAGCGCGCCGTAGGCCCGTCACTCCGTGACGGGTAGCCCGTTGCGGAGCAACGGGCCTACGGCGCGCCGCGGCAATCTCCGCTGACCTTGCCGGCTTACGCCCGGGGGTTTGGCGAAGGTGCGGAGCTTTGCGGAACACGGGCAAACGATGACCTCCAGCCGGGCCTCCGGTGGTGCCGTCGCTCCGCTCATGCCGATTCCAGCCGATGATCGAAGCGTCGAGTCAGCCACCCGGGATCGTCCCATGCACACCGATTCAACTTCCCGCGCGGATCACTCCCGCCGGTACCGGCCCTCCAGGGTCACCGTGTTCACCACGGCGTTCATCGCCGGAGCCGCGGTGGCCTTCGGCGTGAACCGGATGCTCGACGTGCATCTCGCGCAGACCCGGCCTCAGGTCGAGTGCGAGCCGATCTTCGTAGCGCTCCACTCGCTGCCACAGGGGGCGCCGATCACCGTCTGGGACGTGGCGCTGAAGGACTGGCCGCGGGCGATGCTTCCCACATCGGCACTCCGCGCCCGGGACACGTTCGAAGGCATGGTGCTGCGGCATCCGCTCCGGGAAGGACAGCCGCTGCTCTCGGTGCAGCTCGTCCCGGCTGACGGCGCGGCACGATCGGCTGTAGTGCCAGCGGAGCAATCGTTCACCAACCCGCTGCCCGCCGCGCCGGCCACGCAGGCCGCTGCAGCGCCGGAGGCCGATCTCTGGGCGCCCGCCGTCTTAGCGAAGCCTGAAGTGGCCGCCACATCCTCGCCGCGACCCAGTCGCACCGACGTGGATGACGCCCCGCCCGTTACACCGCATCCGACACCGGTGGCCGACGCGGTAGACACGTTCGTCGCGCCGCAGCCCGCCGGCGAACCGACTGCGGCCGCTGTATCAGACACCGCCCGCACCGAATCTCTGGCTCCCTTCACCGAGACTGAGACGGTAGTCGAGCCGGTCGTGCCCCCGCCTGCCCTCGAGCCCACGCTCGCCGCCGCACCGGAGCCGGCGGCAAATCCCCAGCCGGAACCGGCCCAGCCTGAGCTTCTCGCAGCTACCGCGCCGCTCTACGCGCCGGTGCCGGCATCGCCGCCCACGGACCTCGATGGCCAGCTCGCCGGCGTCGGCGGGCTCCCGGCGACCGGCGTTCCGCAAGATCCGAACGCCGCTGCCAGCGTGCTCAAACAGACTGCGGACGATGGCCCGGCCGCCGGCCCGCAGCCGGCGCAGTCGGCGGGGAGGTATCTCGTCGTGCCAGAGCGGATCGCCATGCAGGCCGATGCGGCGTTCGCGCCGCCCCCGGCAGCGCAGGCAACTGCTGCGTCCCAGCGGCCCCAGCAGTCACCAGCCGCCAAGACCGCGACGAAGCCCGTGAATCGCCCCGGCACTGCGAACGGTCAGCGTTCCGGAGCGAAGCGGTCGCAGCAGCAGTCGCAGCAGGCCGGCCAGGGAGCCGGCCGGCAGGCCGCCGCGGCAACGAGCCGGCCGCTCGGCGGGATGTTTCCAAATCTGACCGCGGGCCTCGAAGCCCTCAGTGGCAGCCAGCGGAAGCCAGCCACCCCGGGTCAGCCTTCATCGACGACCCGCTGACGCGGGCCGCGCGCCAGACCGAATGCGACTGCTGCGACGGCGGCTCCGCCTGCAGCGAGCGCCCACAGCAGCCAGGAAAACGCCTCGGCTGAGCGATAGATCCGCTGGTTCCGCGCCTCCTCGGGCAGGGGCGGGCGCTGCACGCCCGAGCGGGCCATGTCGCGATAGGCCCGGTGCACCGTCGCGATGTCGGAGGCCGCGACGGCCGCCCGAATCTCCGCATCGCCGACAAGCGGGCTCCCGACCGTCCACGACCGCAGGCCGACCGCCGCGATGAGCGACGCCGTGGCGACCAGCAGGCCCGCAAGCCCCCAGGCGTGGCCCACTGTCCACTGGGAGCGGGGCGGCGGCTCCGCGGGCGCCTGCTCCAAGGCCGTCAGGCCGCCCAGTCGGGGCACGGTAAGCCGGCCGCCGCAGGCCGGACACCGCACCTCACCGCCCGCCTGACCGGCCGTGACGACGATCTGCTCGGAACAGCGACATGGCAGCAGATATCGCTTCATTTTCCTCGCCGCGGCGACCGCGGTGCACGACCCGCCTGCGCCGCCGTACCGCATGGAATTCCACGGCCGGCAGCACAAACTCTCCGAGCGAAATCTTTTACCATTCGGAACCGGATTTCGGAGAAAAAATCCGATTTCTTCAGAAAAAAAACTGGCCTTCGGGATGTCGCAGCGACATAATGTTACGTCCTCACGGAAGCCCCCCGGTGATGCCATCACGCACCCCGATTCCCCGCCTCGCTTCCGCCGCCTCCCGGCCCACCCGCGTGAGGCTGGACTTGCCGGCCCCTTGAATCACACTGTCGGCTCGTCGAATGATTGGCCGAACGTCGCCGCGGCCGAGTGGTCGGCGACGGCATGAACCGCTCGCCTCGATTCGCCCCACCCGTTTTCAGTTTTTAGGATTGTCAGTTCTCAGGATCTTTGAAGGAGCATCGCTTTGTACGACTCGCTGCTGGATGAACTCGAAGACGATGTCGTCTCCAATCCCCAAGAGGTCGAGGAACTGACCGAGAAGGTCGTCGACGCCGAGGAAGCCGACGCCGAGCTGCTGGTCGACGAGACCGACGCGCCGGTGCTCGCGGAAGGCGACATCGACGCCGAGGCGGAGGTGGATGCGGCCGCCGATGGCGACGACGTGCTCCCCGAGCAGGTCGAGAACTGGTCGGATGATCCGGTGCGGATGTACCTCACGCAGATGGGCGAGATCCCGCTGCTCACCCGCGCTCAGGAGATTTTCCTCGCACGGCAGATCGAGACGACCCGCGCCCAGTTCCGGGCGAAGCTGCTGGAGTGCGAGTATGTCTGCGAGCAGGCATTCCGCGTCCTCTCGCGGGTGCACCGCGGCGAGCTGCCGTTCGACCGCACGGTGCAGGTGTCGGTGACCGACAAGCTGGAGAAGGAGCAGATCCTCGGCCGGCTGCCGCACAACCTGCGGACGCTCGAGGTGCTCATCAAGCAGAATAAGGCCGACTACCGGATCGCCCTCTCCAAGAAGCGGAAGATGGCAGAGCGGCGCGAGGCCTGGGCGCGGCTCGGCCATCGGCGGCGCCGGTGCGTGCGGCTCATCGAGGAGCTCGGCCTCCGCACGCAGCGGGTCGAGGCGATGATCCCGACGCTCAACGGCTTTGTGGCCCGCATCAAGGAGCTCAAGTCGAAGATCGATGCCCACAAAAAGACAAAGCAGCCGCCGTCGGCGCGTCAGCAGCTCGTCGACGAATATCGATCGATCCTCAAGGCCTGCCAGGAGACGCCCCGCAGCCTGAAGCGGCGAATGGACGAGATCCAGCGGATCTTCGCCAAGTATCAGCAGGCGAAGCGCGGGCTCTCGGAGGGCAACCTGCGGCTCGTGGTGTCGATCGCGAAGAAGTACCGCAATCGCGGCCTCTCCTTCCTCGACCTCATCCAGGAGGGCAATGCCGGCCTGATGCGGGCGGTCGACAAGTTCGAGTATCGCCGCGGCTTCAAGTTCTGCACCTATGCCACCTGGTGGATCCGGCAGGCGATCACCCGCGCGGTGGCCGACCAGAGCCGCACGATCCGCATCCCGGTGCACATGGTGGAGACGATGAGCCGCGTGCGGAACGTGGCCCGTCAGCTCCTCCAGGAGTACGGCCGCGAGCCGACGATCGAGGAGATCGCCGCCCGGGCCGGCACCCCGGTCGACGAGACGCGTCGCGTGACGGCGATGAGCCGCTACCCGATCAGCCTCGATCGCCCGGTCGGCAACAGCGAGGACAGCCACTTCGGCGACCTCTTGCCCGATCAGGGGGCCGAGAACCCGGCCGTGGGCGCAGCCCAAGAGATGCTCCGCAACCGGATCGCGAAGGTGCTCAAGAGCCTGTCGTACCGCGAGCGGGAGATCATCAAGCTCCGCTACGGCCTCGGCGATGGCTACAGCTATACGCTCGAGGAAGTGGGCCACATCTTCAAGGTGACCCGCGAGCGGATCCGGCAGATCGAGGCCAAGGCCGTCCGCAAGCTGCAGGCTCCCGCCCGCAGTGAGGAACTCAGCGGCTTCATCGACTGATCTGGTAGGCCCGTCACTCCGTGACGGGCAGCCCGTTGCGGAGCAACGGGCCTACTTCCTCGGAGTCCTTCGCATGAATCGCGTGCTGGCGGTCCTGGTCGCCTTGTTCCTGGCCCTTCCCTGCATCGCTGAGGAGTCGGCCTTCACTCGCGCGACGATCGACCTTGGCTGCGTCGTCAACGACCTCGACAAGAGTGTGCGTTTCTATACGGACGGCATAGGCTTCAAGGAACTGAAGGGCTTCGACGTGCAGGCGCCGCTCGCGACCGACGCCGGCCTCACCGATGGCAAGCCGCTCGCGATCCGCGTGCTCGTGCTGGGCGAGGGGGAGTCGGCGACGAAGCTGAAGCTCATGCAGGTGGCGGGCACGACGCCCCGGACGGGTGACACGGAGTTCATTCACTCGCACACCGGCTTCCGCTACCTCTCGATCTTCGTGGCCGACACCGACGCCGCCCTGGCCCGGCTCGCGAAGCTGGGCGTGAAGCCGATCGCGAAGAGCCCCGTCGCCCTGCCGGCCTCGCTCGCCCCGGCCGGCACACACCTCACGTGCGTCCGCGATCCCGACGGCAACCTCGTCGAACTCATCGGCCCGTAGTCCACATGCTCCGCATGTGGCCCACGGCATGAACACCACAGGCCCAACCTAGTTGCCGGCGGGTCTGCGAACTTCCGGACGAATAGAAGGCCCCTCGGCCCTCGCGCCTCCAACCGCACACGGAGTGTGCGGACTACGGCGAGCACTCTCGTCTGTGGTGGTGACAAACGGGGCTACGCCCGCGGGATCTTCCCCGTGCGTTCCAGCCAGGCGAGCACCTGATCGGCAAGCTGATCCGGGGGCGACGACGCCGAATCGAGGACGAGCTCCGGTGCCAGTGGCTCCTCGTAGGGATCGTCGATGCCGGTGAAGCCCTTGATCTCGCCGGCTCGGGCCTTCTTGTAGAGCCCCTTCGGATCTCGGCCCTCGCAGACCTCGAGCGGCGCCTTCACGAATATCTCCACGAAGTCGCCGGGGGCGAGCATGCCCCGCACGGCATCGCGGTCGCGGCGATAGGGGCTGATGAAGGCGGTGAGCGCCACGATGCCGGCCTGCGCGAAGAGGTCGGCCACGGCGCCGATCCGCCGGATATTCTCCGCGCGGTCGGCGGTGCCGAAGCCGAGGCCGAACCGCGCGGCCGCCTCCTCACCGTAGCGATCTCGCAACAGTGCCGGGGCGGCGTTGAGGCCCAGCCGCACGTTGTCGCCGTCGAGCACGAAGCTCCGCACGCCGCGGTCGTGCAGCCGGCGGTCGACCGCATTGGCCAGCGTGCTCTTGCCGCAGCCGGAGAGCCCAGTGAACCAGAGCACGCAGCCGGCGTGCCCGGCTCGCCGCTCCCGGTCGGCCCGGCTCACGGCATGCTCGTGCCAGCGGACATCGACCACTTCCGTGTCCCGGGTGGGCTGCGTCATGCCTTCCTGCTCCCTGCGTTCGCGGTGCGACAAACCAATGGATTCCGACTCCACCATGACCGCCCCCGGCCGCTCGCGTCAACGCCGTCCACGGTTCACCAGGCGTCGAGCGTGACGGAGCAGTCGAACTGCTCGGGCTCGCCGCCGGCTGCCTGGCGGGCGATCGAGAGGGTGAGCACGTCGCCGGCCCTGTGACGGGCCACCCGCTGTGTGAGCGCCTCGAAGCTGGCGATCGGCTCGCCGTTCACCGAGACCACCACGTCGCCCACCTCCACCCCGGCTTTGGCGGCCGCCGACCCGGGCTGCACGTGCGTGATCTCGCACGGCCCGCCAAAGGCCAGGGAACTGACCCCCAGCCGGCCCCCCTTGCGCACGTCGATCACGGCATCGGGGAGTGCGGCAGCGAGCTTGTCCATGGCCGCCTCGGGAATCCCGGTGCCGTAGAGGTCGATCCGCTGCACTCCCCGCAGCCGGCCGAGCACGGCTGCGGCCTCGGCGTCGATCGGCACCCCATGCACGCTCACGCTCGCGAGCCCGTGCAGGCGAGGCAGTTGCCGGAGATCAGTGATGCCGCCCCGCCAGGCCGGCCCCAGCTCCACGTCGAGCCCACGCTGCCCGGCGGCCGAGGGCCGCTCGCGAAACACGGCGCCCGCCTTCTCCAACGCCTCCCGGGCCTGCTCCGCCATCCCGATGACGTGGAACTCGAGCACGCCGGCCGCCAGGCGTGACAATGGCGGCTCCCCCTGCTCCGCGAGTGACTCCAGCAGCTGCTCCGCCGCGGCGGCGGCCTCTGGATCAGAGGCCGTCAGCATGTCTCGCAGAATCTCGATGCCGCGGGCAGCGACTTCGAGATCACCGGCGCGGATCGCCCGCCCGAGCGGCCCGACCGCAGCCTTGCCCGCATCACGCAGGCTCGTTGCCGCCGCCTCTCGCTGGGCAAACTGTGCGGCCCCCAGCTGCTCCACCCAGCCCACGATCTGGGCCTCGGGCGCCTGCTCAGCGCCGGATGCCACCAACGCCCACGCCACCGCGGCGGTCGCGATCCACACGGAACCGACGCTATTCATGGCAACGACAACCCATCCGGAAGGCTCGGGATCAGCGACTCCGCGTGCTGTCCCGTGCACGACGCATGGTAGCCCGGTCACGCCCTGACCGGCGAACGGCGTGACAGGCCTACAGGTAGTGCATCCCCGGCACCGCCGAATTTTGACAGGTACACTTGCGGCAAGGCCCTCCCATGTCGCTCCCCATTCTCACCTCGCCCGCATCCCGTCCCGCGCTCACGGGAACACGGCCGCTCCCCACCACCCGCGCTGAGATGCTCGCCCGGGGCTGGGATGCCGTCGACGTCGTGTTCGTGAGCGGCGACGCCTACGTCGATCATCCGAGCTTCGCCAACGGCCTCTTGGCCCGACTGCTGGAGGCCGCCGGCTTCCGCGTGGCCATGCTGGCCCAGCCTGACTGGCAGTCGTGCGAGCCGTGGCGGCAGTTTGGCCGGCCGCGGCTCTTCTTCGGCGTGTCGGCCGGCAACATGGACTCGATGATCAACCACTACACCGCCAACCGGAAGGTGCGGAACGACGACGCCTACTCGCCCAACGGCGAAATCGGCCGGCGGCCCGACCGGGCCACGCTCGCCTACTGCCAGCGGTCGCGAGAGGCGTTTCCAGGCGTGCCCGTGGTGGCCGGTGGCGTGGAGGCGAGCCTGAGGCGAATCGCCCACTACGACTACTGGAGCGACACGGTCCGACGCTCGATTATTCTCGACTCGAAGGCCGACCTCGTCGTCTTCGGCATGGGCGAGCGGACGATCCTCGACGTGGCCCGCGGCCTCGCCGCCGGCAAGACGGTGAAGGAACTTCGCGATCTCCGTGGTATCGCCTATCGGCTCGGCGCGAGTGAGCCGCCCCCGACCGGCCCGGGCGGCGGCGGCGCAGCCGACACGATTGAGCTACCGACGTACGAAGCAGTCTCCAGCGACACACTCGCCTTCTGCGAGATGACGCGGATCTCGCATCTCGAGACGAATCCCCACAACGCCCGCCGGCTCGTGCAGCGGCACGGCCGCGAGGCCGTGGTCGTGAATCCCCCCGCCCTGCCCTTGGAGCAGGACGAGATGGATCAGGTCTATGGCCTGCCCTTTACGCGACGGCCGCATCCGTCATACGGTGCCGCCCGCATCCCGGCCTTCGAGGTCGTGGAGACGAGCGTGCAGATCATGCGCGGCTGCTTCGGAGGCTGCACATTCTGCTCGATCACGGCCCACGAGGGGCGGATCATCCAGAGCCGCAGCCAGGATTCGGTGATCACCGAGATCAAGCTGCTTGCCAGCCAGCCGGGTTTCAAGGGCACGGTGTCCGACATCGGCGGCCCCACGGCCAACATGTATCAGATGAAGTGCACGCGGCCGGAGGTGGAGGCGAAGTGCCGCCGGCTCTCCTGCGTGCATCCCACCGTCTGCAAGCTCCTGGGCACCGATCATGGCCCGCTCAAGAGCCTGATGCGGGAAGCCCGCAGCGTCGAGGGCGTGAAGCGGGTGCTCGTGGCCAGCGGCGTGCGAATGGACCTGGCCCGCCGCGATCCTGAGTATCTCGAGGAGCTGGCCGAGCACCATGTGGGGGGCCACCTGAAGGTCGCGCCCGAGCACACCGATCCCGATGTGCTGAACCTCATGAAGAAGCCGTCGGCCGACGACTACGTCGAGTTCGACAAGGCCTTCACGGCAGCCAGTCGCCGCGTGGGCAAGAAGCAATACACCGTCCCGTACTTCATCGCCAGCCACCCGGGCAGCGGCGTGGAGGAGATGATCGACCTCGCCCTGTTCCTCAAGCGCAACAGCTACAAGCCCGACCAAGTGCAGGACTTCATCCCCAGTCCATTCGACATCGCGGCCTGCATGTACTACACGGGTCTCGACCCGATGACGAAGCAGCCCGTGAAGGTGACGAAGGGCCTGAAGGATCGGCGGATGCAGCGGGCCCTGCTCCAGTTCTTCAAGCCGGAGAATTACTTCGAGGTACGGCGGGCGCTCGAGCAGGCGGGCCGACACGACCTCATCGGGAGCGGCTGCGACTGCCTGATCCCGGATCGCCCGCCGCAGGAGGCCCTCGACAAGAAGCGCCGCGAAGCCACCCGCGCGTTCACGGAAGAGACCTCGGGCGACCACATCAGAGGCGGGCCCGCCGCGGCCCGCGGAGCGCGCGGCAAGCCCGGCCGCAAGCAGCGGCGGCCCCGCAAGTCGATCGGCTACCGCCCCGAACGCCCCGGCACGTGAGGCTGGGGGGCGAACCGTGCGCGGCCGCGAGCCGTACACTCTCCGTTCCCTTCACTCGGAGGCACACGCCATGCCCCGCTTCGTTCGTCCGCTCGTCTGCCTGATCGCCGCGGTCCTTGCTCTCCCAGCCACGCCGGCTTTCGCGATCTCGCCGCAGAACCCCTACCGCAGCTTCAACCTCTCGGGCATCAACTACGGCTCGATGCAGTGGGAGCGGGCCCAGCGGCAGGGCAAGCGGGTCTGGCCGTACTACAACACGCCGTCACGGAACTCCTCGCGCGGCGGCGTGGTGACCGCCGGCGGCTTCGTGGGAGGCGGAGGCGGCGCGATCATCCAGGGCAGCGGCTATCGCTCCAGCCCCCGCGTCTCTCGCCGGTCCCGCCGGTAGCGGTAAGGCCGCTGCGGACGCGGCCTCAGGCCGGGGTGATGTCGGCGTCGTAGATGCGGTATTTCTTGGTCACGAGCGCGCCGCCGCGTTCGAGCGTGCGCTTCGAGAGGTGGTTGCTCTCCAGCACCCACGAGAACTCCGTCTCTTCCATGCCCCAGTCGAGGATCGGCTGCACGAGCGCAGCCATGAGCACGAGCCCCACGCCCCAGGCCTGATACTCGGGCACCACGTTCGTGCTGATCGCCCGCATCCGCTTGATGCCCCGCTTGTTCCACAAGAGCTTGAGGAAGCCGAAGGGAAACAGGCGGCCGTTGATGGCCTTGATCCGCGGGTTGTAGTCGAGCAGGCAGAACACCGTGCCGATCGGCTTGCCGTCCACCTCGGCCACGAGCGCGAGTTCCGGCACGATCAGGTGCTTGAGGCTCGCCGCCATGTGCTTCACCTCGCCGGGGCTGAGAGGCACGAAGCCCCAGGTACCTCCGAGGCTCGAGTTGTAGATCTCGAGGAACATCCGCACCTCGGCGTCGAACCGGCTGCGGTCGAGCGGCCGCACCTTCACGCCGAACCGCTCCTTCACTCCCTCGACCATCGTGCCCAGCTTCGAGTCAAGCGACGAGAGCATCGAGGTCTTACCCCAGAAGGCGTAGAGGTCCTCGATCTTGCCAAAGCCGTTCTCCTCGACGAGCTTCCCGTAATACGGGCAGTTGTGCGTCATCATGAAGAACGGAGGCGTCTCGAAGCCATCGATCAACAGGCCGCACTCGTAGTTGAGCGACGGGTTCGTCGGCCCCCGCACGCTCTGCATGCCCTGCGACCGGAGCCAGCCCTTCGCGGTCTCGAAAAGCGCCTTCGCCGCGGCCGGATCATCGTCGCACTCGAAGAACCCAAAAAAGCCCCGCTGCTCCTGGTAGCGGTCGATGTGGCCCTGATTGACGATCGCCGTGATCCGCCCCACGTCGCGTCCGCCCCGCGTGGCCAGGAACGACCGGCTCTTTGACCGCTCGTAAAAGGGATGCGGCCGGAACCCCAGCAGTTCCTCCTGCGACATCACCAGCGGTGGCATCCAGCAGGGGTCGTTCTGGTAAATCCGCCACGGGAGGCGGACGAACCGCCGCTGCTGAGACCGGGTTTCGACCGGTTCGATGCCGACATCCGCCACGTGGGCTCCCTCGCCGCCGTAGGCCTCTCCGGACGGCGCCCGGCAGCCGGCGCGGCCCGAAACCAGCCGGAAACCGTGTCATTTCAACACCTTCCGTCCAGTCACCAGCATCTTCGGCGGCGGGTGGCGTGCGCGTCAACGCCGTCAGGATTGCCCACCCCCCAAATTCGCCCCCGGCACTTTTCCGATCTACAACTGAAAGCCTGGGATCGTGGCGATGGAGCGATCGACCCGGGCGTAGCCATTTCGCCTCGAGGACGATGTTCCGATGATCGCGTCACGCCTGTTCGATGCCGCCGGCGACTGCCTCGTGACCGGGGCCACAGGCCTGGTCGGCAACAACGTCGTCCGCATGCTGGTCGGCCACGGCCGGAGTGTGCGGGTGCTCGTCCGCCGGTCGAGCGCCGTGGGCGACAAGGCCTTCGGCGGCCTACCGCTAACGCACATGGCCGGTGGGCTCGACGACGAGCGCGCCCTGCAAGACGCGGTGGACGGCGCATCCTGCGTGATCCACTCAGCCGCAATGGTGCACTGCGGCTGGAAGTACCTCGCCGAGATGCGGGAAGTGAACGTCGAGGGCACGCGGCGGATCGCGCGGGCCGCGCGGCGGGCCGGCGCCCGACTCGTGCACGTATCGAGCGTCGATGCGATCGGCCTGCGGCCCGATGGCGGCCCGGCCGACGAGGAGACGCCCCCCGGCGGCATGCCCGAATGCCCCTACGTGGTCACGAAGCGCGAGGCCGAGGCGGCGGTGCTTGCGGAAGTCGATGCCGGCCTCGACGCCGTGATTGTGAACCCCGTCTACATGATCGGTCCCTGGGACTGGAAGCCGTCGAGCGGCCGCATGCTGCTCGAGGTCGGTGCCGGCAAGGGCCTGTTCGCGCCCCCGGGCTCCAACGACTTCGTGGATGTCCGCGACGTGGCGGCCGGCATCCTCGCCGCCCTCGCCCGCGGCCAGACCGGCCGCCGCTACATCCTCGGTGGCCACGGACTCTCCTACCTCGACGCCTGGCGGGTCTTCGCCCGGGCAGCAGGACGGATGCAGCCACTCGGCATCGCCCCCCGCGCGATCATCCGCACGGCCGGCCTCGTGGGCGACCTCGCCGCCGCCATGCTCGGCCGTGAGCCCGACATCAATTCGGCAGCCACGCGGATGTCGATGCTCGCCCACAACTTCTCGTGCCGGCGGGCCGAGCAGGAACTCGGCTACCACTACCGCCCGTTCGAGGAGACGGTGCAGGATGCGTGGAACTGGTTCGTGACGCGGGGCTATGCTCGTGCGGTGGCGGCACGGCCGGAGCTCGTTCGCTAGGCCGAGTCGGAGGAAGCCGAAGCGCCGGCTCGGGGACGGCAAAAGTCTCGTCGCGGGGACCTCGAAGACTCGGTCCAATGCTCCTCGAGCTTTCGCCGATCCCCTCGCCTCCCCGGGTCGAAGTTCGTGTCCGTGTTGGATGATCGTCGAGTGAGCTGCCGGCATGCCGCATATTTTGGTGGTTGAGGACGAAGAGCACCTGGCCTTTGGCATCAAATACAACCTCGAGTCCGAGGGGTATGCCGTCAGCACGGCGGGGGACGGACAGGCGGCGCTGGAGCTGCTCGAGGCTGAGCAATCGCCGGTTGATCTCGTGGTGCTCGATCTCATGCTGCCCGGCATGAGCGGCTATGCCGTGTGCGAGACGATCCGGGCACGGGGCAGCGACGTGCCGGTGGTCATGCTCACCGCCCGTACGCTCGTCGAGGACCGAATCCGCGGCTTCGATGCCGGCACCGACGTCTATCTGCAGAAACCGTTCGATCTCGACGAGCTGATGTCGATCGTCCGCAACCTGCTCGCCCGCCGCGGCCGCGGCGATCGCACCGCTACCGAGGCCGCACCGAAGGCGAACGTCTACCGGTTTGGATCGGCCGAGGTGAACTTCGACAGTTGGGAGGCCTCATCCCGCGGACAACCGGTGCGATTGACCAACCTGGAGATGAAGCTGCTCCGCTACCTCGTCGAGCACGAAGGGAGCGTCGTGTCGCGAGAGGAGCTGCTGAAAAACGTGTGGGGTCTCACACGGGCGCCGGCCACCCGCACGATCGACACGTTCATGCTCAACCTGCGGAAGTATTTCGAAGCCGATCCCTCGAAGCCCGTGCACTTTCTCTCCGTCCGCGGCACGGGCTACCGCTTCGTGCGGTGAGTGCGCCGTCGCCCGTGGTCATGTCACGCCGTGACATGTTGCCGGCGTGGTCGTGTCACGGCGTGACCGGGCTACTTTGCCGGGCAACGGGCCTACGGGTTGCCCAGCAACGCCGCGGCGGCACGGCCGGGGTCGGCGGCCTTGAGGAGCGACTCGCCCACGAGCATCGCGCCGATGCCTACGGCCTCGAGCCGCTCGACGTCGGCACGCGTCTTGATGCCGCTCTCCGCCACGAGCACCACGTCGTCCGGCACCCGCTCGCGGAGCCGCAGCACGTGGTCGAGATCGGTCGTCATCGTCTTGAGATCGCGGTTGTTGACGCCGACGAGCGTGGCCCCGAGATCGAGCACCCGCGGCAGGTTCTCCTCGTCATGCAGTTCCACGAGGGGCGTCATGCCGAGGTCGAGGATGTCCCGATAGAGACTCCGCAGATGGCAGTCGTCGAGGCACTCGGCGATCAGGAGCACCGCATCGGCACCGTGAGCCCGGGCCTCGAGCACTTGGTAGCGATCGACGATGAACTCCTTCCGCAACACGGGCAGTGGCACCGCCACCCGCGCCGACTCCAGGTCGACGAGGCTGCCGCCGAAGTCCCAGGCGTCGGTGAGTACCGACAGGCAGGCCGCTCCAGCCGCCGCATAGCCACGCACGACATCCTCGACCGTGGCACCCGGGCGGATCTCGCCTGCCGACGGGCTCTTCCGCTTGAACTCTGCGATCAGCCGGATCGGTCCGGGGGCCGCGAGAGCTTCGAAGAAATCCCGCACCGGCCCCGCCGTCGCCAGCCGTCCTTCGAGCGCCGCCGTCGGCACCCGCTCCCGCGCGAGCTGCACCTCCGTGCGTTTCCGGGCCACTATTTTTTCGAGCACTGTCGGTTGCATCGGTGTCTAGTGCCGGAAATGCCGTTGGCCCGTGAACACCATTGGGATGCCGGCTGCGTCGGCCGCCGCGATCACTTCGGCGTCGCGCTTCGAGCCCCCGGGCTGCACGATCGCCGCGATGCCCGCCTTCGCGATCAGCTCGATCGAGTCGGGGAACGGGAAGAAGGCATCGGAGGCGAGCACGCCACCGCGAGCCCGTTCGCCCGCCTTCTCCAGGGCGATCCGCACCGAATCGACCCGGCTCGTCTGGCCGATGCCGGCGCCGGCCAGGCTCGTACCGTGACAGACAGCGATGGCGTTGCTCGTGAGCCGCCGCACCACCGTGAAGGCGAACTCGAGAGCTCGCGACAGCGGCGCGGCCGGAGATGACTGCGTGACGACCTTCCAGGTGGCCGGATCGTCGGCCGCCACGTCGGGCCGCTGGGCGAGCATGCCGCCCGCCACGCTCCGCAGTTCGAGGCCGGCCGTCGCCACCCAGGGATCGCCCGCGGGCAGCTCGACGAGCCGCACGCTCGCCTTCCACGTGGGCCGCGTGGTGAGCAGCTCGACCGCCTCCGGCGCGAAGGCCGGCGCCGCGATCACCTCCACGAACAATCCCGGCGCGAGCAGCAGCTCGGCACAGGCGAGGTCGAACGGACGGTTCACCGCCACGATCGAGCCGAAGGCACTCGTCGGATCGGCCGCCATCGCCGCGGCGAGCGCGTCGGACACGGTAGCAGCACTGGCCGCGCCGCAGGGGTTCGTGTGCTTGACGACGATGGCCGCCGGCTCGGTGACAAGGCCCGCGAGCCGCGTCGCACCATCGAGGTCGAGCAGGTTGTTGTACGAAAGCTCCTTGCCGCAAAGCTGCTTCAAGCCGGCAAGGCCCGCATGTGTGCCCGCGGGGGCGTAGAGCGCGGCCGCCTGGTGCGGGTTCTCGCCGTAGCGGAGCGCGAGCCGACGCTCGAGCGGCAGTGGCACCCGCGCCGGCAGCGCAGCCGCGCCGCCGTCCTGCACTCCTGCGTGTTCCATTCCCGCATGCCGTGCCATCCAGGCCGCGATCACGGTGTCGTAGCCGGCGGTGTGCTCGAAGGCCCGGGCCGCGAGTTGCCGCCGCTCGGCGAGCGACGTGCCGCCCCGCTTGATAGAGGCAAGAAAATCGTCGTATTGATCGGGATGCGTGACGATCGCCGCGAACGCATGGTTCTTGGCTGCCGCGCGGACGAGGCTCGGACCGCCGATGTCGATCAGTTCGATCGCCTCGGCCGGCGTGGAATCGGGCTTCGCGATCACGCTCTCGAAGGCGTAGAGGTTCACGATCACGGCATCGAATCGCTCGATCCCGTGCGCGGCGAGCACCTCCAGGTCGTCGGGGCGATCACCCCGGGCAAGAATCCCGGCGAAGATGTTGGGATGCAGCGTCTTCACGCGGCCGTCGAGCACCTCGGGAAACCCGGTGATCGCGGAGACGTCGTCGACCTCCAGGCCGTGGGCGGCGAGGGCCGTCGCCGTGCCCCCCGTGCTGGCGACCCGCACGCCGGCCGCCTTCAGGCCGGCTGCCAGCCGATCGAGGCCGGTCTTGTCGAACACGCTGACGAGCACGCGACGGACGGGCACGACGTCGACCGCGGGAGAGGTGGCCCGAGGGGCCGTATGGGTGTGACTCATGGAGCGGATTAGACCACTCTCCGTCCGGCAGAAAAGAGCCCGCTGGCGGCCGGCCTCACTGCTTCTCTTTTTGCTTCCGTTCGAGCATCCAGCTGGGCACGACGATGTCGTCATTGGTCCCGCCGACATCGGCAACGATTTCGAGGTCGGTCAGCGACGGAATCTCGATGTCCCGTTTCATCTCCACCAGAGCCGCCAGGGCACGCCCCGAAACCCTGCGGAGGATCGGCAGGGCCAACTGCCCCTGCCGGCCGCCGAGCAATCGGGCAATGGCCTCCGCATCAGGCCCCGTCAGTTCGGCCACCTGTGGCAGCGTCAGATTTCCGGGGCGGGCGGCGAGGCCACGGGCGAGATCGAGCGTGAGCATGGTGATCGGCAGACCGATGTTGGGCGAGGCAGCGAGCATTGCCGCTTCCGGTCCTTCGACCCGCACCCCCTCCGCAAGCTGCACGAACCCACCTGCGGCAGCCAGCGCCGCCGCGGTCTCCGCCGACACGCTTCGCACCGCGGTGAGCTTCAGGTCCCGGCCACTTTCCACAAGCACCTCGGCCACGTCCGGGGGCAATTCAACGAGTGCCGGCAGGTCTCCGTCCCACTCCTGCTGTTTGACCAGCATCCGCGCTTCGCCGAGTGTCAGGCGGGTCAGTCGCCTATAGCCCTTCACGCCCAGCCGCACCGCCGTCACCTGGGCCAGTTCGACAAGCTCCGCTGTGACCGGCCAGACGCCTGACAGATCCACCTGGGGGCCCCGGTAGGCCGCCAAGGCGTGGGCTGTTTCCGGCGAGAGCGACCGCAGCCCCGACAGATCGACCACGCCTGGGCAGGCAGCCAGGATGGCCGCGATGTCGGGCGTGAGATCGGTGAGCCCCGACAGCACGAGCACGTTGCGACAGCGTGCCAGCACCCGAGCCACCTGAGGGTCGAGCAGCCGTACGTCCGCCAGATTGATCACCAGCGCCAGGTCGTCAGCCACCAGCCGCTCGGCCTCGGCGACGGTGAGTCGCCGGTTCTTCACGGGCTCGTCGGCCCAGCCGCAGGAGCCTGCGACGAGGCAGGATGCAGCCAGCGCACCGACGACCGCCGTCCGCCAGCGTAGGACTCGCGAGTGGCGCACCGAATCAACCATATGGCTACCGATGCCAGGCATCGCGTCTCACGCTCCCTCGCCATTGACGACGACTGTCGTCGATGGCAGACTACGGGAGCCGACGCGCGTCGTCAAGGCGACGCCCTCCCCCGTCACACTGGATCCGACGATGCCGAAATCTGCCCGACCGGCCCACCGCGACGAGGCCCGTGGCGATCTCACGCCCGCCCAGCATGAGATCATGTCGCTGGTCTGGGACGCCGGCGCCGATGGCCTGACGGTTGCCGAGATCTGGCAAGCCATCACAGCCCGCCGCGACGTCGCCCGCACGACGGTCCTCAACCTCGTCGATCGCCTCGAGAAACGAGGCTGGCTGGCACGACGCCCCACGCCGACGGGACTCCGGTACGCGGCCGCCGTCGATCGGGCAGCGACCAAGAGCCAACTGGCTGCCGACTTCGTCGCCGACTTCTTCGGCGGCTCGTCCGTGCAACTGGTGCAGAGTCTGCTCGGCTCCCGGTCGGTATCACCTCAGGAAATCGAGCGGCTCCGCACGATGTTGGCCGACGCCAAGCCCCCCACGCGCAACGGGAGAAAGCCATGAGCCTACACGCCCTGCTCTCTTCGCTATCACTGCCAGACACGACGATGCTCGTGACAGCGAGCGCCGCAGTCGCGGCGACGACCGTGCCACTCGCGGCGCTCGCGATATGCCGGGCGATCGCCGGCCGCTCAGCGCCGCTGCGGCACGGCATCCTGTGCACGGCCATCATCGCGGTGATTTTTGCTGTGCCGGCCGGCCTGCTCGCACGGCAGCTCGGTTGGAGCCTCCTGCGCGTCGCAGCGGCGGCATCCCGAACAGGATTTGCCGAAGCCAATTTTACCCCGCCGCCAGCGGCAGCGGAGGAGTCCGCAGCCATCGCGACCGTCCCGTCCACCGCGATCGCACCGGCAGCAAACGAGCACGCCTCGACCGTGCGAGCAGCCTCGACGCCTGCGTGGCAGATGGCCTGCAGCCTGGCAGCGATATGCTGCGGCCTCTGGGCGGCCGGTTCGCTCGTCGGCCTGGTCGTGCTCATGCGCGACCTCATCACCCTGCGTCGATTCGCTCGTTCGCTCCGCCCCTGCCCGCATCCCGCCACCGCCCGCCTGCTGGAAACCGCCGCCCGTAGCGTCGGTCTTACCCAACCACCGCGACTCTGCGAGTCGCGAGCGACCTGCGTGCCGGTCGTCACCGGCCCCCTGTCGCCCGTGGTGGTGCTGCCCGCGGGTTTCGCCCGCCGCACCTCGCCACGCAAGCTCTCGGCCGTGCTCGTGCACGAGGCCGCCCACGTGGCCCACGGTGACCTCTGGATCGCATGCCTGCAGCGCCTGGCGACGATCCTGTTCTGGTGGTGCCCTCCTATCCACCTTGTGAACCGACACCTCGCCGATCTGCGCGAGGAGATCTGCGACAACCATGTGCTCCGCAGCGGCGGCGACGGCCGCTCGCTGGCCGAGGTGCTCGTTGACCTTGCCAGTGCCATCCCGAACGGCAGCTGGCGGCTCGTGCCGGGCGCTCTCGGCACGCTCGACGACGGGTTCGGCCTCGTGGGCCGTGTCGAGCGGCTCGTGCGGCCCGAGGGCCGCGATACCTCCATCCGCATGACCAGCACAGCGAGGTTCGTCACCTGTTGCTTCGCGTTGGCAGCGATGGCGCTGGTCGCGGCCACCACGATCCGCGCTGCCGACGCGCCGGCCACCGATCTCTCTGCCCTGACGGTGGACGAGATCGCGGCGATCGATGCCGCGCTCGAATGGATTGCCAGCCAGCAGGACGATGACGGCGGCTGGACGTTCGACGGCGGCGGCCCGGGCATACGGGTGGACGATCGCGTCGCGGCGACGTCTCTCGCCGTCCTGCCTTTTCTCGGGCGTGGTCACACGCATCGCGACGGCCCATACAAAGACCGCCTCGCCAAGGGCATCACCTTCCTCGCCGATCGCGTGACCGAGGGCCAAGGGGGCGTGGTGGGCAACGGCGCCGTGATGTACACGCAGGGTTTGGTGGCGATGACGCTCTGCCGCGCCTATGGCATGACGCAGGACGACTCGCTCGCACGGCCGGCTCAGGCCGCCCTCGACTTCATCATGGCCGCCCAGGATCGGGTGGGGGGCGGCTGGCGGTATATGCCCAAGCAGGCGGGCGACACATCGGTGCTCGGCTGGCAATTCGCGGCGCTTGCCAGCGGCAAGGCGGCCGGCCTCGACGTCGATCCGTTGACCATCGCACGGCTGACGCGGTTTCTCGACAGCGTGCAGGACGACGGCGGCGCGGCCTATGGCTACGTTGCTCCGGGAAAGACTCCGGCCTGCTCGGCCATCGGCCTGCTGGTCCGCAGCCGCACGGGCTGGAACCACGATCACGAGCCATTCGTTCGTGGCGTACAGGCGGTGGCCGCGATGGGCCCCTCGCCGAACCTCTACTTCGACTACTACGCATCCCAGCTGCTCCACGTCGTCGGCGGCGACATCGCGAAGGCGTGGCGGGACGGCATGCAGCGGCTCCTGCTCGACGCGCAGGTGGCCGAAGGGGACGACCGTGGCAGTTGGCTCGAGGGCGTCGAGAAAACGGTGGCGGCCAATCGCCTCTATTGCACATCGCTGGCCACGATGATCCTCGAAGCGCCGCTCGCCCCGCGACCGGAGTGACGGCGAGCCTCGGCCGCAGTCATGCCGCGGGAAGTTCGACCTCGAACACTGTGCCCGGCGGCGGAAGCCGTCCTCGCACGCTCACCTTCCCGCGCATCTGCCGCACGAGCGCCTTCACGAGAAACAGGCCGAGGCCCGTGCCCTGAGTCGACCGCTCGAGCTCACTGCCGAGCCGCACGAACCGCCGAAAAATCTGCGGCCGCTGCGACACGGGAATTCCGGGACCATTGTCCGTGACGGTGATCCTCACGCGACCCCGCTGCGACTCGGCCACCGTCACGTCCACCTGAGGGTCGGGCAGCGAATACTTCACGGCATTGTCGACGAGATTCCGCAGCACAATCTCGAGATCGGTCTGGCGGCCGAGCACCGCCAGGCCGGGGTCGCCAGCCCCCTCCACCCTGATCCACCCGGGATCGATGCCGTGCCGCTGGGCCACGGCCTCACATACCTTCCGCAGCACCGGCTCCACGGCGGCGACCTCGCGGCCCTCGCGCGGCCGGCGTTGTAGGGTCTTCGCGGCGTCGAGCAGGTGATCGATGAGCGTATCGAGCCGCTCGATGTCCTGGAGCATGATCCGGTGAAAGTCGGCCTGCTGCTCGGCCGGCACGGGCCGCCGCGTGAGCGTCTGCAACGAGAGCTTGAGCGAGGCCAGCGGGCTCTTCAACTCGTGCGTCACGCTGTCGATAAAGTTGCTCTGCCGCTGCGACAGAGCGATCGCCTTCACCGTGAGCGCGAGATAGACGATCACGCCCACGAGCACGAGCACGAGCAGGGCCACGCCCACGCCGAGCAGCGCGTAGTAAAAGGCTGCGTTCTTCGATCCCAGCGCCGCCGCGATGCTCACGAGCACCCAGCCCACGCCCAGCGCGATGATCGACCCGATGAGCACGACGCCCAAGAGGATCGGCCAGCCAAGCGAACGACGCGGTTCCATGATGATCTCCGACGGATATGCTACGACACCCAGGCGACCGCCATTCTCGGAATGACGGAGCTGACTGGGGGTCGCGCGCAGCCGCCGGTGAATTTTGCGGACGCTTGGCCAGGCTCATGCCAAGCGAGCCGTGAACTCGCAAAATCCGCCGGCGGCGAGCACGTGCCCCCAGCCGGCGGCGCGATGTTTGACCTGCCCTAGAGAATCTTCCTGTTGCTCCCTCACTCCTCCCACACACTCGCCGCAGGCCCGCTCTGCCTCACGTTCGCCTGGCGGCTCGACCGCTGGGGGCATCACGTGACGCTCGACGACCGGCTCCTGGCCGAGTCGGTCGAGGAATCCGACGACGGCTCCAGCGATCCCCGCTGGCCCGCGTCGCCCGTGCTCACGGAGGTGATGCCCACGGAGGCCGCCGGCCGGCCGGCGATCGTCGGGGTTGGACGAGCCGGGCGGTCGCACTTCTCGGCGAGCTTCACGCCGCATCCGACGCTGGCCGGCAGCGTGCTGGTCGAGATCGCCTGCCGGGTGCAGGAGCAGCCCGGCCGGCTCGGCTCGACCTACCGGACGGCCGATGGAAGGCTCGTGCGGGCGGTGCCCCTCGAGGAGGCGGACGCGAGCGGCCTGCCCCGCACGATCCAATGGTCGTATGCCATCGGACCGCAGGGAATCGTGGCGGCGGCCAGCGCGGCTTGCGATCCCCCCGCCGATGCATCACATTTCTAGGACCGGTCCGAGAGACCTCGGGCTCGGTGCTGTTGCGAAATCAGTCCTGCGGAATCAGCCATGTTCGACACGATCGAGCGCCTGAAGGCGGAATGGACCGACAAGTACGTCGTGATCAATTCGTCGGCCCCCGAGCTCGCCCGGTTCGCGAAGACCACGGGCTTCGTGAAGACGGTCAACATGAACGGCCGCTGCCTGGTCGAGTTCGATCAGTACAACAACATCGGCTGGTATGACATCGATCCGTCGGCGCTCAAGATCGTGCCGCAGCCGCTGCCGAAGCCCGCCGAGCCGAAGGCGGCGAAGCCGGCCGCGAAAGAAGCCGCCAAACCCGCTGCGGCCAAGCCGGCGGCTGGAGCTGCGAAGAAGCCATCGACGGCCGACATCCTCGCCGCTGCCAGGGCAAAGGCAGGCGGCGCACCCGCCGCCAAGCCCGCTACAGGGGCGAAACTGTCCACGGCCGACATCCTGGCCCGCGCCCGCGGCGCGAAGGCTGCGGCCCCAGCAGCGGCACCGGCGCCGGACCTGACTACCGAGCCTGTTGCCGAGCCTGCCGCTGAAGAGTCCCAGGCCCCCGTCGCCAAGGCCGCTCCGAAGGCGAAGGCTGGCGGCGCGTTGCCCACGACCACCGCCGACAAGATCGCCTGGTGCCGGGCCAACGACGCCAAGGGCTGAGGCGGGCGGCGACGAACCACGACATCCGGATTCGTGTTTGCAGGCTCACGTTCAGGGAGGAACGATCATGCGTCGATTCACGCTCGCGACGGTGTGCTGTGTGCTTGTGTTCGGCGGTGGCTGCCGCCCGCTCTCCCAACATCCGCTCGTGGCCGAGGCCGTCGACGAAGTGATGCAAAACGAACGGGTCGCGGCAACGCTCGGCGCGCCGGTGACGTACAGCAAGGCCGTTCGTGGCACGGCCAACGAGACCGATGGGATCGCTTCGCTCCAGTTCGACGTGGCGGGCGCCAAGGCCAAGGGTGTCGTGGCCGTGGAGGGCAAGAAGACCCGCGGCCAATGGGGCGTGACGCTGCTCGAACTGCGGCCGGACGGGGGCGGCGAGCATCTCCATCTGAGCCAGGATCTGGTGGCCCGCACCGGCACCGACACGCCGACGTTCGATCCCGCGGCGAAGCCCGCCACAGCCTCGCCCCCTGCCCCGCCGCCGGGCGACATCGAGATCGCGCTCCCCCCGGGCCCGCCGGGGCAGTGATCGGTACACGGTAGCCCGGCCACGCCGTGACCTGCAAAGAAGTGCTGCCGGTCACGGCGTGACCGGACTACGTTGCCGCTACGGCATTTCCCGCAGCGCGGCGATCTCCTTTTCGCGGCCAACGACGAGCAGCACCTGGTCCTCGAGCAGCCGCGTCTTGCCGTCGGGGAACATTTCGAACTTTCCCTTCATCACGTCTTTGATCCCCATCACGTGCACGCCGATGCGGCTCCGCAGGTTGGCCTCGGCGAGCGTCTTGCCAGAGAGCGACGAAGGCATCGCGACTTCCGCCACGCTGTATTCCGGATCGATCGGCAGGTAGTCGAGCACATTGGGCCAGGTCATCCGATCGGCCAGTTCACGGGCGACTTCCTCCTCGGGAAACACCACGCGATCGACACCGAGGTGCTCCAGAATCTTTCCGTGCTCCTTGGTGACCCCCTTCACGATCACGTTGCGGGCCCCGAGTTCGCGCACGTGGAGCGTGGCCAGAAGTGAC
This sequence comes from Pirellulales bacterium, assembly GCA_049695995.1. GTDB lineage: Bacteria > Planctomycetota > Planctomycetia > Pirellulales > UBA1268 > QWPN01. Next base: position 85,828 of record JBAVTF010000085.1, on the reverse strand, counting down.
TGCGAGATCGTCTCGCCGAGCGAGATGAAGACCGCCGTGGCGTCGCGGATCGGCAGGTTCTCCAGCACCTCCCGGTCGGTGGAGTCGCCGATCACCGCCTCGTGCAGCACGTTCTTCAAGAGGTCGAGCCGCTCGCGTTTCACGTCCACGCCCGTCACCTGGCAGCCGTTGGCGGCCAGCTTCGTGGCCAGGGCCGAGCCGAACGTGCCCATCCCGAGCATGATGAACTTCTTCACGTGAGCCATGTGATCAGCCGATGAGCGGCTCCTCCTGAGGGTATTCGGGCTGGTAGGGCCGCCGCTCCCGCGAGAGGGCCACGGCCGCAGTGATGGGGCCAAGCCGGCCGATGAGCATCAGCACGACGAGCACGAGCTTGCCGGGATCGGTGAGCGACGGCGTGATGCCTGTCGAAAGCCCCACGGTGCCGAGCGCTGAGATGCACTCGAAGAGCGCCTCCAAGAACCACCGCGGCCGGTCGGCCAGCGAGCCGCGGGTCTCAGCCACGAGCAGAGCCACGAGCGCCGCGATAGCCACCGCAGCGAATAGGAGCGAGGTCGCGGCCGCCCGCTCGACGGCCGCATGGGGAATCGTGCGGCGGAAGAAATTGGCGTGCCTGAGTCCGCGAAAGCTTGACCAGCTGTTGATGGCGAGTGTCATGAACGTGCTCACCTTGAAGCCGCCCCCCGTCGAGCAGGGGCCGGCGCCGATCGCCATCAGGATGATCGCCAGGAAGAGCGTCTCACTCGTGAGCGCCGCGTAGTCGACCGTGTTGAACCCGGCGGTGCGGCAGGTGGTCGAGTGGAAGAGCCCCATCAGCAGCCGCTCCGTCAGCGGCCGGCCACCAAGCACCGTGTCCCACTCGAACGCCCAGAACGTGACCGCCCCGAATGCCAGTAGCCCCGCCGTGCCGATGAGCATCATCTTCGACTGCGTGTGCAGCCGCTGCCAGAACGGCTCGCGGGCCCTGAGTCGGGAGAAGACGTCGAAGATCACCGGAAACCCGATGCCCCCCATGATGATCAGCCCGCAGATGACGAGGTTGATCGGCACGCTGCCGGCCTGGGGCATGAGATTCTGGTCGTGAAGAGCGAAGCCGGCGTTGCAGAAGGCCGAGACGGAGTGGAACAACGACGCCCAGAGCACCTGCCGGGCCGGGGCGGTGCCCCAGCTCGACCAGCAAAGCCCGACGAAGCCGATCGCCTCGGCCAGCAGCACCGTCGCCAAGAGCGCGCCGGTCACCCAGCGGAGATCGCGGCCCGATTTGACGCCCAGGGTGTCGGCGATCACGGCCCGCTGGCGGAGCGTGGCCTGGCCGCCGGCCTGGAACGTGATCAGCGTGGTGATCGTCATGATTCCCAGGCCGCCGAGCTGGATGAGCAGCAGGATCAGCCCCTGCCCGAGCGACGAGAAGTCGTTGAGGGTGGACCGGACCGTGAGCCCCGTCACGCAGCAGGCGCTCGTGGCGGTGAACACGCCGTCGACGAAGGACACGGCGGGCCGGTCGGGCTGGCGACAGGCCGGCAGCGTGAGCGCGAAGCCCCCGAGCAGGATCGTGAGCACGTAGGCCGCAAACGACACCCGGGCGGGATAGCTGACGAGCGATCCGGTGAACTGGGGCATCAGTGCCGGCCACGGGTGGGAGCCCGCCGCCGACCGCGGCCCGCTCCGCGCGGGTGGGCGGCTTCAGCCGCGCCAGCATCCCGGGAGCGTCGCCACGATGGTAATTCGGGCCGATCGTGACGGACAATCGGGCAGCAGATCAGGCCGGATTTTCCGCATCTTTTCCGACTCGGGAGAATTGTTTGACTCGCGTGTGGGCGGACCCATAATGTCGGTGTCACGTTCGCCACGCGTCAGCCCGCTGCGGCTCCCCAGCCGTCCCATCCGCGGGTCTGAAAACCCAGGGCACCGGGGCCGTCCCGCCGGCCTGATGGGTGAAGGTCACTTTGCAGACAAGGAGTCGTTCGTTCCCGATGGCACGGATTCGCAACGTTTTTGAGATTATCGAACTCTACGGCCACGATGAGAATTTCGAGCCGCAGTGCACGTCGGAATTCATTCCCACGCACGCCCCGGCCGGATCGAAGCAGAAGATCGACGTGCTCGCCGAGCGCATCCAGCGCGGCATGCCCCTGTGGCACCCAGAGGACTCGACCGAGTCGTCCGAGGCCCTGCTCGTCGGCAGCGGCAACGGCCGCTGAGCGGCGTCGCTTTTTCAGTCTCGCATCACCGCCCTTCGCGGCCTCGGCCGCGGAGGGCGGTTTCGATTTCACGCTTGGCTGATGCGGCCTTGAGCTTCTGCCGCTTGTCGTGGGTCTTGCGGCCCCGGCCGATGCCCAAGAGCACCTTCACCCGGCCGTTCTTGAAATACATCTTCAGGGGCACGAGCGTGAGCCCCTTCTCGAACGCCTGTCCGGCGAACTTGCTGATCTCCCGGCGATGGAGCAACAGCTTCCGGGGCCGCTTGGGCTGGTGATTGAGCCGGTTGGCCTTCTCGTATTCGGGGATGTCGCAGCCGATCAGCCAGACCTCGCTGCCGTCGATCCGGCCGTAGGCCTCGTCGAGCGACATCCGCCCCACCCGCAGGCTCTTCACCTCGCTGCCAACGAGGGCGATGCCGCACTCCAGGGTGTCGATGATCTCGTATTCGTGCCGAGCCTTGCGGTTCTCGGCGACGACCCGCTCGGCGGGCTTCTCGTCGCCCTTCTTCGCGGCAGGCTTGGCGGCGGCGGACTGGGTGGGTTTGGGTGCGGCCACGGGACTCGACCGGCGGTTGGGCGGGGGAGAAGCGACACATTACACTTTACGGGCTCGTTCGGTCTGCCGCGCTGATTCCATCTCGATCCCGCCTACAGAGTCGCACCGCGTATGCACCACCTGTCGTCGATGATCGCCGTCGTGGCCGCCTGCCTCGCCATGACAGCCGCTGCCGCGAGCCCCGGCTTCGTTCCGGGAGACTCCCGGCCTCCGGGGAACGGCCCTGCGATCCAGGTGCCGGGCGGCTGGATGGCGGCCTACGACGAGACGATTCCCGGTACGAACGTGACGTTTCGGATGGTGCCGGTGCCGGGCGGGCGGTTTCGCATGGGCTCCCCCGATGCCGAAGCCGGACGGTCGGCCGACGAGGGGCCGGTGTTCGAGGTCGACATTCCGCCGTTCTGGATGGGCCGCTGCGAGGTGACCTGGGCCGAATACAAGCGGTACATGGCCGCCTGCGACCTGTTCATCGCACTGCAGTCTGCGGGCGTCCGCGCAGTGGCAGCCGGCGCCGAGGCCGACGCGGTGACGGCGCCGTCGAATCTCTATGACCCCACCACGACGTTCACCAACGGCGAGGATCCGACCCAGCCTGCCGTCACGATGACGCCGTTCGCAGCCCGGCAGTACACGAAGTGGCTGAGCGGCCTGACGGGCCGGTTCTACCGACTGCCCTCCGAGTCGGAGTGGGAATATGCCTGCCGCGCCGGCTCGGCGACGCCCTGGCATTCAGGCAGTGATCAGCAGTCGCTCGCTGAGGTCGCCTGGTTCGCCGACAATTCCGACGACACGACCCATCCCGTGGGCACGAAGCAGCCCAATGCCTGGGGGCTCCACGACATGCACGGCAACGTCGCCGAATGGGTGATCGACGAACTCGTCGAGGGGGGCTATGCCCGTCAGGCAACGCTCCCTCAGCCCGTCACCGCTGCCGACGCCATCACCTGGCCGGCGCGGCTCTACCCGCGCGTGCTGCGCGGCGGAGCCTACTATGACGAGGCGACCGAATGCCGCAGCGCCGCCCGCCGCGGCTCCCGCGATGCCGGCGGCACGGCCGACGACCCGGACTGGAAGGATGTGGACCCCAACCTGCCGAAGAGTCCGTGGTGGTATACGGAGGCGCCGGCGCTCGGCGTGGGCATGCGGCTCGTGCGGCCGCTCACCGAGCCCGAGGCGGCCGCCCGTGGCAGCTGGTGGGACGCCGACACCGACAGCATCCGCGAAGATGTCGCCAGCCGGCTGACCGAAGGCCGCGGGGCCCGCGCCATCGTCAATCCACAGTTTCCCGCCGACGTAAAGGCCGCCGGCCTCGGCGACTGACCGCCCTCGTCCTCACTCATCTGTCCCGGATTCGCCCTGGAGCCGTGCCGATATGCCACTGCGTCGCCCGCTCTCCCGCGTCCTGACATACCTGAGCATCGCGGCCTGGGTCGCGACGGCCTGCCCGACGATTCCGGCCGCCGACTGGCCCGACTGGCGTGGGCCGAACCAGGATCGCCACTACGTCGGGCCACCGCTCGTCACGGCGTTCGATCCGGAACAGGGCACGAACGTCGCCTGGAAGAATGACGAGGCTGGCGGGATCTCCACGCCCGTGATCATGGGTGGCAAGCTGTTCACGCTCGTGCGTCACAAGCCCGGCACGCCCGAGGAGGCGGAAAAGGTCCTGTGTCTCGATGCGACGACCGGCACGAAGCTCTGGGAGAACGTGTTCAACGTCTATCTCTCCGACGTGCCGGCCGAGCGGGTCGGCTGGTCGGCCGTCGTCGCTGACCCCGCATCGAACACCGTCTTCGCCCACGGCGTGTGCGGCGCGTTCACGGCGATCGACGCGGCGACCGGCGCGACGAAGTGGCAGCGGTCGCTACACGAGGAATTCGGTTTTCTTTCCACATACGGCGGCCGGACGAATATCCCGGTTGTGTTCGAGGATCTCGTCATCGCCAGCGCCGTCGTCACGGGGTGGGGCGATACGGCACGGCCGGCGCATCGCTTCCTGGGGATGGACAAGGCGACGGGCGTGGTCCGGTGGATGAACGGCACGAAAGAGTTGCCCGAAGACACGACCTACAGCACGCCCTCGCTCGCCGACTTCGGCGGCGTGGCAGCCCTCGTCTTCGGGTCGAGCGACGGCAGCCTCTGGAACTTCCAGCCACGGACGGGCAAGGCCGCGTGGAACTTCAAGCTCTCGCGCCGCGGTATCAACACGGCCCCGCTCGTGGACGGCGAGACCGTGATCATCTCGCAGTCCGAGGAGAATCTCGACAACACGTCGATGGGCTCGGCGACCGTCTTCAAAGCGGCCGGCATCGGCGACATCACCGCCACCGCGGCGATCTGGCAAAAGAAGGGCGTGATGGATGGCCGGTCGATGCCTGTGGTGCTCGGCGAGCGAATCTATTTCATCGACGATGGCGCAAAGGTCTACGCCTTCGACAAGGCGACGGGCGCGGCAGTCGGCCGGCCTCAGAAACTCCTGGGCACGATCGTTCGCGGCAGCCCGCTCGTGGCCGACGGCAAGCTCTATGTCTGTTCGACGGGCGGATGGCACGTGTTGGAGCCGACGGCCGAGGGCGTGAAGTTCGTCAATCGCATGCGGTTCGACGAAGAGGACGAGGTGACGGCCTCGCCGATCGCCGCCAACGGACTGCTGTACCTCACCACGGGTGCCCGGCTCTACTGCCTGGGGTCGCAGGCGCAGCCGGTCGCGAGCGGCCCTGTGGCATCGCGGGTGGAGGCCGTCTCGGCCGCGACGAAGGGTCCGGCGGGCGAGCCAGCCTGGGTCCAGATCGTACCCGCCGAGGCGCAGATCGCGGCGGGCGAAACCTTGCAACTGAAGGCGCGACTCTTCGACGCCGCGGGCCGATTCGTCGAGGAATCGCCGGCCGAGTTCACGACGACGGCCGGCACGGTGTCGGCCAACGGCACCTACACGGCACCTGCCGACGCACACGCCGCGGCGATCATCACGGCCAAGGTGGGGAACCTCGCGGGGAAGTCCCGCATCCGCTCGATGCCGCCGCTCCCCTGGCGGTTCGACTTCGAGGAGATTCCGCTCGCGGCGGATCCGAAGACCGGCGTCGTGAAGGGCGAGCCGCCACTCCCGTGGATCGGCATGCGGTATCGTCACGTCGTCCGCGAGGTCGATGGCTCGAAGTGCCTCGTGAAGGTGACGACGATTCCGAAAGGCACGCGGAGCCAGGGCTGGATAGGGCCCATCACGCTTCATGACTACGTGATCCGGGCCGATATCCGCGCTCGTGAGACCGGCGTGGGCAAGCCGGGCGATCCTGCCACTCCGACCACGTCGTCCTCCAACACCGACGCCGATGCCTTCACGAAGGCGTTCGGCAATCCGGCGGCACTCGAGAAGGCCCGGATGCCCGACATGGGGCTGATCGCCCAGCGGTACACCCTCGACCTGATGGGCGCCGCGCAACAACTGCAGCTGCGTAGCTGGCCGCCGCAGGTGGCGACGCATTTTTCCAAGACGATCCCGTTTCCGTGGGAGGCCGGCCGCTGGTACACGATGAAGTTCGAGGCCCGCACGCACGCATCGACATCCGATCTCGACGAGTTCGCCTGGCTTCGCGGCAAGGTCTGGCCGCGCGGCGAGCCCGAACCGGAGGCCTGGACGATCGAGGCGACGCATGCTGGGGGCAACCTCCAGGGCAGCCCCGGCTTCTTCGGCAACTCGAAAGACTCCGAGATTTACATCGACAACGTGTCCGTGGAGGCTGTGAAATGACAACGCCGCGAACGGAAAAGCTGCCAAGTCGTGGGATGAGATGGGTTGCCCCTACCGGTGAGCCGGCGTTGGCGGCAAGCGAAGGCGGGATGCCGAGAGCGCAGCCGCCATCGAGCGAGCGCAGGACAGGATGTCCGAAGCGAGCGTCCGGCGAGACGGTAGAGGCAGCCCCTCGTCGCGTTATGAGCGAGTGTGCCCTTGCCTTGCTCCTGATTGTGCTCCCGCTTGCGGCCCGCGCGAGCGACTGGAATCAGTGGGGGGGCTCGTCGATTCGCAATAATGTGTCGCCGGCCAAGAACATCCCAGCCGAGTGGACACCCGGTGACTTCGATCCCGCCACGGGCGTCTGGCAGCCCGACACGAGTAAGAACGTGGCCTGGGTGGCGGCGCTCGGCAGCCAGAGTTACGGCAATCCGGTCGTCGCCGGCGGCAAGGCCTACGTCGGCACCAACAACGGCAAGGGCTGGCTGAAGCGGTATCCCCCCGAGGTCGATCTCGGGTGTCTCTTGGCGTTCGACATCAAGGACGGCTCGTTCCTGTGGCAGGATTCGAGCGAGAAACTGCCGACAGGCCGCGTGCACGATTGGCCGCTCCAGGGCATCTGCTGCGCGCCGCTCGTGGAAGGCGACCGGCTCTGGTACGTGACGAGCCGCGGCGAGGTGAAGTGCCTCGACACCGAAGGCTTCCGCGATGGTGAAAACGACGGGCCGTTCACGGCGGAGAAGGCGCAGGAGAAGGACGAGGCCGACGTCGTCTGGGTGCTCGACATGATGAAGCACCTCGGCGTCTCGCAACACAACATGTGCTCGTGCAGCGTGACGAGTGCGGGTGACCTCCTGTTCGTCAACACGAGCAACGGCGTGGACGAGGGGCACATCAACCTGCCCAACTTCGAGGCCCCGAGTTTTCTCTGCGTTGACAAGCGTGATGGCACGGTGCTCTGGGCCGACAACACGCCCGGCGCCAACGTGCTCCACGGGCAGTGGTCGAGCCCGGCCTATGCCGAGCTCGGTGGCGTGCCGCAGGTGATCTTCGGCGGCGGCGACGGCTGGCTCTATGCCTTCGACGCCCGTGGAGAAAAAGGCCGGTCGAAGAAGCTCTGGGAGTTCGATTGCAATCCGAAGGAGTCGAAGTACACGCTCGGCGGCAGGGCCGACCGCAACCACATCATTGGCACGCCGGTCGTCCACGAGGGGCTTGTGTATGTGGCCGTGGGCGAGGACCCGGAGCACGGCGAGGGCGTGGGGCATCTGTGGTGCATCGACCCCACGAAGCGGGGCGACGTGTCGAGCGAGCTGGCCGTGAGTCTGAAGGATCCGACGCAGCCCCTGCCCCGCCGCCGCGAGCAGGCCGTAATCAAGGAGCAGGGCGAGGTCGTCCGGCCCAATCCGAACTCGGCGGCCGTGTGGCACTACCCCGGGTTGGATGCCGACAAAAACGGCAAACTCGACTTCGAGGAGACGATGCATCGCACGTGCGGCACCGTGGCGATCGCCGACGGGATGCTGTTCGTGGCCGACTTCAGCGGCCTCTTCCACTGCCTCGACCTCAAAACGGGCCAGCCGCTCTGGACCCACGACATGCTCGCAGCTAGCTGGGGCTCGCCGCTGATCGTCGACGGGAAGGTCTACATCGGGGACGAGGATGGGGACATCTCCATCTTCGCGCTCGCGCGGGAGAAGGAACTGCTCGCGGAGATCAACATGGGCAACAGCGTCTACTCCACGCCGATCGTCGCCGGCGACACTCTCTATATCGCCAACAAGAGCCATCTCTTCGCCATCCGGGCCGGGGCCACCCCAGTCTCCACCCCATGATCTCCCGCTTCGGCTTTCGTGTCGCACTCGCGGCGGCTGCGATCGCAGTCGCCGTGCCGATGCGTGCCGCCGACCTGGCCACCTCGCCGTTCCGGGTGCGTCCCTATCTGCAAAACCCGGCCCCGGACGCGATGACCGTGCGGTGGCTGTCGGAGGCGGCAGCCCCTGGCACGCTCACCTGCGACGGCCGCACGTTCACATCGACGCCGGTGCTCACCCGCGACCTCGACTACCAGATGGCCGAGCCGGCCGGGATGCAGTACGGGGCGCCCCCGTTCCTGCATTCCGTGCGAGTGACCGGTCTGGAGCCGGCGACAAGCTACCCCTATGCGGTCGAGCAGTCGGGCGAGACCGCGAAGGCCGTGCTCACCACTGCCCCGCGACCGGGCGATGTGGGCCGCGGCGGCGGCGTGCGGCTGTTCTTCTACGCCGACGCCAAGGCGCAGCTTGCGTCGCGGGAATCGCGGACGGCATGGACGGCTTCTCCGTCCTTGCCTGGTGGGCCACGGCCACGATGGGTGGGCGATCGCTACGTGATCGACGAGACGACGGCCTATCGCACCAACCTCGCCCTGATCGCGGCGCGGTCCGCCGAGAGCCTGCGGGCCGGCAATCCCGTGCTCTGCAGCATCGTGGGCGACCTCGTGGAGAGTGGCGGCGAGCAGCGACATTGGGATGAGTTTTGGCGGCACAACGCCGGCACGTTCGGCACGCTCGCATCCCGCGTGCCGCTCGTCGCCGTGATGGGCGACCACGATATCTTCGGCGGCCCGCCCAGCGACGACCGCCTCCGCGACCTCGGCGGCTACGCTGGGCCCGTCACGCTGCTCGCCTCGCAGAAGTTCCTCACCTATTTCGAGCATCCGGAGAATGGCGCCACGGACGAGCGGCATATCGGCCGCTACCACCGCGTCGACTTCGGCCCCGTCACGCTGCTCTCACTCGACACGACGAATGGCGGCTCCGACGACGGGCCCGACGACACCAACCACGATCTTGATCGCAAAGATGCCCCCCACGTCCCCGACTACACCCCGGGGTCGGAGCAACATGCCTGGCTGAAACGCGAACTCGCGGCGGCCCGGAACCGCAACGCGGTCGTGTTCGTGCAGTTTCACCATGCGCCATACTCGGCCGGCCGCCACGGCCGCCCGCCGGGCACGGGCGAAGGCAAGGACATGCATTCCGGACAGGCTCTCCGTGGACTTACCGGACTCTTCAAGGAGCACGGCGTGCGGGCCGTGTTCTGTGGCCATGACGAGATGTACGAGCACTCGTTCGCCGACGGCGTCCACTACTACACCGTCGGCATCGGCGGCGATCGTCTTTCCGACCCCGCCACCGACCAGGTCAACGACCGGCAGATCTTCCTGGCCCACGACCATGCGCCGGAGCGGTGGCAACGAGACGTACTCGAATCGGGTGGCAAGCACTACGGGCACATCGAGGTCGACGTGAGCCGCCGCGACGGTGGCGCCGGCTACTCGGTGTCGATCACGCCGGTGCACCTGTTCCCCAGACTCGACTCCGACACTCCTGGCACGGTCCTCGACTGGGAGCGACGGACGTATGACGACGTGCTGACGTTCGAGGTCACGCCCCTGCCGGCGGCCGACGTCGATGCTGAACCTGCCCCCACCGTGGAGACCCCCTGACCATGAGTCTGCGTCATGCCACCGTCGCTGCCCTCACCGCCCTTGTTGCCTGCGTCTCGCTCGGCACCGCGCCCGCCGCCGACACCGTGCCGGCAGACACGCTGCTGAAGGCCAAGCGGATCGCCGTGCTCGGCGACTCGATCACCTACGGCGGCGACTGGGTCGCCGAACTCGTCGCGTGGATGGAACGCCAGGGCACCCAGGCCGAGGTGATTGACGTGGGCCTGCCGAGCGAGACGGTTTCGGGCCTGTCAGAGGAGGGACATGCGGGCGGGAGGTTTCCGCGGCCCGACCTCTTCGAGCGGCTCGATCGCGTACTGCGGGTCGTGCGGCCCGACGTGGTGCTCGCCTGCTACGGCATGAACTGCGGCATCTACCAGCCACTCGACGACACGCGGTTCGTGAGATTCAAGGCGGGCATCGAGCGGCTGCACGAGGCCGTCGCCGCAACCGGTGCCACGATCATCCACCTCACGCCGCCCGTGTATGACAAGCGGCCCGACAAGCCTGGCCCCGCGGGCAAGGCCGACTACGACGCCGTCCTCGATGCCTACTCGAAGTGGCTCGTGGCGAAGCGGGCCGACGGCTGGCTCGTGATCGACGTGCACGGACCGATGAAGGAGATGCTGGCCGCTGCCCGGACGAAGGACGCGAGCGTCGTGTTTGCCCCCGACTCCGTGCATCCCAACCCGCAGGGCTACTGGGCGATCTGCCGGGCCGTGCTGCGCGGGCTCGGAGACGACTCGCTGGCGGCCGCCGACAGGCCCGCGGCGCTCGAAGCGTTTCTGCCGGAGGTCACGCAGCGAATGCAGCTGCTCCGCGATGCCTACCTCTCGGCGGCCGGCCACCTGCGGCCCGGCATGAAGGCGGGCCTGCCGATCGCCGAGGCGGAAGCGAAGGCCCGGGCGATCACCGAATCGATCCGTTCCCGCCGGCTGCAACTCAGCGGCACGAAGCACCCCAGCGGCGAGTGGCGAAACCCGATCGAGTGGCCACGGCCCAAGGCCATCGACCCCGGGCCGGCGCCGAGCGGCCCCGTGCCCGCGCCGGCCGATGCGATCGTGCTCTTCGACGGCACGAATCTCGCCGCATGGCAGGGAGCCGAGCAGTGGCGGGTCGCCGACGGCGTGGCGACGGTCGGCAAAGGGGCGATCTCGACGAAGCAGCCGTTCGGCGATTGCCAGCTGCATCTGGAGTTCCGCATGCCGAGTCCGGCGACAGGCAAAGGCCAGGGGCGTGGCAATTCGGGCGTGTTCCTGATGGGGCAATACGAAATCCAGGTGCTCGACTCCTACGAGGACGGCACCGACGGTCCGCTCACGTATCCCGACGGCCAGTGCGGCGCCCTCTACAAACAGCAGCCACCGTCCGTGAACGCCTGCCGCAAGCCGGGCGAATGGCAGACCTACGACATCCTATTCACACGGCCCCGGTTTCATGCCGACGGTTCACTCGCCGCACCGGCCCGCGTCAGCGTGCTCCACAATGGCATCGCGATTCATTCCGACACCGTAATCAAGGGCAACACCTTCTGGCACGCACCGCCCAGCTACACGAAGCACCCCGACGCCCTGCCGATCATGCTGCAGGACCACGGCAACCCGGTGCAGTTCCGCTCGATCTGGGTGCGGCCCTTCGAGCCAGTCCAGCCGCGTCCGGCCCTGTAGGCCACTTTTTTCCGGTCACGGCGTGACCGGGCCACGTAGGCCCGTCACGCTCGGTAGTCCGGTCACGCCGTGACCGGAGCGCTTGTCGCGGCGCGACAAGGCCACAGGAGCCCGTTGCGGAGCAACGGGCCTCCAGCGGCGGAAATTTTTTCGATTTCGCGCAACTGCTTGTGATGGCCACGCTTGGTCGCGATGCGGTGTGACGTAAGTCGAGAAACGACGTTGGCCCGCGGCCGCGGGCCACTTGCAGCCGACGCGTCCCGGCCATTCAATCGCCACCTCGTTCCTTTCACTTACGGATGAGGTGCAGCATGTTCATCACGAACTCCATGCGGTGTGATCGTATTCGACTCTTCTCGATGATCCTGGCGGCACTGGCCGCTGTCATGACATGCAGCACGCTCGTTGTGGCCGCCACGCCCGTGCCGCGAATCGTCGCGGCAGCGGAGGGTGTGCAGCGGATCGACGACTACGCCGCGGCGATCGAGGCCGCCCGGGTCTCCGCCGCGATGCTGCTGGTGTCGGTGGAGCCGCAGTCAGGTGATCCCGGTGACGCCGTGGGGCAGCACCTCGAACGGCCCGACGTCCGGGAGCGATTCGGCCGTTCGGGCACGCCGTGGGTCTTCTGCCGTTTGGGCATGGCGGAGGCGGCCGGCCTCGTGGCGGATCCGAGCCTCGTCGAAATGCGACGCGGCCCCGGCGTGTTCGTCGTCGACCACGCGCATCCGCGCTACGCCGGGCGGATCGTCTCGATCCTCCCGCAGACGTCTGGCAAGTACTACCGTTTTGCCACGTCTCACGTCGATGAACTGGCGGCGCTGCCGGAAGGATCGCTCACGCAGCGATCACTGATCCTCGCCGTACGGATTCACCCCGAGAACCCGCAGAGCACTCAGGGCAGCTGCGATCCCTCGCTCTGCGCCGAAGCCGAGAGCCACTCCGCCCACCAGGCCCGCATCCGCCGGCAGGGCCACCACGGCTGGGACGTGCGGTCGCAGCGGATCGCCAGCCGAATGGGCGCCGGCTCGGCATCGGAGGTCTGTGCCGAGAGCTGGGAGAACCAGGATCTGCTCGACTCCTGCGTCGACTGCGTCGCCAGTTGGCGGCAGTCGCCGGGCCACTGGAACGCCGTCCGTAGCCCGCAGGCCGCCTACGGCTACGACATCCGCCGCGGCGGCAACGGCATCTGGTACGCGACCGGCGTCTTCCTCAAATGAGGCTCACTCGACCAGTGCCTCGACGGCAGGGAGGATGAAGATCTTGCCGTCGCCCATGCGACCCGTGCGGGCGACGGCGGTGATGCGGTCGACGACCTCGTCCACGCGGGCGTCGTCGACCCACACCTGGATCTCTACCTTCGGAAGAAACGCCAGCGAATACTCACTGTCACCATACTGATCGAGGTAGCTCTTCTGCCGTCCGTAGCCCTTCACCTCACGAACGGTACATGCCTCCAACGGCGCGAGCTTGAGCGCCTCGAGCACCTTCTCGACCAGAAACGGCTTCACGACCGCAATCACTTCCTTCATCACGCACCACACGACACGCGAGAGCCCCGCACGACGCGTGACGGGGCGAAGAGCATAGTTGAGGAGGCGAAGGGATCGGCGTGAGGATCCCGAGCGTTAGGCCGCCGCGGCCTTGGCGAGGGAACTCATGCCGTCCCGAAGCCGGCGCACCTTCATACGGCCTAACCAAGGTTCAGCCGGACGTTCAGCTGAAAAAGTTTTCGCCGAACAGGTTGAGCGGCGGGCAGGTGGTGACGGTGATGTCGCCGTTGACGCGGGTCTGGCAGGCCAGCCGCATCGTCTTCTCGTTGCCGATGTAGGCGAGCGAAACCCCCAGGCGGCCGGCCTCCAGGAGCCCCTTGGGGCTCGTGTTCTCCATGCCCTTGGTGATCAGCACCCGGCAGCTGCCGCAGGTGCCGAAGCCGTGGCAGTTGGCCACTTTATGGATGCCCGGATAGAGCTGCACGCCCGCGGCGAGCGCCTCCTTGCGGAGGTTGGCCCCCTCCGGCACCTGGATTTCCTTTTTCTCGTTGGTGAAGGTGATGGTGGGCATCGGAATCTCTCGAAGAAAACGGCCGTTTCGACCGATACTGTAGCCGGCTTGGGTGACTCCTTCCAGCAGACGAGGCGGGCGATTATGGCGGAACTCACGAAATATCAGCAGTCGATCGTCAAAAACTACTACGAGAACCTCGACACTGCCCTGCTGCAGCGGGTTGGAGAACAGGTGACCGATCTCTACCTGGCCGAGGGCAAGAAGCGGGAGAAACTCTGGACGAGCATTACCGGCTCGCTCGCCAAGCTCGGGGTGCCGAAGTCACGGATCGACCAGGTCCACAAGTCCGACGACGCCCGCAAGCTGGCCGGCCTGTTGCAGGAACTTCTCGCGAAGGATTGACCGTCGCCGGCCCGTGCCCCATTCTGTGGCTTTTCAGCCCGCAGGATGCGCCCGGCGATGACGACACCAGCCCCCTCCACCGACCGTGCGGCGCTCCTCGAGTCGCTGCGTTGGAAGAAGCTCCCGGTGCTCGACGACGGCTTCGTGGCTCTCGTTGACTGCATGGGCGACGACGGCTCCGTGGTGCAGGCGGCTCGCGTGAGCTACGGCGAGGGCACCCGCCGAGTGAGCGACGACCGCCAACTGATTCGCTATCTGTTGCGGCACGCCCACACCACGCCCTTCGAGATGGCCGAATTGAAGTTCGTCGTGCGGGTGCCGATGGACTGCTGGCGGCAGTGGATCCGCCACCGTACCGCGAGCGTCAACGAATACTCGACTCGGTATTCGCTGGCCATCGACGCGATGCAGACGACGACCGACGACGAGTGGCGGAGCCAGGCCGCCACGAATAGGCAGGGCTCCGGCGACTATGTGCCGGCCGACACGGGCCACCGTCTCACGCAGGCCGAGCAGGAACTGCAGCGGCTGGCACGCCGGGTGTATGAGGAGCGGCTCGAGGCGGGCATCGCCCGCGAGCAGGCCCGCAAGGATCTGCCGCTCTCCACCTACACCGAGGCCTATTGGAAGATCGATCTTCACAACCTGCTCCACTTCCTCGCCCTGCGGATGGACAGCCACGCCCAGTTGGAGATCCGCCGCTACGCCGAGACGATCGGCCGCGAGATCGTGGCGCCACTCTTCCCGCTCGTCTGGGAGGCATTCCTCGACTACCGCGTGCAGGCCATGCGGCTCACGCGGCTCGACCAGGACGTGATCCGGCGGCTCGCCGCACGGCCGGGCGGCACGCTGCCCGCCACGCACGCCGAGTTTCTCGCCGCGCAGGATGGGTCGTGGTCCGGCCTCGAGCGCTGCCGTGAACGGGATGAGTGCCTCGGCAAGCTCGTGTCGCTCGGAATCGTCACCCCCCAGGAGTCGCCATCGTGACCGCGGCCGTGTCTCTCGAAGTGGAACTGCTTGATCTTTCCCGCCAGCTGCTGACGGCCGTCGCCGCCGGCGACTGGAAGGCCTATCACCGGCTCGTGGCCGAAGACCTCACCTGCTTCGAGCCGGAGGCCCGCGGCCAGCTCGTGGAGGGTCTGCCGTTCCACGAGTTCTATTTCAAGCTGCCCGCCGGGGCCCCCAAGCCGGTTACCAACACGATGGCGTCGCCGAAGGTGAAGCTCCTTTCCGACACCGTGGCGGTCGTCACCTACGTCCGGCTCACGCAGACACTCGACGATGCCGGTCGCCCAGTGACGAAGCCGTGCGAGGAGACGCGGATCTGGCAGAAGATCGGCGGCAATTGGAAGCACGTCCACTTCCACCGCTCACTGCCTGCATAGCCGCGGGCGCTGCCTACCACCGCTGCACGACATCGACCTCGGCACCGGCCTCGACGCGACCGCTGCCAGCGGGTAGGGCGATGAGCCCTCCTGCGCCGGCCAGGCCGAGGAGATCCGATGAGCCGGTCCACGGCAGTGGCGTGGCCACGACCGACTGCCCATCGCGAGCCAGCCGACACGGCAGATAGACCGGCCGATCAGGTGCTGCCTTGCAGGGAGCGAGCAGCCGTGCCCGGGCATGCGGCAGGTGCCAGTCCGGCCGCGGACGGCCGGCGAGGATCTGAAACGCGGGGCGCACGAAGAGCTCGAAGCAGACGAGGCTGCTCGCCGGATTGCCCGGCAGGCCAAACACGAGCGTGTCGGGCTCGCCACCACCGCGGACGAGCCGCCCGAACCACACGGGCTTGCCCGGCTTGAGCCGCACCTTGTGAAACACCTTCTCGACACCGCACTGTCGGAAGATCTCCGGCACGAGGTCGAGGTCGCCGGCCGACACGCCCCCCGACAACAGCAGGATGTCGGCCGCGAGCCCCTGGGCCACGGCGGCCCGAATGGCCTCCGGCTTGTCGGCCGCGAGCCCCAGCGGAATCGGCTCGCCGCCGAGCAGGCTCACCGCCGCGGCCAGCATCGGTCCGTTGGAATTGCGGGTCTGGCCGAAGGCAGGCTCGCGGTCGCAGTCAACGAGTTCGCTGCCGGTGGAGAGCATCGCCACCCGCACCCGCGGCGCGGCCACGACATGCGTTGCACCGGCCTCCGCAGCTAGGCCAATCTCGGCCGCACGGAGCACCGTGCCGGCCGCGAGCACCTCCTGGCCACGACGAAACGCGGCCCCCTGCCGAGCCACGTGCTGGCCCGCGCGAAACCGCGGATCGGCCAGCTTCACGCGGCTTCCTGCATGCGCGTGCGCCGTGCCATCGACGGCGCACTCGACCGGCACCACGGCCTCGGCCCCCGGCGGGATCGGCGCCCCGGTCATGATGCGGGCGCACGTGCCGTCGCGAATCACGAGCTGCGTCACGTCGCCGGCAGCGAGATCGACGATCACGTCGAGCTCGACGGCCGCAGCGCCGGCCGTGGCGACATCCGCGTTGCAGACGGCGAAACCATCCATCATCGCCCGATCCCACGGGGGCGAATCGCAGTCGGCCACGATCCCCGCCGCAAGCGTGCGGCCGCAGGCGTCGAGCAGCCGCTGCCGCCGCGGCGGCAGTGGCTGCGCCGTGGCCTCAACGAGCGTGAGTGCATCGGTCAGCTCGATCATTGGATCAGGCCGCCGTTGTGCACGGCGCGGTGGCAAGGAATGCCC
Organism: Pirellulales bacterium; assembly: GCA_049695995.1. GTDB lineage: Bacteria > Planctomycetota > Planctomycetia > Pirellulales > UBA1268 > QWPN01. The sequence goes on along the minus strand of JBAVTF010000085.1, from coordinate 69,087 downwards.
GCAAGAGGTCGTAGCCGGCAGGCGTGAGGAAACTCTCGGGATGGAACTGCACGCCGTAGACGGGTAGCGTCTTGTGGCGGATCGCCATGATCTCGTGCGAGCCATCGGGTGCCGTGGACCATGCATCGACCTCGAAGTCGCGGGGCAGCGTGGGCGGGTCGATCACGAGGCTGTGATACCGCGTGGCCTCGATCGGTGTCGGCAACCCGGCGAAAAGCCCTTTGCCCGCGTGCTCGATGCGATCGACCTTGCCGTGCATCAGCTGCTTGGCCCGCACGATCGTGCCGCCGAACACCTGGCCGATCGATTGGTGGCCAAGGCAGACGCCGAGGATCGGCATCCGGCCGGCGAACCGCCGCACCACGTCGCATGAGACGCCGGCCTCGTCGGGAGTGCACGGTCCCGGCGACACCACGAGGTGCGTCGGCGCTTTCTTCGCGATCTCATCCCCCGTGATCTGATCGTTGCGGTGCACCTCGACGGTCACATCGGGCGCGATCTCCCCGAACCGCTGCACGAGGTTCCAGGTGAACGAATCGTAGTTGTCGATGAGGAGGATCATGTCTTGAAAACACGCACGGGAGGGAGGACGGAATCGGCGGACGCTCGACGAGCGTTAGGCCGCCGCGGCCTTCGCGAGGAGACTTCTGCCGTTCCGGCCGACCGGTGTCACTCCAGCAACGTACTCGGATGCCCCTCGCGGTCGACGAGTGGCATGACCTGTGGTTTGTAAATGGTCGTGTAGGCCTCGGCGAGCCGGTGGGCGTCGATCGCCGCCTGATCCGCCCAGTGCTCGACGAGCGTGAACCGCCGCGGCTCGGCCGTGGAGTGATAGACGTCGAATCGCAGGCAGCCCGGCTCGGCCCGGCTCTTTCGCATCGCCTGCGTGAGCAGGTCGCGGACCTTCGGCACGTCGGCCGTGTCTTTCGTCGTGAGCAGGATCGTGAGGCAGATCATCGCAGCATCCGTGGGTGTCAGTCGCCTTACTCTACCAGCACGATCGCCCCGGCGGTGCCTCCACCCGCCGGCTCCGAGCGGCGTCGGGCCAGGACGCGGATGTACGGGGGTAGGAAGGCCGCGCGGTGGGCGAACGAGCCGACCGCCGCCCCAGGCTGCGTGTGATCGGGCTCGCAGACATCCTCGATCGTGAAGCCCGCCGCGCAGATGCCGCCGAGCACTGCGGAGAGCGAGTGGATGAACTCATGGGTACCGGCCTCCCGCAGCCGCGACGGCGGCTCCGGGGGCAGGGGTTCGACTCGTGTTACGGGAAACCGCAGCTCATAGCGGCCCGTCGGGCCGGCCTCGAGCGTCGCCTGCAGACTGGCAGGCGTCTTGTGCTGACTCACGTAGAGCCCTCCGGCCTTCGTGACGCGGGCCACCTCGCGAAACACGCGACCGACGTCGGGCACGTAGCAGGTACTCACCGGATGGATGACGAGGTCGAACCGGCCGACACCGAACATGGCGAGGTCGTCCATCGAGCCCTGCACGACCGCGAGGTCGATCTTGCGTTCCCGGGCCACCTGCCGATCGAGGTCGAGCATTGATGGCGACAGGTCGACCACCGTCACCAGCGCGCCCGCCGCCGCATACAGTGGCCCATGCTTGCCACCGCCGGCCGCCAGGCAGAGCACCTCCAGCCCGTCAAGCCGCTCGGGTAGCCACGATTGGCCGTGCGCGCCACCGCCGCCGAGCCAGCCGCGGGGATCGGCAAACGCCTGGTCGGCCGCCGGCTGCGCGAGGGCCGCGCGGTTCGCGGCCAGCCGATCCCAGGCCCGCGCGTTGCGATCGAGAATCGCCTCGCGGGATCGCTCCAGCCCGCTCATGAAACTCGCTGCCTGCGCCGCCACGCACCGACAGCCACGACGCAGCCGCATACTGCGAGCGGAAGAGCCGCTGGCTCGGGCACGGCCGCGACCGGTTGGGCGAATGCCAGAGTCGAGGCGAGGCCATCTGCCTGAATGAAGCCGTACCAGCCGCCGTCGACGAGCGGCGTGCCAGCGATGCCAGCGCCGGATACGTTCAGTTGGCTTCCCGTCCAGACACCAGCTGCGCTGTCGAGTTGGTACTGTGCCGGATACTCCCCGGTGTCGATGTCGTATGGGCCGATCTGGCGGACTGCCTGCGACCAGTCTGCTGCAGGCAATCCGATCTGGTTATAGGAAACCTCGTTGACGAAGTAATCGGTGAAAGCGCTGTAGTAGGAGACATCCACCGCAAGCCGGGCATCGGATCCGGCAACCGGCCGCGGCCCCCCAGTAATGTTGCCGGCGAGCGAGAACACCATGTCTGCAAATGTGGCCGACCCGTTCCAGCGGTAGCCCCATGCGATCGCTGCTGGCGCAACCGTGCCGGTCTCGACCGTAGTGGGAAACTGCAGCACGAGCGCCGCCTGGTTCGTCCCGCTGCCGGTCCAGAAAAAGATGTCGCTGAAGTCGTTCACTGTCACCAGCGCGGCCCTGGCTGGCGTCGCCACCAGCGCCACCAGCACTGCCACCGCTGCGAACACACGCATCATCGAATTCTCCCTCTACGGCAGTTCAGCGGCGGTGAGTGTCGCCACCGGCACGCGTCAGCATGGCAAGCAGAACGGCCTGCTCGACCGACTCGTGCACGAAGTCCACATGGCCGTCACAAAACACCATTCCGGCCATTCCTATGTGATCACTCCACATTTCGTTGTTCTGACTCTGGTTAATGCCCATCGTGTGCCACTGGTCGAAGATGTTCTGGCCGTTGGCCCACTCCGACTGGAACGATGCGTCACGGCCCGTGCATTCCGCGATGAGTGCCGTATGAGACAGGCCGTCCGTCACCTGCTTCGCGGTCGTGGGCCGCTCGTACTGCATCACTCCCGCGTGTTCCGCCAGCGGCTGGGGCACTGAATAGCCCACACCGTACATCCCGCCGTAGTCCGTGTAGGCGAGATCGTCGCCTGCGTCCCAGCGACCGTTCCTGTTACGGTCACCCGTCGTAGGGCCGGTGCGGTTCGTCCGCGAGGTGCTCGGGCAGAGGAAGAGCGGGACGACATGGCCAGCGGCGATACGATTTTGGGAGCTCCGATACGAGAACGTGAAGTCAAAGGCCGCCGCAGCCCCCGGCTCCTCGGCGAAAGGCAGAATGAAGGCATTCCAGGCGATCTGCTTGCGGGGAGCCTTCGTGGTGCATTCAAGGCAGCCGACGGGGAAGGCCCGACGGGCGGACTCGTAGCCGTAGATCGCACAGCCGATGCCCCGGAGGTTGTTCATGCAGCTCGTCCGCCTCGCGGCCTCGCGGGCCGACTGAACCGCGGGCAGCAGGAGCGCGACGAGTGCGGCCACGATCGCCACGACCACGAGCAGCTCGACGAGCGTCATGCCGACGCGTCGACCCGGAGAGAGCGAGTCCATGCCACTGCCGACCTGCACGCGCACGCCCAGCCCGGGCACGCGCATGCAGGCGCAGGCGCGACCGTCGGCGAAGCGGGAGCTTGCAGGAGCGGATCCTGAGTGCCTTGCGACCGGTCGATCACTCGACCGTGCCCACCATTCCGCCCTCGCGGTCCGGCAGACTCCTGACACCTGGTAGGTCTTCTGACTCCCAGGCTCAGCCGGCTGCATGCCTTCTCGCGGGCCACACAGGCACCGCAATGGCTCGACACAGCCGACCTCGGCGCCTGGTCACAGCGGCGGGGCCGTCCCGGATTCACACCGGAGTTCCCTGTTTGCCTGACGAAAGCAGATGCTTCCTCCCGGCCACCAGAGTCGTCGGCAGAGTTTAACGGTTGCGATGGGGATGTCAACATTCCCCGCAACCTCCACGACAGGCCGCAGGGTTTACCACCGCGGCTGGTCCGCGTGTGAAGCTGTGCGGGTTGAACGGGCGTTTCGCGCGAAGGTGTGACGGTCGTATGACGGTCGCCCGCAGCCCTTGCGCACGCGCGCAGCACGGCAGTCTTCACGCAACGCGCACCGCTGAAACACCGTGAAAAAAAACCTTCGACGAGCCTCAAGCCGCTTTGACGGAGTCGCCGATAGCCCACTCTGTCCCCCGGGGCATCACTGTGCCCGTCGGGCAACCAGGGGGCGACAGCAACCTGCGATTCCTCGAGTCACGGAATGGCTCGACAGGCCTGTCGCGGAAAAGTTCGTGGATCACAACCTCGGGGTGACGGCACCTCAAGAACGGGACCAGACGATTCTCGCGTGATCCGCAAGCAAAGGAGATGTGGCTCGATGAAGCGTATGATGTTTCTCGGTGCGCTGGTTCTGGGCGTCACCGTTTGTAGCCAGTCCTTCGGTTTCGAGCTCCTGAACAAGATGCTCGGCCATAAGGGCTGCACCTCGTGCTGTGAGCCCGGCTGCGATGCCGGTGCTGGCTGCTGCGAGCCCGGCTGCGATGCCGGTGCTGGCAATGCCTGTGCTGGTAACGGCTGTGCAGAACCCGCTTGCGACGCCGGCAACGGCTGCTGCGAGCCGGCCTGCGACGCCGGTGCTGGATGCTGCGGTGGCGCGAGCTGCTGCGGTCTGCGGAAGAAGCATGACCTTTTCGGCGGGCTGAAGGGCCTGTTCGAGAAGTGCAAGCGGAAGCACCATGGCTGCTGCGGCGATAGCTGCTGCGAGCCGGCCTGCGGTGCTGGCAACGGTTGCGCTGAGCCCGCCTGCGACGCCGGCAACGGCTGTGCGGAGCCGGCCTGCGACGCCGGTGCTGGCTGCTGCGAGCCGAGCTGCGGTGCTGCCGCTGGCTGCTGCGGTGTGAAGAAGTGTGCGACCCCGATCCGTGACCTTCTCCGCGCTATCCACAACGCGAAGAAGTGCCGCAAGAGCTGCACCAGCTGCTGCGAGCCCGACTGCAGCGCTGGCTGCGAGCCCGGCTGCGGTGCGGAGCCCGCGTGTGGCTGCGAGCCGGCCTGCGGTGCGACGGTCGAGCCGGCTGCCCCGACGCCCGATGCCTCGGCCTCGAAGAAGGTCGACAGCAAGGCGGTCGTGGCGGTGAGCCGGACGGTTTCGGTCAAGTAAGTCTCGGACGATAGGTCGAACGGAGATCTGTTGCCCGACTTCGGCCAGTGAGCTCCGCCCGGGAGGAAACTCCCGGGCGGAGTTATTTTTTGCGCCTTCAGTGCCGTTCGCGAGGGATCCCCTCGCTGGCGCTCAGGGCTTGTGTGAGTGTCTCATACAAGCCCCCAGGCGCGAGCCGGGGGATCCTGCCGCGGAAGCGGCAGCAGGGCCGACCCTCCAACCGCCCACGACGCATCAACCGCCCAAGATTTTTTCCGCCGTTCCTTGGCGGGCGACGCGACCGGCGGCAAGCTCGACGACCCACGTGGCTGCCCGCTTCGCGAACGCGTGGTCGTGCGTCACGACCACCATCGTCTGACCACCCCGGGCCAGGTCGACGATCACGTCGAGCACCTCCGCCGTCATCGTCGGATCGAGGGCGCTCGTCGGTTCGTCGAACAACATCACCCGTGGCCGCATCGCCAGCGCCCGGGCGATGGCCACGCGCTGCTGCTGGCCCCCCGAGAGCATCGCCGGCCGGGCCGCGGCGAACGATGCGAGGCCCACGCGATCGAGCAAGGCAAGCCCCGCCATCCGCGTCTCCTCGGCCGCCATCCGCAGCACCGTCCTCGGAGCGAGCGTCACGTTGTCGATCACAGAGAGGTGGGGAAAGAGGTTGAACTGCTGGAACACCATGCCGACGTCCCGACGCAGCCGCTCGAGCGTCGCGGGTGAATGCGGCCCCGGCTCCAGGCGATGGCCGGCCACCGTGAGGCCACCGGCGTCGAACGTCTCCAGGCCGTTGAGGCACCGCAGGAGCGTCGTCTTGCCGCTGCCCGATGCCCCCACCAGCGCCGTCACGCCCCCCTCGGCCCCCGCCAGGCTCACCTCGCGGAGCACCCGCAGACTGCCGCGGGATTTCGAGAGGGAGTCGATTGCGATCATCGCTGCCCTCCCGACTCGAGCCGCCGCTCGAACCAGCGCGAGAGCAGCGCGAGGGGCCAGCTCATCGCCAGATAGAGCAGCGCCGTGACGACGGCGAGTTCGACGATTCGCCCTGTCGACAGCGCGAGCACGCTGTACCGCTTCGTCAGCTCGATGACCGTGATCGCCGAGCAGACGCTCGTGTCCTTGAAGAGCGCGATGAAGTCGCTCGTCACCGGCGGCATCACGATCCGCACCGCCTGGGGCACGAGCACGTGCCGCAGGGCCTGCCACTTCGTGAGCCCAAGTGCCAGCGCGGCCTCGAACTGCCCGATGGGCACGGCCTTGAGTCCGGCCCGGTAGATCTCCGATTCGTAGGCCGAGTAGTTGAGCGCAAGGCCGGCGACGGCCGCCACCACCGCCGGCAGGGCCAGCCCCACCTTCGGCAGCAGGAAGAAGATCGCATAGAGCTGAAGCATGAGCGGCGTGCCGCGGAGCACCTCGACATACCCAGTGAGCAGCGGCCGCAGGAACGGCGGACCGTAGAGCCGCCCGACGGCCACGGCCAGGCCGATCAGGATCGCGAGCGGAAATGAGACGCACGACAGCAGCACCGTCATGCCGGCCGACCGCACGAGCAGCGGCAGCGTCTCGCAGACGAGGTCCCAGGTGCTGCGGGACGGTGCCGGAGGAATCTCGGCAGCATCGCGCAAGAGCAGCATCTGCTGCCGACCGGCGAGATCCCAACGGTCATAGAGCGCCTTGAGCCGACCGTCGGCGATCAGCCGCCCGATCGCCGTGTCGATCGCGGCCGCGAGCTCGGGCGTGTCGCGGGCAGTGAGCACCGTATAGAGGCCGCCGGCAAACGGCCGCCCCACGGTGCGCAAGTCGGCGAACCGGTCGGCGTAGAAGGCGAAGATGCAGTCGTCCATCACCGCCGCGTCGAGCACCCGCGTTCGCACCTGCTCCAGGGAATCGAGCGTGCCGTCGTAGCCCACCACATCGATGTCGAGGTCGGTGCGGCCACGCATCACCGTCTCGGCCGCCGATCCGGTGAGCACGCCCACCTTCCAAGGCCCGTGCGGCCCAGGACCGGAGAGCCGCTCGAATGCGTCGAGCGGCCCCTCGCGGCGGCCGAGGAGCTGGAGCGCATAGGAGAAGTAAGGCCGCGAGCAGCGGTAGTCACGCTGCCGCTCCGGCGTGAGCTCGATCCCGTTGATCACGCAGTCGGCCGAACGCCCCAGAAGCAGTGGCAGCCGATCCCACTGCCCCTGCTGAAACCGGGCCTTCACACCCAGCTCGGCCGCGAGCAGCTCGGCGAAGTCGACCTCGAAGCCGGTGAGCCTCGTCGGATCGTCGGCGGCGGGAAACACATGCGGCCCGCCCCCTTCCTGATCGGCAGCCCACACGAGCTCGCCCTGCCGCCGCACCTCATCGAGCTCGGCGGCCCCGGCAGTCGCAACTCCCGCGACCAGCGCCAGCGCACACACGCCCCACGGGGCAACTGCTCGAGGCGACATGTTGATCATGCGGTGAACGAGCATCCTGCGAGACCGCCCGGCGGCACGATGACCGCACAAGCACGGATGATACCACCACGAGCCTGTGCCCCCGACTGGTGGTTCACCCAGTTGGTGAAAGTTCGGGGCTGCCCATGCCCCGTCGCCGGACGCTCGCTACAAACATCTTGTTCTTCGCTCGCTCGGATGCCGCCTTCGCTCCGCCATCCTGGCTGCGCTCGGCGGCATACACCGGCTCCCGGGGCACGGGCAGCCCCTCACGGCGTATTGTCAGCAAGAGGGGCGGCGGTCGGAGATCGCCCGTAGCCGGCCGAGGCCGCCAACCGGCTCGCCGAGAGCCGCCGCCATCTGCTCCGCCTCAGCCGCCAGCCGATCGCCACCATCGAGAAACTCAGTCACCTGCGCGGCCGCCTCGGCGAAGTCAGCCAGCAGTGGATCGACGAGCCGCGCCGCCGGCACACCATCCACGACCGTCGCGATGTCGCGGTCGAGCCCGCGTCGCACCAGCCCGAAGACGGCCCAGCGGAGGCATAGTCCCCAGAGCATGAGCCACACGAGCGCTTCCTGGAGAAAGCCGGTGCCACTCACAGGCCGCCCCATCCAGAGGTGGCCGTAGAAGAAGCTCCAGCCGGCACGCGCGAGCACGGCCACGAACAGGCCCGTGAAGAGCAGCTCGAACGCCCAGTGCACGAGCGGGCCTGCCACCCGGCCCCGCCGGTCGGCGACCAGGCGGCCGATGGAGCCGCCGAGCCACTGCCCTGTGCGGTCGAGCACGGCTGCAGCGAGCGACTGCACTCGCGTGGTCTCCAGTCGCGGGCGGCTCACGAGCGGCTCACCGATCCGCGCCCGCGCCGCCAGCCCCGCGAGCACCGTCCGCGACTGCTCAACCTCGGCTTCGGAGAGGCCCAGCTCCGCCACCGACTGCCAGCCGGCGGTGTCGTGTGTCGTCACCGCGGCGGAGCCACCCGTGACGAGCCGCCCAATCACGCCGGGCGCCGGCCGCACCCGCTGCCAGAGCGCGGCGACCGCCGAGACCGCGTGCAGAAACGTGGCGAAGGGACCGCCGTGCCAGCGGTGCACGATCTCGTCGGTGACGAGCCGCTGCCAGCCGTGACGCTGGCCGCGCAGCTGCGCGGAGATCGACGTGGCGAGCAGCCCCTCGAGCCGCGACCGCTCGGTTCGCACGCCCGCGGCCAGCTGTTCCACTGGGCCGCGCAGGGGCCCGAGTTGCCCACGGCACTGCTGCGTGAACCAGGCCGTGAGATCGACGGCGCCGGTGCGGCGCACGCGGCGGGCGGCACGGCCGACCAGCTCCTCGTCGATCGCCGCCACGAGGTCGCGAAAGCCGGGCTCAGGCTCGAGGCCGGCTGCGGCGCGCCGCGCCGCCTCGACGCCGTCGAGCCGAAAGATCCGCGGCACACTGAAGCCCTGCGACTCGAGCTCCCGCTGCCAATCGCCCCGGATGTCGGGATCCCGCGCCGCATGCGTCTGCACAAAGAACAGCGGCCGTCCCGGCGCGAACGCGGCCACCTCGCGGGCCACGATCCACGACCGGTATTTCTGGGCGGTGGCGACGAGCAGGAGCACGTCGCAGGCGGGCAGCACGGCCTCCAGGAGATCGCGGTTGCGATTGGTGTCGCTCGGCCGAGCCGGCGCGGCAACCGATACAGCGGCGGCATCAGGCTCGGCCTGCGTGTCGGGATCTGGGCAGTCGACCAGCACGATGTTGGCGACGGCCGGCGCATCGCTGCGGACGACCCGCGCCCCCATCGCCTCCACCGGCAGCCAGGAGAGATCGACATCCGGTGCCGCCACGACGATCGGGCTCGTCGTGGTCGGCCTCGCCACGTCGCCCGCGTCGGTCACCACCTGCCCTGCCAGCGCGTTCACGAGCGTGCTCTTGCCCGTGCCCGTGCCGCCCACCACGCCCACCACGAGCACCCGCGACAGCTCGCGTCGGGCCCGGTCAAGCCGCGGCTCAATCGCCTGCCACTCGGCCTGCACGCGGCCGGCCGGCGGCCACTGCGGCAGCGACCCGCTCCAGCGGGCGAGCGACTCGACCATGTGGTCGAAGCCGCCGAAGTCGGGCTCACTCGCGACACCCGCGGCTGCTGCAGTCATGGATTCGTGATCCGTCATCTCAGGCACACTCCCGACTGCATTGGGCGAGCAGGTCGCGGGCCCGCGCCACTTCCGGCCGCGCCGCAGCGTTCGCGAGCCGATCGATCTCGTCGAGCCGATCACCGAGCACGACGTCATGGAGCGTTTCAGCGAGGACCCGCCCGCGCTCCGCCGACCAGCCGGCGAAGAGCCGCTCCAGAAGCGGCTTGAGTCCCACCGCCGTGAGTCCGAGCGCGCCTTCGCCGGCGAGCGTCGCCGCCGTGCCTACCACCACGTCGCCGACATGGTGCACGAGCGTGGTGAGCCCGCCAGCCGTGGCGGCCGCGGCAGGCACAACGGCCGCGCCGGCGAGGCCGAGCCCCACGGTGATGGCCGGGCGGGCCACCGCGCCGGCATTGAGCGCCGTCACGATCCAGCCGACGAGCTGCGGATTCTCCCGGGCGAAACGGTCGAGTTCCGCCCGCACGAAGCCACGATAATCCTCCGACACCAGCGGCAGCGCGGCATGTCGCCGCTCGAGATCGGCATACCAGATAACGCGGTCGGCGGTGGCGAGCCGAGCCCCCAGCATCTCGCCGAGCAGCGAATCGCGGCGACAGGCATCGTCGAGCCGTTCGATGAATTCGGTGAGGGCCTGCTTGAGCGCCGCGAGCTCGACCGCTGAGAAATCCTCCCGCTTCTGCTCGGTCGTCCGCGCCAGCCCGACCCGCCGGGCAGCCCACATCACGCCCTGCCCCGCCACTCGATAGACGCGGCTCACGGTGAGGTCGAAGCCCGACCGCCGCGGTTCGAGCCAGTCCCAGATCTCGTTCCACACGAGCTCGCGAGGCGCCGTCGGCAGCTCGACCCGCACGCGGCTCTCCCGCGCGAGCAGCTCCCTCGCATCGCGCCATCGGCCCGCCGCGGCATCGAAGGCGTCGAGCCACGAGGCAGCCCCGCTGCGCGGATCAGCCACCACGCGCAGGGCGCCTGCCATCGCCTGCTGCTTGATGCGATCGAAGTCGCAGTCGGCAAGTCGCTCACCGGGGCCGGCCGTGCCGCCGTCGGGCGTCAGTTCGGGCAGCGGGTGAAACGTGATCCGCCCCGCCTCGGCAGCGGCGAAGTCGTGCGGAGCGGCATACACGGCGAGGGGCGTCACGCCGGTCTCCGCCGTGAACGTGGCCAGCCACCCGGCGATCCGCTCCCGTTGCCGCGGCCAGTCGACCATGTTGAACACCACGAGCACCGTCTTGCCGGCAGCAGCCGCCGACGTGAAAAAATCGCGGACCGCCGCATCGTTGTATTTCTGCTGAGTGAGCACCGCCACGATCACGTCGGCGGCGTTGCGGACCAGTTCGGCCCGCCGCCAATTCTCGCGGAGTGTGCCGTCGATGTCGGGCGTGTCGAGGAGCACGAGCCGCGCCGGCTGGCGGCCACTCGGATCCTCCCGCCACACCAGGCGATCGTCGTCGACCGGTGCGAGGGCGTCGTCGTCGCTCGTCCACGGCCGCGGCTCGAAGCCGGGAAAGACCACGGCGAGGTCGATGCTGCCGGCCGAACCGCGCGGGAGACTCGCGACCGGATGGCGAGTCCGCGCCGCCTCAGGCACGGACGCACTGATCTCGGCCCCAGCGAGCGTGTTGGCGATCAGGCTCTTGCCGGTGTTGGTGCCACCACAGACCGCCGCCACCACGAACGGTCCGCGCGACACCTCTCCCCGCAGCTTGCCGAAGAGGGCGCCATGCCAGTCCGTGGGCGTCGGGTCAGGCGTGCCGAGCGCGGCGGCGAGCGGCCCCAGCGACTCGAAGAGCTCGCAGAGCTCCTCCACCGCGCCCGCCCACGAGGCATAGGACGACTGACTCGTCGCTGGTTCACCCGTCTGCCGCACACGCCACCTCCACTGCCACGCCGTCCGCACGGCGTTCGTTGCCGGTGTGTGACCGACGGCTTACACTTCCCAGAGTGTCAGTGCCGACGCCACGCCAACCTCGGCAAGTGTGGCTTCCGGTCGATTTCCCCGCAAATTATCTGCTTCTGGACCGCCAGCCATGCTCGAACGTCGCCCCGTGTTCCCCGGTGTGATCGAAATGAATCACCAGGCCGGCTGGCGGATCGGCTGCAACGTCTATCTCGTCTACGACGACCGCGACTGGGCGCTCATCGACATCGGCTACGAGGAGAGCGTGGACGAGATCGTCGAAATGATCCGCCAGATGGACTTTCCGCTCTCGCAGTGCCGGGCGCTCGTCGCGACACACGCCGACGTCGATCACATCCAGGGGCTCGCCAAGGCCAAATCGATCCTCAAGGCGCCGGTGCTCGCCCATGCGAAGGCAGTCGAGTCGCTCGAGTCAGGCGATCGCGTGAAAACGTTTGCCGAGATCGCGGCCCAAAACGTCCACATGGACATGCCGACGGTGAAGGTCGACCGTATGGTTGCCAATGGCGACGTGATCGAGATCGGCACACGGCGACTCGAGGTCTGGCACACGCCCGGCCACACCGACAGCCAGCTCGCCTTCCGCCTTGGCAACCTGCTGCTCTCCGGCGACAACATCTATCGCGACGGCTCCGTGGGCGCAATCGATGCCCATCATGGGAGTGACATTCCTGCGTTCATCGCATCGCTGCGGCGAATTGCCGCGAGCGACGTGGAATGGCTCCTGCCCAGCCACGGCCCGATCTTCCGCAACGACCGGCGGCTGCTCGACGCCACGATCGCCCGGCTTGAAGGCTATCTTACGCTGGCCGACTTCGGCACCTGCGCCCCCCACTGGCCGCTCATCGAAGAATGGGACCGCGAACTCGCTGAGGGCCGGTTCCCTGGCCAGAAGCCCCAGCCGGCGTGAGCCCGATGCCGCGCCGCGACGGTCCTGACGGTTTTTCCGTCAAGTCGGGTCGTGCCGGACGTCGATGATTCCCTCGACTGTCGGTTTTCTCGAGGGGGGACTATCCGATGACTCGGCATCTCGTTGCCGCGGTGGCTGTGTGCGCCGTGGCCCTGTTTTCTGCCGCCGATGCGGCTGCCCAGCAGGGCGTGGGCCAAAACGCCTACGGCTACCAGTGGGGCAATTCGTACAACAAGAGCGACTGGAACCGGCTCTACCACTATCCATACGTGTGGTATCCGCAGAACTTTTACGCCGACGGCTACATGCAGTCGGCGAATGATCTGTACTACCGCTATCCGCAAGAGATGCGGATTCCGGTCTACAACCGGCAGTGGCAAAACGACTACCCGAAGTCGCGGCGGTACCACCACGGCCACCACTTCCACCTCGACGTGTTTTAAGGACGCCGCCCCCCAGGGGGCACCTTGATCCAAGCCCCCAGGCGCAAGCCGGGGGATCCTTTCTCATCAAAGCCCCCAGGCACAAGCCGGGGGATCCCGATGCGGAAGCGTCGGCGGCGCCGGAGTTGTGGCAATGCCTCCGCGGCTTCCGCCGCGTGATCCCCTCGCTCGCGCTCAGGGCTTGTATGTGGGCTACGGGGGAGTGACCGGCCGACGCGACAGCCGGCTACAATCCGCGGCATGCATGCCCACGAGCATCCGCCGTTCACCGACGACCGCGAGGCGGCGCGGTGGTGGCTCGACAACGTCTACGCCGGCGATCACGCCGTGCAGCTCACGCCGCGGGCCGTGATCACCGGCATGGTGATCGGCGGCGTGATGTCGATCTCGAATCTCTACGTCGGCCTCAAGACCGGCTGGGGCCTCGGCGTCACGATCACCGCCTGCATCATCGCCTACGCCGTCTTCAAGTTTCTCGAACAGGTCGTGCCCGGCTGGCGTGACCGGCCGTTCAGCCTGCTCGAAAACTACACGATGTCGAGCGCCGCCAGCGCCGCCGGCTACATGTCGAGCGCGGGCCTCGTGTCGGCGATCCCCGCGCTCACGCTCACCACCGGCCGGCTGCTCACCGGCTGGGAAGTCGGGCTCTGGATCGGCGCCGTGTCCCTGCTCGGAGTGTGCCTCGCCATCCCGCTCAAACGGCAGCTCATCAACATCGACCAGCTTCCCTTCCCCTCCGGCATCGCGACCGCCGAGACGCTCCGCAGCCTTCACGCCGGCTCCGCCGCTGCGGCAGCCAAGGGCCGATCGCTCTTCCTGGCAGCCATCGGCGGCGGTCTCGTCGCCCTGTGGCGCGACCTCGTGCCCCAGTTCACACGGCTCGCCGCCTGGGCCTTTCCCGCAGAGATCCCGCTGCTGCCAGTGGCCGCAGCCCGCGACTGGCTCACGAAATACACCATCGGCTTCGAGGGCTCGCTGATCATGGTGGCGGCCGGCGCGATCATGGGGATGCGGGTGGCTGCCTCGATGCTCGTCGGCTCGCTCATCTGCTACGGCATCATCGGCCCGACGCTCGTCGCCCAGGGCATCGTCGGCCCCGGCTACCGCGGGATCGTGTCGTGGGTGCTCTGGCCGGCCACGGCGATGATGGTCACGTCGGGCCTGCTCTCCTTCGCCCTCAAGTGGCGGACGATCCTGCGGGCCTTCGGCGGGCTGTCGGCGATCATCGGCGGCCCACGCCCCGCGGCCGACGACCCGTTGGCTCGCGTCGAAGTGCCAGCCTCCTGGTTCATCGCGGGCTCGCTCGTCTTCGGCACCGCATGCGTTGTGCTCGGCCACTGGCTCTTCGGCATCTCGTGGTGGATGGGCATCCTCGCCGTGCTGGTCACGTTCCTGCTCTCGATCGTGGCCGCCCGGGCCACTGGCGAGACCGACATCACGCCGATCGGCGCCATGGGGAAAATCACCCAACTCATCTACGGCGGCATTGCTCCCGGCAACATCACCACGAACCTGATGACCGCCTCGATCACCGCCGGCGCCGCCTCCCACGCCGCCGATCTCCTCACCGATCTCAAGAGCGGCTATCTGCTCGGCGGCAACCCGCGCAAGCAGACGATCTCACAGTTCTTCGGCGTCATCGCCGGCACGCTCGTCTCCGTGCCCGCCTACCTGTTCGTCGTGCAGTCCGACCCGTCACGACTCGGCTCCGAGTCGCTGCCGGCCCCCTCGGCCAAGGTCTGGGAAAGCGTGGCCCTGCTGCTCGCCAAGGGATTCGACGCGCTCCCGGCCGGGGCCATGGAGGCGATCGGGGTCGGCGCCTTGCTCGGTGTCGTGCTCACGCTCCTGGAAGAGTTCAGCCCCGCCCACTGGAAACCCTGGCTCCCCTCGACGACGGGCCTGGGCATCGCCGGCGTGATCCCGGCATTCAACGCCATCTCGATGTTCGCCGGCGCCCTTCTCGCCTGGCTGGCAGCGAAAGCCGCCCCCAAAGCCGCCGAGGATTACACCGTGCCCGTTTCAAGCGGCCTGATTGCAGGCGAATCACTCATGGGCGTGGGCATCATCCTCGCCACTGAAATAGGCAAGCTTCTGACGAACTGAAGACCCAAACCCACGCCACAGGAGACCGACCCGCGGCGGAGTAGACGGGCCTGCGGCATTCAGACTGTGGGCCGCACACGGAGTGTGCGGACTACGGCGCGAACCAAAACGCCGTGAGGGGCTGGCCACTGCCCCGAAGCCGGCGTTGGCGGCAAGCGAAGGCAGGATGCCGAGACCGCAGCCGCCATCGAGCGAGCGAAGGGCAGGGATGCCCGAAGCGAGCGTCCGGCTCTCGGGGCATGGCCAGCCCCGAACCCACGCCACAGCGGGTGACTCGCCGGCTCGGGGGCGGTACAAGTCTCGTCGCGGGACCTCGAAGACTCGGTCCAAATGCTCCTCGAGCTTGCACCGACCCCCTCGCCTCCCTGTGACTCGAGCTACGAGAGCGAAGCGAACGGGGTGCCGGCGGCGTCTTTGGTGGAGACGAGCGGGGGTTCGGTGAGGCCCCAGTCGATGGCGAGGTCGGGGTCGTCCCAGCGGATGCACCGCTCGTGTTCCGGGAACCAGTAGTCGGTGGTCTTGTAGAGGAAGTCGGCCGATTCGCTGCGGACCACGAAGCCGTGGGCGAGGCCGGGCGGAATCCAGAGCTGCCGCTTGTTCTCGGCCGACAACTCCACGCCCACCCAGCGGCCGAAGGTGGGCGACTCACGGCGGATGTCGACGGCCACGTCGAACACGCTGCCCGACACCACCCGCACGAGCTTTCCCTGCGGCCGCTCCACCTGGTAGTGCAGACCGCGGAGCACGTTGCGACCGCTGCGGCTGTGGTTGTCCTGCACGAACGCCACCGGCCTGCCGACCGCCTCGTCGAACACCCGCTGATTGAAGCTCTCGAAAAAAAAGCCGCGGGAATCACCGAAGACCTTGGGGGCCAGGATCAGCACGCCGTCGATGTCGGTCGTGGTGACGATCACGAGAACACGCTGTCCTGCATGATGGCGAGCAGGTATTCGCCGTAGCCGCTCTTGCGGAACGGTTCGGCGAGGGCAGCCAGGCGGGCCGAGTCGATCCAGCCGTTTCGCCAGGCGATCTCCTCGGGGCAGCAGATCTTGAGGCCCTGCCGTTTTTCGAGCGACTGGATGAACTGCCCCGCCTCGATCAGGCTGTCGTGCGTGCCGGTGTCGAGCCAGGCGTCGCCACGGCCGAGGAGCTCCACCGTCAGTTCGCCCCGCTCCAGATAGGTGCGATTCACGTCGGTGATCTCGAGTTCGCCGCGGTGCGACGGCTTCACCGCGCGGGCGATGTCGACCACCTGCTCGTCGTAGAAGTAGAGGCCGGTCACGGCGTAGCGGCTCCGAGGCGCCTTCGGCTTCTCCTCGATGCTCTTCGCCCGTCCCTCGCGGTCGAACTCGACCACGCCGTACCGTTCCGGGTCGGCGACGGGATAGGCGAACACGCTTGCCCCGCGGGTGCGGGCCCGCGCCGCCGCGAGCCGCTCCACCAGGCCGTGGCCGTAGAAGATGTTGTCGCCGAGCACGAGCACCGACGGTCGGCCGCTCACGAAGTCAGCGCCGATGAGGAAGGCCTGGGCGAGGCCCTCCGGCTTCGGCTGCACCGCATAGGAGAGGCTCATGCCCCACTGGCTGCCGTCGCCGAGCAGGCCGCTGAACCTCGGCGTGTCCTGTGGCGTGGAGATGACGAGGATCTCCCGCACGCCCGCCAGCATGAGCACGCTGAGCGGATAGTAGATCATCGGCTTGTCGTAGACCGGCAGCAGTTGCTTCGACACGGCGAGTGTCGCGGGATGCAGCCGCGTGCCGGAGCCGCCGGCGAGGATGATGCCCCTGCGGGCCGCGGATTCATGCGACATGATCTGCCCCCCTCTGTGAACCGCTCAGCCGGCCATTGCCTTTTTCAGATTGGCGTCGATCGCCGCGAGGAACGCTTCCGTCGCGAGGTGCGGCTGGCTCGGGCCGACGAGGATTGCGAGATCCTTCGTCATCTTGCCTTCCTCCACCGTCTCGACACAGACCCGTTCGAGCGTCTCCGCGAACCGGGTCACCTCCGGCGTGCCGTCGAGCTTGCCACGATGGGCGAGGCCGCGGGTCCAGGCGAAGATCGACGCGATCGGGTTGGTGCTCGTCGGCTTGCCTTGCTGGTGCTGGCGATAATGCCGCGTCACCGTGCCGTGGGCCGCCTCGGCCTCCACGGTCTTGCCGTCGGGCGTCATCAGCACGCTCGTCATCAGGCCGAGCGAGCCGAAGCCCTGGGCCACGATGTCGCTCTGCACATCGCCGTCATAGTTCTTGCAGGCCCAGACGTAACCCCCTTCCCATTTGAGGGCGCTGGCCACCATGTCGTCGATCAGGCGGTGCTCGTAGGTGATGCCCTTCGCGGCGAACTCCGCCTTGAACTCGGCGTCGAAGATCTCCTGGAAGATGTCCTTGAACCGGCCGTCATAGGCCTTGAGGATCGTGTTCTTGGTGGAGAGATAGACCGGGTAGTTGCGTGCGAGGCCGTAGCGGAAGCTCGCCCGGGCGAAGTCGCGGATCGAGTCGTCGAGGTTGTACATCGCCATGGCCACACCGGGACCGGGGAACTCGAAGACCTTGAACTCCATCGGCTTCGAACCGTCGGCCGGCGTGAACGTGAGCGTGAGCGTACCCTTCCCCGGGATCCGGGTGTCGGTCGCGCGGTACTGATCACCGAACGCATGGCGGCCGACGACGATCGGCTTCGTCCAGCCGGGCACGAGCCGCGGGATGTTCTTGATGATGATCGGCTCGCGGAAGATCACACCGCCGAGGATGTTGCGGATCGTGCCGTTGGGGCTCTTCCACATCTGCTTGAGCCCGAACTCCTGCACCCGCGCCTCGTCGGGCGTGATCGTGGCGCACTTCACGCCCACGCCGAACTGCTTGATCGCGTTGGCCGCGTCGACGGTCACCTGGTCGGCGGTGGCGTCGCGGTTCTGGATCGAGAGGTCGTAATAGCGGATGTCGAGATCGAGGTAGGGCAGGATCAGCTTGTCCTTGATGAACTGCCAGATGATCCGCGTCATCTCGTCGCCGTCGAGGTCGACGACCGGGCCCTTGACCTTGATCTTGCCTGCCATGTGCTGCGCTCCTCGTGGGTGTGGCGGTCGTGCATCCGCCGCCGCATTATCGGGCGATCAACGCCGGCGTCCAGCCGCCGAACGGCGGGCTGCTCGTTCGGTCACGCGGCATAGCCGAACCGCTGGATGTCGTCGGCATAGAGCCGCTCGACGATGCGGATCGAGGCGGGGTCGTAGATCTCGGTTACCGCCGACCCGGCCGCAGCGTTGGTGCGGGGCAGCTGCCGGCGGGGGATGCCGGCGAGATCGCAGGCGGCATCGAAGTCATGCTGCAGCTGCTCGAAGCGGCCGATGAAATCGACGAGGCAGCTGCCGTCGGCGGCGAACAGGCTAGCCTGCGGCACCGTGCCTCGTTCCAGATCAAAACGCTTGAGCCACGCGCCGAATCCAGCACCGCGCGGGTCGCCCGGGTGGAGCCTGAGGTAAAGCGAGGCCATCTGCTCCCACGGGTTCCGCACGAACGCAAACCGGAAGTAGCGAGTGAACTCCCGTGGGTAGAGCGTCTGGATCTCGGCGGCCGTCGCGTGAATGCGATGCCCGCGACGATCGCGCTTGTGCCACGACCGACCGCGGTGGAGTTGGTTGTCCCAGACATCGGTCCGGCGAAACCACCGGTCGAAGAGCACGATTCCGCCGAGCGCCGCTTCGATCGAATTCCCGGCCGTCCGGCGGAGATGGACGAACACAATGCGCTGGCGATGGCAGATCATCGCTGGCCCCCGCCGCGCGGTCTCTTGCCGCCTGATACCGAACCCCAATCGTGGTATCGGCGTCCTGAGCGTCAGACCTTGACGAAAACGCCGGTCATGCCGCCCCGTTCACGACGCTGGCCAGCGCGTCGGCCGCGGCATCGACCTGCGCGAGTTCGATCCACTCGTCGGCGGTGTGCGCCTGCTCGATCGAGCCCGGTCCGAACACGGCCGCAGGCACGCCCGCCGCAGCGTAGATGCTCGCGTTGGTGCCGTAGCGGGCCGCCGTGCGATAGCCGTGGTATCCCCGTGCCCGGGCAGCGGATTCGAGCCGATCCATCCAGGGCTTCGCGGCTCCCGCGCGGGTGTCATCGGGCAGGCCAGCACTCTCGAGGAACGGCGGATCGTGCTCGACCCGAGCCCCGACGCATGCCGCTGCGACCCGGGCGATCACCTCGTCACGGGCCGCCTGCGGCGACTCGCCGGGAATGAGCCGACGGTCGATCTCGAGCACGGCGAGTTCCGGGACGAGATTCACGCCGCTGCCACCGCGCACGGTTCCCAGGTTGAGTGTCGGCGGCCCGCAGGGATGGTCGGGATGCCGCGTGAGCAGCTCTGTAGCCAGTGATTCCAAGGCGAGAATGGCGCGGCCCGCATGGTAGATCGCATTCTCGCCGCGCTCAGGAAACGCACTGTGGCAGGCGCGGCCGTGGATGCGGACCCGCCAGCGGACGGCGCCCTTGTGCTGCGTGACGAGATCAAGCCCGGTGGGCTCAGCCACGATCGCTGCCGTCGGCCGAACGGAAAGCAGCCCCCGCGCTGCGGCATCAACGGGCTCCGGCGCGTCGCTCCACAAGCGTGCCAAGGCCTTGGCCCCGGTAAACCCGAACTCTTCGTTCACCGTTGCCGCGAAGACGACCGTCGCCTTACGCGGGGCATCCAGGGCCGCCAGCCGGTCGAGTGCCACGAGCATCGCGGCCATACCACCCTTCACGTCGCAGGCGCCGCGGCCATAGAGGCGGCCGTCACGCACGAGCGGCGCGAAAGGCTCGATCGTCATCCCCTCGGCCGGCACCGTATCTTGATGGGCATCCCACAGGAGCACGGGCGATCCCGGGACGGTCGCCTCCAGCCGCACGATCACGTTGTCGCGACCAGGGGCCACCGGCTGTCGTGCCCAGGGCAGGCCGGCGGCAGTGAACCGTTGCACGAGATATTCGCCCACCCTGGCCTCGAGGTACTCGGGCCCGGAGACATCGCGGCCCATCGGATTGACGCTGGGGCGCCTGACGAGATCGGCAAGCGTGGCGGCATGACTGGACATGACCGTCACCCTACCAAAAGGCCGCCGCGGCCACTCGGGCCAGAGCGTTTTCGGCGGGTTGGGTCGCGTGGTACGATTTGTCGAGATTCCCCGCGTATGTCCTGCGGCCGAGGCCCTCTGTCCCATGCCCCGATTCCATCGCAGTGCCGTCGCCCTGTGCGCCGTGCTCGTCACCCTCATCGGCCTGATGACGGGCTGCCTGCTGGCCGCTGAATCGCAGAGCCGGGAAGCCGACGCCGCGGCCATCCGCGCGGCTGCCAAGGTCTATACGGAGGCGCTCCAGAAGGGTGAGTCAAAGACGCTCACCGATCTCTGGACGGCGGACGGCGACATCATCGACGACGCCGGTCAGGTGCTGCAGGGGCGGGAGACCGTCGCCGCGACGACGGCCGGTGAGCCATCTGGCCCGCAGCCCGAATTCCAGATCACGGAAACCAGCCTCCGCTTCGTGACGCCTGATGTCGCGATCGAAGATGGAAAGGTGGAGGTGACGCTGCCCGGGGGCGGAATGCCGCTCGAGGGTCGCTTCTCAGCCACGTGGGTCCGCGAGGCCGGCGGGTGGAAGCTCGCGGCCCTGCGCGAGGCCCGTGCCCCTGAGCCATCCGGTCCCGACACGCTCCGCGAGCTCGATTGGATGGTGGGCGATTGGAAGGTCATCGACGAGACGACCCACGGTACCGAAGCGGCGGACGCGAAGCCGGCAGCCGAACTGACGATGCGCGTCCGCTGGAACGACACGCACACCTTCCTCCTTCGCGAGATGCGGATCCGGCCGACAAACGGAGCGGCAGCGAACGGCGTCGGGCTCGACATCTCTCAGCGGATCGGCTGGGATCCACTCGCCCGTCGGGTCCGCTCGTGGGCGTTCGGCTCCGACGGCAGTCACAGCGAGGCCACCTGGCTACGGGACGGCGGCTCATGGGTGGCCCGCACCGCCACGGTGAAGCCCGACGGAAGTCAGACATCCGCCATCAACGTCTACACATTCGACGGGAAGGATCGCTGCACGATGCGGTCGCTCCACACGCATGTCGGAGGCGAGCACATGCCCCCGGTCGCACTCACGCTGGTCCGCGTCGCGGAGGGCACGAAATGACGCTCGCGAACATGAGACCCGGATCGATCCCCGCGGCGCGGATCACCGGCTGGTGCACCGCCGCCGGACTCATGATCCTTCTCTCGGCACTGCCGTCGATCCGCGCTGCGGAGCCGAGCACGACGGCGTCGGCGACCGACTCGACCGCCGCCACGCACTCCACGCCCGAGCCCCAGGCGGCGGATGCTGGTGACGCCGACGATCTCGCCCGCAAGGCTGAGATCATGAACAGTGCCGAATGGCGGCGGGCCATTTTCGAACTCGGCGAGTGGCTGTCGTCCACGAAGATTTACACGCCCGAGCAGGTGCGACGGATCAAGGTCGATTTCAACCGGCGGGTCGCCGGGATGTCGTCGTTCGAACTCGAATACCTGCTCGAAGACCTCGAGAAGAAGTTCAAGGTGCTCGACACGCCCGAGGCCCAGGACGTGCGAGCCTGGGTGGGGCAGTACCTCTCGGCGATGTCGGACGAGCGGCGAGCCCAGGAACTCAAGGATGTGCCGAACGTCGTGACGATGTCGGCCGGCCAACTCCAAATGGAGATCAAGACCATCGAAGAGAAGCGGACGTCGCTGCGGCAGCGGCAGGCCGACTTCGAGCAAGGGCGGAATCTGCTCGTGCAGCGGGCCGACGAGGCCCGGCGGGAGACAGCAGCCGCCTCGGCCGCCGGCCTGGCAGAAGCCCGTGCCTCCTTCTCGCCCTACCGCAATCAAGGCCCGGGCAAGACGCCGTTCTCCGACGTCCGCACCGGCGCCGATGCCGGCATCTTCGGCGGCATGGGCTTCGGGTTCGGCTTCGGCATGGGCATCTGGTAGTCCCGTCACGATGTCGCAGCCGCCGCGCATTGCACCGCCCATTGACGGAGCTGCCCGGCCGCGAGTCTCGGTGATGCTGCCGACGTACAGGCCCACCGACACGCTCGCCGTCGCACTCGCATCCGTGCTCACGCAGGCACCGCCCGCCGCTGAGATGCAGATCACGGTCGTCGACGACGGCTCTCCCGCTGGGCTCGTGGAAGACATCGTGCGATCGGTCGATCCGGCCGGTCGCGTGGAGATCGTCCGGCACGACGAGCGGCTCGGGCTGGCCGGGAACTGGAATCGCGCGATCGATCTCGCTCGGGGCACACTCGTCCATCTGCTGCATCAAGACGACTATGTACTCCCCGGCTTCTACGCCCGACTGGAGCGGGGGCTGCGCCGGGCGCCGGACGCAGGCATGGCCTTCTGCCGCACGCGGCTCGTGGATGGCGCCGATCGGTTCCTCAAGAACAGTTCGCGGCTGGCCTGGTTCGCCGGCCCGCTTCGCGACTGGTTGGCGGTGATCGCGGAACGCCAGCGGCTCCAGACGCCGGCCGTGGTCGTCCGCCGCGCCACGTACGAGCAGTTCGGCGGCTATCGCGACGACCTCTGCCAGGCACTCGACTGGGAGATGTGGGTGCGGATCGCCGCTCAGTGCCGCGTCTGGTACGAGCCGCGGGTGCTGGCCGCCTACCGTCGCCACGAGGCCAACGAGTCGGCCCGGCTGCTTGCCAAGGGGGACGTGTGGCCCGACGTGATCCGCACGATCGAGATCAACGCAAAGTCACTCCCGGGGCAAGTGTGCGGACGCCTCACCGCCGCCAGTGCCCGCTGGCATGCCGCCTCGGCTCTTCGCAGTGCGGAGCGGCGGCTCGAGGCGGGCGATGCCGCGGGGGCCCGGGACACGCTCGCCCATGCGGCGACGCTCGTGGATATGGCAGCGGGCGACCCCCGGGTGAACCGGGTTCGCCACCGCTGGCAGGCGGTTACCGACCGGGCAAAAACGGTCTGACTCGTCGGCCACGGGTCGGGTCTGTATAACTTTGACGGTTGAATCGGTAAGAGCCGGCGGGCCAGAGCCCCCGGCTTTTTTAGGCCGCTACTTCGTGACAGATTTCACGAAGTGGCTTCCTACGGCCGATTTTCCCACTTCCGGGGTTCGGCCGGGCTTCGGCCGGAGCCCGCTGACCACATTCGAGCCCGCCATGGACGCCATCCTTCCGGTCCTGCTGTTCGTCGCGATCGCGGCCGCCGTTTCCGTAGGGCTGGTGGTTTTCGCGCAACTTGTCGGCCCAAAGCGGTCGGGGGCCGTGAAGGAAATGCCGTACGAGAGCGGCATGGATCCGATCCACGACACGCGGCGGCGGTTCGACGTCCGCTTCCACCTCGTGGCGATCACGTTCCTGGTGTTCGACGTCGAGCTCTTGTTCCTCTATCCATGGGCCGTCGCCAGCAGATCGCAGGCCGGCGTCGATGCGGCGGTGGCCGGCGGCCTGGTCTCGTCCCGCGGGCTCGTGTTCGGCGGTGCGATGCTGTTCATCGCATTGGTGATCGTGGGCTTCGCCTATGACTGGCGCAAGGGGGTGTTCCGATGGCGGTAAACGATTCGCCCAAGCTCGAACTGCCTGAGAACGTGTTCGTCAGCAAGCTCGACGAGCTGGCCAGCTGGTGCCGGAAAAACAGTCTCTGGCCGATGCCCTTCGCCACGGCCTGCTGCGGCATCGAGCTGATGGCCACGGGCGCGAGCAAGCACGACCTCGCCCGATTCGGCGCCGAAGTGTTCCGGTTCAGCCCGCGGCAGTGCGATCTCATGATCGTCGCCGGCCGCGTGGTGATGAAGATGCTGCCGGTGCTCCAGCGGATCTGGCAGCAGATGCACGAGCCCAAGTGGTGCATCTCGATGGGCGCCTGCGCGAGCACCGGCGGCGTGTTCGACACCTACGCCGTCGTGCAGGGCATCGACCGCTTCATCCCGGTCGACATGTACGTGCCCGGCTGCCCGCCGCGGCCCGAGCAGCTCATCCAGGCGATCATCGACCTGCAGGACAAGATCCAGCGGGAGGGCACGATCACCGGTCGCGAGTTCGACACGGCCGGCCGGCAGGCCCGCAAGCGGGCCCTGGTCGAGATCACGTCACCGCTCTCGATCGATGCCTCCCGCAACCCCGTTCTCCAGCGCGAACTCGCCGCGGCCGCCGAAGCGATCGGCCCCCGTACCTGAACAACCTCCCTGCCTCACGTTCCCATCTCCGCTCCTCGATCACGCAACCACCCCTTCATGCCGCACACGCCCCCCGCCGTTGACGACGTGGTCGCCGCGCTCGCCGAGCGTTTTGGGCCTATCGACCCGTCGGTCTATCGCGGCCAGACCCGCGTGGTGCTCCAGGCTGCCGTCGCCTTCGATGCCTTTCGGCTGTTAAAGGACCGAGGCTTCGATCTGCTCGTCGACGTCACGTGCGTCGACTACCTGGAGTACAAGGGGGCGAAGCACCGCTACGGTCTGGTCTATCTGCTCGCCAACACGGCCACCAATCAGCGGCTCACCGTCCGCGTCTTCGCCGACGACCCCGAGCCCACCGTGCCGAGCGTCGTGCCACTCTGGGAGGGCGCGAACTGGCTGGAGCGCGAAGTCTGGGACCTGTTCGGCATCCGCTTCGAAGGGCACCCCGACCTCCGCCGCCTCGTGATGCCCGAAGAGTTCACCGCCCACCCGCTGCGAAAAGACTACCCGCTCCAGGGCCGCGGCGAACGCCACAACTTCCCCGTCATCACCCGGGACCATAGCTAGCCCATGTCGATCGCCCCTGCCGAATTCGACGTCACGAGCCGCGGCCCCGAGGCGGGCGCGCGGAGCGAGGACTACCTCTGGACGCTCAACTTCGGCCCGCAGCACCCCGCCACCCACACGACGCTCCGCCTCGTGCTCAAGCTCGAGGGGGAGCGGGTGGTCGATGCAATGCCGGAGATGGGCTATCTGCACTCGGGCTTCGAGAAGATCGGCGAGCACCTCACGTTCAACCAATACGTGACGGTGACTGACCGGATGAACTACATCTCGCCCATCGCCAATAACGTGGCCTGGCACCACGCCGTCGAGGCCCTGCTCGGCATCGAGCTCACCCCGCGGTGCCGCTATATCCGCACGATCGTCGCCGAACTGGCCCGGATCAGTGACCACCTGCTCTCGAACGGCGCAGTGGGGCTCGATACGGGTGCGTTTACGTTTTTCCTCTACGCCTTCTACCAGCGTGAGGTGATCTACGACATCTTCGAGACGCTCTGCGGGGCGCGGTTCACCAACTCCTACACCCGCGTCGGCGGCGTGTCGCAGGACTTCACGCCGCTGGTGATCGAGAAGATCCGGGCGTTCATCAAGACCTTCCCGAAGACGCTCGACGACATGGAGCGGCTGCTCACGCGGAACCGCATCTTCGTCGATCGCACGAAGGGCGTGGGCGTGCTCACGAAGGAAGAGGCGATCAATCGCAGCGCCACCGGCCCCGTGGCCCGGGCCAGCGGCGTGACCCGCGACCTCCGCAAGGACGAGCCCTACCTGGCCTACGCCGATCTCGACTTCAAGGTAGCCTGCGCGAGCGCCGGCGATTGCTACGCCCGTTATCTCGTGCGGATGCAGGAGATGCGGGAGAGCCTGAAGATCGTCGCCCAGGCGCTCGAAAACCTGCCCAGTGGCCCGGTGAACGTGGGCATCGACCAGCGGACGGCCCTGCCGACGAAGAAGCAGGTCTATTCGACGATCGAGGGCACGATCTCCCACTTCGAGCTGTCGATGGCCAATCGCGGCTTCGAGGTGCCGTTCGAGGAGTCGTACGCCGCGATCGAGGCTCCGAACGGCGAACTCGGCTTTTACATCGTGGGCGACGGCGACGACACGGCCTACCGCGCCCGCTGCCGGCCCCCATCGGTGCTGCACTTCGCGCTGTTTCCGTTTCTGATCCGCGGCCACACGCTCTCCGACGTCGTGGCCGTACTCGGCAGCCTCAACATCATCGCCGCGGAGCTCGACCGATGATCGCCCCCAGACGCGTGCTCACCGACGAGATGGTGGCGAAGATCGAGGCGCTCGCGCCGCGGTATCCGAACCGCCGCGCCCTCACGCTCCCGGCCCTGCACATCGTGAATGCTGAATTGCGGCACGTGCCCATGGAGGCGGTGGTCGAGATCGCCCAGGTGCTGGGGCTCGCGCCGGCCGAGGTACAGGACACGCTCACCTTCTATCAGTTCTTCCACCAGGAGAAGCCGCACGGCAAGGTGCGGGCCTTCGTCTGCCGCTCGGTGTCCTGCGCCCTTCGTGGCGGCGACCACCTGCTCGAGCATCTCTGCAAGAAGAACGGGGTCGAGCCGTACGGCACGACGCCCGACGGCGAACTGACGATCGAGCCGGCCGAGTGCCTCGGGGCCTGCGACTTCGCCCCCTGCATCCTCGCCAACGACGATCTCCTCAAGAACATGACGCCCGAGGCCGCCGAGGCCGAGCTCAAGAAGCCCCGCGCGAGGGCCACCTGACATGACCCCGTTCAAGCCCGTCCTGCTCGAAGCCGTCGGCGTGCCCGATGGCCACTCCATCGCGAGCTACAAGAGCCGCGGCGGCTACGCCCCGCTCGAGAAGGTGCTCGCGGAGAAGCAACCGGTGGACGTGGTCGAGATGGTGAAGTCGTCGGGGCTGCGCGGCCGCGGCGGCGCCGGCTTCTCGACCGGACTCAAGTGGACGTTCCTCCCCAAGGATCATCCCGGGCCGATCTATCTCTGCGTCAACGCCGACGAGAGCGAGCCGGGCACGTTCAACAATCGCATCTTGATGGAGGACGACCCGCATCAGGTGATCGAGGGCATCATCCTCTCCTCGTATGCCACGCGGGCCTCCACGGCCTACATCTACCTGCGATACGAGTATCCACAGAGCTGGCATCGCCTCCAGGCCGCGATCGACGAGGCGTATGCGGCCGGCTATCTCGGCAAGAACATTCGCGGCACAACCTTCTCGCTCGACATCTACCTGCATCGCGGCGCGGCCGCCTACATCTGCGGCGAGGAGACCGGCCTCATCGAGAGTCTCGAAGGGAAGCGGGCCTGGCCGCGAATCAAGCCGCCGTTCCCGGCGATCGAAGGACTGTTTCGCAAGCCGACGGTCGTCAACAACATCGAGACGATGGCCTGCGTGGCCCAGATCGCCCGCCGCGGCATCGACTGGTTCAAGTCGATCGGCGTGCCGGCCGACCCTGCCAATCCCCGCGACCCCGGCTCCTATGGCCCGAAGCTCTACTGCCTCTCGGGCCATGTCGAGAAGCCCGGCTGCTATGAGGCGCCGCTCGGCATCACCGCGCGGCAGCTCATCAACCAGTTCGGTGGCGGCGTGTGGAAGGGGCGTAAGGCGAAGGCCGTGATCCCCGGCGGCATCTCGATGGGCCTGATGACGGAGAGCGAACTCGATACGCCGCTCGACTTCGCCGGACCCGGCAAGGTGGGCTGCCTCGGCCTCGGCACCGCGGCCGTCGTCGTGATCGACGATGAGACCAGCATCGTGGATTTCCTCCACAACTCCTGCCGATTCTTCGCCCACGAGTCGTGCGGCCAGTGCACGCCCTGCCGCGAGGGCACGAGCTGGAGCCTGCGAATGCTCGAGCGGATCAAGGCCGGCCAAGGCCGCCTCCGGGATCTCGATCTCTTGCTCGAGATCGGCAACACGATGGGCATGATGCCGGGCAGCACGATCTGCGGTCTGGCCGACGGCGCCGCTTGGCCGATCAAGAACGCGATCAAGAAGTTCCGCGGCGAGTTCGAAGACTACATCAAGCGGACCAACCCTTCGGGCTGGATGGTCACCGACCCCGTGCCCGCCCTGCAGATCGTGGGAGCCCACTGATGCCGGTCGTCATCGTCGATGGACAAGAGATCGAGATCGGAGCCGACGAGCGGCTCAACTGCATCGAGGCTGCGCGGCGGGCGGGCAAGGAGATTCCGCACTACTGCTGGCATCCCGGGCTCTCCGTCGTGGCCAGCTGCCGGATGTGCCTGATCGAGACGGGTCAGCGCGACGCCGCCACCGGCAAGGTCACGATGGTGCCGAAGCTCGTGCCTGGCTGCCAGACGCCGGTCAAGGACGGCACGGTGATCGTCACCGAGAGCCAGCTCGTAAAGGACAGCCGCGCCCGGGTCGAAGAGGCGCTCCTCATCGACCACCCAATCGACTGCCCGATCTGCGACAAGGCAGGTGAGTGCCTGCTCCAGGACTACCACTTCGAGCACGGTCAGGCCGAGCGGCGAGCCGATCTCCATCCGTTCACGAGCCGCAAGCGGGACGTCGGCCCGACGGTCACGCTGTTCGTCGATCGCTGCATCATGTGCACGCGGTGCGTGCGGTTCACCCGCGAGGTCTCCGGCACATCTGAGTTGATGGTCACGTCCCGTGGTGCAAAGGAAGAAATCGACGTCTTCCCCGGATTCCCGCTCGACAACAAGCTCGCCGGCAACGTGGTCGATCTCTGCCCGGTCGGCGCGCTCGGTGACAAGGATTTTCTGTATCAGCAACGGGTCTGGTTCCTGAAGCGGGAGGCGAACGTCTGCGGCGGCTGCTCGGCCGGCTGCTCGATCCACACCGAACACAACCAAGACACGGTCTACCGGCTCAAGCCCCGCGAGAACCCGCACGTCAACACCTGGTGGATGTGCGACGACGGCCGCTACGGCTGGCATCATCTCCATGATCAGTCGCGGGTGCTCGCCGCCGGCCGCCGGCGCGATCTCCGTGGCAACGGGCACGGCACGCCGGGCGATGCCTTCGAGACGGTCGAGTGGGCCGACGTCGTGACGCGGCTCCGCGACGACCTCAAGACCGCGGGCCGGCTCGCGGTGGCCGTCTCGCCGATGCTCACGGTCGAAGAGTCCTGGATGCTCTGTGCGATCGCCCGCTCGATCGATCCGGAGGCGTTCCTGGCCCTCGGCCACGTGCCCGTCATCGGCGCCGACGAAACCTTCCCCGGCGGCTTCACGATTCGCGCCGAGAAGTGCCCCAACCGCAAGGGCGTCGAGGAAGTGCTCGCCCTCTACGGCGCTGGTGGCCGCTCGTGGGATGACCTCGTGGCCCATGTCGCCGCCGGCAAGGCCGACGCCGCCTGGGTGACCGGCGGCTACCCCACGCCCTGGGTCGACGACGCGACCGCCGCCACCTTCGCCGACCTGAACTGCCTTGTGGTGCAGGACCTCTTCGAGTCGCCGCTCATGAAGCTCGCCACCTGGCGACTGCCCGCAGCGGGCTTCGCAGAGCGGGCCGGCACCTGGGTGAACGTGGCCCACCACGCCCAGAGCTTCGGCCAGGCGATCAAGCCGCCGGCCGGCGTCTGGCCCGAAGGTCGGCTGTTCTGGAACATGCTCGGCCGCCGTGGCCTCTATGACCCGGTCGGCGTGCGGCAGCAGATCGCCGGCTCGGCCGCCCCCTTCGCCGCACTCGCCGGCGACGTGCCGGCCACCGGTGTGGACCTCCGCGTGAGGCAGCTTGCATGAACCTTCTGCCTTCGCTCCCCACGATCATCGCGCTCGTGAAGATCGGCCTGCTCATCGGTGGCCTGATGACGGCGGCCGCCTACCTCGTGCTCGTTGAGCGGTGGATGGCCGCCTGGGTGCAGGACCGCAAGGGCCCAAACCGCGTCGGCATTCCGCTCACGAAGGTGCGGCTTTTTGGCCTCGGTCAGCCGCTCGCCGACGGTCTGAAGATCATCCTCAAGGAAGACTTCACGCCCAAGCACGTCGACAAGGTGCTCTACACGGCGGCGCCGCTCGTGATCCTGGCCGCGTCGCTGGCGATCTTCGCCGCGATCCCCTTCGGCAGCTCGCTGCCACCGATCCCCGCCCTCGGCCTCACCGGCGAGGAGCCGCTGCTCGTGGCGCCAGGCCTCGACGTGGGCGTGCTCTGGGTGTTCGCGCTGTCCAGTATCGCGGTCTACGGCGTGCTCCTCGGCGGCTGGGCAAGCAACAACAAGTACGGCTTCCTCGGCGGCCTGCGGAGCAGCGCCCAGCTCGTGGCCTACGAGATCCCGCTCGGCCTCGGCCTCTTGGGCGTCGTGCTCGCGGCCGGCTCGCTCAAGCTCGACACGATCATGAACGCCCAGGCATCGACCGGCGTCTGGTATGCGTTCGCCCAGCCGCTCGGCTTTATCGTGTTTCTCGTGGCTGCCTTCGCCGAGGCGGCGCGGCTGCCCTTCGATCTCCCGGAGGCCGAGCAGGAGCTCGTCGGCGGCTATCACACCGAGTATTCGGGCATCAAGCTCTTGCTCTTCCTCGTGGCCGAGTTCCTTCACATGGTCACGGCGGCCTTCCTGATCGTGATCATGTTCCTGGGTGGCTGGCACCTCTGGGGCGTCACCGGCTCCGGCCCGGTCGAGACGTGGACCGTGGCCCTGCTCCGGTTCGGCGTGCTCTCCGCCAAGATCCTCGGCGTGATCCTGTTCTTCATGCTCGTCCGCTGGAGCTGGCCACGGTTCCGGTTCGACCAACTCATGAACCTCGCCTGGAAGGTGATGCTGCCGCTGGGCCTCGTGAATCTCATCACGGTGGCGGCCATCGAGGAGTTCCGGCCGCAGCTGATGGCGGCGGTCGGCGAGGGGGCCGCGAAGACGGCCGCAATCGCCATCCCGTGGCTGGTCTTCTTCGTGGGCTGGATCGCGGCCGGGATGCTCACGCCATCGGGCACCGACAACACACCGATCCGTACCCGCGGCCCGCTCGACATCGAACACGAACTGGTGGAGGTCTGACATGAAGCCCACCGATCCCGCGATCACCTGGCTCGAAGAGAAGCCGCTTGGTCTCGCCGAACGGCTCTATCTGCCGCTCTTCGTGGGCGGTCTGGCGACGACCGCCAGGCACCTCGTAAGCCCCAAGGTCACGGTGAGCTTCCCCGAGCAGCGGCCCACGGTGGGCAACCCGCTCATCTACCGCGGCGTGCATCGGCTCAACCGCGACGAGGAGGGCCGCGTGAAGTGCGTGGCCTGCTTCCTCTGCGCCACCGCCTGCCCCGCCCACTGCATCGACATCGTGGCCACCGAGAGCCCCTGGCCCGACCGCGAAAAGTATCCCGAGAGCTTCCAGATCGACGAACTGCGTTGCATCTTCTGCGGCATGTGCGAAGAGGCCTGCCCGGTCGATGCGATCGAGCTCACGAGCCTGCTCGACCTCACGGGTAAGAGCCGCGAGGAGATGATCTTCGATAAGGAGAAGCTCTTGAGCGTGTACGACATGACGAAGGATGCGGAGCCGATGAAGTCGGCCGCCCTCGGAGGCACGCTGTGATCGCCGTCTCGCTTCCTTCGCCGGGCGTCATGCTCGCCGGCGCCGTCACCGCCGCCGCCGTGAGCCTCTGGCTGCTCCTGCCGCGCGGCCGCGACAGCCGCCCCGTCCGCTGGCTCGGCAGCCTGCTCGGTGCCGCCGCACTCGCTGGCTTCGTGCTCACCGGCCGCCGCCTGGGAGGGCTCGGCGAGGAGGCCGTGTTCCTGATCGTGTCGCTGGTGGCCGTAATCTCGGCCGCGGCCACGATCGTGTCGCGGTCGCCGGTCTACTCGGCCATCTGGTTTGCGCTGGCACTCGCCGGCGTGTCGGGCGTGCTGCTCGTGCTCGGTGCGCAGTTTCTCGGGGTGGCCACGATCGTGGTCTACGCCGGGGCGATCCTCGTGATGTTCCTGTTCGTGCTCATGCTCGCCCAGCCGGCCGGCCTCGCCCCGTATGACCGCGTCTCCAACGAGCCCCTGCTCTCGGCGATCGCCGGTGCCACGTTGCTCGGACTGCTCACGCTCTCGATCGGCCGGCTGTCGGCCGATCCGTCGTGCTGTCAGATGCCGTCGAAGGCCGCCGCGATGGCCGCGGGCACGGCCGGAAAGAGCGGTGACGATGTGAACACAGGTGATGCGATCGATGCGGCGATTGCGACCGATCCCCTCGCGGCTGATCAGGTCGCCCGGCTCGGCGGCGAGCTCTTCGGCCGGCACCTGCTCGCGGTGGAGGCTGCCGGCGTGCTCCTGCTCGTGGCCCTCGTCGGCTCGATCGCCGTGGTGAGCCGCCATGGCGACCCGTCCGGCGAACTGGCTTCGGCCCGGAGGGCCGCATCATGAACCAGCTGGCACTCCTGCAAAACGCGCTCGTCGTCGGCGCGATCCTGTTCTCCCTCGGACTCGTGGGCATCCTCACGCGGCGGAATCTGATCGTGATGTTCCTCTCAGCCGAGTTGATGCTGCAGGGGATCTCCGTGAGCCTCGTGGCCTGGAGCCGCTATCACGGCGACTTCGGCGGGCAGGTGCTCGTGATCTTCGTGCTCACCGTGGCGGCCTGCGAGGCGGCCGTGGCCCTCGTGTTCGTGCTCCAGGCCTTTGCCCGCACGGGCCGGCTCGACTCCGCAGCCTGGCAGTCGCTCCGCGAATCCAATCTGCCGCGGCGGGTCGATCACGAACTGCCGGCCGTCGACACCGTGCCCCCCACGTTCCCGCGGCTCACGCCCGCCGGTGTGCTGCCTGCCGCCGACGAGAACGATCTGCTCCAGCGCGAGCACGTCTGACCGCACCGCTCCACCGATCACCATGCAAGCCATGTCGCCCGCCACGCTCCTCGTTCTCGTACCGCTCCTGCCGCTCGTGGGCGCGATCCTTACGGTCGCCCTCGGCCGGCGGCTCGGCTCCCGCGCTCACCTACCGGCGATCGCCGGCATCGCCGCCGCGGCCGTCGTCGCCGTGTCGCTCCTGCTCGGGCTCGGCCGGGAGGTCGGCATCGGCGATGCCGCCCACGCGCCGACCGCCCGGCCGGTCGAGATGATCACCACGCTCTGGGAATGGGCCGGCGTCGATGCCGCCTACTCGCCCCCCGCGGGCAGCCCCGCCGCTGCCGACACAGCCCGGGCCGATGGCGCGACTGATCTACGCAGCTTTTCGATCCCGGTCGCCCTCCGGCTCGACCCGCTCACGTCCACGCTCCTGGCCATCATCACCTGCGTCGGCCTGCTCGTGGCTATCTATTCGATCGGCTACATGCACGGCGACCAGGGCTATCCGCGGTTCTTCGCCCTGCTCGCGATGTTCGTGTTCTCGATGTCGATGCTCGTGGCGGCGAGCAACTTCCTGCTCGTCTACGTGTTCTGGGAGGCGGTGGGGGCGTGCAGCTATCTGCTGATCGGCTTTTGGTTCACGAAGCCCGAGGCGGCGCGGGCCGCGAAGAAGGCGTTTCTCGTCAACCGCGTGGGCGACTTCGGCCTGGCCGTCGCCACGTTCCTCCTCTGGATGACCTACGGCACGCTCAACTTCCACGACACGCTCTCCGCCGACGGCACGATCCTGCCGGGCATTCTCGGCCAGAGCCGGATCGCCGACGCGGCTGGCTACGTCGGCGGCGCCGTGGGCACCGCGATCTGTCTCTTGCTCCTGCTCGCCGCCTGCGGCAAGAGTGCCCAGCTGCCGCTCCACGTCTGGCTGCCTGACGCGATGGAAGGCCCCACGCCCGCCAGCGCCCTGATCCACGCCGCCACGATGGTCACGGCCGGCATCTACCTCGTGACCCGCTGCGCGCCGCTATTCGTGGTCTGTCCCGACGCCCTCACGATGGTGTCGATCGTGGGTGCCACGACGGCCCTCGTCGCCGCCTTGATCGGCACGGTGCAAAACGACCTCAAGCGGGTGCTCGCCTATTCGACGATCAGCCAGCTCGGCTACATGTTCGCGAGCCTCGGCACGGGCACGATGCTCGGGTTCACGGCCGCGATCTTCCACCTCGTGACCCATGCCTTCTTCAAGGCCCTGCTCTTCCTTGGTGCGGGCTCCGTGATGCACTCGATGGGGGGCGTGATCGACATGCGGCGATTCGGCGGCCTGCGGCGGCTGATGCCGATCACGGCGGCCACGTTTCTGATCGGATCGCTGGCTCTCGCCGGCGTGGCCCCCTTCGCCGGCTTCTTCAGCAAGGACGAGATCCTCGCTGCCCTCCACTCGAAGGGCTGGCCGGACGCCCACGGCGAGCATCACGACGCCGCTCCCGCCAGCGGCCATGCTGCTGTGCGCCTTCCCTCAGCGGGCAGCGGCCACGACGCGGCCCCCGCCTCCACGATGCACTTCGCCTCGATGAAGACCGCGGCCGCCGCCGACGCCCCCCTCCTCGATCAGCCCCGCACCTGGCAGACGCTCTTCTGGATGTCGCTCATCACGGCCGGCCTCACCGCCTTCTATACGTTCCGCGCCGTGTTCATGACGTTCACCGGCCCGCTCCGCGTGCCCGACGAGGCTGGCCACCACGCACACGAATCACCGCCGGTGATGACGGTCCCTCTCGTGATCCTCGCGGTCGCCTCCGCGATCAGTGGCTGGTGGCTCTTCAGCAGCCATGCCCTCTCCACGTTCCTGGCCGCCACACCGTCACTTACGGCGCCGGCGGTCACGGCCACCGCCACGCCCCCCGCCTTCCACTTCGACCTCGCCCTGCAGGGCACGCTGGCCGCGGCACTGGGCATCGCGATCGCCGCGGTCGGCCACCTCGGCCGCCGCAGCGACGGGCCGCAGATCGAGCGGCTCCTCGGCCCCATCGGCACGCTGTTCGCCAACCGGTTCTTCATCGACCAACTCTACAAGGGCCTGATCGTAAAGCCGCTGGAAGGCGTGTCGCTGGTCGCCGCTGCGTTCGACCGCTTCGTGATCGACGGCCTTGTGGACGGCATCGCCCGCATCCCGCTCGCCCTGGGCGCCTGGGTGCGACACCTCCAGTCGGGCCTCGTCCAGCGGTACGCCCTCGTGGGTGTGCTGGGCACGCTCCTGATCATGCTCGCCCTCGCCGCGCGGCTGCGGTGAGCCACACGCCCGGCATTCCTCCCCGAACACCATCCGTCGCATGAACGCTCTGAGCCCTTCGACCCACCTGCTGCTCGTCATCGCCGCGCCGCTCATCGGCGCGATCGTGGCCTGGCTGTTCCGGTCGTGGGGCCTGGCCGCCGTGCGGCAGAGCGCGGCCAACACGGCGATCGTCACGCTCGTGCTGGCGGGCTGGCTCGTCGTCCGGTTTCTGGGCGATCCGGCCGCCATGGCGGGAGAACCCTACGGCCTCGTCGAGTTTCCGTGGCTCGTCGGCGGGATCTTCGACGTGAAGCTGTCGCTCGGCCTCGACGGCCTCTCGATCTGGATGTTCGCGCTCTCAGCCCTGCTCTCGCTCACGGCCGTGTTCGTCAGTTGGGATGCGATCCGCGATCGCCCGGCCGGCTTCTACGTGCTGCTCCTCGTGCTCGAGGCGGCGATGCTGGGCGTGTTCGCGGCCCGCGACGTGATCCTCTTCTACGTGTTCTTCGAGTTCACGCTCGTGCCGCTCTTCTTCCTGATCGGCATCTGGGGGCACGACGAGCGGCGGAAGGCGGCCGTGAAGTTTTTCATCTACACGCTGGCCGGGAGCGTGCTCACGTTTCTCGGGCTCCTTGCGATCATCCTCTGGAACGCCTCCCACACCGGCACCGTCACGTTCGACATCGCGGCCCTCACCGCGTCCATGAAGGCGCATCCGATGCCGATGGATGCGACGGGGGGCTGGCTGCAGCTGATCGTGTTCCTCGCGCTCCTGGCAGGCTTCGCGGTCAAGGTGCCGATCGTGCCCCTCCACACCTGGCTGCCGCTGGCCCACGTGGAGGCGCCGACGGGCGGCTCGGTGGACCTCGCCGGCGTGCTGCTCAAGATCGGCATCTACGGCTTCCTCAGGTTCTCCCTGCCGATGCTCCCCGAGGCCTCCGCCCTGGCGGCCCCCTGGCTCTTCGGGCTCGGCGTGGTGGGCATCATCTATGGGGCTCTCGTGGCCCTCGTGCAGACCGACCTCAAGCGGCTCATCGCCTACTCGTCGGTGAGCCACATGGGCTACATCGTGATGGGGCTCTTCGCGCTGACGCCGGTGGCCACGGAAGGCGCGAACCTCCAGCTCATCAACCACGGCCTGTCGTCGGCGGGACTGTTCGCACTCGTGGGCATGATCTACGAGCGGTTCCACACTCGCAACATCGCCAGCCTCGGCGGCATCGCCAGCCGGGCCCCGTGGCTGACCGTGTTCTTCATGCTGTTCACGTTCTCGAGCATCGGTCTGCCCGGACTCAACGGGTTCGTGGGCGAGTTCATGATCCTCGCCGGCTCGTTCCAGCGGGCCTGGTCGGGCGTCGCCCCGGGGTTCTCGTTCGCCTATCTGCTGATGGCCGTCACAGCCGTCGTCGGCGTCGTGCTCGGTGCCTGGTACATGCTGTGGGCCGTGGAACGGGTGTTCTTCGGGGCCTCCCGCGAACCCCCCCGCGGCAGTCACGGCGCTCATGGTGGCCACGATGATCACGGACATGCCGACCACGGTCATGCAACGCATGGCCATGGTGGTCACGGTCATGGCCACGGCAGCCACGCTCCGGCCGACCGCTGCGACCTGAAGTGGCACGAATTCGTCGCTCTCGCACCGCTCGCCGTCTTCGTGCTTTGGATCGGCCTCACGCCGGCCACGTTCCTCCGCCCCGCGGCCCCCGCCATTCGTGCGGCTACGCAGGCCTCGGCCGATGCCTTCGCCGCCCGGATGCGCGACGCCACGCCCACCGCCCAGCCCATTGCCCGGACCGCCCAGCTGCCATGACCACACTCGCCGCCGTCACGTCGCTGCCGACGTCACTCGAATCGTTCTCGCTTATCGCGCCGGAGATCGCACTCGTCGTCGCGGCCCTCGTCGCCTTTCTGGGCGGGGCCTTCTTCGGCCTCCGTAGCGGCTGGGTCGTCGCGCTGCTCGGGATTGCCGCCGCCTGGGCCTTGGCCGGTGGCCAGCCGGCCGACACCGCCACGATCACCTCCGGGGGCGTGCGAGTGGACGGGTTCTCGACGTTCATTCGGTGGCTCGTGCTCGGCCTCGGGGCACTACTCGCGCTCGTGCAGTCGGGCGATCTCTTTGCGACGGCCGTAAGCCGCGGCCCGGGCGTCCGCCGCGGCGGCACCTGCGAGGAGGCGGGGACGTTCCTGCTCCTGCTCGCCGGCCTTTCGCTCGTGGGCGTGGCAGGCGACCTCGTACTCCTCTTCGTGGGCCTCGAGCTCGTGTCGATCCCCACCTACATCCTCCTGGCACTCAAGCGGATCGACGCCCACGGCCAGGAGGCAAGCCTGAAGTATTTCTTCCTCTCACTCGTGTCGTCGTCTCTCTTCCTCTACGCGGCCGTCTGTCTGTACGGGATCGGTGGCTCCACCGATCTGCAGGCGATCGCGGCGCGGCTCCAGTCCACCGACGCCACCATCTCGGGCATGGCCACGATCCTACTGCCGGCCGCGCTCGGCATGGCGATGGTCGGCGCCGCGTTCCGACTCGCCGCCGTACCGATGCACTTCTACGCCCCCGACGTCTACGAGGGGACGAGCCCCGGCAACGCCGCCCTGCTCTCCACGCTACCGAAGGTGGCGGGCGTCGTCGTGCTGGCCCGGCTGCTCGGCCTGGCGATCGCCCCCGATGCCACCGCCGCGGCCCAGGTTGGGCCTGCGGCGCAGGCCAGCCTTGATCTGCTCTGGAAGCTGGCCGTCGTGCTGGCCGCGGTCACGATGACGGTCGGCAACGTCATGGCCCTCTGGCAGCGGAACCTCCGCCGCCTGCTCGGCTGCTCGTCGATCGCCCACGCCGGCTACCTGCTCGTGGGTGTGGCCGTCGCCGCGGCTGCCGGAGCGACGCAGGCCGGCCAGCCGCTGGGCGACACCGCGGCGCTCGACACCGGCTGGACGATGGTGCTCGGCGGCATGACGTCGTCCCTCTTCTATCTGGCCACCTACGCGCTCGCCACGATCGGGATCTTCGGGGCGGTTGCCTACCTCGGCCACCGCTGGCCCGAGTGGACCGCCGGCAGCGGCCCGCGGCCTCCGCGCGAGGAAATCGCGACGGTCGATGATCTCGACGGCCTCGCCTCCACCAATCCGGTGGCCGCCTTTGCGATCGCCGCCTTCCTGCTCTCGCTCGCCGGCATCCCGCCGCTACCAGGCTTCTGGGGCAAGCTCTCGCTGGCCGCCTCGGCCCTGCAGGTGGACTGGAACGCCGCCATCTCGCTCGACAGCCGCCGCGGCTGGTTCGTGGGCCTGGCCGTCGTGCTCGTGCTCAATGCCGCGATCGCTGCCGCCTACTACCTGCGGATCATCTCGGCGATGTACTTCAAGACGACGAAGCGGGGCGTGCAGGCCGACGGCGGCATCGCGGCCGGCCTGGCCATGCTCGCCTGCCTCGTGCTCGTGGCCGCGGTGACGGTGCAGCCGCGACGGCTATTCATGGCCGCCTCGCGGGCCGGTGATGCCGTGTCGGGCACGCTGCCCGTGGCCGTGGCCGACGCCCGGCCTACGATTCCGGGTCGTTGATCCCGCGGCCCCCACGCGGCCCAGAAAGCTTCGCTTCATGCCGACCCCCGACCAGTCCGCTGTCACGTCCGTTCTCGCCTCCGTGGCCGACCCCGAGTCGGGCCGGCCGCTCACCGAGATGGGGCAGGTGCAGAGCATCTCGGCTTCGGCCGACGCGATCGCCGTGACCGTCGGCCTCACGACCCATTCCGCGATCCTGTGGAAGCCGACGGCGGCCCGGATCGAGGAGCTCCTGCGGACGCGGTTTCCCGAGATCAAGAACGTCGCGGTCACGGTCGTGCCCCACGATCGGCCCCCCACGAAGCTCGGCCAGATCGGGCTCGAGGCCAAGAGCGTGATCGCCGTCGGTAGCGGCAAGGGGGGCGTGGGCAAGAGCACGATCGCGGCCAGCATCGCGCTCGGCCTGGCGCGGGCGGGTAGCCGCGTGGGCCTGCTCGACGCCGACGTCTATGGCCCCAGCGTGCCCCATTTGCTCGGCCTCTCCGGCCGGCCGCAGGTAGACAATGGCAAGATCCTGCCGATGCTCGCCGCCTGCGGTCCGCATTCGATGCCAGTGATGTCGATGGGATTCCTCGTGCCGCCGGGCGAGGCGGTCGTGTGGCGGGGGCCGATGCTCCACGGCGCGATCACGCAGATGCTCCGCGATACGCTCTGGGGCCCGCTCGACTATCTCATCATCGACATGCCGCCGGGCACGGGCGACATCGCCCTCACACTCTCGCAGGTGCTGCCGCTCACCGGCGCCGTCGTCGTCTGCACGCCGCAGGACGTGGCCCTGCTCGACGCCACGAAGGCGATCGCGATGTTCCGCAAGGTGAACATTCCGCTTTTGGGTATGGTGGAGAACATGAGCTTCTTCGTCTGCCCAGACACGCAGAAGCGATACGACATCTTCGGCACCGGCGGCGCGAAGCGCACGGCCAAGGAGCTCGACATTCCGTTCCTGGGCGAGGTGCCGATCCAGATCCCGATCCGCGAGCACGGCGACGCCGGCAGGACAGCCGCCAACTACGACGACCCGGCGAGCCGCCCCTATCTTGAGGCGATCTGCTCACGCCTCGTCGGCGGCATCGCCGCCGCAGCCGCCGCCCGTCCGCCGCTCCCCTCGCTGCCTGTCCTCTAACCCGTAGTCCGCACATTCCGTGTGCGGTTTAGTAGAGCCACAGCCGCAGGCCGTCGTGGGATCGCCAGGCGGGCTGGGGCGTGTGGAGCATGACCCGGGCGAGGGATCGCGTTTCCGCGGCGCGGGAGGCGATCGCGGTCCATTCCCGCACCGATGCACGTGACGGCCGCGCGGCCGTCGGCCAGTTCCAGGCGTCGGCCACCTCACGCCAGAGCCGGTCGATACACCGCCGCCGCAGGTGGATCGCATCGAGTCCGTACCAGTCTCGTGGCTGCTCGATGAACGTGCCGCCGACTGCGGCGGCAATGGCCCGCAACTCGTCGTCGAGCCAGACCGCCGCCTGCTTGAGCATGGGGAGCGGCAGCTGGCAGCCCGGCACGAAGGCAGTCCGCAACGCCTGATACCGGACCGGCCCCACCGAGGCGATACTGGCCAGGGGCAGCCCGGTGATCGCGATCATGACGCCGCGGTCGGCGAGTCGCCGCACGGCCTCACGGACGGCCCCCGCCACCTGCGTTACGCCGAGGCCGTAGAGGAGTTCGTTGCCGACGTCGGTCATGATGGCGACCGGCGGGGTGATGTTTTCGGATGCGTTCTCGGCGATCGATTGCCACAGGCCGCAGGCGAGAATCGACGGCAGTCGCCGCATCCACACGCGGCTATTCACACCATACGCACGGCCATGACCGGCGGCGACGAAGAGATCCGCGGGGGCCACGGCCCGCGACCGCACCGTCGCGACGAGCCGGGCGAGGCCCCGCGACACATTGCTGGCCCCGAGCACGATCACTGTCTGCCGATCGCCCTTCACGGCAGTCAGTTCCACCGCTGCCAGGGCGTGCCCGCCGAGAGGCTTTGAAAGCACGAGGCCGCGAGCATCGCGAACATGATGCCGAGGAACGGCTCGCCGTGCGTATAGCCCCACCAGGCCACGGCACCGCCTGCCACCACGCCGATGATGCCCGCGATGCGGTGGGCATCGGACACCCCGGCCGTGAGCAGTCCCTCACGGACAATCTGCCCGCCGTCAAGCGGCGGCACCGGCACGAGGTTGATGAGCGGCCAGAACACGTTCACGTAGAGCAGGAAGTCGGCGAGCGCATAGGTGAATGGCGACGCAAACTCACGCCCCTCATAGAGGCCGAGCGGCCTGCCGATCGATTCCAGTGGAAACGGTGCCATGGTTCTGGTGGCCTTGAGGGCTGCCACGATCGCCGCCGCGAAGGCAAACTGCGCGAGCGGTCCGGCCGCCGAGACGACCAGCCGCTGGAACGGCCGCAGGTATCCGCGGCGTCCCCAGGTCTCGGGCACCGCGAGGCCGCCGAAGTGATAGAGCACGACGTGGGCCGACTGCCCGAAGAACCGATAGGCAAGGGCGTGGCCGAACTCATGGACGAGGAGCGACACGAACACGGCCCCCACCCAGAGGATGAGAAACTGGATCAGCGCCCGCTGATCACCCCGGGAATACGCCTGGCAGACGTTCCAGCCGATGAGTGCCGCAGCGAGCCAGAACCAGGCCGACACCCGCACGCGGACGCCCGCGAGTGAGAAGGTAAGATCGACGGCGGTGTCCTGCGGCTCGGCGAGCATCGCCACAGTATGCCGCATTCCCGCACGCCGCTGCCGCACATGGCACGAACCGCCCCAGAGCAGGCGGCCGGCGGGCAGCCCCCAGGCCCGCGTGATATCATGACATCATGGTCAACAGTATCACTCCCAACGGAGCGGGTTCCCGAGGCGGGCGCCGATCAACAAGCCGAGCGCGGGCCTCCGGAAAGTTCGTGCTCCGTCTTGATCCCCGCCTGCACAGCCTCCTGCGAGAGGACGCCCATGCGGCGGGCGTATCGCTCAACGACTGGTGCGGCCGCACGCTGACCGCCCCGGGGGCGGGAGGGCTCGATGACGCCGCGAACGCTGTCCTGCCAATCCGCGCGCGGCTCGGCAGCGATCTGGACGGAGTGGTCATCTACGGGTCGTTCGCGCGGGGCGAACTCGCTGCCGGATCCGACGTCGATCTGCTCGTGGTGCTCGCAGCCGGCGTGCCGATCACTCGCTCTCTCTACCGAGAGTGGGAGGGAGCGGTGCCCTCGTGGAATGGCCGTGAGATCGACCTGCATTTCGTGCATCTGCCGGCCCCGGCCGACAGAGTCTCCGGGAGTTGGGCGGAGGCTGCCGTCTGCGGCATCGTGCTCTACGACCGTGACCTCACCTTGTCGCGGCGGCTCATCGCGATCAGGGAGCGGATCGCCGCGGGCGAACTGGTGCGGAAGATGGCCCAGGGCCAGCCCTACTGGATTCACAAGGATCGCGATGCGCAGCCCTGAACTGGGAGCCGACTACATCCGCCGCGCGCGGGCCCGGCTAGCCGCGGTGGACGCGCTCTTTGCCGCACAGAGCTGGGCCGATGTCGTGCGGGAGTCGCAGGAAGTGGTCGAGTTGGCGCTCAAGGGTCTGTTGCGTGTCGCCGGCATCGAGCCGCCGCGGATTCATGACGTGTCGGAAGTGCTCATGGCCGAGAAGTCGCGGCTCCCGCAGGCTGTACAGCGGCACGTCGAAACGCTCGCCACCGGATCCCGCACGCTCCGCCGCGATCGCGAGCTGGCCTTTTACGGCGCGGAGGATCTCACGCCGTCCGGTTTCTACACGCGGGACGACGCCGCCGCCGCCCGTGAGATCGCCCGCACAACAGTGGCCGCAGTTGAGCCGCATGGGCCGACCGGCGACTAAACGGCCGGGGCCAACTTGAAACATCCGGTGTAGTTCAGAGTCGATGAACCGCCCCGATAACGGGTTCAGGCCCATCATTTGAGTCGCTCTAGGGGCGGTGGTACATCTTATTGAACTCCCGCGGCCATCGCGGGCCGCCCTCGCTGGAATCTCTCGCATGACCGCGCTCGCCAGCCTGTTCCGCACTCGCCTGTCTCGCCATGGCCGCCGTCGCCGCGCCGCGTCGCTCCGCGCAGAGCATCTCGAGCCGCGGGCGCTGCTCGCCACCTTCACGGTTTCGAATTTGCTGAACGCGGGTGACGGTTCGCTGCGGTGGGCGATCAATCAGGCCAACGCCAATTCCGGGGCCGACGACATCGCCTTCGCTGTGCCCGGCGAGATCTCGCTGAGCTCCGCCCTCCCGGCCATCACCGACACGGTCGCGATCAACGGCTTCACGGCGCCAGGGTTCACCGGCGCACCCGCAGTCACCGTCAACTTCCGCGGCCAGACCGGCCTGCGGTTCGCCCCCGGCAGCGACGGCTCTTCACTCACGAGCCTGTCGCTCGTGCGGGCCAGTTGGGCCGGCGTGACGCTCGATGCCTCGGACATCACGCTCGCGGGCAACTTCATCGGCGTGCTGCCTGACGGCACCACGGCCGCCGGCAACACGGGCTCCGGCGTGCTCATCACGGCGCGGGGATCCGGGAATCAGATCGGCACGAACCCGGCGATTTCCTATTCTGCAAACACGGCGACCGTGGCTGCCGCGGGCGGCGGCACGCTCCCCGTCAACGGCTGGCAGGGGCTGACGACGGCCGGCTCGCCGGGACAGTATCTGATCACTGGCACGACCGCGAATCCAAGTGCCACGAGCGAAACGGCAGGCCTGCTCTACGTCGGCCCGATCACGGCCCAGGGGGGCGCGGGCTATGTGATGGTCATGCCGAATCAGCCCGGTGAGACGACCGACGGCACCACCTCCTACTCGGCCGACAACCTCGGCGACGGCGAGCTGCGGATCGTGGGCACCTACTCGAATGCGGGCTCTGCGACTGAATTCGGATTCATTTTCGAAGGCACGGTGGACGACGTGGCCAATCCGGCAAATTACGTGGCGATGCCGTCACCCCTGCCGTCGGCGCCAACGGGAACCGTCTGGAACATCCCGCACAGCACGGCCGGCGGCCTGGTCGTGGGCAACTACGATGCGTCGGGCCCGGATGGCAATCCGCTCGGCGGCGGGCGGGCCTACGTCTATGACGTCGCCACGGAGCAGTATCGCGAACTGATCTACCCCGGCTCCGCGGCCAACACCGCCTACGGCATCTGGCACAACGGCGGCACGAGCTACACGATCGCCGGCGGCTGGTCGAACAGCCCGATCAACAACATTCTCAACCCGGGGGTGCCGCTCTCGGAGGCTCTGCTCGTCGATTACGACTCGGCCACCGGCCTCTTCTCCAACTGGAAGTCGTTCTCCTACGTGCCACCTGCCGGGGCCACGTCGGTCATCACGCACTTCGAAGGCATCAGCGGCGTCCAGCCAGGCATCTACACGCTCGCGGGAACGGCCCTCGCCGATGGCGTGCCGGTCGCCGGCTTCGCCAGCGTCACACGGAATCCCGACGGCTCGTTCGGCGAGATGCAGTGGACCGATCTCGAGCCGTCCGACTCGGGCACTCCTTTCGCCGACTCGGTGTATGGCAATGCCGTGGTGGGCATCGACCCGAGCAGTGGCGGTGTTGGCGCCTACCAGGCCACGATCGTACCGGGCGGCAACCTGATCAGCGGCAACGGCGCCGATGGCGTGCGGATCCTCGGCACCGACAACGTGGTCGAGCGGAACCTGATCGGCACCGACGTCACCGGCCGGTTTGCCGTGCCCAACGGCAACAACGGCATCCGTGTCACGAGCCGGGCCAGCGGCAACCTGATCGGCGGCACGATGACCGGCGGCAATGACCCGACGAACGGCGTGTTCGTGCGGCCGCCGCAGGGCAACCTGATCTCGGGCAACCGGGCCAACGGCGTGCTCATCACGGGGGGCGCCACGGCCACCACACTCTCGGGCAATTTCATCGGCACGACGGCGTCGGGCAACACGGCTCTCGGCAATGCGGCCGACGGCGTGGCGATCGTCGGCGCCAACGGCACATCGCTCTTGGGCACCACGTTCCAGCAGAGCCCGTTCGTGTTCTACAACGTGCTCTCCGGCAACGGCGGCAACGGCCTGCGGATCACGAACTCCAACGACACGATCGTCCAGGCCAACTTCACGGGCGTGGGCGCCGACAACGCCACCGTCGTGGCCAACACGCTGAGCGGCATCCTCGTCAACGGCTCCTCGGCCCGCACGACCGTGGGCGGCCCGATCCCGCTCGGCAACGTCAACTCCGGCAACAACCGCTATGGCATCGAGGTCGCCGGCAAAGCCACC
The DNA here is from genome assembly GCA_049695995.1 of Pirellulales bacterium. GTDB lineage: Bacteria > Planctomycetota > Planctomycetia > Pirellulales > UBA1268 > QWPN01. The sequence goes on along the minus strand of JBAVTF010000085.1, from coordinate 24,575 downwards.
GGCTTCGTCGCCTTCAACAGCTTCGTGGGCATCGTGGCCTTCGGCGGGACCGCCCCCAACCGGCTCGACGGCATCCACATCACGGCGACCGGCGGCAACAACACGATCCGCACCTGCCTCGTGGCGGGCAACTTTGGCAACGGGATCGTGATCGCCGGAAAGGCCACGGGCGTCACCGTGGAGGACACCGCGACCGGCACGAACTCAAAGATCGAGGAGGCCATCCCCAACTACGGCAGCGGCATCCTCATCACGGGCAACGCCCACGGCAACGCGATCGGCGGCTTCCAACCCTCGGTCGAGACGAAGGTGCACCTCTCGGGCAACTACCGTTATGGGATCGAAATCACGGGCAATGCCCGCAACAACACGATCTTCAACTCCGTGATCGGGGCCGGCTTCGAGGCGATCGACCCGCTCCCCAACGCGCTCGGCGGCATCTTCCTCGGATCGGGCACCCGCGGCACCGTCATCGGCGGCTCGACCCCCGTCCTGGCCAACCGCGTCCTCTTCAACGGCGGTGCGGGGATCACGGTGTCCGGGTCGAAGGGCAATCAGATCCTGGGCAACGAGATCCGGGCCAACCTCGGCAGCGGGATCGTGATTGCCGGGGCTCAATCGAACGCGATCGGTGGTGCGGGCAGCGGTAACGCGATCGTGTCGAACGGCGTGAACGGCATCCAGGTGTCGGGCAACGCGAAGGGCACTGTGATCGCGTCCAACACGATCACCGGCAGCGGCGCAAACGGCCTGCTGCTCAATGCCGCGACGAACCTTCTCGTGGGGGGCAGCGGTGATGGCGTGGCCAACACGATCGCGACGAGCGTCGGCTACGGCCTCCTCGCCGTGGGCTCGTGCAGCCGCACGCAGGTGATCCGCAACTTGATCGCCGGCAATACGCAGGGCGACGTGAGCCTGTCGGCATCCACGGGCATCACCTACGTGCCCGGCGTGATCTGAAGCGGCCGCATCATGCCGCGTCGCGGTCCGCCGTGGCTCGCCCTGCCAGCGTGGGCACGGCGTCACCCGCTGCGATCGCGAGCACGGCTGCCGCTGCGCGATCCGCCGAGCCGCCATGGGCCACTTCGCCGGCCAGCTCGTCGAGCCGGGCGACGATCCGCCGGCGTGACGCCGGCTCGGTAAGCCACTCCACGAGATGACCGGCCGCGCGATCGGCCGGATCGGCCACGGCCAAATACTCAGGATAGACCGCGTCGGGGTCGGCCGGAGGCACGCCGATCGGCGGCCACACAACACCCTGCACCCGCTCGATCGGCTCGGCGGCCGCGAGCAGGTTCACGAGCGTGATGAACTTCACCCGCCGATACCAGCTCTGTACAACATAGGCGAGACCGCTGACCCGATAGACGATCACGGTCGGCACGCGGGCCGCGAGCAACTCGAGCGAGACCGATCCGCTCACGGCGAGGGCGACGGCCGCCTGGCTGATGAGCTCACGGGTACGGCCGACCTCGACGTCGATCTCGACCGGCTGCCGTTCGACCGCGAGCGTGGCCCGGATCATGCGGGCATACCGCTCGTTGAGCGCCCCGACGACGAATCGTGCACCGGGCACTCGCTCCTGCACGGTGACCGCTGACCGGATCATCGACGCGAAATTGCCTTCGATCTCCTGGCTCCGCGAGCCGGGCAGGAGCAGCACGAGCGGCCGTGCCACATCGACGCGATCACCGTGGCGCGGGCCGCAGTCGAGTTCGTCGAAGAACGGATGCCCCACGAGCGTGCTCCGCATTCCCTGGGTCAGGAACCAGTCGTGCTCGAATGGCAGCGCCGAAAGCACGTGGTCGATGAGCCGCCGCATCTTGCCGATCCGCCAGCTGGCCCAGGCCCAGATCTGCGGCGGGCAGTAGAAGACGACCGGGATACCATGCCGCTTCGCCCGCCAGGCGAGCCACCAATGGAAGCCGGGAAAGTCGACGAGCACGACGACGTCGGGGCGGGCGTCGAGAAAACTCCGCTCGGCCCGCCGCGCGAGGTCCACGAACCGGTGGATGTTGAGCATCACACGGAGGAACCACATCACGGCCAGCCGGGTAAGGTCCGCCACGAGCCGGCAGCCGGCAGCCTCCATGCACGGCCCCCCCAGCCCGACGCACTCGACATCGGGCCGCTGCGCGCGGAGTGACTCCACGAGCAGCGCCGCATGGTGGTCGCCCGAAGGTTCGCCGGCCGAAAGGAACACGCGCATGAAAAAACTCCGCAGGGCCCGTCGGCCCCGGCGGAGTATTTCAAGTCTCGGCGACCGACCCTAGGCCAATTCAGGGCCTATTTCGCGGCCGGCTCGAAGCCCTTCTCGATGCTGCCGAACACGAGCGTGACCTTCTCGTCGTCCGACGCCTTCTCGACCTTGCCCTTGCAGTTGTTGCAGCAGAACCCCACCTCGGCATCGCCGATCGTAAGTTCCGTGCCTGCCTTCACCGGGCCGCCGCTGAACGGGCAGCCCTTCTGCTTGAGCTGGCCGGTCGCCACCATCTGCTGGTGAGCCTTGGCCGCGAACGGCGCCGAATCCTTGACGAACTTGCTGGAGCAGTTTCCGCAGCAGAAGTAGACCTTGCCACCAGCGAAGTCGGCGGTCTTCTCTGGATTGCACTTGGCACCGGAGACCGGGCACTTCGCGTCCTTCGGCTCCTTCACGGCCGACATGGCGACCGATGACGATACCAGGGCGACGACCAGGGCGACGAACGGAAGTGTGTGGCGAATCTTCATGGCATTCAACTCCTAAATAGCGACGGGCGGATGACCGCCTGGTTCCTCGGCGATCTTCAGAGCATAGGCCCGCGACGGCCGACGCCGCAATCGGCGAATCGGCCGGGATTCCGCCGGGTCGTCACCGCCGACGGGGCTCGGGGAGCCCCGTGGCCACGGCGGCCCCGGTCGCGATCACCGCCGCCCCGGCCAGGAATACAGGCCGAAAGCCGACGGCATCGACCATCCAGCCCACGAGGGGCGAGCACACGAACGGGGCCGCGAGGGCCGCGCCGACGATGCTCACATAGCGGGCGTGATCGCGGGGCCGGGGCGCGAGTTCGAGCGCATAGTTCGTGAAGATCTGCAGCGAAATCGGATTGAGCCCGAGCATGAGATAGACGATCCAGAACCAGTCGGCCGCGAGTGCGTGGGGGGCGAGCGACAGTCCCGTCACCACCAGCGGCACGAGCGACGAGAGGGCCACGAGCCAGATGAGCACGATGCGGGTGCCGCGGCGGTCGGCTGTCGGACCGGCGACGAGGCTCACGCATCCCGTGGAGAGATTCTGAACGACGACCCACGTGAGCAGGCTCATGAGCGGCGTGCCGAGCCGGTCGCGGGCGAACGCCTGATAGTGAGGAAAGAGCATGATCACGCCTGAGAAGCAGGCAGCGACGACCGCCAGCCGCACGAGTGCCCGATCCGCCATGAGCGTGTACCGCCATTCGGCGACGGCCTGTCTGAAGCGGGCCGCGAGTCCCGACTCCCGCGCAGCCGTGGCATGCGCAAGCTGCGCATCAGGCGGCTCGTCGAGAAACGCCGGCACGATCGCCGCCAGAGCGAAGAACGCGGCGGTCACCGCGAAGATCTTCGTGAAGCCGTCGGGCTCGGCGAGCCAGGGTCGCAGGAGCAGGATCGCGGCGACGATAGCGAGCACGCTGCCCACGGCGGCGTTTATCACGAGCGACCGGCCGCGATGCCCCGGAGCGATGAGCTTGCCTTGCAGGGCCGCGGCGACGAGCTGCGAGAGACCATTGCAGCCGGAGAACGTCGCGTAGAGCACGAGGAACACCGCGGCGAGGAGGGCCGGCTGGGACCGCAGCGGCGTCCAGGCGCAGGCGAGGAGCGCGAAGCAGGCCGCCTTGGCGACCGCCGCAGCCACGAGCAGCCACTTCTTGATCGGCCGGCGGCCGACGGCCCCTGCGACGAAGAGCGGCGGCAGGCTCTGGCCGCCCCGATTGAGCACGGGCAGGAGGCCACGGAGCGTGCCCGAATCGACCACCGCGTCGAGCACGGCCGGCATGATGATCGTCTCGGTCTTGAAGATCCAGCCGACGCGGACGATCACGTGGTAGAGCTCGAGACAGAGGGTGTTGCGCACCTCTCGTGGGCCGCGTGCGATGGGCTCGTTCATGGACCGCGCCGATCGTCTTCAAGCAGCAGTTCCAGGTAGCTGCGGCGTTCGGGCGTCGTGCACCCGAGCGTGGCCGCCAGCGACTCCAGCCGCGCGACCGCCTGCGGAATGCCCTCCGGCTCGGTGAGGAGTTCCAGCTCCACGAAGTCACCGAGCCCCGCCACCGCGTCGAGGGCGATCTCGATCTCCACGCCATCCCAGGCCACGGATGCCAGCCTGCGTCGCTTCACGACTTCCCTCACCTGCCGGAAGCCGAGCGCCTCTAGGAGTTGCGTCCAGCGGTCGATCGTGGCGGCACCCCCGGCCGCTCGTCCCGCCGTCGCACCTGTCGCCAGCCCGAGTTCGAGTTCCTCACGTGTCTTCGCGCCGGCTCCGATGCGCGGCCCCTTCCAGGTGATCGCCACATCTTCGCCTACCCGCCGTAGCCGCAACGCCTCGTCCGTGGCCGCGAAATCCCGGCACGGGTGGGCGAAGTAGCGATCGACCTGGTCGAGCGCCGAGGCGAACCGCGCCGCGATCGCACCGAGTCGCCGCTCGAGTGCGGCAGCATCGGCCACATGGAATTTGAGTTCGACTTCGTACACTGACACGGTCACATGAGGATTGTCAGACGATGATAGCAACCATGCGCCGAGAGACGTTGCGGCGGCTCATGCTCGTCATCGCGGTCGCGGCGATCGGCGTCGTCGGCTGCGAGGCTCCGGGCCGTGGCCATCCGGCCGTCGGCCGCGGCATCGCTCGGCTCCCCGTCGTGTCGCTCGGTGATCCCCGGGCGACCGCGCCAACGCTCACGGGCAAGGTGACGCTCCTCAACTTCTGGGGCACCTGGTGTCCACCCTGCCGCCGAGAGCTGCCCGGCCTCGTCCGGCTGGCCACCCAACTGGCCGACGAGCCGCGGTTTCAACTCGTCGCCGTGTCGTGCGGCATGGATGATCTCGACGAACTCGCCGCCACGACCGCCGCCTATCTCGTCGAGCACAAGCTGCCGCTGCGGCCCTGGGGCTTCGCCGACCCGCCGGCCCGCAGCCTCTTTGCCTCGGCGTACGGCCTCGAAGCCTTCCCGACGACGTTTCTCATCGGCCCCGATTCCCGCGTGCGGCAGGTCTGGGTGGGCTATCGGAGCCGAGACGAGGCCGACATCGCCCAGGCCGTCCTGCGACTGTTAAAGGAACAGCCGTCGCCAGTCGGAGAAGCACCAGCCGCTACGTCGACTGATCCGCTGCCGACCGATCCAGTTCCGCCAGCCGCTCGATGAAGGCCGCGGCCTCGGCCCCGGGGTCCGCAGCCGCTGTGATCGCCGACGCCACCGCCACGCGGCGGATGCCGAGCGCGGCCAGTGCATCGAGCCGCTCGCGGGTTACGCCCCCGATCGCGAAGGCCGGCATCGCAATCTCCGTGGCCACCCGCGCGAGAAACTCCCGCGGCGCGAACTCGCCGAACGATTTCGTGTGCGACGGGAAGCAGGGGCCGATGCCGAGGTAGTCGGCCCCCTCGTCCACCGCGGCCCGGGCCTCGGCAAAGTCGTGGGCCGTGCGGCCGAGCAGCCGATCCGGGCCGATCACCCGCCGCACGAGCGGCGTCGCGAGGTCGTCGGCCCCCGTATGCACGCCATCGGCGTTGATCGCCGCCGCCACGTCGGCCCGGTCGTTCACGATCACGATCGCCGGCCGCTCGCGGTCGTGCCGACGAGCGACCGCCACGGCCGCGGCGGCACGAGCCGCCAGCGCCGGCACGGCCAGCGACTTGTCGCGGATCTGCAGCATCCGCACCCCCGCTTCGAGCAGCGATTCCACGAGCCGCTCGAACGCAGCCTGGTCGGCGCGGCCATCGACGAGCACGCAGAGCCTGACGCCTGCCAGCCGATCCCGCGATCGCACGGCCGCCGCCGCCGCCCGCTCGAGCGCATAGAGGCGATACCGAATCCGCTCGAACGCCGCCGCCGCCTCGGGCACAATCACGGCCACGCATTCCTCGAGGCTGCGCACGGCCTGCGTGCCACGGGCGGCATTCGCGGCGACGAGATCGGCGACCGAAGCCCGCGGCAGCGCCGCCGGCTTCGCCATACCCGCGCCGACGTCGCCGGTCACGTCGCGCAGCGCGATCCGCGACTCGAGCGCCCGGTGCGCGAGGGCCGCGGCCAATTCGTGCCGCAGCTGTTTGGCAAGGCTCGTGAGCGCGACGTCATCGAGCACGAACCGGGCCACGTCTTCGAGCACCCGGATCGCCTCGGCCGCCCGGTTGGCCGAGGCGTCGATCGCCCGCCACACTCCAGCCACGCCACCCTGCCCGCCTTCACTGGTCTGCATGATTTTCTACCTACTTCTTTTGTACGTTTTTTGTAGCGGCTCGAGAGAGATTCGCCGGCTCAGGGGCGGTACAAGTCTCGTCGCGGGACCTCGAAGACTCGGTCCAAATGCTCCTCGAGCTTGCACCGACCCCCTCGCCTACCTTTGCTGGATTGCCACTATAAAGCCTGCGGAGATATGGCTTTGCGAAACGAGGTTCGGCTCCTAGACTCCGCCGCGATTCCGTCCCGTGAGCCGACGCTATGCGTGCCGCCCGCTACCTCACCCTGCTCTGGCCGGGCCTACCGTGGCTCTGGCTGCGGGGGAGTCTGCCCGGGCTCGTCGTCGCCGTCGGGTTCGCACTCACGCTCGACGTCGCGGTGCTCACCACCTGGATCTGGTCGGATCTGATCGAACTGCCTGCACGGCTCGCGGTCTGGGTGGCGACGGCGGTGATCTGGGCGCTCGCCACCGCCTCGGCCGTGTCGGCCTTTCCGCCGCCGCTCGCTATCGGACGCGATGCTGAGTCGGACACGCTCTACGTGAAGGCCCGCAACGCCTATCTCGCCCACGACTGGCTCACCGCCGAAGCGACGCTGCGCACGCTCCTGAGGCGGGATTCCACCGACGGCGAAGCCCAGCTCCTGCTCGGCACGTTGCTCCGGCGCGTGGGCCGCTTTGACGAGGCCCGGGCGGCACTCGACCAGCTGTCCCGTGCCGACTCCGGACGACTCTGGCAGTCCGCGATTGTCCGCGAACTGGCCCGCATCGACGCCGACAGCCGAGCGGCTACCGACACGGCCGGGCCAACCATTCTCTCCGTGCAGCCTCAAGCCGACGACGCCGGCCACCACACGGCCGCCGCCTGACCGATCGTCACGGCTGTCCGTCACCGGTTCGGGCCGGTCGCGAGGCCGCGGAATCCGCGGTTTTCGCCGCGCTGCGACATCCGCCACAGACATTCCGGCCGTGCCCCCCTAGAATTCGCCGTCCCATCTGCGAGGGCCTGCCCCAAACCGAAGCCGGAGGCGAACGATTTCCGGCGAGTTGGCGTAGGGTTTGCAGAGGAAAGGGAAGAGAGGCGGGGCTGCCGAAATGGCACCCGCCGCTACCGCAGAGACAGGCAGGTAGAGCGACAGGCAGAACGGACCGACAGCCGGGAAGGAAATCAGAGCCCATGTACGAGCGTTTCACCGACCGCGCCCGCAAGGTGATGCAGCTGGCCAACCAGGAGGCCCAGCGGTTTAACCATGAATACATCGGCACCGAGCATGTGCTGCTCGGGCTGATCAAGGAGGGCAGCGGCGTCGCCGCCAACGTGCTCAAGAACCTCGACATCGACCTGCGGAAGATCCGCATGGAGGTGGAGAAGCTCGTGCAGAGCGGCCCCGACATGGTGACGATGGGCAAGCTCCCGCAGACGCCCCGGGCCAAGAAGGTGATCGAGTATTCGATGGAGGAGGCCCGCAACCTCAACCACAATTACGTCGGCACGGAGCACATCCTCCTCGGTCTGCTCCGCGAGCAGGAGGGGGTGGCGGCCCAGGTGCTGATGAACCTCGGTCTGAAGCTCGAGGACGTCCGCGAGGAGGTGCTCAATCTGCTCGGCCATGGCATGGAGGGCGAGGGCACCGAGCGGGCCGGGATGGGCGGCCGGCAGCCGGCCGGCGCCGGCGGCGGTGGCGGCGAGGGCAGCCCGAAGAGCGGCAAGAGCAAGACCCCGGCGCTCGACAGCTTCGGCCGCGATCTCACGGAGCTGGCCCGCCAGGGCAAACTCGACCCCGTGATCGGCCGCGAGAAGGAGATCGAGCGGGCCGTGCAGATTCTCTGCCGCCGCACGAAGAACAACCCTGTGCTGCTTGGTGAGGCGGGCGTCGGCAAGACAGCGATCGTCGAAGGCTTCGCCCAGCGTGTGGTCGACGGCAACGTGCCGGAGATCCTCGCCGATCGGCGGATCGTGGTGCTCGACCTGGCGATGATGGTCGCCGGCACGAAGTACCGCGGCCAGTTCGAAGAGCGGATCAAGGCGGTGATGAACGAGGTTCGCCGCGCGAAGAACACGATCCTGTTCATCGACGAGCTGCACACGCTCGTGGGCGCCGGCGGCGCGGAGGGGGCGATCGACGCCTCCAACGTGCTCAAGCCGGCCCTCGCCCGCGGCGAGATTCAATGCATCGGCGCCACCACGCTCGATGAATACCGCAAGTACATCGAGAAGGACTCGGCCCTCGACCGCCGGTTCCAGATCATCATGGTGGAGCCGGCCACGAAGGACGAGGCCGTGGAAATCCTCAAGGGGCTCCGCGACCGCTACGAGAGCCACCACCGCGTGAGCATCTCCGACGCCGCGCTCGAAGCGGCGGTCGATCTCTCCAGCCGCTACATCACCGGCCGCTGCCTCCCGGACAAGGCAATCGACGTGATCGACGAGGCCGGCGCTCGCGTGCGGCTCAAGGCGATGACGAAGCCGCCGGATCTCAAGGAGATCGACGAGGAAGTCGAACGGCTCAACAAGGAGAAGGAGGAGGCGGTCGCCAACCAGGATTTCGAGAAGGCGGCGGCACTCCGCGACCAGGCCGACAAGCTCAAGAAAAAGAAGCAGGCAATGACCCGCGACTGGCGCGACAAGTCGCGCGAGACCGACGGCGTGGTCGACGAGGAGGTCGTGGCCGAGGTCGTCTCCAAGATGACGGGCATCCCGCTCACGCGGATGTCCACCGAAGACCAGGCCCGGCTCATGGGCATGGAAGGCGAACTGCACAAGAAGGTCATCGGCCAGGAGGCCGCGATCAAGAGCGTGTCGAAGGCGGTCCGCCGCAGTCGGTCTGGACTCAAGGATCCGAAGCGGCCGATCGGGTCGTTCGTGTTCGCCGGCCCCACCGGCGTGGGCAAGACGCTGCTCGCCAAGGCCCTCGCCCAGTTCATGTTCGGCGACGCCGACGCGCTCATCCAGATCGACATGAGCGAATACATGGAGAAGCACAACGTCAGCCGGCTCATCGGTGCGCCACCGGGCTACGTGGGCTTCGAGGAAGGTGGGCAGCTCACCGAGAAGATCCGCCGCCGCCCCTACGCCGTGGTCTTGCTCGACGAGATCGAGAAGGCTCATCCCGACGTCTTCAACATGCTGCTCCAGGTGATGGAGGAGGGACGGCTCACCGATTCGTTCGGTCGCAACGTCGACTTCCGCAACACGATCATCATCATGACGACGAACGCGGGCGCCGAGGCGATCAAGAACGAGGCCGCCTTTGGCTTCCAGAAGCCCGACGACGATGCCAGCTACGAGGGCATGAAGGGCCGCGTCAACGAGCGGATCGAGAAGGTCTTCCGACCGGAGTTCTTGAACCGGCTCGACGACGTGATCGTATTCCACCACCTCACCGTCGAGGATCTCAAGCAGGTGATCGACATCGAGCTGGCGAAAGTGCGCGAGCGGCTCGGCGAGCGGGGCCTCAAGCTCGAACTCACCGACGAGGCGAAGAAGTTCCTCATCAAGAAGGGCTCCGACACCGACTTCGGTGCTCGGCCCCTGCGTCGGGCCCTCGAGAACTTCATCGAGGATCCGGTCAGCGAGGAGTTGCTCAAGGGCGAGTTCGAGGGCAAGGACACGATCCAGGTCGACTGCATCGAGGTTGCCGGCAAGAAGCAACTCTCGTTCAAGGGCCTCGTGACGGCCGAGGCGGTCGCCGCCGAGGGCTCGTAGTCCGCCATGCGCCCGTAGTCCACATGCTCCGCATGTGGACTACGGTCAAATAATCGAAGACCCGCACCACCTGCCTGCAGGTCAGCGGACCTCCGGACGAATAGCCGGGCCCTCGACCTCCACCCGCACACGGAGTGTGCGGACTACGGGCAATCCTGGCAATTCCTGTCGATTGCTCCGTGCGTGCCGCAGGAATCGGCCCCGAGCGTCGATCCTCCCTCCGGGCGGTGTCTCTACCGCCATTCCTCGAGGCGGAGGGAAACCGGATGGCGATGCACGCGGGCGGACTAGGGATCCACGTGGCGGAACTGCCTGCAGCGGCGCGGCCGCGGCCGGCGCTGTTTCGGGCGCTCGGGAAGCACGAGCCCCCGGGCACGATCCGGATGCAGGGGGAGTCGTTCCACCGGCTGGAAACCCTCAAGCACGATTCCTGGGCCGCATCCGCCGTCTACGCCTCCGCGACGCGGAAGGCGATCTGCAAGTTCAACCGCCGCCAGCCGATCCTCGTGATCCCGATGGCCTGGCTGGGCCGGCTACTCGCCCGGCGTGAAGAGCGGTTCATGGAGCGGCTCGCGGGCATCGACGGCATCCCGGTGTCGCTCGGCGCGGTGGAGGTGGAGGGTCGCCAGCTCACCAATGCGGTGGCCCACGAGTGGATCGAAGGGCATGCGCTCGCGGAAGAAGAGCGGGTAAATGACCAGTTCTTCCCACGTCTTGCCGCGCTTTTGGCGGAGGCCCATCGCCGCGGCGTGGCCCACGTCGATCTCCATAAGCGCGAGAATATCCTCGTCGACGACGACGGACGGCCGCACCTGATCGACTTCCAGATCTCGTTCGCCCTGCCGCGGTCGAACCGCCTCGTGGCCGGCCTCTGCGGCGGCCTGCTGCGGCTCCTCCAACGGTGCGATGACTACCACCTGCTCAAGCACCGGCTGCGGCATCGCCCCGATCAGATCTCGACCACTGCCGCCGATCTCGAGCGATTGCGGCCCTGGTGGATCCGGGCCCACCGCTGCGTCGCGGTGCCCTTCCGCAGAGTTCGCCGTGGGCTGCTCACGACGCTCGGAATCCGGTCGCGGGGCGGCCAGGCCCACACCGAGGCCTTCCCCGAGATCGCCCACCGCCGCGCCGCCTGACACAGCCTGCCCAGATTGCCGCTGTGGCCGAAAGCCGTTCCAGTCGGCTCAAGCTGCCCGACCGGCATGGCCGATACGACCGGCAGGGTGTGGTGCGCTTCCGCTGCGCACGCCCTCTCGGATGCGCTCGCCATGGCCAGTTCCCCCACTCCCGCCACCCCACAGCCCGCTCTCAACGGCTGGCTCGCCCGGATGGTCGCCAACCTTGGCAGCTTCGCGATGTCGAGCGTGGCCGGCATCGGCGACGTGGCGATCTTCACACTGCAGACGTTCGGCTGGATGTTCGCCCGGCGGCAGCGGCGCGACGTGCTTCTGCCGAGCTTCTACCAGATCGGCGTGATGTCGCTGCCGGTGGTCGCGCTCACGGGGCTGTTCATCGGCATGGTGCTCGCCGTGCAGAGCTACGCCCAGTTCAAGGCGCTCGGCCTCCAGACGCGGCTCGGCTCGGTGATCAACCTCTCGCTCGTCCGTGAGCTCGGCCCGGTGCTCGCGGCGACGATGCTCGCGGGCCGCGTCGGCAGCGCGATGGCCGCTGAACTCGGCACGATGCGGGTGACCGAACAGATCGACGCGCTCGAGAGCATGGGTGCCAACCCCATCTACTATCTCGTCGTGCCCCGGTTCCTCGGCTGCCTCGTGCTCATCCCGTCGCTGACGGTGATGGCCGACTTCATGGGCGTGCTCGGCGGCTATCTCTACTCGCACGTGCTGCTCGGGATCGACTACCACCACTACTGGGAAAACTCCCGTGCCTACGTCGATGCCTTCGACTTTCTCATGGGCATCTTCAAAAGCTTTTTCTTCGGCGCGGCCATCGCCCTGGTGAGCTGTCACCACGGCTTCCACTGCACGCCCGGCGCCGAGGGCGTGGGACGGGCAGCCACCAATGCCTTCGTGCATTCGTTCGTCCTGATCCTCGTGCTCGACCTGTTCCTCGGGATCGGGCTCAACAATTTCCACGACTTCTTCCGGCCCGAAGGTCCCCGCAAGCTGCTCTGACCCGCGAGCCATCACCCCATGCCTGCCGCCGCCCCCGCCACCTCCCGAGCCAGTGCCGAGGCCGACCCGCCCGTCCTGCGGGTCGAAGGGCTCGGCGTGCGGTTCGGCAGCCAAGAGGTGCTCCGCGATATCTCGCTCGACCTGGATGCCGGGCAGACGCTCGTCGTGCTCGGGGAGAGCGGCTGCGGCAAGACGGTGCTTCTCAAGACGATGATCGGCCTCGTGCGGCCGACCGCGGGCGATGTCGCCTTCGAGGGGCGGTCGCTGTCGCGAATGAACGACCGCCAGCTCGCCCACCTCCGCACGAAATACGGCTTCGTGTTCCAGGGGGCCGCCCTCTTCGACAGCTACTCGATCGCCGACAACATCGCCTTTCCGCTCCGTGAGCACACGCGGCTGTCCGAGCGGGAGATCACCGAGATCGTGGGCACGCTGGTCGACGAGGTGGGCCTGCCGCGCACGGTGCTGTTGAAGAAGCCGGTGCAGCTGTCGGGGGGCATGCGGAAGCGGGCCGGCCTCGCCCGGGCGCTGGCCCTCGATCCCCAGCTCGTGCTCTATGACGAGCCTACCACCGGCCTCGACCCGATCATGACCGACGTGATCAACGAGCTGATCCTCCGGGTGCGAGAGCGGCCCCGCGTGACGAGCGTGGTGGTCACGCACGACATGTCGACGGCCCGCAAGGTGGCCGACCGGATCATTATGCTCTACCCGCTCTTTCGGCTGCGGCCGGACGAGCCGCAGGTCGTGTTCGACGGCACGCCAGCGGAGCTCGACCGCAGCCGCGACCCGCGAGTTCGCCAGTTCATCGAGGGGCGGGCCGGCAACCGGCTGACCGAATTGCTCGAGGAGCAGGGTCTGGCAGAACGGAGCCGCACCGCTGCGGCAGCCGCGGCCGCTGACGACGAGACGACCGAGGACGAGGAGGAGACGACGTGAACGACCGCATGATGCAGTTTCGCGTGGGTGTGGTTGTGCTGGCGACGGCCATCATCGCCGGCATCCTGATCGTGCTCTTCGGCGACCTGCCTTCGCTCGTTCAGGCGACCTATCCGCTCAAGATGAGTTTCGCCGACGCCCGTGGCGTGTCGAACGGCACGCCCGTGCGGAAGAACGGGATTCTCGTCGGCCGGGTGGCCGACGTGGAGCTCGACGAAAAGGGGGGCGTGAGCGTCGTGGCCGATATCGACTCCTACGTGCCGATCTACAAAGACGAGCAGCCGCGGATCGCCACGACGCTGCTCGGCGACGCCGAGATCCAACTCGTTCCAGGCCGGGTCGTGCCGCCGCGGCAGCGGATCGCTCCAGAGGAGGTGCTCGTGGGGGCAGTCTCCCGCGATCCCTTCGAGGTCTTCGCCACGCTGGAGCCGAAGCTCGGCTCGGCACTGGAATCGCTGACGCAGGCGAGCGAGTCGGTGACGAAGCTCTCGGCCAACCTCGATCGGCTCCTGCTCGGCGAAGACGACACGTTCGCCAAGATGGTGGCGAAGACGGAGAAGGCACTCGACGCCTTCAGCCTGGCGATGGACAACATCAACGACGTGATGGGCGACGCCAACGCCCGAGCGAATCTGAAGGAGACGCTCAAAGGTCTGCCGGAGGTGATGAATGACCTCCGCACCACCGTGCAGGGCATCGGCACGACGGTGGACACGGCCGATCGCAACCTGCGGAACCTCGAGGGGCTCACCCGCCCGCTCGGCGAGCGGGGCGAGGGGATGGTGGCCCAGGTCGACAAGACGATCGGCCGGCTCGACGAGGTGCTCCAGCAGGCCGTCTTCTTCACCCGTGCGCTCAACGAGTCGGAGGGCACGCTCGGCAAGCTCGTCCGCGACCCGAAGGTCTATGACGACCTCGCCCAGGCAGCCGCCAACGTGAACAACCTCACGAAGGAACTCCGGCCGATCGTAGACGACGTCCGGGTGTTCACCGACAAGATCGCCCGGCATCCCGAGCAGCTCGGCGTCCGCGGCGCGCTCGACCGCCGCCCGGGGCTGAAGTAGGTCAGCTTGTAGGCCCGTCACTCGGTGACGGGCAGCCCGTTGCGGAGCAACGGGCCTACGCCAGCCGGCGGGCGACGACCGTCGCGGCCATCTCGTCGAGCGTCGTTTCCCGCAGCCGGCTGCCGTACTTCTCCACGAGCCACGGCAACGCCTCCTCGGCGACATCGGCCTGAACGAGCACGAGGTCGCCCGGCCGGGCCGCCTCCAGCACGAGCTGCACCGACTGGCACCAGTTGCCTCCGGATTCGGCGGCCGTGGCCCGCGGGGTGGTCGCAGCGGCGACGCCCTGCCCGATGAGCCGCGTGATGTCGCCCGGCTGACGGCCACGGATGTAGGCATCCTCGTAGACGACCACACGGTCGAACTCAGAGCCCAGGAGGCGGCCTTGTTCGAGCATGTCGTCGTCGCGACGGTCGCCGGCTGCGGAATAGACCGCGATCCGGCGGCCGTGCGGCAGCCCACGGATCACGCGGCAGATCTGCTCGAGCGAGGGCACGTTGTGGCCGTAGTCGACTACGATCGACACGCCCTCGAGATCGAGCAGATTGAACCGGCCGGGCGAACCGTCGGCATTGCTCGCGAACGTCTCCAGACCGATGCGCACGAGCTCCAGCGGCACACCGAGCCGCCAGGCGGCGGCGGCGCTCGCCAGCGCGTTCTCCACCTGGAATGGCACCAGGCCCTTGTGCACCAGCGGTACCTTATCGAGCTGCGCAAGACGCGTCTCACGAGGGCCGTCGCAGAGCACGATCCAGCCCTCGCGAATGGTGGCCGCGCGGCCGCCTGCGGCGAGATGCTCCACGACGAGTGGGTTGGCCGGGTCGAGCGCGAAGTAGACAACTTCGCCCTTGCACCATTTTTTCATGTCGACGACGAGCGGGTCGGCGGCATTGAGCACGGCGGCGCCGCCGGGCCGCACGGCCGCGACGATCGCCCCCTTCACCCAGGCCAGCTTCTCCGGCGTGTCGATCTCACCGATGCCGAGATGATCTCCCTTGCCGATGTTGGTGACCACCGCCACGTCGCAGCGATCGAAGCCACAGCCCTCGCGGAGGATGCCGCCTCGTGCGGTCTCGAGTACCGCCGTTGTCACCGTCGGATTGGCGAGCACGCGGCGGGCGCTCTGCGGTCCACTACAGTCGCCGGCATCGATCTGGCGGCCACCGATCCACACGCCCTCGGTACAGGTCGTGCCCACGGTCGCGCCCCCGGTGGCCGAGATGTGCGACAGGAGTCGTACCACGGTCGTCTTGCCGTTCGTGCCCGTGACCGCGGCGGTGGGAATCCGCCCGGTCTCACCCTCGGGAAACATCGCGTCGATGATTGCGCGGCCCACCTCGCGAGGTGTGCCCACAGTGGGCTGGAGGTGCATCCGCAGGCCGGGGGCTGCGTTGACCTCGATCACCGCGCCGCGCTGCGACTCGAGCGTCTGCGAGATGTCGGTGGTCACGATGTCGATGCCGGCCACGTCGAGGCCGACGATCCGCGCCGCCTCGACGGCCCGCGCGGCCACCTCCGGATGTACGGCATCTGTCACGTCTTCCGCCGTGCCGCCCGTGCTGAGATTCGCATTTTGCCGCAGGAACACCACCCGCTCGGCAGCGGGCACGCTCTCCGGCATGAGTCCCTGCTCGGCGAGCACGGCCAGAGCCACCTCGTCGATCGGAATCGGCGAGAGCACGTCGGCGTGGTCGCCACACCGCCGCGGGTCCTCGTTCACGGCATCGACGAGTTGCCGGACCGTCGACGCCCCATTGCCGACGACCGCCGGGCGATACCGTCGGGCCGCGGCCACCATCTTGCCGCCGACCACGAGCAACCGGTAATCGTCGCCGGCCACGAACCGCTCGACCACGACCGATGAATCCTCGTCGCGGGCGATCTGCCAGGCCTTCTCGACCTCGGCCTGCCCGGAGAGATTCACCGATACGCCGCGGCCTTGGTTGCCATACCGCGGCTTCACGACGACGGGCGTGCCGATCTCCGCCGCCACCCGCCAGGCATCGGCCGCATCGTTCACCGGCCGTCCTTCGGGCACTGGAATTCCCGACTCGGCGAGCAGCGCCCGCGTCAGCTCCTTGTCCTGGGCGATCGACTCGCCGATGGCGCCGGTGGCATCGGTCTCGCTCGCCATGATCCGCCGCTGCTTCGCGCCGTGGCCGAGCCGCACGAGCGAGCCCTCGTTGAGCCTGCGCACGGGAATCCCCCGCGCCACCGCCGCCTCGACGATCGACCGCGTGCTGGGGCCGAGCTGCACATCGAGCAGGATCTTGCGCAGCCGCTTCACCTCTGTCGTGACATCGAACGTGGTGTCGTCGATCGCGGCCATCAGCAGCCGATGCGCCGTGTGGAAGCACTCGATCGCGAACGACTCCTCCTTGTATTCAATCACGACCTTGTAGACGCCGCGGGTGTTGGCTTCACGGGCCCGGCCGTAGCCCACCGGCGTCCCGGCGAGCGTCTGAAGCTCGAGCGTGACATGCTCGAGCACGTGGCCCATCCACGTGCCGGTGCGGAGCCGTTCGAAGAAGCCCCCCCGCTCGCCGATCGAGCAGCGGTGCTCGATCATCGTGGGCAGCCACGTCATGATGCGGTCGTTGAATCCGGGCAGGGTATGCGACGGAAAATCCTCGAGGCGGCCGAGATCGACCCAGGCCTCGAGGCAGGGGAAGGAAGCCCACTGGTTCGGACCGCGCAGAGCCTTGAGCGAAAGAATCTCCATGGAAGGATTTGAGTGCCTATTCGCTCCCATGCAGACGCGTGCAGGGATCGGGATGTGTGCACCTCCACCAGCCACCGGACATTCCGGTAGATGTGTCTGGAAAGGAGGTCGCACGTATGACAGCGGGGCTGCGGCGACGCGTCGTCGGCGCAGTCCTGTCTGCAAGGGCAGACAGCCGTGCTGACCTGACGGGGGCGAGCGTCAGGGCGGCGGCTGACAGTCTGGAGCCGCGGGGGGGAGTCCTGCGGCGACGCAAGGGTTCGCCAGCAGGTTTGAGCACAACGTGGGGGAGAGATTCCCGTCGAGCAATCGACCGGCCAAAGTGGCCATGGGAAGAAAGGATTCCTACACCGCAGGATCGGATTGCATCGCCGCACGCCACACGGACGCGCGTTCGCTTGCGATGCCCGTTTCTCGCGGCACCATGAATCGAACCGTGCCCCTGTATCCATCGATCACGCTTACGCGTGCTCGACTTCGCAGCGGCTGACGAAAAGTTTACGCTTCCGTGCGCCGAAAGCGAAACTTTTTTCGCCGACCTCGCAGAGATGCATTCCGCGTGCCAGGGACCTGCCGAATCCGCCTGTTGGTCGGAAAGGCGTGCAGCAACGGGTGCAGCGCGGAACAGCCGGGCCAAAATCATTGAAGAATTGACAACGAGCCGAACCTGACGGTCACGGCGGGGCGGAAGGCGGGAATTTTTTTCAAGTCAGGCCGCGTGGCTCGGAAGTCGAACCGGCGGAATGATGAACGTTCGAACCACGTTAATCTAGGTATCTTCGGAAAGCCACGCAACTTTCTGTGCCCCGCGGCCTGACTGCCCTTCCAATCGGGCTTCGCGGTTCATTAGTCCCATTTTTTGCGAGAAACAACGGATTTCATGGCAGCCCCAGCCCTTTCCGCAGACTCCCCCCCAGGGGACTCGCCCCGCCGGAACGCCGGCCTGCCATGGGGCGATCGAGCCCCGCTCCAGCCGGGCGAGCAACTGCTGGCTACCTGCCGGTTCGACCTCGATGGCCGGATGCGATTTGCCGATGGCTGGATCGCCCTCACGGATCGCCGGCTTGTCGCCGATGCCCCCGCCTCCGCGGACGTGGCCGCTCTCGAGACTCCCGGCCCGCGTTCGTGGCCCCTCGGCGATGGCACGCGGATCGACGTCTATCTCCGGTCGGCAGTCGGCCGGATCGAACTCTCCGAGCAAGGCCGCGTGATCGCCCGCTGGCTGTTCACGCCCGCCAAGGCGAAGGGCGTGCACGCGCTCGAGGATGCCTTCGATGCCCGGTTCGAGGCTCGTGGCGGCGCGACCGCGCCATCGGCAGCACCACCTGTCGCGGCCGACGACGCCGGCGAATCCGCAGCGGTCGCGCCGGCCCGTGGCCGCGGCGACGACGACGGCCCCTTGCCGAGCGGCGGCCTCGCATCATGGCGGGCGCTCGCGCGGCTGATCGGCTTTGCCATGCCGCACTGGCGCATGGCCCTGCTCGGCATCGCGCTCTCGCTGGCCAGCACGTCGGCCGCGCTCGTGCCCCCCTATCTCACGATGCCGCTGGTCGACAAGGTGCTGATCCCGAAGCAGGCGGGGGAGCAGGTGCCGTTCTCGGCCGTGTGGTGGTATCTCGGCGGCCTCACCGCTGCGGCCCTCATCGCCTGGCTCCTGGCCTGGGCCCAGACGTGGACACTCGCCTGGGTGAGCGAGCGGATCGCCGCCGGGCTCCGCGTGCAGACCTACGCGCATATCCAGCGGCTGTCGCTCGATTTCTTCCAGGGCCGCCGCACCGGCGACCTGATCTCCCGCGTGGGCAGCGACACGGACCGCATCAATATTTTCCTGTCGGTCAACCTGATCGAGTTCGCCTCGAACGTGATGCTGATGGTGCTCACCGTGGGCGTGCTGATTTGGCTCAATCCCCGACTGGCCCTGCTCACGCTCGTGCCCTTCCCGTTCGTGGTCTGGCTCGTCTACGCCGTCCGTGAGCGGCTTCGGCGCGGCTTCGGCCGGGCGAGCGTGGCCTGGGGCGACATGACGAGCGTGTTGGCCGACACGATTCCCGGGATCCGCGTGGTCAAGGCGTTCGCCCAGGAGTCGCGGGAGATCGACCGTTTCGTCGCCGCCAACGACCGTGTGCTCGATGCCAACGACCGCGTCAACGTGGTCTGGTCGTTCTGCGGTCCGCTCGTGACGCTCTTCAACGAGCTTGGCCTCTTGTGCGTGTGGGCCGCGGGCGCCTGGCTCGTGTTCGGTGGCGGCGTGACGGTGGGTGGACTCACGGCGTTCCTCGCCTATATCGCCCGGTTCTACGGTCGCGTGGAGTCGATGATCCGCATGGTGCCGGCAACACAGCGGGCCGCGGCCGGCGCGCAGCGGATCTTCGAGATCCTCGACTGCACGCCGTCCGTCGCGGAGGCCGCGCACCCCGTGAAGCCGGGGCGGGGCGAGGGCCGCATCGAGGGCCGGATTCAGATCTCCGGCGTGCACTTCCGCTACGGCGCACGGGAGGTGCTCCACGGCATCGACCTCGTGATCGAGCCGGGCGAGATGATCGGCCTCGTCGGCACGAGCGGCTCCGGCAAGTCGACGCTCGCCAACCTGGTCTGTCGGTTCTATGACCCGTCGAGCGGCTCGATCAAGGTGGACGGCATCGACCTCCGCGACCTGGCGATCGCCGACTATCGCCACAACCTCGGCTGCGTGCTCCAGGAGCCCTTTCTCTTCTTCGGCACGATCGCAGAGAACATCGCCTACGGCCGGCCCGACGCCCCGCGCGAAAAGATCGTGGAGGCGGCCCGGGCCGCCGGCGCCCACGACTTCATCCTCGCGCAGCCGCTGGCCTACGACTCTCGCGTTGGCGAGCGGGGTGGCTCGCTCTCCGGGGGTGAACGCCAGCGGCTCTCGATCGCCCGCGCCCTGCTCGTCGACCCGCGGATCCTGATCCTCGACGAGGCCACGTCGAGCGTCGATGCCGAAACCGAGGCGATCATCCAGGCCGCGATCGACCGGCTCGTGACAGGCCGCACCACGATCGCGATCGCCCATCGATTGTCGACGCTGCGCCGGGCCAACCGGCTCGTGGTACTCGACGCCGGCCGCATCATCGAGATGGGCACGCACGACGAGTTGCTCGCCCTCGACGGAGCCTATGCCCGGCTCTACCGGGCACAAATGGAAGAGAGCGAGACGGCGGCGGGCATCTGACCTCGCACCACCGTTCCCGAGCCCGACACACCATGCACCAAGCGAATGCCCACACGCCGCCCTCTGACACGGCGCCCCAGACCGGCATATCCCCCGAAGGCTGGCGGCTGGAGCGGCATGCCCACGGCCGGCTCGACTTCGTCGATGCCCAGGGCCGGCGGCACGCCAACGTTGATGTGCTCCGCGCCTTTCCCGTATCCGACCCAGCCGGTCCGGCTGCGATCGTCGCAGCCAACGGCGGTGAGCTGGCGTGGGTCGAGTCACTCTCCGCCATCGCCGCCCCGCTTCGCACCATCCTCGAAACGGAGCTTGCCCAGCGGGAGTTCCTGCCGCGGATCGAGCGGATCGAGGCGGTGTCCGATGGAGAGCCCGCCGAGTGGACCGTGGTCACTGACCGCGGCCCGCATCGGTTCAAGGTGGCCCACGCCGACGACTTCGTCACGCAGCCCGACGGCAGCGCATTCGTGACCGACAGCTACGGCATGCGATACGCGATCCCGAGCATCGCCGCCCTCGACCCCCGCAGCCGCCGCCTCCTCGAGCGCAAGGGGTAGGCCGGTCCCCGTAGGCCCGTTGCTCCGCAGCGGGCAGCCCGTCACGGAGTGACGGGCCTACGGATGCCGCTTCCCTGCCCCCGTAAGATGGACGGGTTGCGCCGTTCGTGAGGAACGGGGGCCCATTTTTCGGGAAAAAATACGGTTTTTTTCTCAACCTTTCGGTTGAAGCCTGCGTACATCGGATTAGTCTCCAAGGGTCTTTTCAGGAGCCAATTCATGACCCCGTTCGGCCGCCGTTCGAACGCCTCCCGCCGCCTGCTGTCGCTGGCGTGCATTGTCCTCCTTGTCGCCCCGCAGGATCACGCCATGCGGATCGCGCGGGCCCAGTGCTGTGGTGACGCCGTCGTCGCCCCTGCCCCGGTCGCCACGCAGACCTACCGGCTGGACTACCAGACCGTCTACGACGAACAGCAGGTCACCGCCTACCGCGTCTCCCAGGAGACCGTCTACGACTCGAAGACCTACACCGTGCAAAAGCCGGTCTGGGAAACGCAGACGCAGGAGCGTCGCTACACCGTGCAGCGTCCCGTGTGGGAGACCCAGACCCGCGAGGAGCGGACCACGGTGATGAAGCCGGTGTACGAAACGCAGATCCAAGACCGCAGCTACGACGTCACCCGCGACGTGGTCGAGACGGCCACCCGCGAGGAGCAGTACACGGTGATGAAGCCGGTGTACGAGACCGTGGTGCAGCAGCAGGTCTCGACCGTCCGCAAGCCGATCTACGAGACGAGCGAGCGGGAGCAGGCTTACACCGTCACCGAGCCGGTCACGCAGATGCGGACTGCCTACTCGGTCGGCAGTCAGGCTGTTGACACCGTCACGCCCGTCGTCACGCCGGGCACGACGTCGCTCGGCTGGGTTCCCGCGAGCTATGCGATCGACCCCTACACGGGCCTCGCCGTGATGCAGCGGGGTGGCTGGGTGTGGCAGATGAATCCCGGTGCGGTCGTCAATCAGGTGAACCGCGTCTACCAGCCCACCTACACGCCGGTGCAGGTTCCGGAGACGACCTACGTCAACCGTGTGGTCACGCAGAAGGTGCCAGTGCAGACGGTCCGCTACGTCGATGAGCAGGTCGTCCAGCAGGTGCCCGTGCAGACCATGAAGATGGTCGCCGAGACGGCGACGCGTCAGGTGCCCGTGCAGACCGTCCGCAAGGTGGTCGAGAGGGTCGAGAACAAGGTTCCCGTCACTGTCTGCCGGATGGTGCCCGAGGAGCAGGTTCGCCAGGTGCAGATGCAGGTGATGAAGTACGTCACCGAGGAGAAGGTCGAGCCGGTGCAGGTGCAGGTGATGAAGTACGTCACCGAGGAGCGGACGATGCAGGTGCCGCGGGTCGTCGAGAAGCGGACGCCCTACACGTACACGGTGCGGATGCCGCGGACGGTGGTCACGAAGGTGCCGCTCGACTCATGTGGCAATCCGATCCCGGCGGCTCCGGCCGCCGCTCCGGCCGCCGTGTCGCGTCCGACATCGGCCCCAGCTCCGGCCATCTCCGCCACTGAGTCTGGCCCCGTGAAGACGTTCAGCGACCGTCCAGCCGACGCCTCGAAGAAGGTCGAGGAGGGCTGGGGCGCCTCGAGACTCGATCATGTCGATCCTGCCAAGGGCTCCGATGCCACGTCCGGTACGGTGCGGGCCGAGAAGCCGGTCGTCGATCCTGCTCAGGCGCCAGCCTCCGAGCAGTCGCTGAAGAAGATCGAGACGATTCCGGCTCCGGCCGCGAAGGAGCCGGCAGCGGCCCCGCAGGTGCCGAGTCAGTCGGCGCCGAAAGCAGCGCCGCAGCCCGCGGTCGAGCAGTCGCCCACGGTCGCCCCGCCGGGCCCGGCTGTGTATCCGCCGCCGCCGGCCTCCGATCCACGCGATGTGCCGGCGGCCGAGACCTCGGGCCGTAGCCTCACCGGGCGCCACGGCCACACCACGTGATTCGACGTGTGGGCGTGGGCCCATCACGCTCCCGTAGGCCCGTCACTCCGTGACTTGCTTTCCGGTGTGGCCAAGTCACGCCGCGACTTGTTCCGGTCACAGCGTGACCGGGCTACTTGATCACGGCTGCTACACTGCCGCTCCATCACCCATCTTTCGCGGAGTGCGTCATGCGACTGTTCTCCTCTTTGGTCGTGATCGCCATCCTCTCGGCCGCCGCCACCGACGCCACAGCCGCCGAGAAGCTCAAGGCGCTAATCATCGATGGCCAGAACAATCACGGTAACTGGCCGCAAACGACCCAGATGATGAAGCAATATCTCGAAGACACCGGCCGCTTTACGGTGGATGTCGCCACGCACGCACCGAAGGGTGAAGACCCGTCGTTCAAGCCTGCCTTTGCCGACTACGCCGTGGTCGTGAGCAACTTCGGCCACGGGGCCGCGGCCTGGCCCGCTGAAGCGCGGATCGCCTTCGAGGACTATGTCCGCAGCGGGGGCGGATTTGTCGCTGTCCACGCGGCCGACAACTCGTTCCCGAACTGGGCGGCCTACAACGAGATGATCGGGCTCGGCGGATGGGGCGGACGCAACGAGAAGAGCGGACCGTACGTCTACTACTCCGACGATGGGAAGCTCGTCCGCGACACGTCGCCTGGGGCCGGCGGCAGCCACGGTCCGCAGGCACCGTTCGTGATCATCGTCCGTGACGCGGCCCATCCCGTCACGAAGGGCATGCCGGCCACATGGCTGCACGCCAAGGACGAGCTCTACGACAGCCTCCGCGGCCCCGCGGCCAACATGAAGGTGCTCGCAACGGCCTACTCGCCCAAGACCAAACGGCATGAGCCGATGATGATGACGATCGCGTACGGCAAGGGACGCGTCTTCCACACACCGATGGGCCACGCCAACGAATCACAGGAGTGCGTGGGCTTCATTACCACGTTCGTCCGCGGTGCCGAATGGGCGGCCACGGGTGCGGTCGAGCAGCCGGTGCCCGCCGACTTTCCAGCGTCCGACGCAGAACGCAGCCGGCCGTTCGCAAAGTGAGCCGGCCGCTGCATGACGGCGGTATAGTGATCGGCGTCGACTTCACGTCGGCGCCGTCGAGCCGCAAGCCGCTCACGGTGGCCGTCGGCCGCTGGCGGGCGGCCGGCCGGCGGCCGACCTACGCACTCGACGAGATCAGAGCATTCACGAGCCTCGACGAGTTCGATGGGCTACTGACCACGCCGGGCCCCTGGACCGGGGGCTTCGACCTCCCGTTCAGCCAGCCGCGGTCCCTCATCGAGCACGAGGGCTGGCCCACTGACTGGCCTGCGTTCGTGCGGTTCTACTGCGACCAGCCGCGCGACGCGCTCCGCGACGTGTTTCGCCGCTGGTGTGACGGCCGGCCCGCGGGCGACAAGTTCGCCTGGCGGGCAACCGACAAGCCCGCCGGCTCGAGCCCGGCGATGCGCTGGGCCAATCCTCCCGTTGCCTGGATGATGCACGCCGGCATCGGCCGGATGCTCGCCGCCGGCCTCACGTTCCCAGCCCACCGCCATGCGCCGCGCGGCAGCGGCCGTATCGCCCTCGAAGCCTATCCGGGCTTCACGGCCCGCAGTGTCTGCAGGCAGTCATACAAAAGCGACACCGCGGCCAAGCAGACGCCCGACCGCCGAGCCAACCGGAGAGCGATCCTCGCCGCGCTCGAACACGGCACGGCCGGCCTCGACCTCACGCTTGCAATCACTCCCACATGGCGGCGCCGGCTCATCGCCAACGGCAGTGGCGACCTGCTCGACGCCGTCATCTGCGCCCTCCAAGCCGCCCACGCCGCCGCCCTGCCCCGCTACGGTCTCCCCCGCGACCTCGACCCACTGGAAGGTTGGATCGGCAGCGTGCCTGACACGAACAGCCCATGATCGATACCGC
>JBAVTF010000084.1:0-31876 GCA_049695995.1 Pirellulales bacterium | reverse complement strand
GGTCACCGCGACGAAGCACGGGCAGCCGGGCGACGCCGTCAACGTGGCCTTCATCGGCACCGATGCGGAACTGCACCGCGCGCTGGCCATCGCGGGCTGGTACGCCGCCGACCCGATCACGCTCCGCACGTCGGTGCGGATCGCCGCCGATGTCGTGCTCCGCAAACCCTATGAACACGCCCCGGTCAGCGACCTCTACCTCTGGGGCCGCCGAGAGGACTACGCGTTCGAGCAGCCCGTCGGCGACAGCCCGAAGCAGCGGCATCACGTGCGATTCTGGAAGTCAGCCGAGGTGGACGACAGTGGCGAGCCCCTGTGGCTCGGCGCGGCCACGTTCGACGAGCGGGTGGAGATCAGCCGCGCGGCCGGCGGCATCACGCACCGGATCGGTGCCGACATCGACAGCGAGCGGAACAAGCTACTCATCGATACCCGCAACTCGGGCACGCTCGACGGCTTCTATTGGGTGGACCGGTTTCACCGGCACCGCGAGGGCCGCAACGGCGGTGGCGACCCTTACTTCACCGACGGCAGGCTCGCCGTGGGTGTCATCATCGTGAAGTAGAGCGTCGCTCCGGCCATGAGCAGGCCGAAGAGCACGATCATCACCAGCGCGATTCCCATCATGCAGCCGGCGCTCGCGTCGTCGCGGGAGAGGTCGGCGAGTTGCTGCCCGCTGAGCGTGGTCGAGTCGGCCGCTGCGGATATGTCGGCCGGCTGCGACTGGTGACGGTTCACCGCGGTGTCCATCGCCAGAAGCAGGCTTCGCGCCTGGCGAAAGAAGGCCAGCGGAAAAACCACGGCCATCAGGAGGCAGGCCCCGAGCGCTGTCTGCTGTGGCAGCCCCAGGACCAAGACGAGCGCGGCGTAGAGCAGGCCCGTGAGGATCACGGTCGCGCCGTAGTTGATGTAGATGGAGCCGAGGTAGAAGCCCGGCTCGCGGCGAAACGTGAGTCCGCAGGCCGAGCAGCAATCGTGCATCCGAAACCAGCCGCGGAAGAGTCTGCCCTGGCCGCAACGCGGGCAGCGGACCGCGAAGCCGCGAAGGAGAGTTCGAAATCGTGACGGCGCTGACGACATCGGGAGTGGCTCGGTGGGACGACTTGCGACGTCAGCTCAGCCGCGGGGCATCCGGGCCAGCGGACCGAACGGCATGCCCGGGTAGCCGGGCACCCGCGCCTGGTAGTCGCGGTAGCGATCACCGATGAAGAATAGCAGCCGCCGGTCTTTCAGTACGCTTCCGACGAAGATGTAGAGCGACCAGACGCCGATCAGCACTGCTCGGTCGAGCGTTACGACAGGCACGAACCAGATCAGGCCGAGAAAGCTTAGGTAGACGGGATGACGCAGAACCCGATAGGCACCGCGCTCCGCAAACTCGCGCTTCGGCTGCGGCAGCCCGCGGACCCAGTGCCACCAGGGCGTGAGCCCCGTCTGCCAGCCGAGGCCGGTGAGGTGGAGGCTGTAGAGCAAGGCCACCCATGAGGCGACGAACCCGCATGACACCGCGGTCGCAAGTGGCTCTGGCCAGCGCCAGGTGACGGCGGCGATGGGCTGCCACAGAAAGATCGTCGTCAGCAGCGCGAGGCAGGTCAGGGTGCAGTAGAAGCAGCCGTAGAGCGGTCCCGCCAGGCCCGCCGCCACGATCCGGCGGCGGACGCTCGGCATGAGAAACAGGCTGTGCGGCACGGCGAATCCGATCGCGAGCGCCATGTCGATGACGACCGCACCCGCGGCAGTCGTTCTGCCGACGGCAGGATCGACCCCTTTCAGAAACCAGAACAGGTGCCACACCGTGAACGCGAACAGTGCGTGCGTGGTCAGACCAAAAAGAAGTCCTGCGGTTCGTCGCATCCGTGCGTCGCTCCGTCGTGAAATGTGATCGGTGGGGTACCGGCCTGATCAGGGCCGGCGGGCCACGATGCATCCGTACTGCATCGCGCCCGAGCGGTAGGCGTTCAAAAGCGTGGTGAAGTTGTCGAGGAATGCGGCCTGACGACGGTCGATGAACCGGGCGAGCCACGGCAGTCCGAGTCGCCTGACTCGGGCGTCACAGAGTTCCCACGTGCGGGCGACGCGGGAGGTCCAGTCTTCTTCGTGCGTCATTTCGAGGCCGGCGTCGGTGAGCCAGCGGGCGTAGTCGGCGAAGCTCCCGAGCGATGGGCAGAGGAAGTGCTCGCATACCGCCTCGACCTGCCGCCGCTTGTCCGGTGCATCGGCATCACCTGCCGCCAGCCATGCGCACAGCGCGATGCGACCGCCAGGCTTGAGCCACTCCGCTGCTCGGCGAAAGAAGGTCGGCTTGTCGAAGAGGTGCTCCGTGCACTCGATGCTCCAGACGACGTCGAAGCTGCCGGCCGGAAACTCGATCGCTTCCGCGTCCGCCTGACGGAATGTCGCGAGTCCGCCCACGCCGTGCAGCGAGGCCGACCAGGCTGCCCACTGCCGTTGGACGCCGCTGAGGGTGATCCCCGTGACGCGGCAGTCGAGCCGTCTGGCGAGCCGGATCGACGAGCCCCCCATGCCGCAGCCGACGTCGAGCATGGCACTGCCGCGGCCGATTTCGGCCTGCGTCGCGAGCGTGTCGGTGAGCTGCTCCTGGGCGACCCGCGGCGTCATCTCGGGCACCGCCCGGGCGGCATCCTCCGCCGACCAGAGCCCGTGATGAATGTGCGGGCCCCAGAGCAGCCGGTAGAACGGGGTTGCCAGATCATAGTGGCTGCGGATCGCCGGCTTGGCAAAGCCGGAGCCGTCAGCAGGGCAGCTGATCATCGGGCCGGCACCTGTGCGGCGGCGAGCCGGATATCGCCGTAAATTTTCAATTCGTCGGCCACGCCCACGACGCCGCCGAACTTCGCGTAGGGCTTCATGCCAAAGTCGGTCTGCTTGATCGCGAAGCCTCCTTTGAGCCGCACGATGCCGCCGATGGCTTCGGCCTCGACTGGGATCGTGATCGGTCGGGCCACGCCGTGCAGCGTGAACGTGCCGACGAGGTCATAGGCAGGATGCTGTCCGGCCGCAGGCCGCTGGGAGCGGAGTGCCGAATGAATGGCAAGCGTCGCTGTCGGATGCCGGGCCACGTCGAGGACGTCGGGGCCGAGCATATTGTCATTGACCTGCTTCTGCGTTTTTGGATCGGTCTCACCGGCGAGCCCCAGGACCTTACGGGCGTCGGCGGTGTCGGCGCGAAAGCTGCCCATGTCGAACACGAGCTCACCCGCCTGTTCCGGCGCGTCGAGCCGCACGGTGCCGGCACGGAGACCACCGCTCACCGCGTGGTCATGGCCGAGGCCCGTCTTGCCCACGAGCACGTAGACCCTACTCGTGGCGAGATCCACGTTGCCCGCCGGCGCGGCCACCTGGGCGGCTGCTTCACCGCTGAGAGCCACGAGGATGACAGCAGATGCCGCAAGCCAAGGCCATTGGGGTATCATCGTTCGCGTCGCGGTTCGCCGCAGATGTGGCAAGGAAGGTTCCTCTGGATGTGGCACGCATCGTACCCGTCTCCCACGATGATCGAGAATCCCATTGTCGCCCGACGGCGCTTGCGGATTCGAAAGCCGGCTGGAATGACCACGGTGCGACGCACAGCATGACCGATCCTGTTCCGCCGTATGAGGGGAGCGAGGCACGCAGCACGCCGCTCCTGGGACTCAGTCTCACCACGCTCGGCCTCCTGGCCTGCGCGGTGCCGTTCATCGTTCGGGCGGCCATCGCCGTGATGGGGGCTGATTCGACGACGCCGATCGAGTGGGTGCCTGCGACGTTTCCGCCCCGCCAGGCCTATCAGCAGTTCACGAGCCAGTTCGAGAGCGGCGACGTGGTGGTGGCATCGTGGCCAGGCTGCACGCTCGGGGCGCCGGCCATCGACCGCTTCATCGCGGCGGCCAGCGGCACTGCTGCGCCCCGCGACCCGCAGGCGCGGCCCTGGTTCGAGCCGATCGTGGCGGGATCGACTGTGCTCGAGCGGCTGATGGCCCCGCCGTTGTCACTTGACCGCGAGACGGCTGTCGACCGCCTGCGGGGCATGCTGGTGGGACCTGACGGCGAGACCACCTGCCTCGTGATTCCGTTCACACAGGAAGGTCTCTTCGATCGCCGGCGGGCCGTCGCCTGGATCCGTGACACGCTCCTGCAGACGGCGACGCCACACGAGTGCGATCTTCACCTCGCCGGTCCCGTCATCGAAAACGTCGCCGTGGACGAGGCGAGCGGCGACAGCCTCCGGCTCTACGGCGCACCGGCTGCGGCCGTGATCCTCGCGCTCACGTGGTGGTCGCTGCGGTCGGTGCGGTATGCCCTGCTCGTGTTCGTACTCTCGCTCCTCTGCGTGGGCGTCTGCTTCTGGTCGCTGCATGTGTGGGGCGACCGGATGAACCCGGTGCTGATCGTGATGCCGCTGCTCGTGCTCACGCTCGGCGTGTCGGGGGGCATCCATCTGGTGAACTATCTCGTCGAGGCGGCCGAGACGGGGCCGCGGCATGGCGTCGCGGCCCGGGCGATCGCCCTTGGCTGGCTGCCCTGCAGCCTGTCGGCCGGCACGACGGCGCTGGGGCTGCTTTCACTGGTCGTGAGCGAACTCGAGCCGATTCGCGTGTTTGGCTTCCACGCCGCGTTCGGCGTGGTGGCCACGCTCGCCGTCTTGTTCCTCGTCGTGCCCGGCATCTTCGAGCGGTGGCCGATCAGTGGCCGTGCGAATCATGCCGCCGTCGAGTCGGCTGGGCCGTCGTGGCTGGCCGACACGGTCGTGCGGCGGGCGATGCCGATCACGGCCACGGCGCTCGTCGCCCTCGCGGTGGCCGGCGTTGGCGTGCCGCAGATCCGGGCGTCGGTCGGGATCGACACTCTGTTCACGTCGGAGTCGGCGGTGGTTCGCGACTACCGCTGGCTGGAGGAGCACATCGGGCCCTTGGCACCGATCGAGGTTGTGGTGCGGTTTCGGGAGTCGTCGACACTGCGGCCCGCGGAGCGGCTCGATATCGTGCGGGAGGTCGGCGCCGCCCTCGAGACGCTGCCCGGCGTGAGCGGCCTCACGTCGGCTGCGCTCTTTCTGCCCGACTTGCCCGAGGCGTCAGGCCTGCGCGGGGCCGTGCAGAAGGCGGCGGTGGCCCGGAAGCTCGAATCGAATCTCACGCAGCTGGCCGACATGAGCCTGATCCGAGAGGCGGATGGTGGACAGCTCTGGCGGGTGACGGCCCGCGCATCGGCCCTTGCCGGCCTCGACTACGGCGAGTTCCTGCGAGGGGTGCAGTCCGTGGTCGATCCGATCGTCGTGCGGCACGGCGGCAGTGACGCCGGCGTCGCCGCCGACTGCACGGGCGTACTCCCGCTGATCAACGCCATCCAAAAGACGCTCCTCGGCGACCTCTTTTCGAGCTTCGTGTCGGCGTGTCTGGTGATCACCGGCGTGATGATGGTGGTCGAGCGGAGCGCGATCGCGGGGCTCGTGGCGATGATCCCCAACGTGTTTCCGATGATCCTGCTCTTTGGTCTCTTGGGCTGGGTGCGGCTACCGCTCGACATCGGCAGCACGATGACGGCCTCGATCGCGCTCGGCATGGCGGTGGATGGCACGTTTCATTTCCTCACGTTCTTCCGCCGCGGCCTGGCCCGCGGTGCGGCCGACGCGGCGGCAACGACGTCAGAAGCAGCCCTCGCTCCGGCCGCCATTCGCAGCGCCGCCGTGCACGAGGCTTACCGTCATTCCGCCACCGCACTTGCCCAGAGCGCGATCGTCTGTGGCCTCGGCATCCTCGTGTTCGCCGCCAGTTCGTTCGCGCCAACGCGACGGTTCGCCTGGATGCTCTCCCTTCTCGTGTGGGCCGCGCTGATCGGCGACCTCGTCGTGCTCCCCGCCCTCCTCGCCAGCCCCGCCGGCAAATGGTTCCGCCCCCGCTCGCCCGCGGCCTGATCCCCGTGTCGGTGCAGACTGGCAGTCTGCACACGGCCACCTGCCCGCCAATTACGATCCGCGGTCGCGTCTGGCGATCGTCCCAGCCGCGTTTTACAGCCTCGTCCGTGCGCTGGACCAAGGATGTCCCTCGCGTCGGTTTCAATCTGGCTTCCCCGGACCATGGCCGCGACGACGGTGATCCGGCCGTGATCCCTAGGGGAGTGACCAGAAGCCACGGGAGACGACGACATGATCGGCCCTGCAAAGAGCAGGCTGCATGACTACGAGGCTGGGTGGCTGACTCTGCTCGTCAGCATGCGAGTGGCCACCGAGGCCGACGTAAGAGAGGCATGGCGCCGGGTCGCCCAGAAGGGCATTGACGACATGAACGAGCGGCGGGAGCGCCGGCGGCAGCGGCGAAAAGGGAGAAAAGACCACTGACTCGGCAGCCTGCCGGGCGCACGAAGCAGGATCGGTGGGAGTACTCGTGCGTCCACAGGGGCTTTCCCGTCGCCACGGTCCACGCATCCTCTTCGAACGGCAGTGTCGCTGTCATTCGACTGACGCGATTGCACGATGCGGCGGCACCCTGCTGGCGGGTGGGGCGAGGCAGCGGTTTTGGCGGATTCGTCCCTGTTCGTGCCGGATTCGTCACTTTTCCAGAGGCGGGGGTTCACGAGACGCGATCGTCCGGCAATGCTCCGCAGGAGAACTGTTTGTCCTTCGATCCCACCTTTCGGTATCCCGCCATGCGACTACACCACTTGACCCTGGCCCTTGCTTGCTCCCTCGGACTCGCCGGTCTCGCCACGGCCGGGACGGTGTATGAGGTCAACACCGTCGGTGCCACCGCGGTTGGCGGAAAAAATAACCAAAACACCTATATCGGTCAGGCGTTCAACTCCGGCACGAACACGCTCCTCACGGCCGCCACGCTCGAGATCAATCGCAATGGGCTCGCGATAGCCGACTTTACGCTCAATCTGCATGAGGCAGCCGGCAGCCCCGGGGCGTACTTGAAGACTGGATCGTCACTGGCTGCGATCACGATGAGCAATTCGGTGCTGAGCACGAGCACCCAGTCGTCGTACACGATCACGAATCTGAATTGGGTGCTTACCCCCAACACCGTCTATATGCTGGGCATTGCCAGCGAGAGTACGGAAACCGTGAAGTGGACGCTGAATCAGAGTGCGACCAGAGACAGCTCTACCGGGTTCATCACGGGCTACCAGGGGTACAACGCTGAAGCAGGCGGCAATGTCGACGACGGCCTGCACGGCGCGACCATCTCCGCGGTGCCGGAGCCGTCAGCAGTGGCCCTCGCCGCCGTGGCCGGCGTTGCCGTGATGCTCGTCCGCTTTCGGAAGAGATCGGCTCGGGCTGACGGTTAGTCGTCGCGAATTTCCGCTGTAAAGCTGCGGCTGCGTTCCCCGTCTGCGGGACTGACGGTAGACTCGGGAACTCGGACGCGGCAGCAGCTTTTCGCCTGCCGATTCCGGAGGGTAAGCGAATGGCTAGCGGCGACACTGGAAATGTCGTGCCGGGAAACCGGTTGTGGGTTCGAGTCCCATGCCCTCCGCTTTTTCAGGCCCGTCATCCGGGCGGGTGTGTCGGCGTAGCTCATGGCGGTTCTTCTCGACATCAAGAATGCATCGAAGCGGTATGGAGACCAGGTGCTCCTCGACCGCGCGTCGGCCACAATCACCGATGATGGCAAGGTCGGCTTCATCGGCCGCAACGGTGCCGGCAAGAGCACGCTCCTGCGGGTGATCCTCGGCGAGGAGGAACTCGACGGCGGCGAGGTCGTCCGGCATCCCCGGCTGCGGCTCGGCTACCTGCGGCAGCACGATCCCTTCCTGCCCGGCGAGACGGTGCTCGACTTTCTCAAGCGGGACAGCGAACGCCCTGACTGGAAGTGCGGTGAGGTGGCCGGCCAGTTCGAGATCAAGGGCGCCACGCTGAATGGTCCCGTGCACGCCCTCTCCGGCGGCTGGCAGACCCGCGTGAAGCTCACCGCCCTGCTCCTTCACGAGCCCAATCTGCTCCTGCTCGATGAGCCGACGAACTTCCTCGATCTGCGGACGCAGATCCTCCTCGAACACTTCCTCCGCGGCTTCGACGAGGCCTGCCTGATCGTGTCGCACGACCGGGCATTTCTCGGGGCCACCTGTGACCGCACGCTCGACCTCTCCCGCGGCACGCTGACCACGTATCCGGGGAAGGTCGATGCCTTTCTCGAATACCAGCAGGAGCGGCGGCTGCACGCCGAGCGGTCCAACGCCAGCGTGCTCGCCCGCAAGCGGGAACTCGAAGACTTCATCGCCCGCAACAAGGCCCGCGCCTCCACCGCGTCGCGGGCCAAGTCGAAGACGAAGGAGCTCGAACGGCTGGAGCTCGAGGAAATTGCCACCGACGAGCCCACGGCCGCGATCCAGTGTCCTGCCATCCAGCCCCGCAAGGGGCCGGCGGCCCGCTGCACGAATCTGAAAATCGGCTATGGCGACCGGTTGGTTGCCGAGGGCATCGACGTGGAGATCGTGCACGGCTCGCGGGCCGCGATCGTGGGCGACAACGGCCAGGGGAAGACGACGTTTCTGCGGACGCTCGTGGACTCGCTGCCGCCCCTCTCCGGCCACGTGAAGTGGGGCTACGGCTGCGAACTCGGGATCTACGCCCAGCATGTCTACACGAGCCTCCCGCCGGAACAGACGGTGCTTGGCTATCTGGAACGGGCCGCTGCGGTCGGCACGAAGTCGCAGCGGATTCTCGACGTGGCCGGGGCGATGCTCTTCCGCGGCAAGGCGGTCGAGAAGCGGGTCGAGGTGCTCTCCGGCGGCGAACGGGCCCGGCTCTGTCTGGCCGGACTCCTGCTCGGCTCGTCCAACGTGCTCATCCTCGATGAGCCAGGCAACCATCTCGACGTGGAGACGGTCGATGCCCTCGCGCGGGCTCTCGTCAACTACGCGGGCACCGTGATCTTCACCAGCCACGACCGGTCGTTCGTTCGCACGGTGGCCACGAACGTGGTCGAAGTGAAGGACGGCCGCGTGGTGAACTACCTCGGCAGCTACGAGCAGTATCTCGCGGCGATGAACCAGGAGATCGACGCCGAGGAAGAGGCGACCGGTCGGGCGGCCCCGCCCCGCAAGCCTGCTGCGCCGGCCGGTGGTGGGAAGACCAAGCCCTCCACGGGGCGCAGCGAACGGGATGCCCGGCGAGAAATCGGCAACCTGGAGCGGACGATCGCCCGGCTCGACGCCGACAAGAAGCGGTGCAACGAGGCGCTCCTCGCCACGACCGACGTCGAGGCAGCGATCAAGCTGCATGCGGAACTGACCGAGGTGACCACGAAGCTGGCCGCGGCCGAGGAAAGCTGGCTCGCCCTGCAGGAGCAGCTCACCACCGACGGCTCGGCCTGACGACACGTCACGTGCCACCGCCATGAGGCGGATCGCCAGGTGCGATGCCAGGCAAGAACCGGTTCCGCGGTGGCCCTCCCTCCGGCGGCGTCAGGAAATCTTCGGACTGGGCAAGCAGCGCCAGCGGCCGCGAGCGAATGCCCCGGTGGGCGAGAAACTCCGCCCGGTCGAGCAGCTCGAGCGGCAGCTCGAAGTAGGCCGGCAGCTCAGTGCAGCTCTCGTGGGCGTCGATGATCGCGATGCCGTGCATGCCGGGCGGCTGATACAAGAGGCACCAGCCGTAGATGCCGGAGCCGGTCAGCTGCCCGAGTCCGCCCCGGTGCCGGGACGTTCCGGCAGCGCGCCGGCGAACCGGCCCACGGATGTCTTCCGGCGAGATCAGGACGACAGCCTCACGGGTTCGCGATGTCGAGTGGCGGGGCAACGGCATCCTCGAACTGCGCGGCCTCAGAGTGCCGTCGAGCGACACCTGCACCCACCAGGGTCCGCCCTGGACCGACTGGGTCAGCACCGCCCGACCGATGGCCAGGGGGCGATAGCAGGCCTGGTCGTCTCCGGAGGGAAGCAGGCGCAGCGGCAGATCGACGACAGTGAGGGGGTGGGCCACGGGCGATTCCCTGATTTCGCGGTGAGGGGCGATGCGGCCCACACCCTAGATTCCCTCAGGGACATCCTTGGTCCACCGGCGGGATAGCCCAGCCGAAGGTAGGCTCTCTCTGCGGGTTTTTCCCCGATTTCCATTCCGACACCCTTTGCCTTGCACCCATGGACTCGATCAGTCGTCACGAGCAGCTTCTCCGCGTTTTTCACCTTATCGACATCCTCTTCGGAGCCCGGCAGCCGCTCACCACGGCCGAACTGAAGGACCGTCTCCAGCACCGGGGCGTGATCGATGACATGTCGGACAAGAACATTCGCCGCGACATCGATTTCCTGGAAAAATTCGGCTACGCCCTGAAGCAGACGACGAAAAAGTCGCCGCGGGGCACGACCTGCCACGCCTGGTCGATCGAGGCCGGCCGCGGATCCGCGGAACTGGTCGCGCCCGCCGTCACGCTCCCCGAACTGCTCTCGCTCGCCGCCGCCCGCGACCTCCTGGCCCCACTCGCCGGCACGGTCTACTGGCGGGGCGTTGGGCAATTGCTCGACAGGCTCGAGCGGGTGGCCACGCCGCAACTGCTCGACTATGCGGCCGCTCATAAAGATGGGCTCGTCGTCCATCCGAAGCCGCCGGCCGCGAAGTATCGCTCCAAGACGCTCAATGCCGTGAACCGGGCGATCCGACGGGCGCACGAGCTCGTGATCCGCTACACGAGCCTCTCCGACCAGCGGCCACGGCAGGCGACGATCCGGCCGGAGGCGCTCGTGATCTACGACGGGGCGATCTACATCGCCGGCTATCGGGCGCCGCAGCGGAGTGGCCGTGGCCGATCGACTGACGACAGCATCCGGTTCTTCAAGCTCGATCGGGTGAGCGATGCGAAGGTCACGTCGCGACCCTTCGATCGCCGTGACGTGCCGGTCGAGTCGCTGCTTGCCGACAGCATCACGATCTACCGTTCCGCTGCGGAGCCGCGCCGGTTTCGGATTCGCGTCGATGCGGAGCGGGCCCGCTGGGCCGTCGAGAAGCCGTTTCACCCGCGGCAGAAGGTGCGGAAGCTGGCCGACGGCGGCGTGATGCTCGACATCGAGCGGGCCTGGGACGAGGAGTTGATTCCGCAGCTGCTCGCGCTCGGCAGCTTCGCGGAGCTGGTCGAGCCAAAGGACGTGCGGGAGCGGCTCGCCGACGAGGCCCGGCAGATCGTGGCGAGGTATGAGGGGCGGCCGCTGAGGTCGTTCGACGGATTGCAGGCCGGCGGGTAGGCCCGCGTTTGTAGGCCCGTCACTCCGTGACGGGCAGCCCGTTGCGGAGCAACGGGCCTACGGGGAGAGCAACGGGTCTACAAGCAGCGTCTCCACCGCCGCCAGCGGCACCTCGACCCAGTCGGGGCGGTTCTTCAGTTCGTAGGCCAGTTCGTAGAGCGCCTTGTCGAGCACATAGGCC
This sequence comes from Pirellulales bacterium, assembly GCA_049695995.1. Classification (GTDB taxonomy): domain Bacteria; phylum Planctomycetota; class Planctomycetia; order Pirellulales; family UBA1268; genus QWPN01. Next base: position 20,517 of record JBAVTF010000084.1, on the reverse strand, counting down.
GCCAGCAGGGCGTCCGCGTCTGCTGGCCGTGCCGGCCACCAGGGCCGGCCCGACACGCGGCTGGCGTAGCCGGCCACATACCGTCGCTGAAGGTTCGCCGCATCGGCGGTCGCATAGGCAGGCCCGCCGTCGCGGGCTGCGCACCGCAGTAGGTAGTCGAGCGAGCGGCACATGCCGGCCACGTCCTTGCAGGCCGACGTCTTCGCCCGCCGCTCGTCAAGTGACCGCCCCGGCTCACCTTCGAAGTCGATCACGAGCGGCCGGTCATCCGGCGTGAGGAGCACCTGGCCGAGGTGATAGTCGCCATGCACGCGGATGTTCGCTGCAGCCGAGTCGAGCTCGGCCACTGAGTCGAGCCGCGAGACGAGATCCGCGCGGCGAGCGGCCACGGCCCGCAGTCGGGCCGCGATCTCGGGGGCGACACTCGGCCCCGGCTCCGTGATCAGCCGGCAGACGGCGTCGGCGTGGTCCGCAAGGCCGCGGGCCTGCGTCTGGCGATCGGCCGCAGAGGGGGAGACCGGAGCGAATGTCGCGACGTCGCTCCGTGACGCAATCGCCGCGTGCATCTCCGCCGTGACGCCGGCGAGGGCATCGACGATCGCCAGCAGCCGAGGGCTCGCGCTGCCGTCGGCTCGCACCAGGCCGAGCAGCCGGTCCCAGGCGGCGTCGCAGCCGGCGGCGAACTCGTGGATGGTCGCCAGCGTCGTGGCTGGACCGCCGTCGGCAGGCTCATAGTCGAGCCAGCCGCAGAGCCGGGGCGTGCCCCGCCACGACGTCTGCTCCGCCACGAACGCCCCCACCTCCACCTCCGGCTGGATGCCGGGGCGGCACCGCCGCACGAGCTTCAGGGCGAACGTCGTGGTGCCGACTGTCACGCGACATGACGTGTTCGACGCATCGGGGCCAATGACCGTGACGGTCGGGCTCCCAGCCGGCAGCGTCGACAGCGAGCCCACGGCATGGCCGACCACTCGGCCCCGCCCGCCCCCGTGCGCTGCACCGGCCCACACCGTGTCGATCAGCCAGCGGGCGAATGCCGGCGTTGCCGCCACATCGGCAGCATCGGCATCGACGGCCACCACGTAGCGGACCAATTCCCCGGCGCTCGCGACCTCCACGATCGCGAGTGTTGCCGCGTCGGGCAGCGAAACATCATCCACGAGCGAGACCGCCTCGATGCCCTGCCCTTTACCGGCGAACCACCTCGCCTGCGGCAGCCGTTCGGCGATCGCGGCGGCGAGCGGGGCGGGTGGAAGCGACGTCATGCGGGCACGAGCCTAAAGACGCGCACGGGCTCGTCGGGCGTGCACTCGATCGTGATGCCCTTGAGATCCCAGGCGTGCGTCGTACCGGCGAGCAGGTCGTGAGCGATCAGCTGCTCCACGCCGTCGAGGCCGACGGTGTCGGGCTCGAGTGTGAGGAGCCCACTGCGTGCTTCAGCAGCCTCGAGATTCACGACCACGAGCACACGGCTGCCGCTGGCCGCATCGAACCGTGTCCAAGCCAACAGGTGCGGGTCATCGATGGCCTGCGGGATTGGCCGCCGGTTGCGGGCGAGCGCTACCTCCTCGCGGCGGATCGTGTTGAGGCAGCGGATGAAGGGGGCGAGGCTCTCCGGCGCGTCGAGGTTCCACTTCTTGATCTCGTACTTCTCGGAGTCGAGATACTCCTCGCTCCCCGGCTCGCGGGGCGTGGACTCCAGAAGCTCCATAGCCGGCCCGTAGATGCCCCAGTTGCCGACGGAGAGCGCGGCGAGCGCGAGCCGCACCATAAACATCGATCGGCCGCCGGTCTGCAGCGTCTCGTGGAGGATGTCGGGCGTGTTGGGCCAGAAGTTCGGCCGGAAGAAATCGGAGATCGGTGGCGTCGTCACCTCGACGAGGTATTCGGCCGTTTCTCGCTTCTCGGTCCGCCAGGTGAAGTAGGTGTAGGACTGCGTGAATCCGAGCTTTGCCAGTCGATACATCGTCTTCGGCCGGGTGAAGGCCTCGGAGAGAAAGAGCACGCCCGGATGCGTTCGGTGGATATCGGCGATCAGCCACTCCCAGAAGGCGAACGGCTTCGTGTGGGGATTATCCACGCGGAAGATCCGCACCCCCTTCTCCACCCAGAACCGCACCACGCCAGCGATCGCCTCCCAGAGCATCCGCCATTGCTCGCACTGGAAGTCGAACGGGACGATGTCCTGATACTTTTTGGGCGGATTCTCAGCGTATTGGATCGTGCCGTCGGCCCGGTGCCGAAACCACTCCGGGTGCTCGCGGACCCAGGGATGATCCGGGGCGCACTGGATCGCGAGATCGAGCGACAGCTCCATGCCCAGCGACTCGGCTCGGCTGCGGAGCCGCTCGAAATCGGCGAACGTGCCCAACTGCGGATGGATGGCGGTGTGGCCCCCTTCGGCAGACCCGATCGCCCACGGACTGCCGACATCAGCGGCGGTCGCCACAAGCGAATTATTGCGGCCCTTGCGATGCGACACGCCAATCGGGTGGATCGGCGTGAGGTAGAGCACGTCGAAGCCGAGGTCGCGGATGTAGTCGAGCCGGTCGGCGAGGTCGGAGAGCGTGCCGTGCTCGCCCGGCACCGCTCCCCACGACCGTGGAAACACCTCGTACCAGGCGCTCGTGCCGGCCCGGCCGCGATCGACCCACACCGTGCGCGCCGGCTCGAGCCGCGTCTCGTCGCGGCGATCGGCGTACTGCGTCATCAGCTCGCGCAGTCGTGGCTCGCGGGCCACCTGGGGGCCATCGGCCCCCTTGAGCCGCAGGGCGAACCGCTCGATCTCGCCAGCAATGGCCGCGGGCGCCGCGTGGGCCGCCGCGGCCACGATCTGCGCCCCCGCTGCCAGGTCGACGGCCAGATCGTCTCCCGCCTCAGCACGGCGACCGAGATCCCGAAGCCAGGTGCCGAACGCATCGACTCGCCCCGTCACGACGAATTGCCAGAGACCGAGTTGGTCGGCGACGAACGAGCCCTGCCAGCGGTCGTTGCCAAGGCAGGTCAGCGGTGTGTCGTTCCATTGGCCGGCCTCGCCGTGCCGCCAGAGCAGCCGGCAGTCGAGTTCCTCGTGGCCGTCGCAGATGATGTCGGCTTCGACGGTCACTCGCTCGCCGCGGAGCCGCTTGGCCGCGAACCGCCCGCCATCGACATCGGGACTCACCCGCTCGATCGCGACGCGGCGGGGCCTGTGAGACAAAGGATCGCCAACTCGCTCCGTCACCTGGGGCTCCTACATCGGCGGGCAGGGGGGCGTCTGGCCTTCCTCGTAGACGACCGGCTGGCCCACGATCGTACCGCCCATCTGCTGGCAGCAGGGATCGACGCCGCCGGTCGGCACGACGGCCGCGCCCATCTGCGGCGCTGGCATGACGGCTCCAGGTGCGACCACCGCGCCGGGAGGCAGGGCTCCGGCTGGTGCGGCCATGCCCACCGGCTGGGCCATCTGGGGCTGCGGATAGACAGGAGGCGCCAGCGGCGGCGCGTAAGAATATTGATTCGCCTTGTTGTGGGCACAGCCGACCAGGCCGGCCATGCAGAGGCCGGCCGCCACCAACGATCGCATCATGCGGTCATGTCTCCGATGGCTTCGCCCTGGTGCGCCGGACGGTACGGAAGCCCGCCGCTTGGCGGAAGGGCAAAAGCCCGTCCTACTCAAAGAGGGCGATCGAGGCGGTGAAGCCGTGGAGGCAGTTGTGGCGGCCAATCGGGCCGATCTCGCCCTGGGCGAAAAAGCCGGCCGCAGGCAGCGGGCCGACGCATTCCTGCACACAGGCAGCGTCGTGGTGGGGCTCGTCGAAGAGCCGGCTGCCGCGACCGTTGCAGGTGAAGACGAGCGCGCCGGCCGGCATGGCTCCCGCGGCGCGCTCCGCGATGAGCAACTCCCGCAGGTCATCGCGGGCGCTGGCCGCATCCCGCACGTGAAACTGTACGGTTTGTCCCGTGCGCAGCGTGTCGCCGACGGCGATGACGCCCGACGCGGGATCGGCCCCAACGACGTTCCGCACGAGAAAGTCGCCGCGGCCGAACGTGTCGCGATACTCGGTGGCCGCGCGGCCCACGTGCAGCGAAGCCCGCACGAGCTCACGGTCGGCGTCGGTGAGCTCGCCATAGATTTCTCGCAGCCGCTCGAGCGCCGGCCGGCCCCCGAGTTCGAAGAGCATGTTCGACTCGGCCCGCGTGATCACGAGCGGCCTGCCGATCGGCCGGCAGCCCTGCGACACGACTGGCCGCAGTCGCACGCCGCCCCCGATCACCGCGCCCACGGCTCCCGAATCGTAGGTCCGCTCGCCCACGACGAGTGTGTTGGCACCGGGCCGCGATCCGCCGCTGGCCATTCCGCCCACCACCGGCACGCCGGGATGCTCTTCCTCCATGCGCCGGAGGAATGCATCGACGGGAAACGAAAACGGATCGGCGAGCAGGAGCAGCGCCGCCCCCGCCGGCCAGTCGCCGTCGAGGTCCGCCGGCCAGCCCGCGAACATGCCGCCGTCGGGCGTCTGGGTGTATTCGAGTGACACGGGGCGGATGACCGCGCCGGGCAGTGCCGCGAGCCAGACGGCGACCGCGGGCCCCGACTCATGCTCCATGCCATCCGTGAGCACGCCTTCGGCCGTGCCGCCGATGAGTGTGCGGGCCGGCACGAGGTCGGCGAGCGACTCGAACGCGGGGCGGATCGCGGTGCCGTGGGCCGACGATACGAACACGACGCCCAGGTCGGCGGCCCGGCCGTCAAGGCCGGCCATTGCCTGCCGCGTGGCCTCGCGGAGCGCCGCGTCGAGCTGCGGATGGGTCGAGCCGCCACTGCCGCAGCGGGCCGCTGCGGTCTGGCCCATCGGGGCGGTCATGTCTCGATCTCGGCGAACGACGTCACCGCCTCGTGCTCGTAGATGCCCCCTGCATCGCGGTTGCCGGGCCGCACGGCCAGCGCCGTGGCCATTCCGGCCGCGCGGGCCGCATCGAGTTCGGCGCCGACGTCGCTCACGAACAGGATCTGCCGCGGCGCGAGCCCCATGTCGGCGGCGATCGCCGCGTAGCTGGCGTGCTCCCGCTTGGGGCCGGTGGTGGTGTCATAGTGGCCGCGCAGGCAGGGCGTGAGATCGCCGGCCGACGTGTGCCGAAAGAAGAGTTGCTGGGCCTCGATCGAGCCCGATGAATAGATTCGCACGTCGAGGCCCGAGTCGGCCCACAGGGCGAGCGCCGGCGGCACGTCGGCAAAGACGTGCGACACGAGCTCGCCCGACTCGAAGCCGCTCCGCCAGATCATGCCCTGGAGCGCCTTGAGCGACGTGTCTTTCACGTCGCGGTTCATGAAGTCGATCGCAGCGAGGGCGACGCGGGCGAGGCCCGCCTCGTCAGCACAGGCATCCTCGGGTAAACCAGCCGCAGCGGCCAAGCCGCGGGCTGCAGCCTGCACGGCGGGATCACCGCGGCGGGCGATCAGGAAATCGGCCACGTGCCGCTTGGCATGCTCGAACAGCACGTCGTAGACGAACGAAATCGACGACGTCGTGCCTTCGACATCGAGCAGGATGCCCCTCCCGTCGAACACGATCACGACGCCGCCCTTCCCGCTCCCGCCATCCACGCGGGGCCGAGGCACAGCGGCTCGTAGCCCTCATGCACGCCGTCGGGGAGGTAGTGGGGCGTCCAGCCGCTCATGTCTTGGAACAGGCGGATCGCGCGGATCCGGCGGTCGTTGCAGAGATCGAACCAGTGCCGTGTGCCGAGTGGGACGCTGATCAGGTCGCCCGCCCAGACCTCGATGCCGAACACGGGCTTGTCTCCAGCGCCGGGGTTGATGTGAAACACACCCCTGCCCTGCAGGATGAACCGCACCTCGTCCTCGGTGTGGGTGTGTTCCTTGGCGAACTTCGCGAGCATCGCGTCGAGGTTGGGCGTGTCGGGATAGACGTCGATCACGTCGGCCGTGACGAAGCCCCCACGCTCCTTGAGCACGTCGATCTCCGGCGCGTAGGCCGCGAGGATCTGCTCGGCCGGAGCAGCTGGGTCGACGCGATCCTCGAGCGGCCACCGCTCGTAGTGGATGCCATTGGCCGCCAGAAACGCGGTGATCTCGGCCGGGTCGCTGATCTGCCGGTTTTCGGCGGGGACCGTGACGATCGCCATTGCGTGTGTCTCCGATACGAGAGAAGGATGCCCGGGCAGGGCGTGACTGCTTCCAGTTGTATTTACTGTTGCTGCTGGTGCTGCTGCTGGACGGCCTGTCGTGGCTGTGCCGCGGGGCCGGAGCCCGCCGGCAGCATCCGCGTGCGACCCACCACCTCGAACAGGAACTCGTGGATCTCGATGTGCCGCCGAGCCTCGGCCAGATCGCGACCCCATGTGTAGAGCCCGTGCCGCGAGAGCAGGAAGCCGTGGCACGGGGAGCGGGCGGCCGACCAGTCGAGCGCGGCGAACCGATGACGGATTCGCTGGGCCAGTTCCGTCATGTCTTGCGTGTTGGCGAAGATCGGCACCTCGACGAACGTGTCGTGGGTCGTGATGCCCTCGAGCCCCTTGAGCATCTCGTAGCCTTCGATCCGAAGGCTGCCCCGGGCGAGGTCCGCGCCCGAGAGGATCGTGCCCCAGGTGGAGTGCGTGTGGAGCACAGCGCCGACGCCGGGCACCGTGCTCGCGATCAGGCAGTGGAGGAGCGTCTCGGCCGACGACTTGCGGCCCGAGCCATCGACGGGCTTGCCGGCGGCATCGACCCGCACGAAGTCATCGCGGCCAAGGGCCGACTTGTCCTTGCCGCTGACGGTGATGAGCAGCTCCAGCGGATCCCGCGATGCGACGACGCTGTAGTTGCTGCTCGTGCCCAGCGACCAGCCTCGGGAATGGAACTCGCGGCCAACGGCCCGCAGCTGATCGATCGTGTCGGCGGACCCCGCCTCGGCAAACGTGATGCTCATAGGCCGACGTTGTATGCCACCGCCCCACGCCCTGGCAAAACCCTCGAGAAAGCCCCGCATGGAAATGCGGGGATCGGTTCCTGGGGCCGGCCGATCCACCCCGTCACAGGTACGGGCTGAACAGCCGCGCGATCCCGTCGCGGAGCCGCACCGGCAGGCTGCGGGCATCGACCTCGGCGAGCGTCTTGGGGCGGGAGCGGGCGATCACGGCGGCGATTCGCCGGTCGAGCCCCGCGGCCAGCTCACGGTCGTAGGTCTCGACGTTGAATTCGAAGTTGAGCCGCATGCTGCGGTCGTCCCAGTTGCCGCTGCCGAAGAGAGCCCAGGCGGCATCGACCACCATCAGCTTCGTGTGCTCGAAAGGCGGCGGCGACATCCAGACGTTGCAGCCCTTGCCGAGGACCTGCCAGAGCATCGCCGACGACGCCCAGCTCACGAGCGCAAGGTTGTTCTCCTCCGGCAGCACGATGTCGACCTGCACGCCCCGCATCGCCGCCACGTCGAGCGCCTGGCAGACGGCGTCGTCGGGCAGGAAATACGGCGTCATGATCCGCACCGACCGCTGCGCGGCCGCCAGGGCTCCCACGAGCACGAGCTTGATCCGGCCGATGTCGGGATCGTCGGGTCCGTAGCGGATGCCGCGTGCGAGCATCGTGCCCGCCGCCGTGAGACTCGGCTCCCAGGCCGGGCCGGCGAGCGTCTCCTCGGTGGCGAAGGCCCAGTCTTCGGTGAACACCTCCAGGAGTTGCGCGACGATCGGTCCGCGGAGGCTGAAGTGGGTGTCGCGGACGGGATGCGCTGGATCGTGCTCCAGCCAGCAGCCGTCGCGGATGTTGAGGCCGCCCGTGAACCCCAGTTCGCCGTCCACGACCATGATCTTGCGATGGTTGCGGAGGTTGGCGTAGGGAAAATAGATCGGCACGCTCGTGGGCAGAAACCGCTCGGCCCGCACCCCCATCGTGGTGAGCACGCTGAGGATCGAGGGCACGGTGTACGACGCGCCGATGCCGTCCACGAGCACCCGCACTTCGACGCCACGGCGCACGGCCGCGGCGAGCGCCTCGGCGAAGATCTTGCCTGTCGGGTCGTTGTCGAAGATGTAGGAGGCGAGGCCGATGCTCCGCTTCGCCTGGGCGATCGCCTCGAGCATCCGCGGATAGGCCTCGTCACCGCCGGTGAGGACGTCGATCTGATTGCCGTCCACGAGCGGCCGGTCGGTCACCTCGCCCACAAGCGTCGCTAGCGACCGCAGCGGGCTCCCCTCGGGGCCCATGGCCGCCTCGAGCCGCGGCGCCGGCGGGATGGCCCCCTGCATTTCATGCAGGACCCTGGTCTGGCCGGCCCAGAGCTGCGTCGCCCGTGAGCGGATGCGGTTGACGCCCAAGACGGCGTAGGCGATCGCGCCGAAGACGGGAGACAGCCAGATCAGCCCTACCCAGCCGATCGTGCTTCGCGTGTCGCGCTTGACCAGGATCGCATGCGCGGAAGCCACCAGGCTGATGGCGAGAATCGAGCCGGCCAGCACGTGCGGCCAGAGCACGAGCCACCACCGCCATGCCTCGAGTGCTAAAGATTGCATGCGACGAACATGATATGGTCGGAATCAGCTCCGTGAGGAATTCACTGTAGCAGGCACCACGCCCGCGGCCGGACTCGGTGCACGTTCAGTCCGGCTTGACGACCACGCGGTTTTTACCGAGATACAGCCCCCACCGCTCGAGCCAACGCCGCTGACGCCATTCACGCCATTCAATCTGGGCAACGCGATACCCTCGTGTGCGATCATCGATGTCCAGCAGGCTTTCGTCTTCCAAGGCGATCTCGACATCGAGGGCCCTTTCCTCTTGCGGGAGGGCGATCTCCACGATCCACGAGCCGCTGCGAACCAGACGTGTGTGCCGTCGTTTTCCGACATCAATGCGCAGGTTGGATTGCCATTTCGATGGCCTGGGAAACTCGAGTCGCAGACGCACCCCCCACCGACCCGCCCGAGGAGGAATCCGGAGCGACGCCCCATTGACGGCCCAGCCATCGACGTCGATGCCGTTGGTCAGCCAGGCCGCACGACCATCCGGCGCGGTGATGGCCAGTGAAGACACCGAGAGCGGCGGCGACGCCTGGAGCATCCGGTAACCCTCTTCCGCGGCGGCCTGGAAAAATTCCGGTTCGCGCAGAAACGCCTTGCCGGCGTACTGCTCGGCCAGTCGCACCTGCGCCGAACGATCAAGGGCGGGGGGAAAGGGGGAAGCAGCGAGGCAGGCCTGCTTGGCTGGAAGCTGAAGCGTCGGCTCGTTCTCGTAGATGGTTGTGACTCCATGCTCCGAGATCGTGAGTCGCCCGCCGGAGAGAAAAAAGAAGCGGCACCCGCCGAGCACCGACGTGCAGAAGCTGGTCGAAATATCGTTGGCCGCGGCATATCTGAAATGCCGGCAGAGATCGTAGTGCCGAAAGAGAAAAAGCGGATCCAGCGGATGGCCGGACGTGACGAGCATCAGGCCCGCCCGCTCGAACGCCGCGAACACTCCGCGCTGGACGTCGCGCCACGGCACGCTGACGGCCACCGGCTGGAATTCTTTCGGCAGCTCGGCAAGTCGGCGAGCGAATGCCTCGCGATCGAAATCGGTGGTCTTGTTCACGGTCGACTTGTCCGGAAAGACGAGCGTACCGCGGCGGTCCGGCGCGGGGGTTCGGGCAAACATCGGATCTGCCACGCGCTGCATGTAGAAGAACGACGAGCCGATCGGCTCGACCTTCGCCGCCGTTTTCGCACGCACGACTGCGGCCTGCCTCTCGGACACCGACAGGATGATCGGTAGCCTGCTGTTGATGTCGGGGGGATAGCCGGCTGGATCTTCGAACGTGATGGCATGCTCCAGTACCCAGGGGAGCGCTCGATGACGAGGCAGCCCCGCGTAGTCCTTGATCAGGTCGTGAAAGCCATAGAGTTCGTTCTGTGGGTGGTACTCGCGTGCCACGAACGGCGGAGTTGTGCTCAGAGCGACGATGTCGGTCTGGTTGTATCGGAACTGGGGCCACATCGTTTCGGCGCCTCGTGAGCTCGAAAGCAATAGTCTGATCCATCGTGGTCGGGTGCGGACACCTCGGGAAACCTGATCGCCTCCCCACATCCTGATCCAGGCCGTTTGAGAGCATCCTCGTGCCGGAGGCCGTAGCGTCCAGCCCGGCTGTCGCGGGCAGGCTGCCAGTCCCCGCCTCCATGCTCCGCGGAGATCCATCCATCGCGCGTGGAAGCCCTGCGCGGAAGCTGCCAGGCTGGTGGCCGGAATCGAGCCAGAACCGCGGCTGAGCCCGTGCCGCTGGGCGTGTAAAGGCCGGTGTGGCATGAAGCCCGCGTTGGGGGAACGCGGGCCCAACAATATGATAAGGGCGTTTGTCATCCGCCCTCCGCAGAGCCCCGCCATGCCCCGCCCATACATCACGTATGCCTGTGCTCTTTTCGTGCTCGCCGTCATGAACGCTGCGGCCGCAGTTGATGCACCGACTGCCCCGCCGCAGTCCCGCTGGGAACAGCCCGTCGAGGTGATGCCCGTGGCCGGCACCGAGGCGGCGGCCAAGCCGGGGGCCCAGGCGGCGTTCTCGGTGCCTGCCGGCTTTGCGGTCGAGCGGCTGTTCGTCGTGCCCAAGGACCAACTCGGCTCGTGGGTCTGTCTGGCGACCGATGCCAAGGGGCGGCTGATCGCCAGTGACCAGGGGGGCCAGGGCCTCGTGCGGATTACGCCCGCGCCGCTCGACGGCTCGAAGCCGACGGTCGTGGAAAAAATTCCCGTGGCGATCACCGCCGCACAGGGTCTGCTCTGGGCGTTCGACTCGCTCTACGTCGTCTGCAACGGCGGTCCCGGGAGCGGCCTGTACCGCGTGACCGATGCCAACGGCGACGATACGCTCGACACGGTCGAGAAGCTGCGGGTGTTCCCGGGCGGCGGTGAGCACGGCCCACATGCCGTGCATCTCTCGCCAGATGGCACGCGGCTGTTCGTCATCTGCGGCAACCACACGAAGCCGCCGTTCGCCATCAAGGACGTGACGCCGCCGCAGACGATGGGAGGCATCCGCCCGAACCAGCGGCGGGTGGAGCTGCCGGCCGACGGCACGAGCCGCCTGCCGGCCAACTGGGACGAGGACCAGATCATCACGCGGATGTGGGATGGCAACGGCCATGCCACGGGCATCCTCGCGCCTGGCGGCTATGTCGTGAGCACCGACCGCGACGGCAAGGCCTGGGAGGTGTGGACTGCCGGCTATCGCAATCCGTACGACATGGCTTTCAACGCCGACGGCGAACTCTTCGTCTATGACGCCGACATGGAATGGGACTTCGGCACGCCCTGGTATCGGCCGACGCGGGTGAATCATGCGACGAGCGGCAGCGAACTCGGCTGGCGGAGTGGCACGGGGAAATGGCCCGCGGCATTCCCCGACAGTCTGCCGCCGATGGTTGACATCGGCCCCGGCTCGCCGGTGGGCGTGGCCTTCGGCTACGGCGCGAAGTTCCCTGCGAAGTATCAAAAGGCGCTCTACATCTGCGACTGGACGTTCGGCACCATGTATGCGATCCATCTCGAGCCCGATGGCTCGACCTACAAGGCCACGAAGGAAGAGTTCGTCGCCCGCACGCCGCTGCCGCTCACCGACATGACCGTGGGCAAGGATGGCGCCGTCTACTTCACGGTGGGGGGCCGCGGCGGCCAAGGCGAGCTGTATCGCGTGACCTACACCGGGCCTGAGCCGACAACGGCCGTTGATGCCCGCGACACGGCCGGCGTTGCCGAGCGAAAACTGCGGCGCGAACTCGAGGCCCTGCATCGGCGGGCGGACGATCCGGCCGCGGCGGTGGCGAAGGCCCTGCCGCACCTCTCGAGCCCCGATCGATTCGTGCGGTACGCGGCCCGCGTCGCGCTCGAGCACCAGCCGATCGAACTCTGGCAGGACAAGGCGCTGGCTGTGACTGAGCCGCGTGGCACGATCGCGGCAGCGATCGGCGTGGCCCGTCAGGCGGAGCCCGCCGCCCGGGCCGCCGTACTCGCGGCCCTCGACCGGATCGACCCCACGTCGCTCGACGTCGCCGGAAAGATCGATCTGGCTCGCGCGTATGAGCTCGCGCTCGTGCGACTCGGTGAGCCGGCGGCCGACGTGAAGGCCCGGATCGCATCGCGGTTCGCGCCGCTCTTCCCCTCGGGTTCGTTTGACCTCGACCGCGAGTTGTCGAGCCTGCTCGTGGCGGTGCGGGCGCCGGGCATCGTGCCAAAGCTCGTGGGCATGCTGGCAGCGCCGACGCAGTCGGCCGCTGCGACGAATCTCGCCCCGAACGAAGACGACCTGCGGCGGCTCATCGACCGCAACAAGGGCTACGGGGGCTCCGTGAAGGCGTCGCTCGAAAAGCGATCGGACCTGCTCCAGATCCACTATGCCTACGCGCTCCGCACCGTGACGGAGAAGGACGCCTGGACGATGGCCGATCGCAAGGGCTACTACGAATGGTTCGCCCGCGCCCGCGAGTGGGCTGGTGGCGCGAGCTTCCGCAAGTTCCTCCTCAACATGGAGAACGAAAGCCTGGCGGGCATGACCGAGAACGAGAAGCTCGCGCTCGAGACGCTCGGTGCGAGGAAGCCCTACACGCCGCCGCCGCTGCCGAAGCCCGAGGGCCCTGGCAAGCCGTGGACGTTCGAGGAGGTGATGGCGGCCGCCGACAAGAGCCTGGCCAGCGGTCGCGACTTCGAGCATGGCAAGCGGACGTTTGCCGCGGCCCGGTGCGTCGTCTGTCATCGGTTTGGAGACGACGGCGGGGCGACGGGGCCCGACCTTACCCAGGCCGCGGGTCGGTTCCAGGTAAAGGACATGGTCGAAGCGATCGTGCATCCCAGCAAGGTCGTGTCGGATCAATATAAGGCGAGCATCGTGCAGACCGTTGACGGCAAGGTGCATACGGGCCGGATCGTGGCGGAGACGCCCGACCAGCTCACGATCGTGACCGACCCGGAGAACGCGACGAAGTTCGTGCAGGTGCCGCGGTCGGACGTCGAGGAAATCATCCCGGCGACCGAGTCACTCATGCCAAAGGGGCTGCTCGACCAGCTGAACGAAGCCGAAGTGCTCGATCTCGTTGCCTACACCTTGTCTCGCGGAAACAAGAACGATGCCCGCTTCCGCAAGCAGTAACGCAAGCTCGCCCAAAGGGAGCCGGAATCGGCGGAAGCTCGAGGAGCATTTGGACCGAGTCTTCGAGGTCCACCGCGACGAGACTTCTGCCGTTCCGGCTGTGCCCCACTCCTGGGCTTCTTCTCTTCTTATCGCGTGTGGCGTCACGCTGTATCTGACGGCATCGGCCCGCGCGGTTGACTTCTCCCATGACGTCGTGCCCATCCTGCGTGTGCACTGCGGCCAGTGCCACACGGGCGATGCCCGCCAGGGCGGCTTCTCGATGAACACCCGCGAGGACGTGCTCGCCGGCGGCGACTCGGGCACGCCCGGGCTCGTCGCGGGCAAGTCGGCTGAGAGCGAGATCATCGCGCGGGTCACGAGCGACGATCCCGACTATCGGATGCCAAGCGAGGGCAAACCGCTGCCCCCCGAGGCGATCTCGGTCTTGAAGCGGTGGATCGACGAGCAGGCACCGTGGGAGGCCGGCTTCGCGTTCAAGGGCATGGCCTGGGAGCCGCCGCTGCGGCTGCGCGAGGTTTCTCTTCCGCCGGCACAGGACGGCCGCACGAACCCGGTCGATCGCGTCGTCGATGCGTATTGGCAGGCGCAGGGGATCGCCCGGCCCGCGCGGACTGATGACCGCACGTTCATCCGGCGAGTGAGCCTCGACCTCGTGGGGCTCTTGCCCGATCCCGCGAGGGTGGAGGCGTTCGTCGCCGATGCCAATCCCGACAAGCGGGCCGTCCTCGTGCGCGAATTGCTCGGCGACCGCGTGGCCTACGCCGAGCACTGGCTCACGTTCTGGAACGACCTGTTGCGGAACGACTACACGGGCACCGGCTTCATCACCGGCGGCCGGCGGCAGATCACCACCTGGCTCCACCGTTCGCTCCGCGACAACATGCCGTTCGATCGGTTCGTTCGCGAGCTGATCGCGCCGACGGACGAGACTCGCGGTTTCATCGACGGCATCGTATGGCGGGGCGTGGTGAACGCGAGTCAGACCGTGCCGATCCAGTTCGCGCAAAATGTGGGCCAGACGTTCCTCGGCATCAATCTGAAGTGCGCGAGCTGCCACGACAGCTTCGTCGATCGCTGGAAGCTCAAGGAGACCTATGACCTTGCCGCGATCTATTCGGCGAAGCCGCTGGAGCTGCACCGCTGCGACAAGGCGACGGGCGTCACGGCGACACCGGCGTGGCTCTTTTCTGACCTCGGCCAGGTCGATGCCGCCGCGCCGCCGCAGAAGCGGCTGGAGCAGCTCGCCGCGATCATGACGAAGCCGGACAACGGGTGGCTCTCGCGGAACCTCGTCAATCGTCTCTGGCATCGGCTCATGGGCCGAGGCCTCGTGCATCCGATCGACAGCCTGCGGACCAAGCCCTGGAACGAGGACCTGCTCGACGTGCTCGCGGGCGAACTCGTAGGACACGACTGGAACATCAAGCATGTGCTCGAGACGATCTGCACGTCGGAGGCCTATGGGGCCGTGACGCCGGCGGTCGAGGGGCAGCCGCAGGGGAGCGACTACGTGTTCAAGGGGCCGCTGCCGCGGCGGATGACGGCCGAGCAGTTCACCGACGCCGTGTGGCAGCTCACGTGCGCGGCACCGACCAGGTCGGAAGCCAATGTGCAGCGGTTCGTGCCGGAGCCCGGCGTGGCCGCGCCGACGCCGCCCGCGGCCAAGTGGATCTGGTCGAACGCGGCGGCGACGCCGGAGCAAGGGGCAAAGCTCGCCTTTCGCACGGCGTTCAAGCTGCCCGCGGCAGCTGCGGCTGCAGCGGTTGTCGTGGCGGCTGATAACGAGGCCGTCGTATTCGTGAACGGCAGGAAGGTGGCGACGGCCACCGACTGGCACGATCCGGTGATGGCCCTCGCCACGAACGACCTCCGGGCGGGTGACAACGAGCTGCTCGTGGTGGTGACCGATGCCGGTGGCCAGGCGGGGCTGCGGGCCGAGGTGCGGGCGCGGCTCGTAAGCGACACAGACGTGGTGGTGGCGACCGACGAGACCTGGCAGTGGACCGCGACGCTCCCCGACGGCAACGGTCGCTATGCCAAGGACAAGCAGCCGACCGACTGGCAGGCTGCCGCAGTGGCCACGAATCAGGAAACGTGGGTAGCGGGCAACGGCCTGTTCGCCCAGCGGCTCGTCGAGGGCACGGCTACGGGCTCGCTACCGATGGTGCGGGCGGCGCTCGTGAAGAGCACGCCCTTGATGGCGGCCCTCGGCCGGCCCAATCGGGACCAGGTGGTGACGACACGCCCGGCCGACCTGACGACGCTCGAGGCGATCCAGCTGGCCAACGAGCAGGGGCTGTATGACGAGTTTGCGAAGGGAGGCAGCCGGATTCTCGCGGCAAAAGGTCCGGCCGCCGATACTATTGTCGGGTGGATGTTCGACGCGGCCCTCGCCCGCCGGCCCACGGCCGACGAAGCTGCCGCCGCCCGCGAGATCCTCACTGCCACGCCGACCAAGGAAACCGTCGCCGACTGCCTGTGGGTGATCGTCATGCTTCCGGAGTTCCAACTTATACGTTGACGCAGCCGGGATCGGCGGAAGCTCGAGGAGCATGTGGACCGAGTCTTCGAGGTCCACCGCGACGAGACTTCTGCCGTCCCGGCGACGCTTTAGGAGAAGGTGAATGCTGAGCCGCCGCGACTACCTCAAGAGCCTGGCCGCCGCCGCCACGACGACGCTCGCCCTGCCCGAGCCCCGCGCGTTCGCGAGCGGTGGGTCGATCGCTCATCCAGCGCCGAAGGCCGACGCGATGATCGTGCTCTGGATGGCAGGCGGCATGGCGGCACCCGACACGTTCGACCCCAAGAAGTACAAGCCGTTCGAGCCTGGGCTCGCGGTGGCCGACGTGATCAGCACGTTCCCGGCAATTCCCACAGCGCTTGACGGCGTGCAGATCGTGGACGGACTCCCCGAGATCGCGCAGGTGCTCGACCGCGCCACGCTGATCCGTTCGCACGTGCAGGCCGACCTCGGGGCGATTTTGCACTCGCGGCATCAATACCACTGGCACACCGGCTACGTGCCGCCGCAGACGGTCGCCTGCCCGCACATCGGCGCGTGGATGAGCCGGGTGCTCGGGCCACGAAATCCGGTGATGCCGGCGTTTGTGAACATCGGCCAGCGGCTGGAGGGGATCGGCGAGAACGAGGAGATCAAGGCGTTTACAACGGCCGGCTTCTTCGGCAGCGAGTTCGGGCCGATGAACCTCCCCTACCCCGAGCAGGCGGCGCTCGCCGTGCGGCCACCGAAGGGCATGGATCCGGGACGGTTCGGCAGCCGGTATGCCAACTACAAGAAGTTGCTGGCGTCGTCACCCGCCGCTGAGTTCACGAGCGACTACCACCAGGAGTCGATGCTCCGCAGCATGGAGAACGCACATCGCCTGCTCGGGGCAAAGGAGCGGGAGGCCTTCGACATCACGCTCGAGCCGAAGGAAGTGCAGCAGGCCTACGACACCGGGCGATTCGGCCGTGGCTGCCTGCTGGCCCGCCGGCTGGTCGAGAATGGCGCCCGCTACGTGGAAGTCACGACTGAGTACATCCCGTTCGTGCACTGGGACACCCACGACAATGGCCACGACACGGTGGCCAAACTTCACAAGGAGATCGACCGGCCGATCGCGACGCTGATCCGCGACCTCGAATCACGGGGCCTGCTCGACCGCACGCTCGTCGTCATCGCCAGCGAGTTCAGCCGCGACATGATCATCGAGGGGAAGCCGGGCGGGGCCAATGCCGGCGACCAGGCCAGCTCGCCGAAGGACTTTCTCCAGAAGCCCAACCACTACGGACAGCACCGGCACTTTACCGGCGGCTCGACGGTGGTGATGTTCGGCGGTGGGATGCAGCGGGGGCTCGTGTACGGCAAGACGGCCGATGAGCGGCCCTGCGTGGCAATCGAAAATCCCGTGACGATCACCGACCTCCACGCCACGCTGTTCACGGCGATGGGGGTGAGCCCGAAGACCGTCTACGAGATCGAGGGGCGGCCCTTCTACGCCACCGAGGACGGCAAGGGGAAGCCGGTCGAAGCCGTGTTCGCCTGAGGGAACGCACGGTTGGTCCGTTGATTCCAAAAATTGCCTAGGCGGGTGCCTGCCGCGGCGTGGGTCGCTAGACTACTCGCGCGGTGAGGGTTGCCCTGGAATCATGTGGCTGGCAATGGATCGCCACTCGCTCGCATCGAGGTTTACCGGGGTTGGCGTCCTGACGGTGATCGTGTGGGCTTCCGGGCCGGCGGTCGCGGAGATCACCCGGGTTGCGGTGCCGTGGGCCGGCGGCACGATCGCTCCAGGGAACACCGTGGTGATCGAGGATGGTGGCAGCATCACGGCGAACGTGGTGGCCGACGGCATGCTGCGGTTCGAACGCTCGAACACACTCACAGTGAGCAGCACGATCTCCGGCACCGGAGGCCTGTCGGTCGCCGGCACGGGCACGGTGGCCCTCACCGGGATGGCGTCGGGCACGGCCAACTTCGACCTGGCGATCAGCGTGCCGAGCGGACAGTTGCTCATCGGCAGCACCGGTACGAACTCGTTGACGCTGGGACGGTCCGGGGTCGGGTCGATCGAACTGTCGGGAGGGCTGGTGA
Source organism: Pirellulales bacterium (assembly GCA_049695995.1). Classification (GTDB taxonomy): domain Bacteria; phylum Planctomycetota; class Planctomycetia; order Pirellulales; family UBA1268; genus QWPN01. The sequence continues at coordinate 2,829 of JBAVTF010000084.1, read as the reverse complement.
ACAACGGCAATCTGGCCTTGGGCGCGGCTCCCGGCGGCTTCGGCACGGCCACTGTGAGCAGTGGCACATGGACCAACCGTATCGTGCAGGTCGGTCAGTCTGGCACCGGTTCGCTCACGCTTCTGGGCGGGCGTATGACAGCGACCACAGCCGCAATTGGATCGTCGGCGGGCTTCGGTACGGCCGTCGTCAGCGGCGGCACATGGTCCGGTATGTCGCAGTTGAACATCGGCGGCTACTCGACAACCGTGGGCACGGGCTTGCTCACGATCACCGGTGGCCGAGTGAGTGCAAACACGAATCAGATCGCTTTCGGCGACGGGAGCCTGGGCACCGTGGTCATGAGCGGAGGCGAGTGGGTCAGTGCCTTCGCGCTGCATGTGGGCCGCTCTGGATCGGGAACGCTCATGATGACGGGCGGCCTGGTTGCGGCTGCGAGTGGCACGATCGGCTCGCTGGGCACTGCGACTGGCTCGGCGACGATCACTGGTGGCACCTGGTCGATGTCGGGCGGACTCGTCGTCGGCGGCGCGGGTGTCGGTACGCTGTCGATTTCGGGGAGCGGGGCGACCGGTGGCACCGTGATCGTCGGAGGCACGCTCTCGCGCGGCGCTGCCGGAACGATCGTGCTCGCGTCGGGCGGCAGGCTGCAGATCGGCTCGGGCACGACCACGGGCGTCCTGGCCACCGATCTGGTCAACAACGGCTCCCTCGTGTTCGCGCCGAGCGGGACAAGCGTGCTCGCGCAGGCGGTCAGCGGCACGGGCACGCTGACGGTGGCCGGCCCGGGCAGGCTCATCGTGGCAGGCACGAGCGGGATGTCGGGGGCCGCGACCGTCGCCGCAGGCTCACTGCTGGTGAATGGAGCACTCGGCAGCACCGCCGTCTGGGTCGAGCCGGGCGGCCTGCTTGGCGGCACGGGATCGATCGCCGGCGCGGTCACGGTCAACCGAAGTGCCACGCTGGCCCCGGGCGCGAGCATCGAGACGCTCCTCACGAGCGACGTGACCTGGCTCAACGGCTCGACGTTCGCGGTCGAAGTCGATTCCTCCGTGCCGCTATCCGCCGCGGCCGATCTGCTCCGCGTCAACGGCGATCTCACGATCTCCGGCACGGTGTCGCTCGACCTCGTCGATCTCGCTGCCAGCCCTGCCCTCTTTCCCACCGGCACGACACTGTCGCTCGTGAGCTACTCGGGGACGTGGAACGGCGGGCTCTTCAGCGTGGGCGGGACTCCACTCGCCGACGGCGCGAGCCTCACGCTCGGGTCGCAGCTCTGGACGATCGACTACGACGCGGTGGCCGGCGGGACGAACTTCTCCAGCGAGTTCCTGCCGGGGGGGCGGTTCGTGAACGTGAGGGTCGTTCCCATCCCCGAACCCGCCACGCTCGGGCTCCTCCTCGCCGGCCTGTGCTGCGCCGCAGGCCCGTTGCTCCGCAACCGGCCCTACGTAGCCCGGTCACGGTAGCCCGGTCACGGTAGCCCGGTCACGGTAGCCCGGTCACGCCGTGACCGGACCACGGCCCGGCACGTTGCGCGACGGCTTCGTCGACGGCCCAATCACGAGCGGACAAGACGCGAATTCTGCAATGTTTTCTGGCTGGAATTGGCAATAGTGGCTGACTCCTCGCTGATAGACTCTTGAGCAACAGGGGAAAGTTTTTCCGATCACTGTCAGACGTCGTCTCTCGTCGAGGATGCCGTTCTCATGAGTACTCGTGCATTCGCAGTTCCGCATGCGTGCACCGGGCGTTCCGCAGGATGGAGCCGTCTCGTATGCGCCGTCATCGGGCTGGCCGCGGTGGTGCTCGCAGTAACGCAACGGCCGGCCGCAGCCGCGGACTATACGTGGTCCGGAACCAACGCGTTATGGACAAGCTCGAACTGGGTGACGACCACGGGCACGACGACTTTTCCGGCTGGTAGCTCCGGCACGAATACTGCCATCATCAACTCAGGATCCGTGTCGTTCGCAGGCAGCGACACGTTCGGCAACGCCGCCATCACGTCGTCGCCCGTGATCTCGATCGGCACGGGGGCGACGCTCGCGAGTAACGGCGTCTTCAACACCATCTGGAACCTGAACCTCGGTGGTGGCACGCTCCTGGCCAACGGCGGCGTGAACGCTTCGTTTCCGGCGTACCAACTTGCGGGCACGCTCCTCGTGAACGGCAGCACCGCATCGACGATGTCGAGCGGCGCCGGCTCCAACAACCTGATCAACGTCGGCGGTCAGGGAAACGCCACGCTCACGTTCAACGTGGCGGACGTCACGAACAGCACGGCCGCCGACCTCACCGTCGGCGTCGTTCTGCAGAACGCCCAGATTAGCGGAGGTCCGCAGGCTGGCTCGCTCACGAAGTCGGGCGCCGGCACTCTCGTGCTCTCGGCGTCGAACACCTACACGGGAGCCACCACGGTGAGCGGCGGTGTCCTGCAGATCGCATCGGGCGGGGCGCTGACCTCCGCCGGCAACGTCAACTCCACCTCCGGGGGCAGTCTCTCGATTGTGGGCAGCGTGACGATGGGGGCCAACACCTACTTCGCCGTCGGCAGCGGCATCACGAGCACGACAGGCACGACGACGATCGACGGCGGTTCGCTGGCCGTCGGCAACAGCGGGTTCCTGATCGGCGGTGGCCGCGGCGACGCCGCGGCGTACGGGGTCGGCACGTTCATCGTGAACAGCGGCACCGTCACCGTCGGCGTGGGCCAAGCGTTATCGGGAGACTCTGACGCCACCCGCGTGTGGCTCAATCCCTACGGCGTCACTGGCACCAGTTCGCTCGTGCTCAACGGCGGCGTGTTCAGCACGGCTCGCGGCATCG
>JBAVTF010000083.1:0-5625 GCA_049695995.1 Pirellulales bacterium | reverse complement strand
GAAGCGCAGTCAGCATCGAGCGAGCGAAGGGCAGGATGCCCGTAGCGGGCGTCCGGCGACGGGGCGTGGCCAACCCCGAACCGGCGTCACCTCACCACAGGCAGCCGTCCACCTTACCGGTCCCGCGGACGGCGGCCAACGCGGACGGTGATCTCTCGCTGCTCGCCGTCACGGACAACCTCGAGCATGGCATCGCTGCCCACGGGCACCCGCGTCAGCATCAGCACGAGTTCCGCCGGATCCGTCACGTCCTCGCCATCGAACCGCACGATCACGTCGCCGGCCTCGATGCCCGCCAGGGCCGCCGGCGACTTCGGCTCGACGGCCACGACGACGGCCCCTGACGCCGCCGCCGCGTCGGGCTCGAGCGCCCGCAACGCCATGCCCACGTAGCCCCGGTCCACGTGGCCGCTGGCGAGGATCGCCTCGCACACCTGCTGGGCCGTATTGCTGGGGATGGCGAAGCCGATGCCGCTGTAGTCCTTGCCCACGATCGCGGTCGTGATCCCCATCACGCGGCCGTGCACGTCCACCAGCGGGCCGCCCGAATTGCCCGGATTGATCGAGGCGTCGGTCTGCAGGAACTCCTGATACGGGCTCTCCAGGACGCCCCGCCGCCCCACCGCGCTCACGATGCCGTAGGTCAGCGTGCGGTCGAGGCCGAACGGATTGCCGAGCGCCCAGACCATTTCTCCCACTTCCACGGTATCGCTGTTACCCCAGGTCGCCGTCGGCAGGTCCTTGGCATCGATCCGCAGCACGGCCAGATCGGTGGCCGCATCCGCGCCCACCAGTTCGGCGACGAACCGCCGGCCGTCGGAGAGCGTCACGTCAATCTCGTCGCTCCGGGCCACCACGTGGTAGTTGGTGGCGATCACGCCGTCCGACTCGATGATCAGCCCCGAGCCCACCCGCTCGCCGGTGGCCCCGGTCGGCGTCATGCCGCGGAGCACCGCGATCTCGTCAGCGATCGTCAGCACCCGCCGCTTCGCGGTCACGTTGACGACCGTCGGCCCGATGAGCCGCGCGAGCGTCGTGAACATCTTGCCCACGCTCGAGAGCTCGGCGACCTGGGCCGCGTCGCGGATAGCCCGCAGCTCGGCCCGCACTTTCGCATACTGGAGCCGGCCGGCAAGCGACGGCCAGGCGATGATGCCGACGAGCAGCACGAGGCCGCTGAAGAGGACGAGCGTCCGCCGGTTCGCAGCGGCCGAGATTTCGGTGTCGCTCATCGCATGGCCTCCGCTGGGCGGCTCGGCTGCGGCGCAAGCAGTGACCGCCGGACGAGATCGACCGCCGTCTTCGCGGCCCGCGAGGGGGCGAGCGTAGCCCCGCCGCCGAGGCGGTGCGTGACGCGTTCGATGCCCGCATCTGACACGAGCACGATGTCGAGCACCGCGTGGCCGTCGGCCTCAGCCCGTGTGGGCCCAATGGCCAGGCCAAGATCGGCGCAGGCATCTCGCCTGACCTTCTCGGCGATCGAGATCGGATCGTCAGTCGCACCGGGAGACAGCACTGTACCCCCACGGAATACGCGGTCACTGCCGCGGGCATCGGCCTGGGCAAGGATCGCCGCCACACGCCCCTGGGTTCCGATCTCGATGGAGGCCAGCGACATGCCCGCCGCTGCGGCGGCCCGAATCGCTGCGTCTTCCACCTCGTCGTCCTCGACGCCGTAAACGAGCATCCCCAGGCACTCGCGAATCGTGGCCTCGTCGGCGGCGATCGCCGCCCGGCAGGCCGCTTCGGTGGAGCCCCGCGCCGCGATCCGCAGCGTGATCGTGGCCTCATGGGCGGTGATCCCCACGAGCGGCTCGCGGCCCCGCCGCACGAGGTCGGGAAGCATCGCCTCGATCGCACTCTCGCCCGCGCCGAAACACTTGATCCGTCGCTGCACGATGGTGCCCTGCTCCGGCTGCATCGCCAGGAGGGCCGGCGCGACCGTCTGCCGCCACATCAGTTTCATCTCGGCCGGCACACCGGGCAGGGCAAACACCCGCGAAAGGCCTCCGTCGGACCGCGCAAGATCGACATCGAGTCCCGGCGCCGTACCGTCAGGATTGGGAATCACGCGACTGCCCCGCGGAAACAGCGCCTGCCGCCGGTTCGTCTCCGGCATGGGCATCCCACGGCGGGCGAATCGCGACTCGACCGCCACGAGGGCCTCGGCCGACAGTTCGAGCGGCTCGCCCGCCACGGCCGCGAGCACGTCGCGGGTGAGGTCGTCGGCCGTGGGGCCGAGCCCCCCCGTCGCCACGACCACGTCGGCCCGCCCAGCCGCGATCCGAAACGCTTCCGCACCAGCCTCCAGCGTGTCGGTGGCGGTCGTGTGGAACACGACCGGGATGCCGAGCAGGGCAAGCTCTGCCGACACCCACTGGCTATTCGTATCGAGCCGAGCCCCCGTGGTCAGCTCATCGCCGATCGCGATCACTTCGGCCCGCATGGTCGATCCTCGCTCCCAATTCTCTCTCGCCGGTGCAGCCCACTGTTCTACACCGCCCACCGGCAGCCCGCTCTGGCCGGTTTGGCCCCGCCAGGAAACAATGTGTCGATGCCCCTGCCCGCCGCCACGGACGACGCCAGCACTTGGTCGAGCCTCTCGCTCGGCGTGCTCGGGGCTGACGCTGCCATGGAGGCGGTCGCAGCCGTGGCCCGCAGCCGCGGGGCAAGAATCATCGAGATACCGGAGCCCGCGGATGGCGGGGCATCGGCCGCCTGGCAACGACTGCTCGACGAGGCGACCTGCGATGCCGTGCTCGTCGGCACGACCGGCTGGAGTGCCGAACGGGCTGAGGCAACGCGGATGCTCGTGCAGGCGGGCCGCACGCTGGTGCTCGCCCACCCGCTCGAACTCTCGATGCTCTGGGCATTCGAGCTCGACATGATCCGTCGCGACTCCGGTGCTGTGCTCATCCCCTCTCTGCCCGACCGGCTGCATCCGTTCATCGCCCGCCTGAAGACGGCGATCGAGGCGGGCCTCGGCGGCACGGAACCGCTGGGCGCGCTCGAGTCGGTGAAATTCGAGCGGCTCATGGCCGACCGCACGAAGCAACACGTGCTCGCCGCCCTCGCCCGCGACGCCGACCTCATTCGCGCGCTCACAGGCGACCCCGCCCGACTCGGCACGCTCGGCGCCGCCGACCCCGAATCAGCCTGGTCCACACTCGCCGTCGGCTTCACCGGCCCGACCCATGCCCCTGTCCGCTGGCAGGTCGCCCCCGGCAGCCCTGCGGGGCTCACGATCACACTGCAGTATGCTCGCGGCACGATGCAGGTCGCGGCCCCCGACGACGAGACGCCGTGGACCTGGGCCGGTCCGCCGGCAGCCACCGCGCCGGCCAACCGCGCGGCGACGGTGCTCAACGAACTGCTCCGCTCACTCCGTCGTGAGCCGCCGCCCGACACGTTGCCCATCCCCCCGGCCACATGGTCCGACGCCGCCCGCGCGATCGAGTTGGCCGACACGGTGCCGCGCAGCCTGGCGAAGGGTCGGGCCGTCGACCTCCATCAGGAGGAATTCTCGGAACTGGGCACATTCCGGGGAACGATGGCCTCGCTCGGCTGCGGCCTCGTGATGCTCGGCCTGCTGGTGCTGCTCGTCGCCACACTCGTCGGCGGGATCGCCAGCGAATTTGACTGGGAGCTGGGCAAATCGATCACCGGCGCCTGGCCGGCCGTCGTCCTGGCCGTCCTCTCCGCGTTCCTCGCCCTCCAGCTCCTCCCCCTGCTCATCGGCCCCGACCGGCCCCGGAGCTGATACCAGGAGGCGAAGGGGGGCCCCGTCAAGCACGATCCCCAGGCTTGCGCCTGGGGGCTTCCATGAAAGCCCCATACAAGCCCTGAGCGCGAGCGACGGGATCGCGGCAAAGGGGGTCGGTGCAAGGTCGAGGAGCATTTGGACCGAGTCTTCAAGGTCCCGCGACAATCCGAAGGACCGCGCAGCGGCGACTTGCACCGCCCCCGAACCGGCAACCCGCACAGCTTTCCAGGCCCGCCGCGACGGTCCGGTTGGGCGAACTCTGCCGGCGGGGGCTGTCCGGCATGGACCGCCGCCGCGGGCCGGCCGATCCAAGGGTGTGCCGTGGGCGTTCGCGTCCGGCGGCCAACAGGTGGGTGGCTGTCGGGGAGCGAATACCAGATGCGGGTCATGTGGGCCGTCTTGCCGTGGCTGGCCCTACTCGTCGCGGCCCCGGCCGTGCGGGCGGACGACGCAACCAATGCCCGCCGCACGCCGATCGTCCGCGCGATCGAATCGCAGCGTGACGCCGTTGTCAACATCCACGGCCAGAAGCTCGTGGGCAACTCGACCGACGCCGACGGCGAGCTGCGGCGGGTGAACGGCATGGGGACGGGCGTCATCGTCGATCCCCGCGGCTACATCGTCACCAACTACCACGTTGTGGAGGGCGTGCGGCGGATCGAGGTGACGCTCGCATCGGGCCGCACGACGTCCGCCACGCTGGTCTCGCACGACCCGCGGACCGACCTAGCCGTCATTAAGGTCGCAGTCGACCAGCCGCTGCAGGTAGTCACGCTCGGCACGTCGAGCGACCTCATGATCGGCGAGACGGTGCTCGCCCTGGGCAACGCCTATGGCTACGAGCACACGGTCACCCGCGGCATCGTCTCGGCGTTGCACCGCAGCGTCGAGGTGAGCCGCACGCAGCAGTACGACGACCTCATCCAGACCGACGCGAGCATCAATCCCGGCAACTCCGGCGGCCCGCTGCTCAACATCAACGGCGAGGTGATCGGCATCAACGTCGCGGTGCGTGCCGGCGCCCAGGGCATCGGGTTCGCCATCCCGATCGACCGCGTTCTCGACGTGGCGACGCGGCTCATCTCGGTGGAGCGGGTCGACAACACCTGGCACGGCATCGTGGCCCGCGGTGCGGGGAGCGGCGGCGCAGTGGTCGAAGCCGTGCGCGGCGAGAGCCCGGCGGCCAGCGTGGGCGTGAAGGCGGGTGACGTGATCGTCCGCGTCGGCGACGTGCCGGTGTCGCGCCAGTTCGACATCGAGCGGGCCCTGCTCGGCCGCAAGGCGGGCGAGGCGGTGCCAGTGACGGTGATGCGGGCCGGCGCCGAGGAGCAGCTCACGCTGCCGCTCGCATCCGTTCGCCGTGACGCGGAGTCGATCGACGAGCGCAGCTGGCGGGAACTCGGCGTGCGGCTCGCCGCGCTGCCGGCGACGAAGGTACAGAAGCTCCAGTCGCAATACCGCGGCGGACTCTCGGTGGTTGAGGTTCGCCCCGATGGCCCCGCCGCCGAGCAGGGCATCCGCGAGGGGGACATCCTCGTGGGACTTCATATCTGGGAGACGATCGCCCCCGACAACATCGCCTACATCCTCGACAAGGCCGAAGACGAGCACCTCAACCCGATCAAGTTCTACGTGCTCCGCGGCCGGGAGACGCTCTTCGGCCACATCGTCTCCGACACCGTGATGCGGTAGCGGACACAAAGCTGCGATCCAATACGCCGTGAGGGGCTGCCCACTGCCCCGAGAGCCGGCGTATGCCGCCGAGCGCAGGCAGGATGCCGAAGCGACGGCGGCATCCGAGCGAGCGACGGCATGGATGCCGTAGCGAGCGTCCGGCGACGGGGCAGTGGGCAGTCCCGAAC
>JBAVTF010000082.1:0-64803 GCA_049695995.1 Pirellulales bacterium | reverse complement strand
AACAGGATGTTCGAAGCGAGCGTCCGGCGATGGGGCGTGGGCAGCCCTGAGCCTCCAGACGCGCAGTTCGTCACTCGTTGACGTAGGTCTCGAGGAACCGGGCGAGGTTGTGGAAGTCGCTGCCGCGCTCCACGTAGCGGACGACCGTCACGAGCGTGTTGGGGTCGACGAGTTCCTCGAAGGGCACGTAGTTGAGGTCGAGCTGCCCCGACACACTCACCATCACGCCGTTGAGGCCCCGTTCAGCGAGCGCCCGGTAGCCACCGACGCCCAGCTGGCTGCCGAGCATGACGTCGAAGGCGTGCGGTTTGGCGCACCGCGACTCGTAGCCGAGCTGGAGCCCGACGATCTTGCGTGACCGTCCCGTCTGCTTCTTGAACTCGTCGGATACGAGCTTGGCGAACATGCGGCCGAGCTGCACGTGCGAGATCGAGATGTGACCGTGGTCATCGCGGGGAATGCCCTCGAGGGCCTTGGCGGGCAGGTATTCGGCGAGCCCTTCGGCCATCACGATCACGCCGTACTGCTTGCCCTCCTGCTCCTCGCGGACCCGCATCGTCTTCACGATCCGGCCCACGACCTCGTCGATGTTCATGACGGGCTTCACCCGCGTCTGCCCGTCGGGCGTGGTGACCGTCTCTTCGCCACGAAACTTGCCGTGAATGTCCTCGACGCTGATGACGAGGCTCGCCTCGCCGGCGATCGCCGCGCCGTAGGAGAGCCAGCCGGCGCTGCGGCCCATCGTCTCGCAGAGGAAGTAGGCCCGGCTCGCCTCCGCGTCATAGAGCAGATTACGGATCTCACCGCCGAGCGTATCGACCGCCGTGAAGTAACCGAACGTGAAGTCGATGCCCATGTAGTCGTTGTCGATCGTCTTGGGCAGGTGCACGACCGGGATCCGGGGGGCGTCGGCGGGCAGCCGGTCTTGATAGAGCTTGAACTTGTTGGCCGTCTTGAGCGTGTCGTCGCCGCCGATCGAGATCAGCGCCTCCACGCCGAGTGACCGCAGCCCCTCGTAGGCGTTCTTCAGTGGGCCTACCCGCTCAGGATCCTCGAGGTGGCTCGGGTGCGACACATGCTTGCCAGGGTTCGTGCGGGCGGTGCCGAGCATGATGCCCTGGCCGCTCCGCGTGCGCTTGAGGAACTCGGGCGTGATCTTGATGTAGTCGCGGCCCTCGGCCAGCGGCTTGGCGGGCGAGTACTCGGCGAGCGACGAGTAGCCGTGCTTCATGCCGAGCACTTCCGTGCCTTCCCGCATGAACGACGTGGCGGCCGTGGAGATGACGGCATTGGCGCCCGGGGCGGGGCCGCCGGCAAACAGGATCGCGACGCGGCGGAAGTGGTGGGCAGCCTTCGGAGGACGGGAGAGCGACTCGCGGTTCGACATCGACAGATCACCTCTTTCGGGCAACGAAATGATGGAAAGCGAGCAGTGTAGCAGCAGCTCATCGCCGCTGCCCGCTCAGCCGGCGAGCATCCGTTCCACGAAGGTCGTATCGACCTGGGCCTCGTGGAAGGCGGTGTTGGCGAGCACCTCGAGGTGCAGCGGCACCGTGGTCTTGATGCCCTCGACCCGGAGTTCCTTGAGGGCCCGGATCATGGTGTCGATCGCCTCTTTGCGGGTCGCCTGGTGGACGATCAGCTTGCCCACGAGCGAGTCGTAGTGAGGGGGCACGACGTAGCCGGTCGTGGCGTGAGAGTCCCACCGGACGCCGAAGCCGCCCGGGGCGATGATGCGGTCGATGCGGCCCGGATTCGGGCGGAAGTTGTGGGCAGGATCCTCGGCGTTGATCCGGCACTCGATTGCGTGGCCGCGGGGCTTGATGTCTTCCTGCTTGAGATCCAGCTTCTCGCCGGCGGCGACGCGAATCTGGGCCTTGAGCAGGTCGATCCCCGTCACCATCTCGCTTACCGGGTGTTCCACCTGGATGCGGGCGTTGACCTCGATGAAATAGAAGTTGTCCTGCTGATCGACGATGAACTCGACCGTGCCGGCCGAAAAGTAGTTGGCTGTCTTCGCCAGCCGCACGGCGGCATCTGCCATCTTCTGCCGCGTGGCCTGCGGCAGCCGCGGCGATGGGCTCTCCTCGATCAGTTTCTGGTGCCGCCGCTGCGTCGAGCAGTCACGTTCCCAGAGGTGAAACACGTTGCCGTGCTGGTCGCCGAGAATCTGGATTTCGACGTGCCGTGGCCGCTCGATGTATTTCTCGATGTAGATGCCGGGATTGCCAAAGGCCGCCTGGGCCTCGGCCGAGGCCTGCTGCCAGGCGCTCGCCAGGGCCAAGTCGTTCGCGGCTACCCGCATCCCCTTGCCGCCGCCGCCGGCCGTCGCCTTGAGCAGCACCGGGAAGCCGATCTCGCGGGCGACCTTCACGGCCTCCTGCTCGCTGCCGATGATGCCCTGGCTGCCGGGCACGGTGGGCACGCCCGCCTCGCGGGCCAGCGCCCGGGCGGAGTTCTTGTCGCCCACCCGCTCCATCGCCTCGGGCGTGGGGCCGATGAAGCCGATGTCGCACGACCGGCAGACCTCCGCGAAGTGGGAGTTCTCCGAAAGGAAGCCGTAGCCGGGGTGGATTGCCTGCACGTTGCCGATCTCGGCCGCGCTGATCACACGGTCAATCCGCAGGTAACTGTCGGCCGCCTTGGCCGGGCCCACGCAGATCGCCTCGTCGGCGAGGTCGAGATAGGGGGCGTCGCGATCGGCTTCACTGAAGATGGCGACGGTCTCCACGCCGAGCTCTCGGCAGGCGCGGATGACACGCAGGGCGATCTCGCCGCGATTGGCGATGAGGATCCGTTTGAACATGGATTCCGTTCGACGTGGGGTGACGGTTGAGGCTCAGGCCTCTGGATCGACCTTGATCAGCGGCTGGCCAAACTCGACCGGGGCGCCGTTCTCCACGAGGATCGCCACGACCTGCCCCGACACGCCGGCCGGAATCTCGTTGAACACCTTCATGGCCTCGACGATGCAGACCGTCTTTTCGGGACCGATGCGATCGCCCACCTTCACGAATGGGGCCGAATCTGGGCCGCTCGCCTTGTAGAAAGTGCCTACCATCGGGCTCTTGATCACGAGCATCCGGGCGTCGGCCGCGGATTGGGCGGGCGCGGCGCCGGCCGCCGGTTCGGAGGCGGCAGCAGCCGGCCGAGGCATGGCCACCGCTGGCGCGGAGTAGGCGACGACCTCCCCCCCCCGGCGAATCCGCACGCGATTATCGGCCTGCTTGAGGTCGAGCTCCGAGAGATCGTGCTCCTTCATGAGTTCGATGAGCCGGCGAACCTTCTTCACGTCGAAGATGTCGCCCGGGGTGGGTGCGGCACACATGGGGGCAAAATGTCTCCTGGGCGGCCGAAATCACGGCCGAAGTGCGGGCGAAGGTAGCCCGCCCGGCGGTTTTCAGTCAAGGTAAAGGAGTGCGGCCGGGTGCCAGGAGGCACGGCCGGACGCCCGGCGGGCCGGCCCGAAGCTTGCAATCTCGCAACACACCGATCATGAACAGAACCGAACCCCCCACCGATCTGCCTCGACTGCCAGCCCGTGCGGCGGCGTCGAGCAAGCGAGACTACGGCCGCGTGGCCATCATCGGCGGGGCGGTGGGCACGGCCGGCGCCCCGGCCCTTTCGGCAATGGCCGCCTTGCGGAGCGGTGCAGGGCTCGTCGAACTGCTCGTGCCGGAGATCGTGCTCGCGATTGCGGCGGCGTTCGACCCGTGCGTGATGACCCATGGCTTCGTGGAGGAGCAGGGGGGATTCGCAGCAGCCGCCGCAGACGCGATCACCGCGCGGGCAGCGCAGGCGGATGCGATCGCCGTTGGGCCCGGCATCGGCCGGACGCGGTCCGTACAGGAGCTCGTGCTCGACCTGTGGCGGAATCTGTCGCAGCCGGCCGTGTTCGATGCCGACGCCCTGTGGGCGCTCGCGCAGGTTCCGCGGGAGCAGTTGCGGACACATGCCGGGCCGCGGGTGCTCACGCCGCATCAGGGGGAGATGCAACGTCTGCTCGGGCGGCCCGCCGCTGCGGACGCTGTGCGGAGCGACCTGGAGCAGGCTGCGGCCGAACTGGCCGCCGACATCGACGTGGTGATCGTGCTCAAGGGCGCCGGCACGTGCATCGTGGGCGACGGTCGATCGGCCCGCAACGAGACGGGCAATCCCGGCATGGCCACGGCGGGCACGGGAGACGTGCTCACCGGTGTGATCGCCGCGTTGCTCGCCCACGGGATGCCGTCGTTCGATGCGGCCCGACTGGCAGCCTGGGTCCATGGTCGCGCCGGCGACGCCGCGGCCCATGACCTCGGCCAGGTGTCGATGACGGCTCGCGACCTACTCGATCGGCTGCACGTCGGCTTCCGCGCGGTGGTGGCGAACGCATCACCGGCGTGAGCGGGCTGCGAAAGCGGCGAGCTGAGTGACGTCGACCACGCCGTCATCGCGGGCAATCCAGAACCGCAGCCCTTCCGCCGGCGCGATGCGGTGGCCGCCGGTGAACGAGCCGAAGGCCGGCAGGACGAGCAGCGCGTCTTCCGCCACGAAGCAGCGGTCGGCGATTCGATCGCCGCCGGGGCTGCGGATCGACACCGTCGGGTGCAGGTGGCCCCCGATCGTGAAGGCCGTGCGGCCGGGTTCGTCGAGCGCCGTGGCCGGCTCGTGCACGAAATAAAACGGTGGCTCGTCGAGCCCGCGGAGGCACGAGTCGATGCCGAGGTCGGCTGGCAGCCTGCCGATCCGCTGGTCATGGTTGCCGATCACGAGCAGCACGGCCGTGCCCGCGATCCGCCGTCGCGTCGCGGCAAACTCGGCGAACACCTCCGGCGTGCAGCCCCCCGCCGCGTGAAACAGATCGCCGAGGATCAGGAGCCGTGTCGCCGCCGTCTCGCCGACCAGCCGCTCGAGCCGCGCGAGATCCCGCTGGGCCGAGCCTTCGGGCACGGGAATGCCGGCCTTGCGAAACGTCGCTGCCTTGCCGAGGTGCAGATCGGCCACGAGCAGCGTCCGCGTGGCGGGCAAAAACGCGGCCCGCCCCGGCAGGAGCACGATGTCGGCGGGCGTTTCTGGCGACACGCAATCGGCGGAGATGATCTGCATGATGGGCTGAGTGTACAGCCTCTCGCACCGGTGCAGCGCGGCCCGTAGTCCGCACACTCCGACCGTAGTCCGCACACTCCGTGTGCGGTTTGAGGTATGAAGGCCAAAGGGCCGAGCTACTCGCTTGGAGTTTCGTGGACGTGGCGAGAAGTAGCTCGGATCAGCGGTGTTTTGACCGTGGGCCACATGCGGAGCATGTGGACTACGGTCGGAGGGTACGGTCGGAGGGCGCGGACGAAGATCAGCCTTCCGCCGCCGCCTCGAGTTCCCGCGCCATGTCGGTGATCCGCTCCAGCCAGCCCTGCGTGGTGAGCCGCGACTGGATGAACTCGGCCCAGATCGGGAAGGCGAGCGGCGTGAGCCGGCTGGTCTCCACGATGCGGATCTCCCGCGTCGCGATCTGCTCGAGCGCATCGTGCAGCCGCCGAAACTCGAACTGCTGTTCCACGACCTCGCGACGGGCCTGAGCGAGCAGCATGTTCTCGGCGTCGTGCTCGGCGAGCACGTCGAAGATCAGGCCGGCCGAGGCCTGTGTCTGGCGGTCGGATCGGCGGCCCCCCGATACGAGTCCGGCCACGCGGGCGATCTCACGAAAGTGCCGCCGCGCCATTTCCGTGCCGTTCAAGCAGGCGAGCAGGTCCTCGAGCAGGTTGACGGGCGAGAAGAGCTGCCGCCAGGCTCGCTCGTCAGCGGCGAGCGGATCGCGGCCGGCCACCTCGAAGCCCCAGTCGTTGGCAGCGAGCATCAGCGTGCTCGGCCGGCGGCTGGCGATCCGCCACGCGACGAGGGCGGCGAGCCCTTCGTGCACGAGCCGTCCGGCGAACGGAAACACGAACGTGTGATGCCCGTCGCGGCCCTGCCAGCGCTCGATGAGGAGTGTGTCAGGATCTGGCAGCCGGCTCCAGCGGGCCTGCGTGGCCAAGAGCGGCAGCACGGCGTTCACCTCGCGAGGCACACGGCGGCCGGCGCCGGGCTCTGCGGCGTGCTGCACGAGTTCGAGCACCGCCGTCGAGAGCAGCGTGGAGAGAGGCATGCGACCGCCATTCCAGCGGGGCACCTGCAGCGTGGCCGGGCCGCGGGCCCGCTTCACCCAGGCGGTGAGCCCGTCGAAGCGGAACAGCGAGAGCGGCTTGCCGGCGAAGAGAAAACGATCCCCCTCGTTGAGCCGCGACATGAACGACTCCTCGACGGTGCCGAGCCGGCCGCCCCTCAGCCACTTCACGTCGACCGTCGCGTCGCTCGCGATCGTGCCGATGTTCATCCGGTGGCGGCGGGCGATCGCCTTGCTCGCCACGTACCAGCGGCCGAAGCGTTCCACGATCCGACCATAGTCGGGATACGCGGCCAGCGCCGGGCCGCCGCGCGCGGCGAAGTCGATCGCCCACCGCCAGGAGGCGTCGTCGAGGTCGGCGAAGGCGTGGGTCGACATCACCTCCGCTCGCAGTTCCGTCTCGCGGAAGCCGCCACTGCAGGCGACCGTGACGACATGCTGGGCAAGGCAGTCGAGGGCGGCCGTGAGCGGGCGGCGGGCCTCGACGACGCCCGCCTCGACCGACTGCCGCGCGGCGGCGCACTCGATCAGCTCGAGCGCGTGGGTGGGCACGCAGACGAGACGTCCGACCGCGCCCGGCGCGTGGCCGCTGCGGCCAGCCCGCTGGAGCAGCCGCGCGATTCCCTTCGGACTGCCGATCTGGAGCACCTGCTCGACCGGGCCGAAGTCCACGCCGAGGTCGAGACTCGACGTCGCGACCACGCAGCGAAGTTTGCCTCGCCGCAGCCCCTCTTCGGCCTGCGTCCGCAGGTCGCGGTCCACCGAGCCGTGATGGAGGGCGAGCTGCTTCTTCCAGTCGGGACGGGCCGCGGAGATCGCCTCGAACCACCGCTCGGCCTGGGAGCGGGTATTCGTGAACACGAGCGTCGTGGTCGCCTTTTCGATCGTCGCGATCACCTGCGGCAGGAGTCGCATCCCCATGTGGCCGGCCCAGGGGAACCGCTCCATCGGCTCAGGAATGAGTGTCTCGATCTCGAGCCGCCGCGGAATCCGCGCCGACACGACCCGCGCCTCGCCCGCCCGCGCCGGTCCGACGAGTGCGGCGACGGCGTCGTCGAGATTGGAGAGCGTGGCCGAGAGTCCCCATGACACGAGGCCAGGCCGCAGGCTACGAAGCCGCGCGAGAGCCAGTTCCGTCTGCACGCCACGCTTCGTCGAGAGGAGTTCGTGCCATTCATCCACGACGCCGGCCTCGAGGCCGGCGAAGATCTCGTGGGCGTCGTCGAGCGAGAGCAGAATCGAGAGTGATTCGGGCGTGGTGACGAGCGCGGTCGGCCAGTTCTCGCGGAGCCGGCGGCGGTCGGCGGCCGAGGTGTCGCCCGTCCGCGTGCCCACGGTCCAGCCGCGGGCCACCGTGTGCGGCCCGCGGAGCGGCTCTTCGAGCGCCCGCACCGTGTCGGCGGCGAGGGCCCGGAGCGGCGTGATCCAGACGACGCGCAGGCCGGCCGGTGGCGGCGTGGGACTCTCAGCATCGATGGCCTGCGTCCGCGCGATCGCCCCGAACCAGGCAGCCAGTGTCTTGCCGGCGCCGGTGGGCGCGTGGAGGAGACCGCTCGAGCCCGAGGCGCAGGCCTGCCACACCTCCTCCTGAAACGGAAACGCGTTCCAGTCTCGGCGTGTGAACCAGTCATGAAACCTGGTGGGGCCGGACGTGCGTGCGGTTCGCATAGAAGACGGTGCACCGGAGAAACCGAACCGCTTTCAAGCTACCATGAGCCGGATGGACGAACGTCTGCGACGCATCGGGCTCGCATGTGCCGTGGCAGGGCTCTGCGTGGCCGCGGGGCATCGTGATGCCGGGCTCACGGTCGCGGGCTGGCAGCATCCGGAAGACGCCGCGCGGGTCGAGGTCGTGGATGGCCTGACGCTGCTGCGGATCACGAGCCCGCGGGGCTTTGGCCAGTGTGACGTCACGGCTGGGAACGCTGGCTGGCCCGACCGTATCGCCGTGCTTCTCGCGGACCTCGAGGAACTGGAGCGAATCGAGTTCACGGTCGGCAGGCTGCATGCGAGCGGTAGTCGCCGGGCGTCGGGTGCGTTCGAGTTGTGCGTTCGAGATCCGCGGCCGGCTGCGGTGCCGCGGCGGCCGATCGGCACGCTCGATGTGAGGGTCGACCGCCGGGATGATGGCGTGCTGGTCACGCTGCCGGCCGGCCTGTGTGACGGCGACGACATGCTCCACCTCGAGTGGACCGACTGGCTTCGCCGCTGAACGCAGTGACGGGGCTACGGCGATGCGGTGATCATCCGCTCGAGGTCGGCGAGCGAGCCGGCGTCTGCGGGCTGCTTGTCCCGCCGCCAGCGGACGATCCGCGGGAAGCGGACGGCGACCCCCGACTTGTGCCGCGTCGAATACGCCACCCCCTCGAAGGCGAGCTGAAAGACGAGCGTGGGCGTGCAGATCCGCACGGGGCCGTGCTTCTCGATCGTGGTGGCCCGCACGATGCGATCGACCTCCACGATTTCGGCGTCCGCGAGCCCGGAGTAGGCCTTCGCGATCGTGACGAGCTTCCCCTCGTGCCACACGCCGAGCGTGTAGTCGCTGTGCAACCCGGCGCGGCGGCCGTGGCCGGCCTGGGCATAGAGCATCACGGCATCGATCTCGAGCGGTTCGATCTTCCATTTCCACCAATCCCCCTTCGTCCGGCCCACGGCGTAGGGGCTGGAGCGGCGCTTGAGCATCAGCCCCTCCACGCCCCGGGCGCGCGACTCGGCCCGCCGGGTCGCCAGGTCCGGCCACGAGTCGCCCGAAACCAGCGGTGAGAGGAACAGCCGACCGTCGCCCGCCGTCGCGGGGTCGGCGAGTGCGGCATCGAAGGCGTAGGGCACGAGGGTCTCGAGCCGTTGCCGACGGTCGGCGAGCGGGCGGTCGCGGAGGTCGACGCCATCGGCTTCGAGCAGGTCGTAGGCCACGAAGACGCACGGGATGTCGTTGAAGACTTTCTTCGTGACCCGGCGTCGGCCGGCCCGCTTTGAAAGCGCCGCGAAGCCGAGCAGCCGGCCGTCCCGTACCGCGAGCAGTTCGCCGTCGAGCACGGTGCCCGCAGGCAGCGGCTGGCCGGCCGCGACGATCTCGGGAAAGGCCTCGTTGACGAGTTCTTCGCCCCGACTCCACACCGTGATGTCGTCGCCGCGACGGACGAGTTGGGCTCGCATGCCGTCCCACTTCCATTCGGCCTGCCACTCGGCGGCCGGCCCGAGTGCAGAGGCGACGGCATCGACCTCGCCGCGGTCGAGCGGCGAGGCCAGAAAAAACGGATACGGCCGCCGGGTGTCCGCGGCGGACGACTCCGGGGCGAGCAGCGCCGTGAAGGCGGCGCCGTCGGCGACCGAATCGCCCATGAGCCGATGAGCCATCACGGCCGGATCGACGGCGGCCAGTTCGGCGAGTGCGCGGGCGACGAGCGTTCGTGACACGCCCACCCGCAGGCCCCCCGTGAGCAGCTTGTGCCACACGATCCGCTCACGGGGGGCGAGCCGCTGCCAGACGGCCGTGACTACGTCTCGCTTGCGGTCATCGTCGGCGCCGCGGAGGTCGTGGATCGTCGTTCGCATCACCTCGGCGAGGCCGGGAGGCGGGCTGGTGGTCGTGTCGGCGGCCGGCGTCGGCAGGATCAGGGCGAGCGTCTCGGCGAGGTCGCCCACGTGGGCATAGCACTCTTCGACAAGCCACGGCGCCAGGCCCGTCGCTGCGGCGGCCCATTCGCGGAGCTGCGTCGACGACACCGCCCGCAGTTGCCGGCCGCCGCAGAGCACGGCCAGACCGCAGGCGGCATCGTCGGGGTGGGCCGCGGCGAAGAAGTCGCGGAGGGCGGCGATTTTTTCGTTCGTGCTCGTCGTCGCGTCGAGTCGCCAGTAGAGATCGGTGAAGTCGTTCATGCATCGACCTCATCGGCTGCGGGCTCGCCGTCTGCCAGGGGCTCGTCGGTGGCATCGCCGGCCTCGGGGGCGTCGGGCTCGCCTTCGCCGGTGAAGCGCGTGGCGAGCACGGCCGCGTCGTAGCCGCGTTCGCTGAGCAGCCGCGCGAGCGTGTCGGTGAAACCGTGGGTCACGAGCACGCGGCGGGCCCGCGAGGCCTCGATCGCCGTCATCAGGCCGGGGAAGTCGGCGTGATCGGAAACGACGAAGCCGCGGTCGAAGCCGCGGCGGCGGCGGACGCCGCGGAGCAGCATCCAGCCCGATGCCATCGCCACGCTCGACTCGCCGAACAGCCGCAGCCATGAGCTGCCCTGCACGCTCGGCGGCGCGATCACGAGGGCCCGGCCGTCGCCCACGCGACGGGCCCTCGGTGGCACGCGGTCGATCGACGGCAGCCGCGCGCCGCTGGCCCGATAGGCCTCGACCAGCTTCATGACGGCGCCGTGGGCCACGATCGGCCCGATCGAAGGATCGACCATCGCGGCCAGCCGCTGGGCCTTGCCGAGGGCGTAGGCGAGGAGCACGCTCGTGCGGCCCTCATCCCGGTTGGCCCGCCACCAGGCGTTGATCTCCGCGGCGATCGCCGCGGGCTCCTGCCAGCGATAGACGGGCAGGCCGAAGGTGGACTCGGTGATGAACACGTCACACTCGACCGGCCGGAACGCGTTGCACGTGGGGTCGGCCTGTAGTTTGTAGTCGCCGGTGACGACCCAGGTCACGCCGCGATATTCGACGCGAACCTGCGCCGAGCCGAGCACGTGGCCGGCCGGATGAAGCGACACGTTCACGCCGTTGATCGAGATCGACTCGCCGTCGCGGAGCGTGTCGATCGCCACCGAATTGCCGAGCCGGGCCCGCATCACATGCAGGCCGGCGGCGGCGCAGAGATACCTCTGGCAGCCCCCGCGGGCATGATCGCCGTGCGCGTGCGTGATGATCGCGCGGCCGACCCGCCGCCAGGGATCGACGTAGAAATCACCCTGCGGGCAATAGAGTCCTGAGTCGGTCACCTCCAGCAGATCGCGCATGCCCATGATTGTCGCTCACGCAGGGCAGCGGGCAAAGCGGGAGTGGGCCCGTCACTCCGTGACGGGCAGCCCGTTGCGGAGCAACGGGCTCACGGCTTCCGAAACAGCGAGCCGTGTTCGACGGCCTGGAAGCCCAGTTTCTCGAAGAGACTTAGCGCGGCCGCGTTGTCCTGCGAGACGTGCGTTTCGACGAGCGACACGCCCTCGCTCGCCAGATCGTGCATCGCCTCCGCCACGAGATAGCTGGCGAGTCCCTGTCGCCGCCGGGGTCCCTCGATGTCCACGTGCATCAGCCCCGCGGCCATCACACCCCAGGCCGAGGCCAGCGGCTGGATGTCCCAGAACGTGACCGAGCCGAGCAGCTCCTCAGCCTGATTGCGGAGCACATACCGCCGCAGGGCCAGCCCGCTGGTCGTGGCCGCCTCCCACCATGTGCGCCGCGAGGGCTCATCAACCACGCTCAGCGTCGTGGAGCGACGGATCGCGAGTTGCAGGCGATTGACCGGCGGCCGGAATCCAGCCAGCGGTCGCCGCAGCACGGCGATCCGGCCGGCCGTTTCATAGCCAGACCGTTGGAATGCATCCTGCATCGCGGCCGATGAATCGAGCACGCCCGGCACATCGGAGCCGCCATAAAGCCCGAGGTAGAACCCACCGAGATCGGGCCCGCCGCCGCCGAGGATCACCGTCGCCCCCCGGCCGGCGAGATAGCCCTCACACCGCGCGATTAGCTCCGCCGCAATCGAGTCGTGTTCCACATGGGGCACGACGACCACGAGCAGGGTCGTGCCCATCGAGGTCTCGATCGCAGATCGCTCGGCATTCGGCCCGAAGGCGGCATGGGCAAAGCCGACGGCCCGACCATCATCGAGGGCGACGAACAGCCCCTGGCGATCGAAGTAGGGCTTGGAGAACACGGCCGCCTCGAGCAGAGTTGCGGTCATCGGCTGCATCGCGCTCGGGCCCAGGTCGGCGGTCCGCCAGATTTCGGCCAGCCGGGGTGGGTCGTCGTTGCGAAAGCAGCGGAACTCGATCATCCGGCCTGCTCCACGGCGGCGGCTGCGTCTCCGCCCGCGAGCCGCACGTAAATTCGTCCCCCCTGTTCGCGCACCTCGTGCACGGTCTGCCGCGTCGTGGGGGAGATCGTGTGGCGACCGGTCACGACGTCGAACTGCCAGCCGTGCCACGGACACGTCAGCACCGTTCCGCAGAGCACGCCCGTGCCGAGTGGTCCGCCCTGATGCGGGCAGAGGCCGTCGATCGCGTGCCAGCGGCCATCCACGTTGGCCAGGGCGATCATCCGATCACCGGCCACTCGCTCGATGCTCCCGCCGGGCGGGCATTCGTCCGCGGTGGCAATCTCGATCCACTCGGACATGGCGACGAAAGGTGGGCGGGAACGTCAAGCCGCCGCATGACGGTCAGGCGACGGACGCTTGACTGTAGCCTTTCCGGGCTTACCCCGCCAACGACGATGCACCCACCAATACTGCGAGGGCTCCCGCCGGATCACCTGCTCGAGGATCGACGTGTACCACTGCGAGAGCTCCTTGATGCCAGCCGTCTCCGGGCCCCCTGCCGCGGGATCGGCCGTGCCGTCGATCCGGAGGTCGTAGTCGAAGAGGCCACCCCGCCGCGTGGCGGAGCAGACCATGACGGGCGCCTCGGCCGAGAGGGCAAACACGCCGATCGCCTTGTGGACGCTCGCAGGCTTGCCGAAGAACTCCACCCAGCAGCCCTTGGGGCCGGCCGCCTGGTCGCCGAGCAGGCCGATCGCCCCACGCTCGTCGAGCACGAGGGCCACGTCCGGCGCGCTCCCCTTCTTGGGCAGGATCACCTGCCCCCGCGACTCCCGAAACTCCGTGACGAACCGATCGAGCCATGGATTGTCGAGCTCGCGAGCCACCGAGAAGATCCGAAAGCCGAACAGGCCAAAGAGATAGGCGGCGATCTCGAAGTTGCCGTAGTGACCCGAGAGGATCACCTTCGGCCGCTCGAGCCACAGCGTGCGGACGAAGTCATCCATGCCGTGGATGCGGAGATGCTTTCGCCAGGTCGTCTTGTGAATCACGCGATTGGCATGGGCGATCTCAACCACCATCAGCAGGAGATGCTCCCACATCGCCCGGGCCGTCTCGCGTCGCTCCTCGACGGTGTAGGCCGGAAAGGCGAGCCGCAGGTTATCGCGGACGACCTCACGGCGGATACGCAGCCGGTTGGCGAGCAGGCGGGAGAGCCGCCGCGCACCGCGCTCGCACAGCGGCCGCGGCAGCGCCTGCACGATGCAAATGGCCACGCGCACGACCGCATAGGCGACCACGTCGCCGATGTTCGTGAGCAGCGTCCGCCGACGCTTGGTTTTTCTGGGTTTGTCGTCCATGACACCCGAATTGTCGCGAGAATCCGCCCGGCCGACCAGACGAGTTTCGAGCGTCCTCTCACGTCACCAGCAGAATCCCGACGCTGATGGCATTGAACAGCGCGTGCACGAGGATGCAGGCCACGATTGACCCCGTCTGCCGGGCGATCAGGCCGAGCACGATGCCAAACGGAAACAGCGGCACATAGGCCAGCCCCTGCCCCTGATGGGCGAGAGCGAAGGCCGCCGCGGAGAGCACGACGGCCGTCCAGCCACCGTCGGGCAGCCGCCGCTCGAGCCAGCCCTGGAGCACCCGACGAAAGAAAAACTCCTCGGCCACCGGGGCCGCCACGATCGCCGAGCCGATCACCACCGCCAGCGCGATCGGATCCCGCCGCTCGGCGAGCAGATCGACGAGCGGATGACGGTAGGGCACGAGCTGATCGAGCAGACCGGCGAGGCCCAGCAGTGGCGCCACGAGTAGTCCCAACGCCGCAGCGGCGAGCCGCAGATCATCAGGCCAGCGGCCGCTGAAGCCGAGCGCGTCCCAGGTGGCTCCACGAGCCCGGAGCACGCCCACGCCAAACGCGACGGCCGCTGCCAGCGCGACCGAGTGAACAGCCAGCCGCCGCACGAGCGAGGCCGGCTCGCCGACGAGTCCCTGCCCGAGACTGGCCACGACGAGATACGCGAGGAGCACCGTCGCCACGTCGGCTCCGGTCCAAGGCACGGCGTCGTGCGGCCGCCACGCCACGAGCGGCTGGCCACGCCGCCAGCGGCTCCACGCAAGCGTCACCACCCACGCACTCGCCGCCACGGCGCCGGCCGCCAGCGCGAGCGGCCCAGGCTCGAGCCACTCGCTGACCGTCACGGGCTCCGGATGAGCAGCCTGCATCGCAGCAGATACTCCAGGCCCGACCAGACTGTCGCCACGATGGCCGCCCAGGCGACGACGCTCGCCGCCGGCCGCAGGGCGATCCCGCCGAATGTCATTTCCGGCCAGGCCCGCGCCGCCAGCTCCAATCCGATGGCCAGGCATTGCAGCACCATCTTCAGCTTGCCCGCCGGCCCCGCCGAAAAGTCCTCACCCAGCCGCTCCATCTCGGCCCGCACCGCCGTGACGACAAGCTCCCGCACGATCACGACGACGGCCATCCACGGCGCGATCGCCGACGCCCCGCCCCGCTCCGCGAGCAGGACGTACGCCCCGCAGACGATCACCTTGTCCACGAGCGGATCAAAAATCCGCCCCAGTCGGCTCACCTGCCCGAACCGCCGGGCGTACCAGCCGTCCACCCAGTCGGTCGAAGCTGCGACCACGAACAGCCACGTGGCCGGCCCCCACGCTCCGCGCTCCATCACCACGAACAGCACGATCGCCAGCACGAGCCGCGCGAGCGACAACAGATTCGGCACAGTGAGCACGCGGTCAGAGGCCATCAGCCCTCCACCAGCACACCCGCCAGGTCGTAGCCGCTGGCCGCCACGATCTCCACGGGGATGATTCGCCCCGTGAGCGGCGCCACGGCCGACGTGCCCGGGGCCGTGACGTAGACCACGCAGTCGATGTCGGGCGCGTCGGCGGCCGTCCGGCCGATCCAGACATCCTCCCGCTCCTCGCTCTGCCGGTCGATGATCACGGGCTGCACCCGGCCCACCTGCCGCTGGGCATGCTCGTGGGCGATCCGCTGCTGCACCCGCATCAGCTCGTCGCGTCGGGCCTGCTTCTCCTCGTCGGGCATGTGGCCGTCGAGCCGAGCCGCGGGCGTATCGGGCTCGAGCGAATAGGTGAACACGCCCACCCGCTCGAAACGCCACTGCCGAGCGAAGTCCACCAGCTCCTCGAAGTGCTCCCGCGTTTCGCCCGGGAAGCCGGTGATGAAGGTCGTGCGGAGCACGAGATGCGGAATCCGGCCCCGGAGCTTCGCGAGCAGCTCTTCAGTCGCGACCCGGTTCACCCGCCGCTGCATCCGCTTGAGCACGGGGTCGCTGGCGTGCTGCAGCGGCATGTCAAGGTAGGGCACGATCTTCGTGCTGGCGGCGATGTGATCGACGAGCCGGTCGGTGAAGTGAAGCGGATAGAGATACATGAGGCGGATCCATTCGATCCCCTCCACCTGCTCCACCGCCTCGAGCAGCTCGACCAGCCGCGGCTCGCCGTAGAGATCCATACCGTAATACGTCGTGTCTTGGGCGACGATCACCAGCTCCTTCACGCCGTCGGCGGCCAGTTCGCGGGCCTCGCGGACGACCTCCTCGATCGGCTTCGTGGCGTGCTTGCCGCGCATCTTCGGGATCGCGCAGAACGTGCAGGTGCGGTCGCAGCCCTCCGAAATCTTGAGATAGGCCATGTGCCGCGGCGTGACCCGCATCCGGCCGGAGTCGTCGAGGGCCCGGGCCGGCGCGGGCCGAAACACGCTCCGCTGTTCGCCGAGCCGGCCGATGAGCCGCTCGGCCGTGCGGGCGATCTCGTCGCGGGAGAAGACGCCGATCACGGCATCGACGCCCGGCAGCTCGTCGAGCAGGGCTTCCTTTTGCCGCTCGGCGAGGCAGCCAGCCACGATCACGCCCCGCGTGGCTCCCGCCTTCTTGAGATCGAGCATCTCGTTGATCGCGGCATACGACTCGGCCCGCGAGGCATCGATGAAGGCGCAGGTGTTCACGACCACGAGGTCCGAGCCCTGCGGGTCGGGCACCAACTGCCAGCCATCCTCCCGCAGGAGGCCGAGCATCCGCTCGCTGTCCACGAGGTTCTTCGGGCAGCCGAGGCTCACCATCGCGAACGTGCCGCGGCAGGTGGCCGGATCAACCGGCAGCACCGCCGGCAGCACCGACGTTCCCACGCCGCACGTACCGCCGGCCGCGTCGATAATTTGTAGCTGTGCCGTCACGACCGCTCCGCAATGATCGTGTCGAGCTCGGCCCGCAGCTTCGGCAGGATCTCGTCGTAGGGAAATGCGCCGAGCTCCGTGCTCCGCCGCTTGAGATTTACGTGCGTGGGCCCGCACCACAGGCCGAGATCGGCGTCGTCGGTCTCGCCCGGCCCGTTGACGCGGCAGCCCATCACGGCGATCGTGATCTTGTGGTCGCTGGCGTATGCCGTCATCTCCTTCACCTGCTTGGCCAGCTCGATGAACGCCTCATTCTCGACCCGCGAACAGCTCGGGCAGGAGATGATGTTGAGCGACGAGAGGCCGTAATCGACCACGCTTCGCACTCGTCCGGCCGCGATGTCGGCGAGGATCGCATTCGCAGCCGCGATTTCCTGCGGCTTGTCGGCGTTGGGCACGGTGAGCGACACGCGGACGGTGTCGCCGATGCCGCGACTGATGAGCTGCTCGAAGGCGATCCGCGTCTTGATGATGCCGTCCGGCGGCATGCCCGCCTCGGTCACGCCGAGGTGGATCGGCACGTCGGGCCGGACCTCGGCGAACCGGCGGTTCACCTCGATCACCTTCTGCGGATCGGAATCCTTGAGCGACACGACATAGCGGGTGAAGCCGAGCGATTCGAGCAGCTCGCAGTGCTCGAAGGCGCTCGCGAGCATCGGGCCGATCGAGTCGTCCTCGGCGAACTGCTCCTTCTTGGCGGGATCGACGCTGCCGCAATTCACGCCTACCCGCAACGCGCAGTCGTTGGCCGCGGCCACATCAGCGATGAACTTCACCTTGTCCTGCCAGGGCTTGGTCGGCTCATGGTGATACAGATGGCCGGGGTTGTACCGCAGCTTGTCCACGTGAGGGGCCACCTCGACGGCGAGGCGATAGTTCTCCTGGAGGTCGATCGCCAGGTTGGCCGCGGTGCCGGCCCGAATGGCAGGCAGGGCCGCGGCATCCTTCTTGGAGTCCACGGCGATCCGCACCACGCCGGCACCCGCCGCGTGCAGGTCGTTCACCTGGGCCAGGGTGGCCTCCACGTCCTGGGTGTGGGTGGCCGTCATGCTCTGGGGGGCGATTGGGTGGCCGGCCCCGATCGTGATCCGGCCGATCTGCACCGCCCGCGTTGGATTTCGCTTCAACTCGACCACGTCCGCTCCTCACGAGACACTCTGTCCGCCGGCCTTTTCGTCGGCGTTTCGACACCCAAACAATAGCAGACCTCCCCCCGCCGGCGAACGCCCATGCGCTACGACCCCGTCCTTCATATCGTTCTCCACGAGCCGGAGATTCCTCCCAATGCCGGGAACATCGGCCGC
Organism: Pirellulales bacterium; assembly: GCA_049695995.1. GTDB lineage: Bacteria > Planctomycetota > Planctomycetia > Pirellulales > UBA1268 > QWPN01. The sequence continues at coordinate 47,164 of JBAVTF010000082.1, read as the reverse complement.
ACCTGCGTGGCCATCGCCGCCAAGATGTGGCTCGTGAAGCCGCTGGGGTTCGCCGTGGACGACTACCACCTGCGGCGGGCCGGGCTCGACTACTGGGACGAACTGGAGTGGGAGGTGTCCGACTCGTGGGACCACCTGCAGGCGCGGCTGCGGGAATCCGGCGCCGGCGACCAGTGGCTGTTCTCCGCCCGGGCGGTGCGGTCGTACACGTCAGTCAGCTACCGTCGGGGCGACGTGCTGGTATTTGGTCGCGAATCGACCGGCCTGCCGCGGTCGCTCACGACGCCGCTCGCCGACAGGCTGCTCACCATTCCATCGCGGCCGCAGGTGCGGAGCCTCAACCTCTCCAACTGCGCCGCAATCGTCGCCTACGAGGCGCTGCGCCAGTGGGCCGCCGGCTGATACAAGCCCCAGGGCGGAAGCCCGGGGACGTGGCCATTGCCGGTGTAGGCACGTCACGCCGTGACGGGCAGCCCGTTGCAGAGCAACGGGCCTACGGTCACTCCACCGCGTTGTAGATCGGCAGGTGCCGGTAATAGACCTCGAGCATGTACGTGCAGAAGCAGGTCGTGAACAGCCGCCCGCCCCACGGCCCCCACTTGTCGAGCGCGGGATCCCACGACCCCGCCTCGCCGCCCCCCTTCGCCTGGGCCGCCGGCAGCACCTCCCGCATCACGGCATTCCACCGGTCCCACGGCTCGCCACCGAGGTGGTGCACGACCTGCGTGATGTAATACCACGCGTAGACGTCCTTCTCGGCGGCGAAATCGACCCGGTTCGCCGCCAGCAGAAACTCCACGCCCGCCACGAGCCGCGGATCGTCCCGCTTCCAGCCGAGGTACTGCCGCGCGAGCAGGCCTTCGGCGGACACCGCCGCCGTCACCGGCCCTGCCTGCTGATTGACCGCCTTGCGATCATCGTCATCGACCGCTGTCGTCACCTTCTCGAAACGGTAGCCGTAGCGTTTGCCGCCATCGACGGCCACGGTGTCGAGAAAGCGATTGATGCCGGCGAGCGTCTCCGTCGGAAAATCGATGCCGGCCATCTCGGCGCTCTTGAACGCCATCATGTACCACCCGGTTACCGACATATCGCCCGGCTTGCCCGGCTCGTATCGCCAGCCACCGTTCGGCCCCTGGGCCCGGGTCGCAAATGCGAGCGCCTGCTGGGCCGGCCCCAGATAGGCCGCGTCCTTCGTCATCCCGTAGAGCTCACAGATGGCGATCGTGGCCTGCGCATGTGAATAGAGGCCGTGCTGGCTCGGCATCGGCTCGACATCGAAGCGGCCCTCGGGCAACTGTCTCGCAAGCAGACCTTTCCAGCCTTTCTTCACGGTGTCGCGAAACTTTCCCTCCATCGTGGTGTGGCCAGCGCCCTGGAACGCCAGCAGCGCCATCGCGGTCGCGGCCAGCTGGTTCTCCTGCGAGCCGCCGTCGAGATACGGCCCTTGCAGGCTCCAGAGCCCTGTCTTCTTGTCCTGGTGGCGGGCCAGCCAGCCGAGCGCGCGAGCGACGGCCGACTGGGTCTCGTCGCTGCCTCCGAACGCCTTCACGAGCTTCGCCTGGCTGGCCTCGGTGCGGCCATCGAGCAGCGTCGTGATCGCCGCTGCGTCAGATGCCGCCTCGGCCGGCTCGGCACCGGGCGCGTCGACGACAGGTGTGGGAGGCGGCGGCTCGGGCTTCGGGGCCTCTGCGACGGGCTCCTCCGTTTTCACCTCTTCGGGCTTCGGCTCCTCGATCGTCACCGGAGCCAAATCCTCGCCCTGCTTCGGGGCCTCGACCTCGGTCATGGGACTGAAGGTCATGTCGAGCACGATCGTGTCGTCACGCTCCGCCCGCACGATGAACAGGGCCAGGGCCAAGAGCACGACAAGGTGTGCCGCGAGGCTCACCGCCAACGCCGGACTCTCGCGAGCCCACGACTTGAGTCGCTGCCAGGTGTCGGCCTGCCACTCAAGGAAGGCCGCCACGTCCTCGTCGCCGAGATAGTTCGAGAGCCAGTGTTTGCGGCCATCGGCACCGGTGATCGCTGCGGCCGGTGATCGCCTGGGCTGCTGATCGACCGCGTTCGGCACCGCGACAGGCAGCGGGAGTTCCTCCGCCGCGGGAAGATGCGGGGCCTGCGCCTGCTGCCACGGCAAGCCGCCTACCAGCGTCGTCGGACCACCAGGCGGCGGACCGGCCTGGCCGTGCGGGGGCACCGGCGGTGGCGGAGGCGGCTTCATTCTTGATCACACTCCCGAAAACCGATCACGCTCGAGAAAACACTGATTTCGCGGGCGGCATCACTCCACGCTTCTCTTCGCCAGCTGTCGACGCTATTATTCAAAAGTTACGTTGACCGCGGGAGTGCATCTTCTGCTGATCGACGCAACGACCACCGCACAATGACGCGGGGTGGAGCAGCCCGGTAGCTCGCGAGGCTCATAACCTCGAGGTCGTAGGTTCGAATCCTACCCCCGCCACTTCACGCCGGCAGGGCCAGCCATGGCCCCTGCCGGCTGTTTTTTTGCGCGGCCCACCGCGCCTCCGCGATCGCGCATAGGCCCCCAAGCCACCCGTCCCCTCCGCGATCTGCCCGGCCCGCGCGGCTGGCCACTCGTCGGCAATCTGCCCCAGATCCGGCCCGCCAGCATTCACCACGACGTGGAACGGTGGGCGGCAAGCTTTGGTTCGCTCTATCGCCTGCGGTTCGGCCGCAAGAACGTGCTCGTCATCGCCGACCACGAGCTGGCCACGGCGGTGTTGCGGGACCGCCCCGAGGGCTTTCGCCGCAACCCACTCGGCGCCCGTATCGGGCGTCAGATGGGCCTGCCTGAGGGGATGATCAACGCGGAAGGCGAGGAGTGGCGGAAGCAGCGGCGGATGGTGATGGCGAGTTTCGCGCCCGGGAATATCCGCAGCTATTTCCCCGCGCTCGTTCGGGTGGCGCTGCGGCTGCGCGGCCGCTTGCAGCGGGCCGCACGGGAGCGGCGGGCGATTCCACTGCAGGCCGATCTGATGCGGTTCACCGTCGACGTGATCGCGGGCCTGGCCTTCGGCAGCGACGTCAACACGCTCGAGTCGGGCGAGGACACGATTCAGGCGCACCTCGACAAGGTGCTGCCGGTGCTCTACCGACGAATGCTGAGCATCGTGCCTTCCTGGCGGTGGTTCAAACTGCCGGCGGATCGGGCGGTCGACCGGAGCGTGGCGGCAATCAACGCCACCATCCGCGAGTACGTCGCCGAGGGGCGGCAGCGGCTCCGCTACGACCCGAGCCGGGTGGCGGCGCCGCAGAATCTTCTCGAAGCGATGCTCGTGGCCGCGGATGAGCCCGACAGCGGCCTCGACGACGCCCACGTGATCGGCAACGTGCTGAACATGCTTTTGGCCGGCGAGGAAACCACCGCCAACACCCTGGCCTGGATGATCGACCTGCTCGTGCGCAACCCCGCTGCACGTCAGCGGGCGGAGCAGGAGGTCCGGTCGATCGCCCCCGATCTCGCCGCTTTTACGTTCGACCAGATGGAGCGGCTGCATTACCTCGAGTCCTGCGTTCACGAGACGATGCGGCTGAAGCCGGTGATCCCGATCCTGACGCTCCAGGCGATCGACGACACCGTGGTCGGCGACGTGGCGATTCCGCGCGAGACCACGATCCTCGTGGCGCTTCGCCCTGCCAGCGTCAGCGGCCGCTCCTTCGAGCGGCCGGAGGCGTTCGCACCCGAACGCTGGCTCGAGGACGCGGAACAGCCCCTCACGCCCGCCGCCCGCCGTGTCTCGCTGCCGTTCGGCGCGGGACCGCGGGTGTGCCCCGGCCGGTATCTCGCGATCCTCGAAATGAAGGGGGCGATGGCGATGCTGCTGGCGTCGTTCGACATCGAGTCGGTAGACACTCCCGACGGCGGCCCCGCCCGGGAGCTGATGGCCTTCTCGCTCCAGCCCGTCGGGCAGAGCCTGCGGCTCCGCGACCGCGGCTAAACGGGTTCGCTTAGGCCAGTGGTGCCGGCTCGCGCTGAAGCCCCCGGCTCCCCACACTTGCCCACTCCGATGCCGAGCCGACTGAAGACTTCGGCGGCCCATTCGCGGTCGCGTCCCGCAAGGTGCTCCCGACCATGGAACCGGCCATGGCTCCGAGTGCGCCAGCTGCGGCAAGCCGATGGCCTTGAGTCGGTCGACCGGCACGTACAAGAACTTCGTCTGCCTCAACTCGATCCACGGCGGGCATGGGTGTCGGAACAAGGGCAACACGTTGGTGCGGATCATCGACGAGGCCATCCTCAAGGCGGTGTCGGCCCAGATCCTCGACGCTGCAGGCCCTGTGGGCGACGTGGTGATCGAGTCTCGGCAGGCCGAGGCGCAGAAGTGGCCGGGGCCGATGACCCAACGGTCGGCCTTTGGGAGTTCCCGAATACCGACCGTTGGATAATGCTCGGAAAGGCGCCCCGCAGCCGCGGCGACGTCGTGGTAGTGCTGCGTCCGGCCGCGTGGAATTCCGCCCGCGCCCCGCTAACGGCGTCGTCGAACTCTCGCCATTTGAGTTCCTCGACCGGCGCGATGCCGCGACTGGTGGGCATGCGGTCGGCGGACATGCGGCAGGCGAACATGCCACCGGCAACTGCCGCGACTCATGCGACAAACCGCGCTCCTACGACACCTCGCGCAAAAGCCCGGGCCAAACTCATGGCCCGGGTGGGAGAGGAGTTTCCGCTCGAGTGCCCGGTGTGTGGTGGCGACATCCGGCTAAAAGGAGACGGCCGGCAGGAGTCGGCTCACTTCGAACCGGAGGTTCGCAAGCGGGAGATGGCCAGGATGGCTTCGACCGCGTGAAGAGCGGTTGCAAGGCTGGTCTGCGCCAACGAGAAAATCCGGCCTTGAGCACGGATAGAAAGCTCTTCGGCACCTCCACGATCAGGCCGCATCCAGCCCGATCGGTTCCGGCTGTTGCTCCTCGTGATCCGCCCCGCTCGGCAGACGCTTGCCGAAGTGCCATTGGCCGACCCATCCTCCGAAAAAGGGGACGATATCCGGTTGATTTCGGACGGAAAATCGTCGGCGGAATTCGACAGAAATCCGGCCGTAACTGGCTGGCTGGCCCGCCGCGGGCAGCCGATACTCTGTGAACACCGGCACGATTGCCAACGGCAGACGTCTGACTCCGGGGTCGGAGCATGGACACCATGAACATCCCACGCCTGACTTTCGGCCCCCCGAGACAGTGCCGACCTCTCGTCGTGGCGGCGGCCATCTCGCTGTGCCTTTCCAGCGGAGCTGCCGAGCCGACGCTGTTCGAGCGGGACGTGCAGCCGTTCCTCACGGCCAAATGTGGCCGCTGCCATGGGGAGAAGGCCCGCAAGGCGGACCTCGACGTCGTCTCCTTCGCGGGCATCATGCGCGGCGGTGAGTCGGGGCCGGTGATCGCCGCGGGCAAGCCGCACGACAGCGCGGTCTACGAGAAGACTTCCACCGGCGAGATGCCGCCCGACGGCGAGAACATGCTCTCCGACGAGGAACTGGCGATCCTGGACCGCTGGATCGCCGGCGGCGCGAAATCAGCGGCCAAGACGGCGGCCGCCGTGGCGGCGCCGAGCCAGCACGACGTGCTGCCGATCTTTCTCCTGCACTGCACGAAGTGCCACGGCCGCTACCGCCAGGACGGCAAGCTCGACCTGCGGTCCTATGCGTCGCTCATGCGGGGCGGAAAGTCGGGGCCGGTGATCGTGCCGGGGAAGCCCGACGAAAGCCTGCTCGTGCAGCGGATCGCCGCCGGCGAGATGCCGCCGAACAAGCAGCTCGTCGCGGTGTCCGTGAAGCCGGTCGAGAGCGGTGAGCTCGAGCAGGTCCGGACCTGGATCGCGGCCGGCGCTCCCGAGGGCACCGTGCAGCCCGACGTTCCGAACGGCCTGCCCGATCCGCTCGTGAGCGAGGAGGAGCGGAAGTTCTGGTCGTTTCAGCCGCCGCGCAGGCCCCCGCTGCCGGCAGTGAAAGACGAATCGCTCGTGCGGACGCCGGTCGACGCCTTCGTGCTCGCGAAGCTCGAAGCCGCCGGCCTGCCGTTCGCCCCGGAGGCCGACCGTCCCACGCTGCTGCGGCGACTGTCCTTCGATCTCACCGGCCTCCCGCCCACGCCCGAGGAGAACGCGGTCTTCGTCGCCGACCCTTCTCCCGACGCCTATGAAAAGCTCGTCGATCGGCTCCTCGCCTCGCCGCGGTACGGCGAACGCTGGGGCCGCTATTGGCTCGACCTCGCCGGCTATGCAGACACCGAGGGGAAGCGGGAGCAGGATCTGCCGCGACCTCACGCCTGGCGGTATCGCGACTACGTGATCCGCGCGTTCAACGCCGACAAACCCTACGACCGATTCCTCGTCGAACAGCTCGCGGGCGACGAGCTCGCCGACTGGCGGACCGCACCGCACATCTCGCAGGAGATGGAAGACAACCTCGTCGCCACCGGTTTTCTGCGGATGGTGCCCGACCCGACCTGGGCCAATCTCACGGGCTACGTTCCCGACCGCATGGACGTGATCGCCGACGAGCTCGACGTGCTCGGCTCGGGCGTCATGGGGCTCTCGATCAAGTGCGCCCGCTGCCACAGCCACAAGTTCGACCCCATCCCGCAGCGGGACTATTTCCGGCTCGCGGCGATCTTCAAGGGGGCGCTCGACGAGCACGACTGGCTCAAGCCGCAACTGGCGCCCGGACAGGGCGGGGCCGTGAGCACCGACGTGGCGCCCGGCCGACTCCTGGACCATGTCGCCACCGCCGAGACCGTCGCCTGGAAAGCGGCGGGCGGCACGCCTGCGGGGCGGCCTCAGATCCAGGGGGTGTGGGATCGCGGGGAGCCGTCCCCGACCTACATCCACCGCCGCGGCGACCCGACGGCGGCCGGCACCCTCGTGGGACCGGCTCCGCCGAGCGTGCTCACCGACGGGAAGACGCCGCTCGACATCCAGCCCCCTTGGCCCGGTGCTCCGTCCACCGGCCGGCGGCTGGCGTTCGCCAAGTGGCTCACGCGGCCCGACAACCCGCTCGTCGCGCGGGTGGCCGTCAACCGGGTCTGGATGCACCACTTCGGCGCGGGGCTCGTGGAAACGGTGGGCAACTTCGGCACCACGGGCACGCCGCCGACGCATCCGGAACTCCTCGACTGGCTGGCCTGCGAATTCGTGGAGCGGGGCTGGAGCCTGAAGGCCATGCACCGGCTGCTCGTCACGAGCCGCACCTACCGGCAGCGATCCGACGTGTCGGCCGAACAGGCCCGGCTCGATCCCGAGAATGCGCTCCTCTCGCGGATGCCGCTCGTGAAGCTCGACGCCGAGGCGCTCTACGACGCGCTGCTCGCGGCGGCGGGCCGGCTCGACACGACCCCCTTCGGCCCCGCCGATCCCGTGGAGGCCCGTCCCGACGGCCTCGTCGCCGCCAAGTCCACACCCGCCGGCTGGCGGCGGCTCCTCTACGTGACGCAGGCCCGCAAGAAGGTGATGCTTCACATGGAGCTTTTCGACTACCCGCAGATGAATCCCAACTGCCTCGAGCGACGCAGCTCCATGGTAGCGCCGCAGGCGCTCCACCTCATGAACAACGGCATGGTCTCGAAGCTGGCCGCCGACTTCGCCGCCCGCATCGAGCGGGATGCCGGAGTTGATCCCGACCGGCAGATCGAGCGGGCCTGGCTCATCGCCTACGGCTGCCCGCCGACGGCCGACGAGGTCGCCACGAGTCGACAGAGCCTGGAGCGGCTTGCCCGGGAATGGGCCACGGCGAAGCAGCCGCCCGAGGCCGCCCGCGGGAAGGCCCTCGCCGACTATTGCCATGCCCTCTTGAACTCGGCCCGGTTCGTGTTCGTCGACTGAGCGGAGAAGCCACCATGCACGCCCCCGAACAGCGATTGCTTTCGGCCCTCGGCCGCCGCGATTTCTTCCGCAGCTTCTCGGGCGGACTGTGCGGCACGGCTCTCGCGCATCTCCTCGGCGCGGGCGAGGCGGCGGCCGCTGCGCCCGGCTCTGCCGAGGCCACGAAGCTGTTCGGCGATCTCGAGCCACGTCCGCCGCACTTCCCACCGCAGGCGACGTCGGTGATCCATCTGTTCATGAACGGCGGTCCGAGCCAGATGGATCTCTTCGATCCCAAGCCGATGCTCGACAAGCACCATGGCGAGGAGTTCTTCGACAAGATTGCCGGTGAGGTGGAGAACATCGGCTCGGCCGGCGCGATCATGCGGAGCCCGTTTCGGTTCGCGCAGCACGGACAGTGCGGGATGTGGGTGTCGGACGCGCTGCCGCATCTGGCCACGCAGGTCGACAAGCTCGCGCTCGTGCGGTCGCTGTACACGACGAACATCACGCACGAGCCGGCCGTCTACATCATGCAGAGCGGCAAGATGGGGCCGGGCCGGCCGGTGCTCGGCTCGTGGGTGGTCTACGGCCTTGGCAGCGAGTGTCGGGATCTGCCCGCCTACGTCGTGCTCGACGATCCGCGGGGCCTACCGGTGAACGGCGTGGAGAACTGGCAGTCGGGCTTCCTGCCGCCGCTGTTTCAGGGCACGCGGCTGCGGTCACAGGGCACGCCGGTGCTCAATCTCAAGCCCGAGGTCGCGCGGCCGGCGGGCGTGGTCACGGCCGAGCGCGACCTGCTCGACCGGCTCGATCGCCGGCACCGCGACGAGCGGCCGGGGCAGGAGATCCTCGATGCCCGGATCGCGAGCTACGAGCTCGCGGCGCGGATGCAGCTGTCGGCTGGCGATGCGCTCGATCTCGCCCGGGAGACCAAGGAGACGCTCGAACTCTACGGCATCGGCAGGGAGCCCACCGATTCCTACGGCCGCCGCTGCCTCATGGCCCGCCGGCTCGTGGAGCGGGGCGTGCGGTTCGTGCAGCTCTACATCAACGCCCAGATCTGGGACAACCACACGAGTCTCGCGTCGGACCTCAAGACCGCCTGCGATCGCACCGACCAGCCGATTGCGGGCCTGCTCACCGACCTGGCCCGCCGAGGCCTGCTCGACAGCACGCTCGTGATCTGGGGGGGCGAGTTCGGCCGGCTCCCCATCGCCCAGCTCTCGGGCGACAAGGACGAGAAGAAGTCGGGCCGCGATCACAACAAGAACGCCGCCTGCGCCTGGATGGCGGGGGCGGGGATCAAGCCCGGCATCACCTACGGCGCCACCGACGACCTCGGGCTGAAGGCGGTGGACGACAAGGTGAGCGTGGCCGATTGGCACGCCACGATCCTGCATCTTCTGGGGATCGATCACGAGCGGCTGTTCGTGATGGAGAATGGCCTGCGGGAAAAACTCACCGGGGTGCAGCCGGCGAAGGTCGTGCGGGGAATTCTCGCGTGAACCGCCGCTTCGCACTGGCCGCCGTCGCGGTGACGCTGGTGTGCCTGCCGGCGCGGGCGGTCGATCTCTCCCGCGACGTGCCGCCGATCCTGGCTACTCACTGCTTCAATTGTCACGGGCGGGATGAAAAGGCCCGCGAGGCGTCGTCGTCCTCGACGATCCTATGAATGAGGCCCAGCGGGTTCCGCAGGACCCGGTCGGGAAGCTTCAAGAAGCTGTTCGTAAGGACCTCGACGACTTCATGACGTTCGAAGTTGCCTCGGATGCTGCTCAGCCTGAGATCCAGAACGAAAGGGTGCAGTACGACGGGCTTCGGTTTCGCGTCGAGGGCACACTCGCGGGAACGGCGTACGCACAGCCTTTCGGTGTCGATGTCGCATTCGGTGACCCAATACTCGGAGAGCCGGAGGTCGTGGTCGCAGAGGATGTGCTCGCGTTCGCTGGCATGTCCCCGCCGACACCGAGGATTCATCCGATCGAGACGCACGTTGCGGAGCAGCTGCACGCGTACACAATGCCGCGCCAGCGACCGCACTCTCGGGTGAAAGACCTTCCCGATATTGCCCTGCTCGCAAGGGTCCGATCTCTCGATGCGAGACGCCTGCGAGCAGCTCTCGCGCAGACCCTCACGTTCCGCCAGACGCATGCGATGCCCGCGAAGTCGCCGGAGCCACTCCTCGAATGGACGGCGCTCTACCCAGCGATGGCCCGTGAAGACCAGTCGCCGCGGACGCACCTCGACGAGGCCACCCAGGCAGCGCGGACATTCCTGTGGCATGCTCTGCTTCGGATCGGCGCTCAATCACCACGTGAACCTGCGAGCCTGAAGCGACCGGCGGACATGCGGCGGGCGGAGATGCCACCGGCAACTGCTGCGACTCATGCGACAAACCGCCCTCCCACCACCTCGCCCATAAGCCTGGGCCGAGCTCGTCCAGGTCCACTTTCGACCGCGGCGTCTTTCAAGCGACGGATAGCCGAGCTGGCCATGATCGACATCCACGGCCTCTGACGGCATTCCATGCCACGGTGCGGACGGCCTGCGAGAAGAGCGGTTCCAAGGCCGGCCTGCGCCAACGAGAAACATCCGGCCTTGAGCGTGGACAGGAAGCTCCTCGGCACCTCCATGATCGGACCGCATCCAGCCCGACAAACTCCGGCGGTTACTGCTCATGATCCCCCCACTCGGCCGACGCTTCCCGAAGTGCCATTGGCAGACCTATCCTCCGGCTAAGCGGGTTCGCCCAGGCGAGTGGTGACGGCTCGCGCCGAAGCCCCCCGCCTGCCCACTCAGATGCCGAGCCGACTGAAGACGTCGGCGGCGCACTCGCCGTCGCGTTCCGCAAGGTGGTCCCGACCATGGAATCCGCCGTGGCTCCAGAACTGCTTCAGCTTTGACGGCGGTGGCGTCTCTACGGACTTGTCGACGATGCGGTAGCGATCACGCCATGGCTCCGAGAGCGCGACCTGCCCCAAGGCGCTGAACTCGCTGAACCCCCAGGGAAAAGTCGGCGCACAGCCCAGCACATACTTGTCGAAAGAACGCCCATGAACAGCCTCCACGCGACTGCGCAGGGCGGGATACAGGTCACGCCAGTGCAGGACCGGAAGCCGGCACATGGTCTCATGGTGAACCGCCCAGCCCACGGCCGCTTCCGTGCAGGCTCGCCATGGAGGCAGCGTCGACTTGAACGCCGAGTAGGGTTTGACCACATGGATTGGGCGACCACCCAGGTAATAGTCGTCCGGCGTCGCGGGCTCGGTGAACACGCAGTCCGAATCGACGTGCAGGATGAGTTCCGCCTCCGGGCACACCACGTCGGCGCGGCTCTTCATGCGCTGATGATCGAGGTGCCAGAGGATGGGGTCTGGCTGCCGGTCGTAGCTGGCGAGACGCACGTCGTGCGACTCGCCGAACGACGCGAATTCCGCCCGCTCGACTTCGGGCACGAGCACGGTCACGCCGCTGAATCCCGCGCAGAACTTCCGCACCGAGTTGAGGCAGTGCACGAGCCAGTCGCGGTCTCCGAGGTAGCTGACGATGAGGATCTCAACACGTGGCATGAGCAAGCCATGTTCGAGTAGTTCGTGTTGTGCGGAGGCAGTGGACGGGCGAGAATCTCCGAACGCACGCCAGTCGTTTCCTTTCCGTCAACAATCTACCCGATGCGAGCCCCCGCGGCACCGATCGTCATGCTTTCGCCCGCCCGCCGCGGCACGCTCGACGACTATCTGGCGGCTGACGACATCGTGAGCATCCCGGCGGTTGCCGAGCAGGAATGGGACACGATTCGCCGGCAGGCGGGCTGGCAACTCACGCGCAGGTTTTGCACCCTCCGCAACCTGCTCGTCCATGGGGTGCGTTTCAGTCGTGATGCCATGGGCTTCGCCTGGGGCGGCATCTACCGCACTCTGTTCGTCAGCGCGATCGTCACCACGTCATACCGCAACGAGGGCCACTTCCGCTCCGGGGAGCGGATCCGGGGCACGAGCGACTTTTTCGTCGGCACGTTCGTGCTGCCGCGGTCAGGGGCCGATGCGCGGGAGATCGTGCGGCTGATCAATCTGCGGCACCACGTTGCGGGCGTCTGCAAGCCCGAGGAGGGCGACCGGGTGCGGGTGATCGACGCGTACGAGGCCGAGTTTGCCTACGTGGCCACAGCCTTCATCGAGTCGATGCGCCGGGGTCTGGAACTCTGCGGCCTGCCCTCCGGCAGCCGGCAGGGCCGCGCTGTGGCCTGGCCGATCTGCGTGGTGCTGTATCAGGTGGCGGGCCTCGCCGGGCTCACCCGCATGCCCCGCGATCTCGCCGCCCACGAGCGGTTTCGCGATGCCTTTGATCGACATCTCCGCGCGCGGCCGCCCTCGCCGCGGGTGCGACGAATGGCCCAGGAGATTGCCCGCCGGATCGTGCCGGTCACCGCGTCCCACGCCGATGAAACGGTGGCCAGACACATTGCTCGTCATATCGATCCCGAGACGCGGGAGTATCTGTTTCCCGGCGGTGAGATTCCGGCCGACCTCGAGCCGCAGCGGATCGAGTGGCAGCGGCGGCAGGCCTCCGAGAGCCGGACATCCGGGATCGAAGGGCGGTCGCGGGACCGCAGGGCGATCTGGGAACGACCGGATGTCGCCGCGCTTCACCGGGCCTATCACGATGCCGTTTTCGTCAATACGTCCGACGAGGTGGACGACCGCCTCATCGGCGCGATCCTGCTCTACGCCATCGACTCTGGTGCCACCGCGCGGCCGCTCGAGCGGCGGTCGATCGACCTCGCCGCGGGCGAACCGCTGATCCGGCAGGGCGAGAGCGTGGGCGAGATGTACGTCGTGCTCTCGGCCACCACTCCGCTCATAGTGCTCCATGCCGAGGAGGTCGCGGCGGAGCCGCGTCAGGTCGCCACGCTGGCGGCACCCGCGGTGCTCGGCGAGATCGGGATGTGGCGCGGGCAGCCGGCCGTGGCCACGGTGCTTTCCCGTGAGCCGAACCGGCTCGAAGTGATCGTGATCGATCGCGCCCGGTTCGAGGAGCTCAAGCAAGAGCCCGGCTTTCGGGCGGCGACGGCGGCGGAAGTGCAGCGGCGGCTGGCGCTCAACTCGGCCCTCGTGGGCACGCTGCTCGATGACGCCGCCGCACGGACGGGCGATGCGCGGCTGGCGTCGATCGCCCAGCTGTTTCGCTTTCTCACCGGCGACTCCCACGTGGCACTCGACGCCGTGATCGACCTCCCGGCAGAGGCCACTCCCGCCGAGTGCGTGGATGCGCTCCGCCGCCAGGTGGACGACGCGATCGGGGCCGGCCTGCCCCCCGATCTCGAGCGGTATCTGTGCAACGTCGTGGCGACGATCGGATGACCCCGCCGCCGCGTCGATCACGAACGCCCGCCGTGACGACCTCGACGCCCTGCGGGGTTTCGCCATGCTGCTCGGCATCGTGCTCCATGCGAGCCTCGCTTATTTTCCCTTTCCCTGGTCGGTGCAAGATTCCCACTAGTCGAAGGCGTTCGGGCTGGTCTATGCGGTCATCCACGGCTTCTGCATGCCGCTCTTCTTCCTGCTCAGCGGCTTTTTCACCATGCTCGTGCTCGAGCGCCGTGGGCTGCGGACGCTGCGGATCTTCGTCCCGCTCGTCGTCGCAGCACTCACGATTCTGCCACTCACACGTGCGACGATCATGCTGGCGGTGCAGCGGACCGCCGCTGCCAGCAACCCGCTTGTCGGCCGAATCCTGGCCGATGATCGGGAAGGAGTGCGGAGTCTGCTGGCCGCGTCGACCGTCGCGCTCGGCCGCGATTCTCATTTCGGACTGACGCCGCTGTCGCTGGCGGCCATGGAAGGCGACACCGAGATCGTGGCCTCGCTCATCGACGCGGGAGCTGCGATCGACGGGACGAGGCGCGACGGTGGCACGGCACTGCATGCCGCGGCCTTCCTGGGCCAGGCCGACGTCGGCCGGCTGCTGCTCGAGCAGGGGGCGAATCCGGTGGCAGCCAACGCTGCCGGCAAACTGCCACGGGACGCCGGCGGAGCCCCCGCCGCGATCGCCATGAACGTGGCCGAGTATCTGGGGCTGCCGGCCCGATCGGCAGTCGACGTTCAGTGGGGTCGTGAAGCGATCGCGGACATCCTGGCTCCGGCAACCACCGCGGCCGAGTCCCCCGGGCTGCTTGCCACGCTCGTCACCCGCTATCACGCGGCACTGGCTTCGCCATTCGTGCAGTGTGGCGCGTTGGACCACCTCTGGTTTCTCTGGTACCTCTCCCTGATGGTGGGAGCCCTCGCGGTCGCGGAGACCGTGGGCCTCGGGCCGTCCGGCCGGCATGGCTGGTGGCTCGTGCCCGCGAGCTGCGTGCCGTTTGCCATGATGCGCTGGCCGTTCGGCCCCGACACGGCCATCGGCCTGCTCCCGCCGCCCCACCTGATCCTCTTCTACGCCTGCTTCTTCTGGTTCATCGCCGGCACGTTTCGCCGCGATGGCCTCGATACGCCGCTCGGCCGCCACTGGAAGGTCGTGCTGCCGCTCTCGCTTGTGGTGATCTTTCCCGCGGCCATCGCCACGATCGGATAGCCTCTCTTCGCGGCCACCTTGTAGCCGGCGTTCGCCTGGGGGATGTCGCTGGGGCTGATCGGAGTGTTTCATCGGTGGATGGCCCGGCCTTCCGCCGCCGTCCGCTGGCTTGCCGACGCCTCGTACTGGATGTACCTCGCCCATCTGCCGCTCGTGATCCTTCTCCAGTCATACGCCTGCGATCTGCCTTGGTCGGCGCTCGCGAAGTTCACGGCGGTGAACGCCGATCGGCTGGCTGCTCAATGGTCCCCGGAGCCTCTCACCCCATGGCTAGTCCGCTGATCGACGCCTGCCTCGCCGCGCTCCGGTTGCCACCCGGCGGGCTCCCCGGCATGGTCGCGCCGACGACGATCGATCGCTTCGAACTGCTCCAGACGCCCGGCCTCTGGGGGCACGATCCCGCCGACAATTCCTACTGGCTCGCGGTCGATGAGAGTCCAGCGCCGCTGCCGGCGGCGAGCAGGCGGCTGCTCGCCGCCATCGAAGAAGTGGCAGCGAACGCCGAGTCGCTCCTCGACATCGCGGCGCTCGAGCCGTTCACGACCGGTGACTTCGTCGCCGCGATCCGGCGCGGCCTGACTCGGGCGGCCCGCCATGGCAGACGGCCGACCGGCCCGTCACCGGCCGGATGCGGCTCGCCCCGCTCCGTATCTCCCCGCAGGGCGAAGGATGGAGCCACGCGGGTCGGTCGCTCGCCTTCGCGAACCACGCGAAGGTCTGGATCGTCGACGACCATGCCTTTCATGTCGGCTCCGACAACCTCTATCTCCATTGTCTCCAGGAGTTCGGCTATATGGTCGAGTCGGAATCGCTCACCGGCGACCTCGTGCGGGACTACTGGACACCGCTGTGGGCGCATTCTGCCCGGGCGAGTGTGGATGTCGTGTGACCGGCTGGCCGGTTCAAAAGGCTTCTTCGACGATGTCGGCCACGCGGCGCACGCCGTCGAACTCGCTGATCTCGGCGGCTCGCAGACGGGCCCGCTCACGATAGCCCGGATCGTCCATCACACGGGTGATCGCCGTCCCAGCCGCGCCACGGTCAGCCGGGCGGGCAGCACCACCTCGGCGACCCCGAGCCACTCGAGCCGCCGCGCCACTCCCGGCTGGTCGTTCGTGATCGGGATCGCCACCATCGGCAGGCCACGGGCGAGTGATTCGAGGGCCGTGTTGAGGCCGGCATGGGTGATGACGACGGCAGCCTTCTTGAGGAGTGCGAGCTGCAGCGCCATGGTCACGACGATCGTTTCACCCGGGCAGCGGGCCGCGACGGCGGCGGCATCCTGGTCAGCCGATCCGAGTGAGATCACGAGCTGCGCGTCGAGCGGCTCCACGGCCGCGGCGATGGCGGCGAACGTGTCTGCCAGCCGATTCTGCAGCGTGCCGAGCGACGCGTAGATGAGCGGACGGCCGTCGAGACGGTCCCAGGGAAACGGGATCGCCGCCGTCGTCGCCGGCTCGTGCCAGGGCCCGGTGAAATGCAACCGAGGCTCGAGTCTGGACCGCGGAAAGTCAAAGAACGCGGGCTGCCGGGCGATCTCCGCAAGATAGGCCGGCTTGCTCTTGCCCATGCGCGGGGCGAGGCCGTGCCGCACCGTGACCCGATGCCCACGCCGCACGAGTTCCCGGCCGAGCGTCGTCATGGGATTCAGGTGCCCGGAGAGCTCCGGGCAGTTCAGGCCGATGTGCATGCTGGTGTGCCACAGAGGTCGGCCCGCGCAGGGCGGCACGCTCATGCGTTGCGCCGCGTAGGCTCAGGCCGACGCTGCGGTGGATCCCATGGTTGAGACAGTCGCCGCACCCTGGAGGCGTCCGTGCGGCTCTGAACGATGCGGCGTGGCCGGCCAGCCTTCCGTCGCCGCCACATCGAGAACCCGCCGCAGGCGAGACCGGTGAGCCCGATGCAGCAGGTGGTGGGTTCGGGGATGGCCCTGAAGGCCACGAACCTCCCCGACGGCAGGTAGTCGGCCGTGAAGTTGGCGAGGCCGGCAGCCGAGACGAGGTCGTAGTCGATCTCCCACTCATGCGCGCCGACGGTGACGCGGCTGCCATCGGCCAGCACGGTGCCGGAGTAGGTGAACAGGCCGCCGTTCCACGACCCGGAGTAGTTGATGAGGGCGAAGCTGGTGTTCGGCAGGAATGCGTTGGGCGCTGTAGCCAGGTCCGTGACCGTGAGAATCGTGCCGTTGCCCGGGTCGAGGTCGAGGTCGCCGTTGACGACGAGCAGGTCCGCGGCCGCACCGAGCGACGCCGGGTTCGTCGAGTCGATCTCGTATTCGAACGTCGCATCCGATGCAAACGTGGCCGTGCCCGTGGCGAGCGACGCGATGCTGTTGCCGGGAGACAACGTGCCGCCACCTGCTACGCTCACCGGGCCGCCGATCGAGCCCGAGCCACCGAGCTCGGTCGCGGCGAGGACCATCACAGCCGATTCGCCCAAGGCCCCATTTACCGCCAGGCGGCCCGCCGCGACGGTCGTCGATCCGGTGTAGGTGTTGTCAGCCGCGAGCGTGAGTGTGCCGGGGCCGTTGAAGGTCACGCCGTCGGAACCGCCGGAGATGGTGCCGGTGAGCGTCGCCCCGAGCCGGGCGGCGAAGTCGATCGCGAGCGTGCTCGTGCCGCTGATCGTGCCCGTGGTCGTAAACTGCTGAAGCATGAAGCCGGCGTTGCTCCCCGTGCCCGTCACGGCGGTACCACCGGTGACCCCGGTGGCGGCGCTCCAGGCATAGCGGAGGATGGCGATGCCCGCGGCACCGTTGCCGTTTCCGGCATTGCCCGGAGTCGTGCCGCTCACGCGGCGTCCCCCGCCGCCTGAGTTGGCCCGGGGATTCGTGATCGTGCCGTCGCCATTCTGTGCGGAAGCTCCGCTGGCGGTTAACGAGCCGCCACTGCCGCCGAAGCCATACATCAGCCCGCTGCCGGTGATCGTCGAGTTCAAACCGGCTCCGCCGTTGCCGGCGCTCGGCGTGCTCGAGTTTCCCGCCCTCCCGCTCGCCGTCTGGCCGCCACCGCCCCCCGTGTATTGGGTGGCTCTGTTGCCGCCCGTGTTTCCCGAGCCGCTCGTGCCTCCCTTACCTGTATTCCCGTCTCCCCCACCGCCGCCGCTCGCGGTCGCCCCGAGGAACGATGAACTGCCGCCGGATGCGGCGATGACGCCGGTGTTCGCCCACGCGCCTCCGCCACCAATGACGATGGTATTCGTCGCGGACGTAATCTGTGTGGCGGAGCCCGAGAGCACCTGCCCTCCGCCGCCACCTCCGGGGGAAGCGCCACCCGAAGCGCCGCCACCGCCGACCAGGAGATAGTCGCCGAAAAATCCCAGGCTGATGGTGAGGCCGCCGGCCGTCGTGTACGGAGTCGTGATCGTGCTCGATCCGCTGGTGGCATCGAACGTGACGTTGGTCTGGGCGCGGCCGCTGCCCGACAGTGCCGGCAGCGTTGCCGCCGCGATGACGATGCGCACGACGTAGAGCCGCACAGACGGGCGCAGACCATGGCCAGCGTCGGCGGGAACGTGACCCGGTCTTCCATGGAGCACGTTCTATCCATCGAAGACCCACTCTTTCCTGTGACGTCCAAGATTGGGACTCTCATTTTTGTCGCGGAGTCTACCAGTGATTCTTTGGCTCCATACGTCCAACCGATGTCGCTCTCGCGATCAGCTCCTCCCCCTCGCGTGCAGGGGCTGATGCCGGATTCGTCCCTGCTCGTGCCGGATTCGTCACATTTTCGGCCGAGTGCGGCGGGGAAGGCCTCGGCGCGCGGTACCGTGACAGCGTTGATCCGTGTTTCGTCCTCGCCGACGGGTATCGCCATGTGTTTCATCCGACGCCTCCCGATCGTGTTGGTGCTGTGTGCCCTACTGCCGGTCGCGGCCAGCGGCCAGACCTTCTCAACCTGGACCGGCGGCGGCTCCGACAACAACTGGGCCACTGCCGGCAACTGGTCGAATGGCGTGCCGGCCAATAGTGGCAATACGGTGCTCGTCTTCTCCGGTTCCACGCGGACTTCGCCCAACAACAACCTCGGCGACTGGAACCTGAGCATCGGCCGGCTCCAGTTCGCCAGTGGCGCCGCCTCTTTCACGCTCGGTGGCAACACCTTCGGCTTCGATCCCTACCTCGGCTCGCAGACCCAGCAGATTTTCCAGAACAGCGCAAACACGCAGACGATTGGCGTGAGTGCCTTTTCGTTCCGTAGCGGGGCCGACAGCCAGATCAATCTCAACGCCGGCGATCTGGTGATCTCGTCGTCGGACATGTACATCGACATGAGCAGCAGCGCAACGCGGCAGTTCTACGTGACCGGCACCGACTCGACGCGGCGGACTGTCAGATTCGCCGGCAACGTCAATAAGGCCGGCAGCGGCAACGACCCCGACATGGTCATCCAGGGAAACAAGCGGGCCCTCGTCACCGGCTCGCTGACGTTCGGCACCGGCAACGACGGCTCGGTGTTCATCGATGACGGCGTGCTCCAGTTCAGTGGTGCGGGGACGATGACGGGCGGCCGGCCGGTGATCGGCACCACGAGCGGCTCAGGCAACGCCGCGGTGTGGCTCGACACGGCTGGCTCGACGTTCGGCCGCCAACTCGAAGTCCGCAACGGTTCATCCGGACGGCGCACGATCGGAGGCCTCAATACGTCGGGCACGGTGACGTTCTCGGGCGACTTCGCCGGCGGCACCGACAACTACGACCTCGCTGCCGCGACCGGCGGTGCAGCGGTCTTCAGCGGCGTTCGCAATTTCACTTCGACGCTGCACGTGAATCGCCCCGAT
Organism: Pirellulales bacterium; assembly: GCA_049695995.1. Lineage (GTDB taxonomy): Bacteria > Planctomycetota > Planctomycetia > Pirellulales > UBA1268 > QWPN01. The sequence continues at coordinate 27,993 of JBAVTF010000082.1, read as the reverse complement.
GGCGCCACGACCTACGGCGGCACCGTCATCCTCTCGGGCACGACGAACTCCACTGGGGGAGTGGGCGTCTACGGTGGCACACTCCAGTTCAGCGACTTCAACCAGCTCGGGACTGGCTACCTCGGGTTCGAGCAGGATACGGGCGATTCCGGAACCCTGCGGTACACCGGCGGGAGCACGAGTGTCACCAAGCAAATCTGGTCGAACAAGGCCGCGCAGACCCGCGCCGCGATCGACGTCAGCCAGGCCGGCACGACGCTCACCTGGACCCAGAGCGGTGGCGAGTTCAGCCGCAACCTGACGAAGGTCGGCGCCGGCACGCTCTCCTTCAACGGCCCGATCACCGGGGCGGGCGGCAACGTCGCCGTCGAGGCGGGCATGCTCATTCTCACCGGATCCAACAGCTACGCCGGCGGCACGATCGTGTCGGGCGGTACGCTCGAGGTGTCGGCCGGAGGCGGCCAAGGCGGCAGCCCCGCGGCCCTCGGCACCGGCACCGTGTCGATCGCCTCGGGCGGGCAGATGAAATATTGGTTGAGCCTCGGCAGCACGAACACGGTGGCAAACCCGTTCTCGCTCTCCGGCGGCACGCTTCACACCACCGACGGCTTCAACATCTACTCGGGCCGTGTCACGCTCGCCTCGGGCTCGAGCACGATCTCCGCGCAATATGAAGACACGATCACGCTTTCCGGCGGTCTCGCCGGCAGTGGCAACGTGCTTTTCACGCAAAGCGGTGGCACCGGCTCCTGGGCCGCCCCGACCTACGTCCTCTCCGGAACGGGCGCGAACACCGGCACCGTTCGCGTGAGCGGCTCTTCGGGCGGCGGAGCCACGAAACTGCAGCTCGCCAACGTCAACGCCCTGCAGTCCGCCACGCTCGACATGGCCGCGGGCGACACGGGCGCCGTCGAGTTCGCCGTCGCGGGTAACAACACTTACAACGTCGGTGGCCTGCAAGGCAGCCGCAATGTCGCCTACGGCTCGAACGCGCTCTCGATCGGTGGCAACAACCAGAGCACGACCTACTCCGGCGGCCTCTCCGGCAGCGGCCTGTTCACAAAGGTCGGCAGCGGCACGCTCACGCTCTCGGGCACAAGCTCCAACTCGGGCGGCACGACGGTGTCAGCCGGCCGTCTCGTGGGCACGACATCGAGCCTGCAGGGTGCGATCACGAACAACGCGGCCGTCACCTTCGACCAGGCTGCCAGCGGCACGTATTCGGGCGTGATGGCGGGCTCAGGCAGCCTCACGAAGCTCGGCGCCGGCACCCTCACGCTTTCCGGAAACAACTCATTCTCCGGCGGCGCGGCGATCAACGTGGGCGCGGTTGCCCTCGGCTCGGCGAACGCCCTCGGCTCGAGCGGCACGATCTCGTTCAACGGCGGCACGCTGCAGTATTCGGCGAGCAACACCACCGACTACTCGGGGCGGTTCTCGACCGCGGCCAGCCAGCAGTACCGCATCGACACCAATGGCCAGAGCGTCTCGCTCGGCTCGAACCTGACGAGTTCCGGTGGCTCGCTCGCGAAGCTCGGAGGCGGCACGTTGACGTTGTCCGGGAGCAATTCGTTCAGCGGCGGCGTCGCGATCGATGCGGGCACACTCGCGCTGGCGTCGGCCGGTGCCCTCGGCACGACCGGCACGATCTCCTTCGGCGGCGGCACGCTGCAGTACGTTTCGAACAATACCACCGACTACTCGGATCGCTTCTCGACGGCTGCCGGACAGCAGTACAGGATCGACACGGATGATTTTTATGTCTTTCTGGCGGCGAACCTCACAAGTGCCGGAGGATCGCTGACGAAGTTTGGCAACGGCTTCCTGAACCTCACAGGCACCAACACCTACTCGGGCGGAACGGTCGTCGCCGGTGGTTCGTTGGTCGGCACGCCCGATTCGCTCCAGGGGGCGATCACGAACAACGCGCTGATCATGTTCGTCGACGGTGGAACGTACGCCGGCGTGATCAGCGGCAGCGGTGCGATGGAAGTCCAAAACTCCGGCTCGCTCCGGTTCACGGCCGCGAACACCTACACGGGACCGACGTTGGTGAGTGGCGGTGGCTTCCGACTCGACGGGTCGATCGCGGGCGACCTGTTGGTCAACGCCATCAGCACGCTGAGCGGCACGGGCACGGTCGGCGGCAACGCCGTGATCGGGGGAGTCCACTCGCCGGGCAACTCACCCGGCAGCCAGACGTTCAACGGCAACCTCACGTATCAGGGCGACGAGAACATCCCGCAGGTCGACTGGGAGCTGATCGCCAACACCACGGCCTCGGCGGGTGTGAACTACGACCAGATCGTCCTGCCCACCGGCAACCTCGACTTCGCCGTTCCGACCGTGCTCGCCCTCTCGTTCGACAGCCTGGGTAGTTCTGTCCTCTGGTCGGATCCGTTCTGGGATGTCAACCGCGCGTGGACGATCTACGACCTCTCGGGCGGCACGACGAGCAACTTCAGCAATCTCAGCGTTGGCGGTTCGCTGCTCGACTCCCTGGGGAACTCGCTCTCGCCTACCGCGCGCGGCTTCTTCACGACCGCGGTCGTCGGTCAGGACGTCGTGCTCACCTTCACCGCCGTGCCCGAGCCCTCGACCTGGGCCTTGGCCTTCGCCGGCCTCGGCTGCGGCGGATGGATGATGAGACGGCGGAGGGCAGTTGCCGGACCGCGTCGCTCATCTCTTTCGTGAGGTTCGTCATCGTGGTCCCTGTGCCGCGACTCCAAGGAGCGTTGCTCGCGTTCCTGCTGCAGCTGTCGCTCGTCACCTTGGCCCAGGCCCAGGACCAGACGGTCACGGGCACCGGGTCGGCCGGCTTTTCTCCGGTCACGAACTGGTCCGCAGCCGGCCGTGGCTACCAGATCACGCTGCAGAGCCACACGTGGTCCGACCCGGCCAATCCCATTCCCGGACTGCAATCCTTCGCCTCGGCCGTCTACGACAACGAATGGGTGATGGTCGCGGGCCGCACCAACGGGATGCACGATTTCACGAACAGCGGCGAGGCGAATTTTCCTCCCAACCGGCAAAACGTCGACGTCTACGTCGTCAATCCGGTCACGAAGCAGACGTGGCGCCGATCGCTCGCCGATGGCACGAGCCTCTCGCTCGATCAGATCAGCAGGCTTTCCGCCACCAACACCCAGTCGTTCCAACGTGGCGACGGCTTCTTCCTCGCCGGCGGCTACGGGACGATCCTGACCTCCGCGTCCTACAGTGCCGTCACCGGTTCCACGACCATCGTCTCCAGCGACTCGTTCGTGACCCACAACTCGCTCACCGCGATCCACCTGCCGGAGCTCGTCGGCTGGGTGAAAAGCGGCACGGCGGCCGTGCCCACGAGCCTGCCCGCGAGCGCCGTCACCCAGGTTTCCGGATCGAACGATTTCTTCGCCGTCACAGGGGGCGAGAGCTTCAGAACGGCAAACGACCAGGTGCACCTCGTCTTCGGCCAGAACTTCCAAGGCCCGTACACCGGCGCTTCCAACGGCATCTACACCTCCCAGGTCCGCAGCTTCACGGTGGACTACACGCCCGGCAGTGAAGGGCGCTCTCCCACTCTCTCTTACACCCCGATTTCCATGTCCCCGGAGCCCGGCGACGACACGCTGTTTCGGCGTCGCGATCTCAACGTCGTGCCCAGCATTCGCCGCGATCCTGCCGACCCCGCCGCCGTGCAGGAAGGCATGATCGCCTACGCGGGCGTGTTCACCGGCACTGCGATCGGCACGGGAACGGGCACCGTGTCGTCCGCCGGCAACGGCGTGTGGACGCTGCCGGTGGAGATCTCGGCGACCGGCACGCCCACCATGATCGGCACCACGTCGACGGCCAGCAGCTTCGTGCAGTCCATGAACCACTACGCATCCGCCAACCTGAGCGTGTATTCCGGCAGCACGGGCGACTTCACGACGTTCATGTTCGGCGGCATCACGGCCAACACCTACGACCCCGAGTCCGGCACGCTTACCTATCAAGCGGAGTATCCCTTCACCAACCAGATCACCGCCGTGACCCGCGATCTCGGCGGCACGTACAGTCAGCAGTACGTGGGCGAATACCCCTTCACGCCGATCGTGTCCGGCACCCGCACCTTCTCGCTGTATGGCGCGGAGGCGAAGTTTTTCCCCAGCCCCGGCCTGCCGGCGACCGCGATCTTTCAGAACGGCGTGTTCAAGCTCGACGAGCTGCTGGCCCTGGGGAGCGGCACGATCGGCTACATCTTCGGCGGGATCGTCTCCAGTGTGCCAAACACCACCTCCCGGTTTGACAGCACGTCGTCCCCGGAAATCTTCTCCGTGATCATCACCCCCGTCCCGGAACCGTCCACCTGCGTGATCGCCCTCGCCGGCCTCGCCTGCGGCGGCTGGATGATGCGGCAGCGACGTCGCTCTTCATAGACCGTGGATTGCACCATGAGATTCTTCACACGCATCGGCATCTCGGCGTTCATCATCTGTCTTGTGGCCCTCTATGCGTCGGCCAGCCGGGCCGTGGCACAGACCAGTTGGAGCGTCTCGACGGCCGGTGACCTCACCGCGGCGCTCGCAGGGGCGTTCAATAACAACGTCTCGAATCCGAGCCTCCTCAACACGATCACGCTCGCTGGCAACATCTCCGGCTCGAGCCAATGAATCGTGAATGCCAACGTGAACATCGTCGGCAACGGCTACACGATCAACATGAACAACGCCGACCGGGCGTTCTTCATCGGCCCGGTGACGGTGAATTCCGGCACACTCCTGACGACCGGCTCCGTTGCCGCACTGGCGAACGTAACGAGCATCGAACTCAACGGCGGGGCGTTTGCGCTCGGTCAGATCGGTGGCATCACGAATGAGGTGGCCGTCACGCTTGCCGGCGGATCGCTCGAGGCCGCAATCAACCTCACGCAGAATTTCGGCACGCTCACCGTGGCTGGCGGCACGTCGGTGATCAATTTCTCGACATATGCCGCGACGTTCAACTTCGCCACGCTCTCGCTTGCCCCAAGCAGTCAACTCGCAATCTGGAACTACGCCGGCGCCGACGACGTGCTCAGAATCGCGACGGGCACCGCCACGGGCAGCCTGTCGCAGATTGCCTTCTATTCCGACGCCGGCACGACCTATCTCGGCGAAGGCAGCTTCGTCGGCACGACGATCGTGCCGGTGCCCGAGCCGTCGACGCTCGTCATCGGCCTCGCCGGTTTGGCCGGCATCGCCGCCAGAGGATCGCAGCTCCGCCGCCGAAGGCAGGCCTGATGTTCTGGGTCGCGCATGCCGCATTCTGGGCCGTCGCCTTCGCCGGCAACCTCCTCGTGATCGCGGTCTTTCAGCCGGAGGTGAACGACCCGGCCGAGTTCATTCTCGCGGAAGTCGCACTCTGCTTTCTGGCCACGGCCACGATGCGGTGGCTCTCCCATCGGGAGCCGCTGCTGCTCGCGCTGGGCGTATCCAAGGCCGGGCTCATCGCCGGCGGCCTGATCCTCTCGGCCGTGCTGATCACGCTCATGCTGCTCGCCAGCAGCCGGTGGCTTGGCGTGGCCTTCCCCTCGCGTCCCGAACTCATCGCCCGCTGCTCGATCACGTTTCTGATGCTCGCCACCTGGTGCGCGTTTTACTTCGGTTACCAGCTGATCAATGAGCGATACACGGCGGAGATCAGGGCCCTCCAGGCCGAATCGACCGCCCTCCGCAACGAGCTGAAGCACCTGCAGGGTCAGATCAGCCCCCACTTCCTCTTCAACGCGCTCAACACCGTGCAGGCCTGCCACGACGATCCCGAGGCGATCACCACGCTCACGCAGGCGCTCGCTGCCTACCTCCGCTTCCTGCTCCGGCCTGCGGCGGTACTCGAGCCATTGTCTCGGGAACTCGACGCGCTCGAGGACTATCTCACGATCCAGGGGGTGCGATTCGGCGACGGCCTCGACGCGCGGATCGACTGCGACTTCGATGTCCGCGGGGTGGAGGTGCCACCGGTGCTGGTGCAGCCGCTCGTGGAAAACGCGATCAAATACGGCGGCCAGACTGCCCCGCTGCCGATCCGCGTTCGCGTTGCGGCACGGCGGGATGGCGACTGGCTTGTCGTCGAGGTGGCCAACACCGGTCGCTGGGTGGCCCCAGGGGGCGAGCAATCGACCGGCACCGGTCTGATGTCGCTGGAGCGGCGGCTTCAGCTCCTGGCGGGCCCGACGTCGTCCGTCACGCATGGCGAGGCAGATGGCTGGGTGCGGGTGGTGATCCGCATCCCGTTGCCCCGATCCCAGTCACAGCATGGAAAGGAATCGCTGGCATGACTCCCCAGATCAGGGCGTTGCTGGTGGACGACGAGCCACGGGCTCTCGTGTCGTTCGCCTCGCTTCTCGACACGTTTCCCGGTGTGGAGGTCATCGGCACGGCCCGCGCCGTCGACGACGCCGAGCGGTTTCTTGCAGGCCGCACGCCCGACGTGGTGTTCCTCGACATCGACATGCCCGGTCGCCTGGGATTCGATCTCGTGCCGAGCGTTCCGCCCGAGACGCGAATCGTGTTCGTGACGGCTCACGAAGACCGCGCGGTGGACGCCTTCCGCGCAGGTGCCGTCGATTATCTGCTCAAGCCGGTGGACCGCGATCGCCTTGCGATCACGATCGAGCGAATCGCAGGCCATGCCCCCGCATCGCGGCAGTCCGATGAATCGGAAGAGCGAGCCGACGACGACGCCGATGTGCTCCGTGCTCCGGACGGCATGGTACGCCTCTCGTTTACCGGCAGCCGTGGCAGTGTGACCGTGCCGCTGGCCGACATCGCCTGGGTGGAAGGAGTCCGCAATTACACTCGGCTGCAGCTCCGGGCCCGCTTGCCGGGAATGGTCCGCCGGACGATGGCCGAGTGGGAGGCGATCCTGCCGACTACCGCATTCGGCCGCATCAGCCGGTCGCTAATCATCCAGCTCGCCGCGATCCGATCGACCCAATGGCAGTCACGGGACCAGACGCTGGTGTTCTTCCACGGCGTCGAGGCGCCGCTCCCACTGGGGCGGGCCGGCACGACGAGGCTCAAGGACCTCGTGCGGCGTTGAGCGGGCGGCGGATCGCCGGGAGACCCGCCGCCGAGCCGACTCTCGACGGCGGCCTATGATGGAGGAGTTCCGGTTCGACTCCCCCGCGGATTCCCATCCCTTTCATCTGGGTCGGCATGCAGCAGCACCTCATCCTCGTGCCCACCGAGCTGGAACGTGGCCGCATCGAGCCGGTCGTTACGGCGGCGTATGGGGCCCCACTCCGAATCGAGCTGTGCGGATTCGGCGCCGTGGTGGCGGCGGCTCGGACCGGCAGCCTGATTGCCGAACACCGTCCGCAGGCCGTCGTGCTCGTCGGCATCGCGGGCCGACTCTCCGACCGGCTTCGCATCGGCGAGGCATATGCCTTCGAGCAGGTCGCCTGCCACGGTATCGGCGCCGGCACGGGCGAGGCATTCATGCCGGCCGAGAACATAGGCTGGCTGCAGTGGCCGGCTGACGGACTCGATTCGGCCACGCGAGTCGGCGACCTGCTGCCGTGCACGAGTGGCCGTGTTCCCGTCACCGCCCCGCAAGCCGGCCTGCTCCTCTCCGCCTGTGCTGCGTCGGCAGATGCCACTGACGTCCGCGCACGGCTCCAGCTTCATCCTGACGCAGTGGCCGAAGACATGGAGGGTTTTGCGGTTGCCGCAGCCTGCCGGCTCGCCGGTGTGCCGCTCGACATCGTCCGCGGCATCTCCAACACGGCCGGCGACCGCGACACGGCACACTGGCAGATCGACGCGGCCTGCCGCGCCGCAGGCGAACTGACCGCGATCCTCGTCCGAGGCCTGTCATGACGCGCCCGCTCCGCCTCGGCATCTCCACCTGTCCCAACGACACGTTCGCCTTCCACGGGCTGCTCACGCGTGCGGTGGACTGGCGCGGGCTCGACTTCCAAGTCGAACTGCTCGACGTCGAGACGCTCAACAAGCGGCTGCTCGCCGGCGACTTCGACGTCTGCAAGGTGAGCTTCCACGCGGCCCTCCTGGCGGCCGCCGACGTGGTGGTGCTCCCGAGCGGCTCGGCCCTCGGCTTCGGTGTCGGTCCGCTGCTACTTGCGGCCCAGCCGAACACGCGGCCGACGCACCCCGACCAGCTCACCCTCTGCCCCGGCCGGCACACCACCGCGGCCCTGCTCTTCGATCTGTTTCACCCGCGGAGTTCCCGCGTCGAGCATGCCGTCTTTTCCGAGATCATGCCGCGGCTCGAGGCCCGGACGGCCGACTTCGGCGTCTGCATCCACGAGGGCCGGTTCACATGGGAGGCCCGCGGCCTCACGCTCGTCGAAGACCTCGGCATCCGCTGGGAAACCGACACCGGCTGCCCGCTGCCACTCGGCGGGATCGTGGCCAGCCGCCAGCTGCCCGCGGCGACGATTGCGGCGGTGCAGCGGGTGATCCACGACTCGCTCACGCTCGCCCTGCGCGATCCCGCCGCCGCACTCCCCACGATGCGCCAGCACGCGCAGGAGTTCGACGATCGCGTGCTCATGCAGCACGTCGATCTCTACGTGAACGACTGGACGCTCGATCTCGGCCCGACCGGCAGGCGGGCGCTCGACGCACTCTCCAGCCGCGCCGCATCGGTCGGCGTGACGGCCGCGCCGCTCGAGGTCTTCGCCGGCTGAACGACTCCGGGCGGGCGACGCCCTCGGCCTGCGCCGCGGATTCGTCCCACTTCGTGCCGGATTCGTCCCAGCTGAATCGGCCGCGCGCCCGATTCGTCCCAGGCAGTGGTCGATTCGTCACATTTCGCGCGACGGATGCTTGCGACCACGACGGCGTCTCTCGATAGTGAGGTCTTCGGTAGCGCACGGACCCGCCGCTGCCTCTCCCTGATGAACCGTTTTCCATGTTTTCTCGCCCTTCGTTGTGCTGCTGCGGCTTCGCCATGCTCGTCGCAGTCCTTGCCGCTGCCGAGGCAGGTGCCACGAACCTGATCTCCAATGGCGACTTCTCGTCGGGCAACACGGGCTTCACGAGCCAGTACAGCTACAACACGCTCAACTCAGGCCCAGAACTCGTCGAGGGTGCCTACTCCGTCGTGACGAAGGCCAGTGACGTCCACTTCGCGTGGGGGAGCTACTTCGACCACACCACCGGAAACTCGTCGGGCAAATATTTTGTCGCCAACGCGTCGAGCGACATCACGAAAACGGTCTGGCAGTCGAGCGCAATCTCCGTTTCGCAGCCGAACACGGCGTACCGCTTCGAAGCCTGGCTGACGGCAATCTATCAATTCGAGTCCAATCCGCCCGTTCTGTCATTCCAAATCGGCGATGGAACCAATTGGACGAACCTCGGGCAGACTGCGGCGATCGGTGCCACCAGCCCCGGCTCGTGGTTGTTCACGTATGCCGACGGCCAGTTCAGCTCGGCTGGAACCTACTACGTTCGGCTGAAGAACTCGAACGGCGCGACCGGCGGCAACGACCTCGGACTCGACGACATCTACTTTGGGCTGCGAAGTACGGCTCCATCGGTGGGCTCCACGCCCGGCACCACGCCCACGTTGTTCAACCCCGTGGCCGTCCCCGAGCCCTCCACCTACGCCATGGCCCTCGCGGGAATAGCCTGCGGTGGCTACTCGATGTGGCGCCGGCGAAAGCGACACGCAGTGCGTGCGGCAGCCTCGCTGGCGTCAGCCGACAGACATGCCACCATCGACGAGATCACCAACACACCTCCACGTGTGGGAACACTTCTCGCGACGCTGCACGTTGGGCTCGTCTTGCTCTTCGGCGGTCTCGGTCTCAGTGCCGATGCCCAGGCTGGTACCATCGCGTTCTGGCCTGGGAATGGCAACGCGAATGATTCCGTGGGGGGCCATGACGGCACGCTCGTGAACGGCGCCGGCTTTGCCGCCGGTCAGTTCGGGCAGCAGGCGTTTTCGCTGAACAGTGGAAGCTCGCAGTACATCTCGGTCCCCGACAGCCCCGCCTGGGACTTTGGCAGCAATCCATTCTCGATTGCCATGCTGGTGAACTTCACCTCGATCAGCGGAGGCGGGCTTGTAGCGGAGCCAACGCATTGATGGGGCACGACGAGGGAGGCGGCACGACGAATAAATGGTTTTTCTCGTACATGTCGGACGGCACACTTGGACTTCACATCAACAGCACCGGCGGGTCCGGGGTTTTTCTGACGTCACCATCCGCCGCGCCCGTTGCGACGGGAACCTGGAATCTGTTTGCCATCACACGGAGCGGAAGCACGTACACGTTTTACAAGAATTCGACGTCGCTCGGCACCGTCAATTACAGCACCGCACTGCCTGCGATTGCAGCGCCGTTGACGATTGGCCAGACGGGCGAAGGAATTGGATTCGTGAACGGTTGCCTGCAAAACGTGCAAATTTTTGACACGGCGCTCAGCCAGTCGGAAGTCGCAGCGTTGTTGGTTCCGGAACCTTCCACCCTTGCAGGATGCGTCGTTGCCTTGGGCTCGCTCGGCATGTACCGACTCCGCAGGCGAAGGCGACACGCCGTGCGTGCAGCCGCCTCGTGGGCGTCACAACCAATGGAGACAACGTCATGAGTCGATTTATCTGCCGGGAATCGCGACCGCTCATGGTCTGTTTCGCCGCTGCCGCGGTCGCCGCCGTCACGGTCGCCGCGCCCGCTCGGGCACAGACCAGCTGGAACGCTTACAACGACTTCTATCTCTCCCCCACGGCGGCAGGATGGGGTGGAGCAACCTCCCCATCGGCCACGGGTGCGGCCTGGGGGCAATACATGGGGAACGTCAATGGCGTCGGCGGGTTTCCGAGCAACATCGGAACCTATTTGTCGACGAGCCAACTCTACAGGTTCTCTTCGGTCAACCCGTTGGGTGTTTCAGGGACCGTCCGCAGCCAGTCCTTCTGGACTGACACAGGTGGGGCTGGGTTCGCTCGCTATGTCGACAATGTCGACTGGAATGGAACGGGCGTGGAAACCGTTCCTCACTCCAGCTTGGGCAGCTATCCCACGCCCTGGTTTCCCGGCGCTCCGGGGCTGGGCGATGGCCCGGGCGGCTCTAATTTGACCAACCTGATCTGGATGCAATCGGCCTATTTGTCTGGCACGTCCTCGCCCAGCGGGGAAGGTATCGCGTCGGTGCTGACGTGGACGGCTCCCGCCACGAGGACCTACGACTTCTCCGGGCTCTTTGTCTCCGGGAATTCGCCGGCCCAGAGCGCCGCCGTGGCCATCACGGACAGCCTTGGTGGCACGGCTCCTCTTTCCCGCACGGTCTTGCTCAATGACGCCGTCCAGTCGTTCAGCTTCTCCAAGGCGTACACCGCCGGCGACGTCGTTCAGTTCCAGGTGGGCAACAACCTTTCTAGTGGTAACGTCGTGGGCCTGCAGGTGTCGATCGTTCCCGAGCCGTCAACGTGGGTGATGGGACTCGCTGGAATCGCCTGTGCGGGCTGGGGAGCATGGCGGCGGCAAAAGCGGGCCTGACGCGCGCCGCAGCCATTCATCGAGAACACGACGATCTTCGCGCTCATTAACTACCAACAGACACAATCCCGCCGAAGGCCGTGCTGAAGCCTGCGTCGCTCGGCCTGGCCGCGACGGGCGGCCTCGCCGCCCTGGTGTGGACGATGCTCCGCCGGAGCAGGCGGACTTGATGGCAAGGGATCGCCCGCGGGTGGCGACCGGCTGAAGTAGGCCCCACCTCACGCCAACTAAATTTCTTGGGTTTGGCACGCGACGTGCATATTTCTGGGGAATGTCGGGCGGTCCGTGCGACTGACCGACATGAGACCGGGAGCCGAGCGGCGGTTCCCGGCGATTATTCCCCAGGAATGGAGAACTCCATGCGCTGAGCCGGGGCCTGAATGGCGCCGATTTTCTGGCTCGAACCGGCGGTCCGCCGCCGTATTCGCAGCCTATTGCGCTTTTTTCCCGCACGACACGGCCGGAGGGACGGTTTTGGACTTTTCCGGGTCCGAAATCCGCCGCGTTCTGGGCTCGTGGCTCGGGAAAACACGCGTATTTCGTGCCGTTCGCCCCCCGCCCTACCCCTGACCGTTTTCCGTGGCCCCCTCCCTCTGTCTCACCATTTTGGTGAGACGGTCACCAGCCTGGTGATCACCGACATGGTGAGGAGCCCCACGACGGCCGGCTTCCGGGCTGCTTCAGGCTCACACGTCCTCGGATTTCCCCATCCCATCCCCAACCGAACCACCCCGTCCGAACTCCCATTTCCCGTCATCGGGAACCGTCATTTCTGGCCTCACTTTTAAGGATCCTTGCCATGCTGGTCCGCATGTTCGCCACTGCCCGATCTCTCGGTCTCGCCCTCGTCGCCATGGCTCTCGCAGTACCGACGACGGTGGCGGCACCGATTTCCATCTCCGCGCTGAGCAACAACTTCAGCACTGTGACGACCGGCAATTCGACCGTGTCCGGTTCGACGTGGTTTGCGTCCGGCTTCACGACTGGAACGGGCACCAGCTATCTCGATCTCACCGGCGTCAACCTATCATTGGCTGTGTCTGGCACGTCGACATCAGCGGTGCCGGTCGTGCGGATTTTCAGCGGCAGCGTGAATCCATCGACGGTGGTTGCAACACTCACAGGCCCCACGATCACCAATAGTTTTCCCGCGCAGACGTTCACATTCACGCCACCATCCACGCCACTGACGCTGTCAGCGAACACGAACTACTGGGTGGTACTGTCGGCTGCTGCGGGCGAGCAATACGGCTGGTACACGGCCGACGATTCCCCCAGCGTTCAGAATGGTTCCGGATTCAGCTTCGTGAGTGGCGTGCGGTCTTTGAACGGTGGCACGTCATGGAACACCAACGTGCTCGCCTCTGTTGGCGCGGTATCCGTTCAAGTGATCCAGCCGGTGCCCGAACCCTCCACGATCATGCTCGCGGGCATCGGTCTGGCCGGCGCGATGGTCATCGATCAAACCCGTCGCCAGCGGCTCCGCCGGAGCGGCCAGCACACCAGCTGAGGCCGATGTCGGCCTGAACGGTTGCACGCAGCAGCGGCGCCCGGGCCCCCGAATCCTCCTTGAGCGCCGCGAGCGTCGCCACCTGCCGCGGCTCCGCCCCTGTCGGCGTGCGACGCGGATCGGAGTGACAGCAGTGGCAGGCATGCTCTCCAGACTGATCGGCGGTGACCTCGCCGACCTGGCCCAGGATCCACTCGGCGAGTTCTGCCGCCGCTCCAGCCGCGGTGGTGTGGTGCCACTGCAGATCGCCTTCACGCGGGGGCATCTTGTTTCCGATCCGGCGGTCGTCCGCCACGTGCTCCTCGACAACCTCGCCAACTACGACAAGCACACTCCTGCCTTCGACGCCGTCCGCATCGTGCTGGGCAATGGCATGCTCACCAGCGACGGGGCGTTCTGGAAGCGGCAGCGGCGGATCACCCAGCCGGCCTTTCATGGCGAGAAGGTGCGGCACTTCGCCCCGATCCTGTCGCGGATGGCGGCCGAGTGTGCTGCCGACTGGGAGGCCGCCGTCGCGGCCGGCGACCCGGTCGATGCCGGCACCGACATGATGCGGGTCACGCTCCGGGCCGTGGCCGAAACGCTCTTCGGCGACGACATGGCCGGGGATGCCGACGAGATCAACCGCGTGTTTCCCACGATCCTGGGCTGCCTGGCCTCCCGGGTATCGTCACCGATTCGACCGCCACTGTGGGTGCCGACTGCCACCAACCGCCGGCTGCGGCCTGCGCTCGGCTCGCTCAACGCAACCGTCGAACGGCTGATCGCCACGAAGCGGCGGCGACTCGCTGCCGGCGTGCAGACGGAGCCAAAGCACCGCGACCTGCTCACGATCCTCATGCTGGCGCGGGACGACGAGACGGGCGAGACGATGAGCGATGCTCAGCTGCGCGATGAAGTGATGACACTCCTGATCGCCGGCCATGAGACGACGGCCAACGCCTTGGCATGGCTCTGGGTGCTCCTCGATCGGCATCCCGACGAGCAGGAGCGGCTCCGCGCCGAACTCGTCGCGGCGACCGGTGGCCGGCCGCCGACGGTGGACGACCTGCCGCAGCTGCCGCGGCTCAAGGCAGTGATCCAGGAGACGCTCCGGCTCTACCCGTCCGTCTGGATGTTCGACCGCCGCGCCCTCGGCCCCGATGACCTCGCCGGCACGCCGGTGGCGAAGGGGGATCTCGTGATCTTCTGCCCCTACGCCCTGCACCGGCTACCGCATCTCTGGAGCGAGCCCGAGACGTTCCGACCCGAGCGGTTCGAGGCCGGCCGCGAGGAGCAGAAGAACAAGTTCGCCTACCTGCCGTTCAGCGCCGGCCCGCGAATCTGCCTCGGCGCGAGCTTCGCGATGATCGAGTCGCACATCATCGTGGGCACCCTGCTCTCTCGGTTTCGCGTGCGGCTCGCCGAACCCAGCCCGATCATCGCCGAGCCCCGCGTCACGCTCCGCACATCCCGGCCAATCATCCTCCGCCTGGAGCGGGCACCGCTCGCCCAGCCGTGATCCAACACGATTGGTGCCGGTTACACGGCGTTGCTTGAAGCCACTATCATTCTGGTGACACACGTCGCTCTGTTTTGCCGGATTGACAGAGTGGTGTGCGTCTGTATACTTCTGTTCCATCTGCCCGACCCGGTGTCGTCGAGAGTGCCGCCGCCATGGCCTCGATTCCATTTGCCGCCCCGTCCCGCCACATCATCTCGGTGGACGCGTTTCATCAGATGGGGGAGACGGGCATCCTCGGGCCCACAGACCGCGTGGAACTCATCGAGGGGGAGATCATCGACATGTCGCCCATCGGGGTCTTGCACGCAGCAATCGTCGCGCGACTGGCGTCGTATTTCAGCCAGAAGCTCGGAGCGACGGCGGTCGTGTGGTGCCAAAACCCGCTGCGGCTTGACGACATCAGCGAGCCCGAACCCGACATCGCGATCCTTCGGCCAAAGAGCGACTTTTACACGACGGCACATCCGGGCCCAGCAGATGTGCTGCTTGTCATCGAAATTGCTGACACGAGCCTCGCCTACGATCTCGGCACGAAGGTTCCGCTCTACGCCCGACATGGCATCCCGGAGGTCTGGGTCATCGATGCAGCCACTCGGCGGATACGAGTGTTTCGTCAGCCGGAAGTGCGCGGTAAGGCGGGCCGCCCAGCCGGCAGCGGCTACGCCGAAGAGGCGAGCATCGAGCAACACGAAGCGGTTTCGTGTGACGTCATCGTCGATGACGCTGGAGGCCGGGTGGTCGTCGAACTTGCGCGGCTCCTGCCGCCGCTGGGCTGAACGGCATCACTGGCGAATGTGGCGGCGGAGGCCCACGCCCTCGTCACGTGCCGCAGAATGTGCGATAGGCTCCGCAGCCTGCGGGCGGGCCGCCGCGATACCGCTCGTTGTCCTTCGTCTCCACGAATGGGTCGCGAAGCGCGGCCAGCAGCTGGTGCAGCGGGCCGAAGTCACCCGACTCGGCTGCCGACAGCGCCTCTTCGACGCGGTGATTACGCGGAATGACCACCGGGTTCACCTGCCGCATTCGCACACCCGCCTCGGCCGGCGTGCCGGGCTGCCGCTCGAGTCGGGCGAGCCAGGCTGCCTGCCACTCACGCAGTCCCGGGGCTGTGGCGTCGCTGGCCGACGCTGCCTGTGACTCAGCCACGTTCGCCAACCCGGCAAACGTAGCCGTGAAGTCAGCCCGTGCCTCGTGCATCGAGCGGAGAAGAGCGGCGAACAGGTCGCGATCTCCGTCATCTTCGGTCACGAGGCCGAGCTTCGCCCGCGCGCCGGCGAGATAATGGCGGTCGAACCGCTCGGGAAACGTGGCCAGCACGCGGCGGACCGCTTCCAGCGACTCGTCTTCCCCAACATGAACGGCAGGCAGCAGGCTTTCGGCCAGCCGCGCAAGGTTCCAATGGGCGATGCCTGGCTGGTTGGCGTAGGCGTAGCGGCCCTGCTGGTCGATCGAGCTGAACACGGTCGCGGGATCATAGGCATCGAGAAACGCGCACGGGCCGTAGTCGATCGTCTCCCCCGACACCGCCATGTTGTCGGTGTTCATGACGCCGTGCACGAACCCCACGAGCATCCAGCGGGCAATGAGCGCCGCCTGACGCTCGACGACCCCTTCAAAGAAAGCGATCGCGGGATCGGAGGCCTCCGCGGCCGTCGGATCGTGTCGCGCGATCGCGTGCTCGAGCAGCGCGGGGAGCAGGCGGTCATCCTCCACGGCCGCTGCGAACTGAAACGTGCCCACCCTGATGTGACTCGCGGCCACGCGGGTGAGCACGGCACCGGCCAGCGGAGCGTTTCGCAGCACGAGCTCACCGGTCGTGGCCACGGCGAGGCTGCGGGTCGTGGGAATGCGGAGCGCGTGCATGCCTTCGCTCACGATGTATTCGCGCAGCATCGGCCCGATCGCGGCGCGGCCGTCGCCGCCGCGGGAGTAGCGGGTGCGGCCCGCGCCCTTGAGCTGGATGTCGTGGCGCTGTTTGTTCGGCGTGATCTGCTCGCCGAGCAGAATGGCCCGGCCGTCGCCGAGGTTCGTGAAGTGACCGAACTGGTGGCCGGCATAGGCCTGCGCAATCGGCTCGGCGCCGGGCGGGATCTCGTTGCCGGCAAAGACGCCGGCTCCGTGAAGCCGCAGGATCGTCGGATCGAGCCCGAGCTCGGCGGCCAGCGGCTCGTTCACGACCACGACCGCCGGTGACCGCACCGGCACCGGCTGCGACATGGCGAAGAGCGGCTCGGGCAGCCGCGCGTAGGAGTTGTCAAACCGCCATCCGGCAGCTGCGATCGAGTCTTGCATCTCGGGAATCTTTCCGGGTTGCGGAGCGGCTGAGGGACGGCCGCATCCCTGCCCTCACTGTAACCGCCTGCGCAAGTTCGGCCGCCAGGCCCATGGAGTCCACCGGTTGTGACTGTCGTGGCGCCACACCCGTCACGGCTCCCGCCCGCGCATGCACTCACCGATCTCACCTCCGGGGAGGGGGAATGCATCCTCGTGGAGGTCTCGGCATGACGGTATCCAAGAAAATCGGTGGGCTAACCGGGCTCGCGTTTCTCGGGCTCCTGATCACGGCAGCGTGCCCGGCGGCCGCCGATGACCTATTCGCCGACTCGAACCGGTTCTACCTCGCGCCGATCATCGGCTCGTCCTGGTCGACCCTTTCGAGCGAAGGCGACGGTCTCAACCGCAACCTCTTCACCGCGGGCGGTGCGGTGGGCATGGCGATCCCGCGCGAAGCGGGCCAGATACGACTCGAATTCGAGTCCCGCTATCGCGACAGCTACCACCTCACGGCCATGACCACTGACGTCGATGCCAGCCTGCGAGTCGGCGACAACTGGTCGGCCCTCGTCAATGCCTGGCGCGACTTCGAGCTCACCGACAGCGTCGGCCTGTATGCCGGCGGTGGCATCGGTGGCGGCGGCTATTCGCTCGACTACATGGCAACCTTTGCGGATCCGGGCAACAGCCTTGTCGGTTCCACGCAGATCGGCACGTTTGCCTGGCAGGCCGGCGCGGGCGTGATCTACGCCTTGAGCGACCGGGTCACGCTCGATCTCGGGTATCGGTTCTACAACGTCGCGGACGGCACGCTGCCGCTCGCGGTTTTCGAGAGTGGCGTGCCCGTCGGAACGCTGCCCGTGCCCCTGTCGTTCGCGGCCAGCGAGATGCTCTTGTCGCTGCGGATCTACGAGCCGTTCCGGGGCCTCACGCGATAGCTCGGCCCCGCTGCGTCAAAGTGCGCCAAGCTGGGTCTCTGGCCGTGCCTCTTCGAGATCGTCCAAGAGTGCCTGCAGGTCGGCAGGCTGCACGGCGAACTGGCCGAGGTAGGGCCGCGTGTAGGCGAACAGGATCACGAAGCAGCAGCTGATTCCGACAGCCACCATCCCGAGCGCGAGCCGTCGGGCACGACGCGAGTCAGCATGAATAAGGCCCACGCCCAGGAGCGTCAGGATCGCGAGCACACCGACGATGCCCCAGCGGGCCGGTGGCGGACGCGTGGCCGCGATCCGCAGCCGCGTCTCACGGGCCGTGGAAGCCTGGCGATAGAGATCGTGCAACTCGCTGTGCAGCGGTCCTTCGGGGAGCGCGTGAATCGAGCCCCGGAGCTGGCGAATCGGGGCCGCGGCGACGCGGGGGGAGAGCAGATGAGCCAGTTGCGGCCACTCGTCTTCGACGATGAAGCCGACTGCCTCCCGCAACGGTGCCTGCACGGCTGCCGCCTCGGGGCCGCCATCGTCTTCAATCGCCTCTGACATCTCGCGGTAGGCGGCCGCCTCGCTGCGGGCGGATTCCTCGGCGAGGCTGTGCTGTTCCCAGACCGGAATCGCGATGAACGAGATCAACAGGCCGAAGGCGAGGCCGATCTGAGCCGGCACCTCCGCCTCGAGTTTCCCGAGCCGGCGGCCTTCCCGCCCGGCGATCCAGGGCACGAGGTACCGGTGCACGAGGAACGCACACAGACCCCAATAAGACAAGAGGATGAGCACCATCACCGGCATCGGCAGCGCCAGAAATCCGTCACACCAGGCGGGCAGTCGTGTCATCGCATCTCTCCCAGGCACGTCGTCCCGACGCGGCGGGAAAGTAGCCGGCGGAGGACGTCGGCAAAAGCCCATTTCTCTGCCTGCCCGTTGCTCCGCCCGTAGTCAGCATGCGGCTCACGACCGCATGCCCCCGTAGTCCGCATGCTCCGCATGCGGACTACGGTTGAAACACCGCACGCCCGTGCTATTCGCGTGCAGGTCCGCCAACCTCCCACCCAAGTAGCCTGGCCCCCAGGCTTCCGACCTTCTCCCGCACACGGAGTGTGCGGACTGCGGCGCGGACAATCAGCTCTCGGCTGTCTCCGCCTGGAGCGCCACCAGCGCATTCGACGCCGCCCGCTGCTCCGCTTCCTTCTTGTTGCGGCCCCAGGCCGGCGGATAGCGGCGGTGGCCGATCTGGGCTGACACGTGAAAACTCTTGCTGTGATCGGGCCCCGACTCCTCGATCACCTCGTAGGTGGGCGTGATTCCGAAGTCGCGCTGGGCCCGCTGCTGCAGGAGCGACTTGTGGTTCGACCCCTGGGCCCCCGACGCCACCTGCTCGATTTCCGGCTCGAGCCACCGTGCGACGAGCGGCCGTACCGCCTCCATCCCACCGTCGAGATACACGGCCGCGACGAGCGACTCGAAGAGATCCGAGAGCACTGACGTGGGCACGGGCCGATTGATCGACAGCCCCTTGCCGACGATCAGGAAGTCGATGAGCTGCAACTGCTCGCTGATCCGGCCGCACGTCTCACGGCTCACCACCACCGATTTTACCCGTGTGAGATCCCCTTCGAGCGACTCCGGGAACCGGTGAAAGAGCGTCTCGCAGACCAGAAACCCGAGAATGGCATCCCCGAGAAACTCGAGCCGCTCGTTCGACGCCAGCCGATGCTGCGCCCCGGAGGCGTGCGTAAGGGCGGCCACGAGCAGGGCCGGATCCCGGAACTCATACTCGATCCGCCGCTGACACTCGGCCACGTCGATCGTGGCTTCGGTCTGCTCGCGGGAAAGCTGGCGGGTCATTTCGGAATCATACCCCAGGCCATCGCCCCTCCTCACCCCCGCCGAACCACCTGGTAGCCCTGAGCGTAGAACGGGGCGTCGCATCCGCGGCAGAGCCGGGCCGGAGGTCCGGCCGCAGCCGTTTTGACGTGGCCTGCATACAATCCGGCATGTCCCCGGACGATCCGGGGATATGCCCAAAGAAAGGTGGATTCACGCATATGTCGCCCGCCCTCATCTCCTGCCCAATGTCCTTCCGCATCGCCTGCGTCGCCCTTCTGGCCGCCGGCCTCGCCTGCCCGCAGTTTGCCGCCGCCGAGGATTCGGCCGCCACGGCCGAGGCTCTCGTCCACGCCAACGCCCTCTCGACCGCATTCCGCCATGCGGCAGAGCACGCCACGCCGAGCGTCGTGCTCGTCCGCAGTGAGGCCAAGCCGAAGCGGCAGCAGGCCCGCGGCGGCCAGCGGAAGGGCGAAAACCCCTTCAAGGGCACACCCTTCGAGCACATGTTCCCCGAAGGGATTCCCGACGGTTTCGAGTTCAACATGCCCGAGGGGGGCGGCATGCCCCGCTCCGGCGTCGGCTCGGGCGTGATCGTGGACGGCTCGGGCATTGTGCTCACCAACAACCATGTGGTCGAGGGGGCCGACGAGGTGACAGTCGAGCTGCCCGATGGCCGCGAGTTCAAGGCGACCGACATCAAGACCGACCCGGAAAGTGACCTCGCCGTCGTGCGGCTCGCCGATGCCAAGGATCTGCCCGTGGCCAAGCTCGGCGATTCCGACAAACTCTCGATCGGCGACTGGGTGATCGCGATCGGCAATCCCTTCGAGCTGGAGACGACGGTGAGCGCCGGCATCATCAGCGGTAAAGGTCGCGAGCTGAGTGGCATTCGTCGGGCCCAGTTCCTTCAGACCGACGCCGCCATCAACCCGGGCAACTCGGGGGGGCCGCTGGTGAACCTCGCCGGCGAGGTGATCGGCATCAACACCGCGATCGCCTCGCGGAGCGGCGGCAATCAGGGCGTCGGTTTCGCGATTCCAGTCAACCTTGCAAAGTGGGTGAGCAAGCAGCTCATCGACAAGGGCTCGGTCGAGCGGGCCTTCATCGGCGTCCAGATGGGACCGCTCGACGCGAAGATGGCCGCCAAGCTCGGCGTGGCCAACCGCAAGGGCGTGCTCGTGAATGATGTCGTCGCCGGCTCGCCGGCCGCCGAGGCGGGCGTGCAGGAACTCGACGTGATCACCGGCTTCGACGACACGCCGATCGAGGGCACGCGGGCGTTGCAGGAACTGGTCGAGCGGTCCACGATCGGCCAGCCACACAAGCTCACGGTGCTGCGCGACGGCAAGCCGCTCACGCTCACGATCGCCGTGAAGCCGCTGCCCAAGGACCTGGCCCAGCGAGGTGTGGAGAAGCCGCTCCCGGCCGAGTCGTCGGAGGAGACGTACCACTCCGAGGAGTTCGGCCTGGAGGTTCGCGACAAGGCCTCGCTGCCGGAAGACACCTACGCTGGGTTCGAGGGCGTCGTCGTGGACCGCGTCGATCCCGACGGGCTCGCCGCGGAGAAGGGGCTCGGCCCCGGTGTGCTGATCCGGGCCGTCGGCAAGACGCCCGTGACGACGATCGCCGAGTTCCAAGAGGCGATCGAAAAGGAGAACGCCGAGGATGGTGTGGTGCTCAAGGTCCGCACGCCCCGCGGCAACGCGGTCGTCCTCTTGCAAAAGGGCTAGGCTGCGGCACAGGCTGTGGGCTTTCGCTTGTTCCCAGGAGGCCTACGGCCCATGGCCACGCTCGGCGTCAACATCGATCACGTCGCCACGATCCGCCAGGCCCGGCGGACGGTGGAGCCCGACCCCGTCTGGGCGGCGGCACTCGCCGAACTGGGCGGAGCCGATGCGATCACCGTGCACCTCCGCGAAGACCGACGGCACATCCAGGACCGCGACCTCGAGGTGCTCCGGCGGACCGTGCAGGTGAAGCTCAACCTGGAGTGTGCAATCGCACCGGCGATGGTCGACATTGCCTGTCGGGTGAAGCCCGATCAGGTGACGCTCGTGCCGGAGAAGCGAGAGGAAATCACGACCGAAGGTGGCCTCGACGTCGTCACCCACAAGGCGGCCACGGCCGAGGCGATCAAGCGGCTCCAGGCCGCGGGCATCGTCGTGTCGCTGTTCATCGATCCCTGCGCCCGGCAGATCGATGCCACGGTCGAGCTCGGTGCCCAAGCGGCCGAACTGCACACGGGCGAGTATGCCAACGCCACCGGGGAGTCACAGCACGCGAAGCTCGTCGAGCTGTCGCGGGCGGGTGCGATGATCCGCCAGGCAAAGCTCGAGCTCAACGCCGGCCACGGCCTCACCTACCGCAACGTCGTGTCCGTAGCCCGACTCGAGGGCATGGGCGAGCTCAACATCGGCCACTCGATCGTGGCCCGCGCCGTGCTCGTCGGCTTCTCGCAGGCCGTGCGTGAGATGAAGCAGCTCATCGGCTGATCGCGGCGAACGCCTGCGGGTCGGTGAGCATGAACAGGTGCCCGTGGTCGCTTGTCACGATCACTGCCGACTCATCCCAGGCGTCGTGCCGCTCGATCCAGTTCACGACCGCCCGAAACGCAGCGTCGCCGCTCTGCACCGCGCCGATCGCCGTGTCGATGTTGTTGGCATGGCACGCCCAATCCACATCGCCGGCTTCCACCATCAGCCAGAACGGCCCGCGGGACGCAAGGACGTCCATGGCTGTCGTCGCCATCTCGGCGAGCGTGGGATTCTCCGCGATGTCGGCCAGCGCGTAGTGGATCGCCCCGCCATATTTCTTGCGGAGCCGGTCGGCCTCCGGATCGGTCGCCCCGGCTGCGGGATTGAAGTCCCCGTCGGCCGTCCGAAACGGCAGGTGTCCCTCCGCGGTACCGAAGAAGCCAAAGAGCCGCTGCCGGCCCGCGATCGCCGCGCCCGCCGCCGCCGTTAGCACATCCGCTCCCCGCTGTCCCGATGTCCGCCGGGCCACGACATACCGGCCGCCATGCGCCGCATCGATCGACGCAAGCGTCGAGTCGGCCACGTACTTGAGCCCCGGCTCGAAGTTTCGCCCTTGGTCCGCCTCCTTCTCGACCCGCACCCGGTCTCCGCCGCCGATCAGCACGTCGAGTCCTGGCAGTGCCGCCTCGCGGTGCGCGATGGACCGCTCGCCGAGCAGATCGCGGGCGATGTCTTGATAGTCGTCGCGGCTCACGTTGGTGGCATAGGCGCAGGCCGGGGTGGCGTGTGACACCGGCACGCTCGTCACCGCGCCCACCGCGTAGCCGCGTACCTGAAGCGTGCGGGCGATCGGCTCCAGGGGGCTGCCGTCGGGCCCCACATTGATCGCGTCGTTGTAGGTCTTGCGGCCGGTGCACAGCGACGTGGCCGACGCGGCGGAGTCGGTGACGGCATGCACGCGGTCTCGGCCGATGAGGTAGCGAAGGTTCACCCGCGGATCCCAGGGCGTGCTGCCACCGCGGTCGGCGTCGTAGCCGCCAGGCGTCTCGCCTCCCGGGTTCCTCACCGCCTGAGCATCGACATCCACCTTCGTGCCATCGTTGGCCGGACTCGTCACGCAATATCCGAAATCTGTGGGGGCACCTCGGTAGTCCTGAAAGGCCAGCCCGGTGCCGCGGCCCGCGTCGTAGGCCACCCGGCCCAGCGTGGCGATCGAGGCGGTGCGGGTGGTGTTCCAGTCCATCCCGTCGAAGACCACGAGCACGATATATTTCTTGCCGGCGTCGGCGGCGGCCATTTGCAGTCGATAGACATCGGCCTGATCGAAATACTCCGCCGCCGGGTTCAGCGTGTGGGCGGGCAGCCGACCGTACAGCGCTTCGAGCCGCGCCGCGTCGCGATACGGGCTGTTCGTGCCCGACACGCCCGCGAGCGTCATGCCGAACGTGTACACCGGAATGAGCCGGTTTGAGTGGTTCGACCAGGCGACGTATTTCTCGGGCTGGTCGCCCCAGTGGCCCCACGCGGCACTTCCCGTCGCCTCCGCCGCGATTTGCATGTCGCGGATTCTGTCAACGAGCGTCGGTGGCGTTGCGACCAGCGCGTGAGCCCCCTGCCCCGCCTCTTTCAGCGCCGCGTTGGGACGGGTCAGCGCAACGAGTCCCACACACACCAGCACGAGCCATGCCACAGTCCACGTGCCCCTGCCGAACTGAGATCCGCGGTGGTGCATGGCGTGGTGGAAGACGTCACCCTCGCAGCCGGCGTCGCTACGGCCGGCCGAACACGATCGATACCGGCGCTGGCACATCGATCTTCATGCCGGTGAACGCGAGCCGCCCGGTCGCCTGATCGATCGCGAACACGCTCACCGTGTTGGAGTTCTGCCCGCCGGTCAGCAGGAACTTTCCGGAGGGATCGACGGCGAAGTTTCGCGGCATGGCCCCCTGAATCGGCTCCACGCCAAGGAACGTCAGTTTTCCAGTCGCCTCATCGACCGCATACATCGCGATCGTGTCGTGGCCACGGTTCGAGGCGTAGAGGAACTTCCCTGACGGATGGGCAACGATCTCCGCACAGGAGTAGCCTTTCCGGTCGGTGACGTCGGCCGGCAGCGTCGAAAGCGTCTGGATCTCGCGGAGTTCCGCCGTCTGCGGGTCGAAGGCGAAACCGGTGACGGTGAGATCGATCTCGTTCACGGCATAGCCGTAACGGCCGGTCGGATGAAACGCGAAGCGGCGGGGGCCGGCCGCCGTCTTTACCCGCGCGTAGCCGTGCGGCGCGATCGTCGCCTTGTCGGCGTCGAGTGCAAACACGATCACCCGATCGAGGCCGAGGTCATTGACAATCGCGAACCGTCCGTCGGCGGTCACCTCCACGGAGTGCGCATGTGGCGCCGCCTGGCGGCCCTTGGTCAGGCCGAATTCGCCGGCCCGCTCGAAGACATGCTGCACGAAGCCACCGGGCTTCCCGTCAGCGGCGGCGACGACCGGCTTGAGCGCGCCATCAGCGGAGAGCCCCAGGCAGATCGTGCTGCCCCCGCTGTAATTGGCAGCGAGCACCGCCTTGCCAGCTGGATCGACCGTCAGGTGGCAGGGCCCCGCACCACCCGACGACTGCATGCCCTTCGCGGTGAGCATCCCCGTGGCCGGATCGAATGCAAACGCCGCCACCGCGCCGCCTGGCTTGCCGTCCACCGTGCCCACCTCCGCCACCGCATAAAGCACCGGCTGCCGCGGGTGGATTGCCAGATACGACGGATTGCTTGCAGCACCCGCCAGCTTCGCCGGCGAGAGCCGGCCCGTCGCATCGTCGAACCGGGCCACGTAGATCCCCTCCGACTTCGCCGGACCGCCGGTATAGGTGCCAAACCACACGAGCCGCTCCGCGGCCCCCGCAGCCCCGGCGACGACACTCACGCCCACGCACAGGGCGACACGCACGAACGATTGACTGGATCGCATATATCCACCCTGATGACTGATGCCAGGATTCCACTCGAGCCCGCAGCCTACCCGAACAGCCCGGGCTCGTGCAGTGCCGGCCGCCGCGGTCACTGCACGTAGACGGGATGCTGCTTGTCACCGCCAGCCAGGAGGTAGGCCATGAGATCGAGGATCTCCTCCTGCGAGAGCTTGTCGAGCAGCCCTTTCGGCATGATCGAGACGGGCGACTTGGACCGCTCGTCCACCTCGGCCTTCGCGACGACCACCGGCTCGCAGCGGGCCAGTGGATCGGCCATCACCCTACAGTCCTTGGCCGTCTCCTCGACGACCATGCCGGTGACCACCTTGCCCGAGTCGAGCAGGAATATCTGCGACTGGAACTTGTCTGCGATCTCGTGCGAGGGCTCACAGATCGACTTCAGGAGGTGCTCCACCGTCTGCTTCTGGGGCTCGAGCGCGGCCAGATTCGGACCAAACTCGCGGCCCTCACCGCCGAACTTGTGGCAGCCGACGCAGTTGGCGACGGCGAAGACCTTCCGGCCCACGTCGAACGAGCGGCCCTTCGGCATCGCCTTCACGGCGGTGATGAGGTCGTCATAGGTCCAGGCGGTGTTGCGGCCGACGCTCGCGAGCAGGTCGTCCTTGCGCTCCATCGGGTTCGAGGCGAGATAGGCCTCTGGGTTCGCCTCGTAGGCAGCGAGGTCACCGACGACGAGGAGCGCCCCGTACATCCGCCGCCAGTGTCCAGGATAGGTGCACACGTAGGGATAGATGCCCGGCTCCTTCGGCGCTTCGAAGGGAAGCACCTGCGACTGGCCATTTTCCAGCAACCGGCTCGCGAGCAGGATCTTGTCGGACGTCGGCACGTAGTGGCGGCTCTTCGCGTCGGCATCGCGCGCGCTGGCCTCGGCGGCCAGCCCTACCTCCTCGAGCGCCCCGGGCTTCACGATCACGAAGTTGTGGGGCATGGCGTCGGAGTTCGAGAAGCGAAACTCAACCGGCCGTCCCGCCTGCACGGCGAGGGTTTCCTTGTCGAAAATCATCCGCTC
Organism: Pirellulales bacterium; assembly: GCA_049695995.1. Lineage (GTDB taxonomy): Bacteria > Planctomycetota > Planctomycetia > Pirellulales > UBA1268 > QWPN01. The sequence continues at coordinate 2,005 of JBAVTF010000082.1, read as the reverse complement.
GAGCACGGTGCCCACCGCGATCACCCGCACGTCGAGGTTGGCCAGCCGGTCGAGCACCGCCTTGCCCTTCTCCTCAGGCAGCGTCGCGGCGACGGACCGGGCCAGCTTGGTTGCTTCCGCGGCGACCCCACTCGTGCGGTTCTTGGCCGGGATCGTGGTCAGGAAACCAACGACGTTGTCGGCCAGTTCGGGTAGCTCGGCCGCGGACCAGGATGATTCGGGCAGCTTCGCGAGCACCTCGATCGCCGCCCCCCGCGCCCGGCCGGACTTCACGACGGCCACGAGCTCGCGGAACTTTTCGGCCTCGTGACCGGGGATCGCCGGCAGCGTGCGGACGGCGACATCGTGCACCGTCTCCGCGCCGGCAAGCTCCGGGGCGAGGCCCGGCGGCAGGTCGCGGAGCAGCGGCCGCACGGCAGGGAACAGGGCCGCGCGCAGCTTCGCGTCGCCGACGAGCGGCACGGCTCCGAGCACGTCGCGCAGGCTCTCCTTGCCCTTGGCGGCCGCGAGGAAGGCATCGTCGCCCGCGCCGTCGGCCGTGATCCACGCGGCGTAGGCCAGCTGCCTCGTGCCGGCGGTCTTCCCCTGCACCGCCAAAGCCTCGATCGCCGCCCCGGCCTTCCTCAAGTCGGCGGTGGGCTGCGCGACCAGGAGCGCGGCGAGAGGGGCGACTGAGTCCGCCTTGCCGGCCGCGTCCCGCGTCCGCACGACGTCGAGCAGCGTCGCGAGCGGCTCCTGCTTGCGGATCTTCGCCAGTGCCGCGAGGGCCTGCTGCATCGCATCCGCCGAGGCGGCAGGCCGGCTGAGGATGGCCAGGCACACGTCCTCGGTCAGACCCAGCTTCACGAGCAGGTCGGCCGACGAGTTGGCCAGCACGTAGGCCCGCCCCGCCTTGGAGAGCGGCCTGCCGGCCGCGAGCGCGTCGGCCACGACCTTATCGACATTGATCCTGCCGCGAACGTACGTGACGACGTGCTCGATCCCGGGGTCGCTCGATCGCGTCGCCACTTCGAAGAGCGTCTCCGCCGGCGCGGTGCCCGTGAATGACACGGCTGCCTTCAGGGCCTCGGCCCGCACGAGCGGCGAGCCGTCCGTCGCGGCGGCCAGCAGCAACGGCTCCCAGCCCGCGATCTTCTCGCCCCAGTGGCCGAGCGTCCGAATCGCGGCCGCCTTCACCCGCGGCTCGGCCGCGGCGAACACCTTCTTCAAGAGCTCTTCGTTCGGAACGCGATGCTCCTCGTGCACCCACAGGCACTCCAGCAGGGCCTGGGCGTCGGCCGGCTCGGCGGGATCGAGCGACTTGGTCCAGGAGCCGATCGCGGCCACCACCTCCGCCGTCGGCCGCCCGCTGAGCTCGATGCGACCGCGATACCGCGTGGCATTCTCCTTGGCGAAGAACGCCTGCCTGAGCACCTCGTCGATCGGCTTGCCCGCGAGCCTCACCGGCTTGACCAGCGGCCGCCCCTTGGCCGTCACGCGATAGATGCGACCGTGGGTGTGGTCGCGGTTCGGGTCGCGCATGTTGTGCTGCATGTGGCCGATGATCGCGTTGGCCCAGTCCGACACGTAGAGCGCGCCATCTCCACCGATCTCGAGATCCGTGGGACGGAAGTTCGGGTCGCTGGACACCAGGATCGGCTCGATTTCCGTGGCCGTGATATCGGCGCCGTTGTACTTCACCTCGTGCTGCAGCACCCCCAGGAAGCCGATCGAGTTGCAGACGAGGAAGTTGCCCTGGTTCTTCTCGGGAAAGTGGCTGCTCGAAAGGATGCCCGTCGCCGGCACGGGCCGCACCCGCTTGGCGAACCACGGCTTGTTGCCCTGGCCCTTGCCGATGTCCGCGTAGCAGCCCACGCCACTCGTGCCGTCGTTGGCGAACTGGTAGCCCCACTGATCGAAGACATCGCCGTGGGGATTGGGGCCGATCGGAAAGTGGAACTCGACCTCGAAGGTCCGCGGGTTGAACCGATGCACGCCGCTGCCGCCCGAACGGTAGGTCTTGGTG
>JBAVTF010000081.1:0-4808 GCA_049695995.1 Pirellulales bacterium | reverse complement strand
CGCCGCGGCGGCCGCCCCGCGGCCGAAGCGGCTCGTAGTGCTCGGATTCGGCTGGGGCGTGACGTGGGAGTCGTGGGGCCCGGCGGTGGACGACGTGGGGCCCGGCTACACGCTCCCCGCGGGGCTCGCGCCGCTGGCCCGCCACAAGGCCGACTTCACGGTCGTACAGAACCTCACGAACCGGCGCAACGACGCCGGCCACTGGGGCAGCACGCTGTGGCTCACGAATGCCGACCGCTACGCCGTGCCCGGCAGCACGTTCACCAACACCGTGTCGGTCGATCAGCTCGCGGCCGAGGTTCTCGGGACCGACACACGCTATGCCTCGGTGCAGCTCGGCTGCCAGAAGGCGGAGGGGAGCGGCCACGGGCCCGGGCTCTCGCTCGCCTGGGACCGCCGCGGCAAGCCGATGGCCGGGTGGGACACGCCGTTCGACGCCTATGCCCGGCTGTTTGGCGACGACGGCGAATCGGCGGAGCAGAAGCGGCAGCTGCTCGCCGACGAGCGGAGCGCGCTCGACGCCGTGCTCAGCGACGCCAAGGCGCTCGACCGCCGGCTCGGCAAGGAAGATTCGGACAAGCTCGCGGAGTATCTCCAGAGCGTCCGCGACATCGAGACGCGGCTCACGAAGGAGGAGCGATGGATCGGCGTCGAGAAGCCGAAGGGGGTGATCGAGCCGCCGGCCAAGAACGCCTCGGGCGTGGACGAGATCAATCTGATGTACGACCTGATCGCGGCGGCGCTCGCGACCGACCAGACCCGCGTGATCACCTACCGTCAGCCGGTGGAGAGCCTGCTCACGAGCATCGGCGCGAAGGTGGCGGCCCACGACATGAGCCACTACGCGCCGGGGCCGCAGAAGGAGACCTCGGAGGCCCGCGACCTGAAGCAGTCGGAACTGCTCGCCGGCCTCTTCGACCGGCTCAAGGCTGCGAAGGCTGCCGACGGCCGCACCCTGTTCGACGACACGATCGTGGTCTACGGCAGCAACCTCCGCACGGGACACGGGCTCGACAACTGCCCCACGGTCCTGGCCGGCGGCGGCGGAGCGATTCGCCATTCGGGCCACGTGGTGCTGCCGCAGAAGAACACGCCGCTGGCCAACCTCTGGCTGACGCTCCTGCACACGATGGGTGTGGAGGCCCAATCGTTCGCCGACTCGACGGGCGAAGTCCGCGAGATCCTGCCGGCATGACGCCCGGTGGTGCGATGAAAGCTGTGCCGGTTCTTCTGATGATGCTCGCCGCCGTCGTGGCTCGCGCGGGTGATCACAATCCCGACACTGACTGGATGTCCAAATCCACCGTCGGTGCGTTCATGCACTTTCTTCCCGACCAGTGGAAGTATCCCCGCGTGAACGACGAGTTCGATGTCGAGGCGGTCGTCAAGCAGTTGGTCGATGCCAAGGTGGGCTGGTTCATGTTCACGCTCGGTCAGAACTCCGGTTATTTCAACGCTCCTAACGCGACGTACGATCGAATCACGGGATACGCGGCCGGGGAGCGGTGTTCGAAGCGGGATATCCCGAAGGAACTTGCAGCCGCGCTGAAGCCACACGGCATTCGGCTCGTGCTCTACCTTCCCTGCCAGACCCCGAACCGTGACCTGCAGGCGATCCGTGCATTCGGCCTGCCGGAGGAGCCGGCGAATGGTGACCGGAAACTGGACGTCGCCTTCGCGGAGAAATGGGCGCTGGTGATCCAGGAATGGGCCGACCGCTACGGCGATTCGGTGTCAGGATGGTGGTTCGACGGCGGCTATGCCCATGTCGCATTCGGGGACCAGATGGCCGAGGCCTACGCCGATGCAGTTCGGCATGGAAACCCCCGCGCGATCGTGACGTTCAATCGCGGCATCACGCTCCGACGTGGGACGACGATCGAAGATTACACGGCAGGTGAATTTTTCCCTTTGCAAGGCAAGAAGGAGTCGGTGACCTATACGAGCACGTGCAACAGTCGCTGGCTCGACGGATCGCAGTGGCACATCCTCACGACGCTCGGAGGGAACTGGGGCCAGCATGGGGAGCCACGGTTCGGCGACGATGCATGGACGAAGTGGATTCCAGACGTGGCTGCGCATGGCGGTGCGATCACGTTCGACGTGGGGCCGAACTACGATCCGAAGCACGGCCCGGTCGGGAGCCTCGGCGAGGCCCAGTTTCGGCAACTGCGAGCGATCTCGGAGGCCGCTGCGGCAGCCCGTGCCGCCAAGCCCAAGTGACGAACGCGGCGGCATCGAGGCGCGCCCTTCGCGCTGGAGCGACGCGACGCCGCGACTGGTGGGCATATCCGCATCTATCCGGAGCCCGAGGCATGCGTCGATCGCAATGCTTCAGGGCCTCTTGCAGATGTCGGGAGGCCGGCTACACGAGCCGCACGGGGCCGCCGTATCCCTCAAGTTCCTTGTCTGCCGTCAGCAGCACGAAGCCTTCCGCTTCCGCTTGCGCAATCAGCATCCGGTCGAACGGATCCTTGTGCAGGTCGGGGAGGCGATCGATCGAGACGGCCTGCGGGCCAGTGAGCGGCAGTTCGGAATATCCGTGCTCGAGCAGCCCCCGCCTGAGTTGTCGGGCATCGACCTGAAAATCGCGGCGACCAAGCGTCCGCTTGATGGCAATTTCCCAGAGGCTGACAACGCTGAAATAAAGCGTATTTCGTCCATCGCAAAGCATGCGTCTGGCCGCGGCCGAGAGCCGATCTGGCTGCCCAGCCGCCCAGAGGAGCACGTGCGTATCGAGCAGGATGTTCACGTGGCGTCTTCATGCCCGAAGAGGGCGTGAATCACGTCTCGTCCGAGCGCGTCGAAGTCATCGGGCACCGCGATCTGACCGGCCATGAACCCGAGCCTGTCGGCGGGCTGAGGAGCCGGGATCGCAGTGACCTGGACGAGTGGCTTGCCAGCTTTCGCGATCACGAACGGGTGGCCAGCCGCCGCCTCGTCGACGAGTCGCGACAGGTGGGTCTTGGCGGCGTGGATGTTGATGCTTTCCATTGGAGCGGGACTCACTGCAAGCGAACGCGGTTAGTTCAACGAGTTAGTTTATCGTAGAAAGTGTTCCTCCCGAGGGCAAGGCGGCGCCCTGGCTGGTGCTCCCCGTTCGACCGAGGCTATTCTAGGGGGAGCGCTCCCCACGGGCCGATAGGCCTCCTACCCGACTTTGGAGCCCCGCGACGATGGCTGGATCCCAGATCCCATGCCGCCTGGCCCACCCGCCCCGTGGCCGTGCCGGCCTCTCCGGCGGCCTGTTCGCCGGACTGCTGGCACTTATGCCCCTCGCCGGCCTCGCCGGCCTCGCCGCCGATGACGCCGCGGCCGATCCGCGGGGGCTGGAGGTGTTCACCAAGCACCTCCGGCCGCTGCTCGCCCACCGCTGCGGCTCCTGCCACGGGGCCGGCACGGTCGAGAGCGATTTCGATATCTCCACCCGCGAGAAACTGCTGGCCGGCGGGGCCAGCGGACCCGCCGTTGTGCCCGGCAAGGCCACCGAGAGCCTGATGTATCGCCTTGCCGCCCGGCTGGAGGAGCCCCACATGCCCGAGGAGGGCGACGTCCTCACGGAAGTGGAACTCGGCTGGCTGGCGGAATGGATCAATCGCGGCGCCCCGTACGACAAGCCGCTGATCGACGACGCCGACCGTGGGCCGTGGACGACCCGTAGGCTCAAGCCTGAAGCCCGCGACTTCTGGGCGTTTCGCCCGCTCGCAAAGGTCGAGCCACCGAAGCCCGCTGATCCGCAGGGCTGGTGCAAGACGCCGATCGATCGCTTCATTCTCGCCCGACTCGAGCAGTCGGCCCTGACGCCGTCGCCCGCGGCGCCGCCCCACACGCTTCGCCGCCGGCTCGCCTTCGACCTCACGGGCCTCCCCGCGACCCCGGAGGAGATCGCGGAATTCGTCGCCGACCACGGCGACGCCGCCTACGGACGCGTGGTCGACGACCTGCTCGCGCGGCCGGCGTTCGGGGAGCGGTGGGCACAGCACTGGCTCGACGTCGCCCGCTTCGCCGAGAGCTTCGGTTACGAGCAGGACTACGACCGCCCGCACGCCTTCCACTACCGCGACTTCGTCATCAAGGCCTTCAACGACGACCTGCCCTACGACACGTTCCTCCGCTGGCAGCTCGCCGGCGATGAACTCGATCCAGAGAACCTCGAGGCCTGGAAGGCGACCGGATTCCTGGCGGCGGGCGCGTTTCCCACGCAGCTCACGGAGCGGGAATTCGAGAGCGCTCGCTACACCGAACTCGACGATATGATCGGCACGATCGGCACCGCGATGCTCGGGATGACCGTCGGCTGCTGCCGCTGCCACGACCACAAATTCGACCCGCTGCCGCAGGCTGACTACTACCGTCTCGCGGCGACGTTCACGACCACGATCCGGTCCAACGTCGATCGGCACGTCGATCCGGGCAGGCACAAGGCCGAACTCACGGCCTGGCAGGCCCGCCACGACGACGCGGTCGCCGCCCGCACGGCCTATGAGCGCGACACGCTGCCGGGTACCTTCGCGACCTGGGCGGCGTCCTGGAAGCCAGCCGATCCGCCGGTCGAGCCGGCATGGCAGCTCGGCACGCTCGTCTCCGCGACCAGCCAGGCGGGTAGCACGTTCGCGTCGCTCGCCGACGGCTCGCTCTTGGCCAGCGGTGATCCCGGCGATCGCGACGTCTACACGATCACGATCGACACGCCGCTCGAAACCGTGGCCGCGCTCCGGCTCGACGCGCTGGTCGATCCGTCGCTGCCGCGGCACGGTCCGGGCCGCTCGGGCCACGGCAACTTCGCCCTCTCCAACCTCACCGTCGGC
>JBAVTF010000080.1:0-10872 GCA_049695995.1 Pirellulales bacterium | reverse complement strand
ACCCAGGCCCCGCGCTCCACGGGGCTCGTGCTCGAGCCGTTGCTGCCCATCGCCAGGATGCATGCCGTGGCGATCAGGCCGCCGCGTGGGCTGTCGGCGGGCAGGGTCACCCGGCGGAAGTGCGGGCCCTGCACGGGCCGGCCGCCGTCGTCGATGCCGTAGTACGACGCCATCAGGTCGTTGATCACCACGAAGTCGCTCTTCAGGAGCGCGCGGGCATCGACGTTCTCGCGGAGCAGGTAATGAACGGTCTCGTAAATCTCCTGCTTCGAGGCCGTCTGCGTGGCCTGGTCGAACCGCGGATAGTTCTTCCAGTCGAATTGGAAGAAGTCGAGCCGGTCGAGCGTGAGCCACTGGTGGGCGAAGCCCGCGGCAAAACGCAGCGACTTGGGATCGGCAACGAGTCGATCCACCTGCGCGGCGAGCCCAACCGGCTTCCGCAGGTCGCCTGCCGCTGCGGCCGAGAGGAGCTGGTCGTCGGGCGGCCCAGCCCAGAGCAGGTACGACAGCCGGGAGGCGAGCTCGAGGTCGCTCAAGGCCCGATCGGTCTCGGCCGTCGCGGCCGGAGCGAGCGGTTCGTTGAGGTAGAGGAAGCCGGGCGACGCGAGGATGATCGCCATCGGCTCGACGAGCGAATCAAGGAAGTCGCCATTCGCAGGTCGCTTCCGCTGCCGCACCGCGAGCAGCCTGTCGATGAACGCCGGCGTCGGCTCCACCCCACGGAAGGCCTGCGTGGCGAACCGCGTGAGCACGTCGCGGGCCGCGGCGGTGTCGTCGGCCGGATTGGCCGAGCCGAGCAGCCGCAGCCTGCGGTCGGTGATGGCGGGGTCGAAGGTCGGCCCCTCCCACTCCACCCAGTCGATCCAGATCGTGGGCAGCGGCCCCACGCCGTTGCCTTTGTTGAGTTCGCGATGGAACAGGAAGTATTGCAGATCACACGACGAAAATCGCTTCTCGCGGATCACGAAATGCCGCTGCGATCCGGGCGTCAGGTGCACGGGGAACTCGATCACGGCGGGCGACTTGAAGTGGTTCGTCACTTCCCGCACGGCGATCGCCCGGGGTTTGTAGCGATCGCCGTCTTCCAGGTAGGCGAGCTCGACGAATCGGCGCGGCTCAGCACGCGGATCGTCGGACGTGCCCAGCCGCACCCGGAGCACGTAGTCTCCGGCTGGCGCTTCGGGCGGGATCACAATCGGCTCGTTGGAGCGAAAGGGAAAGTGGCCCGGGTAGGCGCAGCTGACGAGATAGGAGCCCTCGACGGCGCGGGGAAGAGCGAGACAGTTGGCGAGGAAATGGCCGCCTTGGGTGATTGCCAATCGCTGCGCATCGACGCCCTTGGCATTCTCCGCGCCAGGCAGTCCGAGCTGCTTGACGGCGTCTTCCTTGCGGCCCGCGACTTCCCACTGCCTGATCTTGCCGAGCACCCTCATGTTGTCGCGGACGGCGAGGCTCAGCGTGTGGTGGTACTCCAACTCCGTTTCGCGGTGGACGAGTTTCTTCTCGGGCGGGTGCTCCGCCGATCGCATGTCGGCGAACGCGGTGGCGACGAACTTCCTCCCGAGGGCCAGATACCGCTCCACCTGGTCGCTCGACATGGTCAGCGACGACCCCACCGTGTCGAACGCGCCGGCCCCGTTGTCGTCGGGCAGGCCCTCGGCTTCGGTCTCCACGCCCAGCAGATCCTGGATCGTGTTGACATACTCACGGCGATTGAGCCGGCGCAACAGTCCCACGCGGCCCTGGTCGCCGAGCGCCTTGCGAGCCTGCACGAGCGTGGCGGAGAGCGCGGCGAGGAACTCCGTCTTCTCCGTGGCTGGCGGCTGCGGCTCGTCGACCGGCGGCATCTCGCCCGAGTTCATGACCGCCAGCACCCGCTGCCACCGCTCGGCAGCCTCGACCGTCGCGAGTTCGTAGGGGATCGTGTCGAGCCGCGGGATGCCCTCCTCGGCCTTGTCGCCGTGGCACTTCAGGCAGTGGGCCTGGACAAACGCCGCTTTGGCGCGATCGAACGCCACGGCGGGCGGAACCTCGGCGGCCACAGGGATACTGCCGCCGAGAGTGGCGACCAGCACACAGGCGAGGAACGGCGTTCGCAGGCAGAGAGACATGCGGGGGGATTCTAGTTAATCCGGAAAAAAACCAGCAGGAAAGCTCGGTTTGCCGTCCGCGGTCACGCAGAATCGGTACACAGGCGCACAGTCCGCCGGTTCACGTTGGGCCGGCCTGCGGCTCTGCCTGGAGTAAACGGCACGTAAGTGCCATGTACACAAGATGTTGCGCGCAGTGAGGCAGGTGTGTAACGTGACCGGCGGCCCGAAAACGGGCTTTCTCTATGGCGGCGGCCGTTCCGGCCTGCTGCTCCCCCGCTATAAACGAACAGAATGGTGCGCTCCATGCGAACGTTGGCCGTCGTGTGCCTCCTGGTGACCTGCCTTGGCGGGAGCGTCTTCGCGGCGACAGACACCGCGCCCGCCGTGGCGTTCGATCGCGCCAAAGCGGCGTTTCTCCAGGCTCACTGCCTCAAGTGCCACGGTGACAAGGCCGATGAGGGTATCCCGCGGCTCGACACGATTCCTTACGAACTCGCGACGCTCGAGGCCGCCGAGCGGTGGCAGCGGGTCTTGGCCGTCATGAACTCAGGCGAGATGCCGCCGGCCGACGAGCACCAGCCGCCGGCCGCCGAGAAGACGGAGTTCCTCGCCTCGCTCTCCGCCACGCTCGTCCAGGCCCGCAAGGCGCTCGGCGACCAGGGCCGCGTGGGCCTGTTGCGGCGACTCAACCGCCGTGAGTACGTCAACACGATCCAGGATCTGCTGGGAGTGCAGACCGATGCCGAGGGCCTGCCCGACGACAAGGGCACGGGCACGTTCGACACGATCGGCTCGTCGCTCTTCATCTCGAGCGACCAGCTGGAAGCCTATCTGGCGGTCGCTCGGGCCGCGGTGTCGGCGGCGTTGGCGGAGATGCGCGCCGTCACGGCGCCGCCAGAGACGAAGCGGGTGCGGCGTGAGACGGAAGTGGCCTACAACGCGCAGCTCACGACTACGGTGCGACGTCTCAACGCGATCGTCGCCAAGCTGCATCGCTGGCGGCTGAACGGTGAGAAGCCCGATCTCGTGGAGCTGCTCGGCACGCAGAAAACTTCGGCCCCGGAGGCGGAGGCGAAGTTCATCGCCCATCGCTCACCCATCGACTTCTTCTACGTTACGGCCCTCCTGGCGATGCCGAAGACGCTCGAGGGCTCGTACCTGGGCAACGCCTCATTCAGTTGGCACCCCAGCAACGAAATGATCGTGATTCCGAAGACGGCGCCGCCGGGCGACTACGTGCTGCGGGCCCGGCTGGGCACAGCCGATGCCGCGCTCAACAAGCTCGACAAGAAGCCCCCGCCGAAGCCGGGCGAGCCTCCCGCGCCGCCGCAGTTCGTCGAGATCGTGGTGCTGGAAGACGGCGACAACAACCGGCCGCGGGTGATCGCGGTCGAGGAGGTGACCGGCACGCTCGATGCGCCGCAGGAGATCGAGATCCGCGTCCACCTGACGCCCGGCTCCCAGCGGCACTTTGCGATTCGCGAGAAGCGGTTTTCCGATGGCGGTGGAGCCGGCTTCAAGCACGGCGAGGAGATCAGAGAAGGGAACGCCATCGGCGATCTCCCCAGTATCTGGTGCGACTGGGTTGAGTGGGAGGGGCCCGCTCCGAGCCCTGCGACGGCCGCGCGGCGGCTCGAACTGCTGGGTTCGGCGGAGGTGCCTGCGGAGACGGAGGCGGTCGCCCGCGAGATTCTCACGCGATTCGCGACGCGGGCGTTTCGTGGCGTCGCTCCCGACCGCGACTTCGTTGATCGGCTCATCGCGATCCAGCGGCAGCCGCGCCCGACCGGCGGCGACTTTCTCGATTCGCTCGTCGAGCCCATGGCGATCATCCTGTCGTCCCCCGGGTTTCTGTATCTCAATGAGCCGCTCACGGCCCAGGCCGCGACCGACGCCGACCGGCAACTCAGCGACATCGAACTGGCCTCGCGTCTTTCGTATCTGCTCTGGGCCGGGCCGCCCGACGAGCCGCTCCTGGCAGTGGCCAGGGCGGGTGAGTTGCGGAAGCCCGAGGTCTTGGCCTCCCAGGTGGACCGCATGGTGGCCGATCCCCGGTCGCTGCGGTTCGTGATCGGGTTCGTGCACCAGTGGCTCGTGATCGACCGGCTCGACTTCTTCCAGTTCGACTACAAGAACTATCCGGGCTTCGACGAGAGCACCCGCGACGCCGCGCGGCAAGAGGTCTACCGCACCTGCCACCTGCTCCTGCAGGAGGATCTCGACGCCCGGCGGCTGCTGAAGAACGACTTCGTCGTCGTCAACTCGCTGCTCGCGTCGCACTACGGCCTGACCGACGGCGGCAAGCCGGTGACTGGGATGGCGTATCGGAAGGTGTCGCTGCCCGAGAAGAGCGAGCGGGGCGGCCTGATCGGCATGGCGGCGATCCTCGCGATGGGCAGCAATGGATCGCACACGAGCCCGGTGGAACGCGGCGCCTGGGTGCTGCGTAAGCTCCTCAACGACCCTCCGCCGCCCGCCCCGGCCAACGTGCCACAGCTCTCGCGGCTCGAAGGCCAGAAGCTCACTGTCCGCGAGCGGCTGCTCGCCCATCAGGAGCAGCCGCAGTGCGCCCAATGCCACCGCCGCATCGACCCAATCGGCTTCGGCCTGGAAAACTTCGACGCCGCCGGCCTGTGGCGGACGGTGGATACATACAAGCCGGGTGAACATCTGAAGAAGGACGCAGCCGGAAAACTGCTCGTGGCCACCTACCCGATCGATCCGGCCGGTGCGTTCTACGGCGGCCCGGCGTTCGCCGATTTCTTCGAACTGCGCGACCGGATCGCGGACCACGGCGACGGTTTTCTACGCGGTCTCGTCGAGAACCTCTACGATTACGCGCTGGGCCGCCCCGTGAGCTTCGCCGACGCCGAGGCGATCGACAGCATCGTCGCGGCTGGAAAGGCGAAAGGCGGTGGTTTCAAGGCCATCGTGAAGCAGCTCGTCGCCACCCCCGAGTTCCAAACCAAGTAGGCCCACCACCATGAACATCCCCCGTCGCACGATCCTCCGCGCCGCCGGCTCAGCGGTCGCTCTGCCGATGCTCGAATCACTCGGCTGGCAGCGGTCGGCCTCCGCCGCAGCCGCTGCCCCTCGCCCCAAGCGGCTCCTCTTTCTTGGCTTCGGCTACGGCGTCACGAACGAGACGTGGTTTCCCGACAAGAAGCAGCCGGGCCCCGACTACGCCTTGTCGGCCGGTCTGCAGCCGTTGGCCCGACACAAGCAGCGATTCACGCTTATCCAGGGTCTGTCTCACAAGAATTCGACGGAGGGCCACTGGGGCAGCACGTTCTGGCTGACCGGGGCGAGCCGCTACGGCAAGCCCGGCAGCAGCTTCTCCAACACGATCTCGGTCGACCAGGTGGCGGCCCGCCAGTGGGGCGAGCAGACCCGCTATGCTTCGCTGCAGCTCGACACGGACAAGGCAGCGGCGTCGGGCCATGGGGTCGGCCTCTCGCTCGCCTGGGACGCCGAAGGCAAGCCCATGGCCGGCCTCACGACGCCGGTGATGGCGTTTCACAAGCTCTTCTCGGCCGAGTCGATGCCGCTTGAGGAGCGTCAGGCGCTGATCGCGTCGAAGCGGAGCGTGCTCGACGCGTTGCGGGCCGATGCGGCTCGGGTAAAGCGCGGCGTCTCGACGGCCGATGCCCGCAAGCTCGACGAATACTTCGAGTCGATTCGCGACATCGAAAACCGGCTCGCCCGCGAGGAGCAATGGCTCTCGGTGCCCAAGCCCAAGGCCGAGGGCGTGAAGGAGCCGCAGGCGGGCGCCAGCGGCCTCGACGAGATCAATCTCATGTACGATCTCGCCGTGGCGGCGTTCCGCACCGATTCCACCCGCGTGATCGGCTATCGCCAGCCGGTCGGCTCGCTCCTCCAGGGCATGGGGATCGGTGTCGAGCCCCATTCAATGAGCCATTACGTGCCGGGCGACACCCGAAAGGCCTCGGAGGATCGCGACCGCAAGCAGAGCGAGCTGCTGGCGGGCCTGCTCGACCGGCTGTTGGCCACGAAGGAGCCCGACGGCTCGAGCCTCTTCGACCACACGACGGTCGTCTACGGCAGTAACATCCGCACGATCCACTACCTCGACAACTGTCCCACGATCGTCGCCGGGGGCGGGTCGGGCATCCGGCTCGGCGAGCACGCGGTCTTCCCCGACAAGACGCCGCTCTGCAACCTCTGGCTTACGCTCCTGCAGGGCTCGGGGGTCGAGGTCGACAGTCACGGTGATTCCACGGGGCCACTCGACCGGCTTACTTCCTGACGGTCATTCCACCATTGCCCTTGCCCCACGCCAAGTCGTGACGTTGCTCACCGCAGCCCAGCGGCGAGAAGCATGTGAGCGTGGAGTTCTTGCCCCAAGGGTGGCCTCACGAACGCCCGCGACTGCGTGGGCTCCGTAATTGACCGCGGCGACGTGGGCCGCCCATGGCGACCGAGCCTGCCGCGACGGCGTCCGTCCTCCTGTCACCCCTGGGGCACGTAATGTCGACGCACGTCGTTGCCTGGCGATTGTCGCGGGAATACAATCGTGGTACTCCAAGAATGTGAGCGAGATTCCGTTACCGACCTTCTCGGCTGCGGTTTTTTCGGAAGGCGTCGCTTCGGGATGGGGCGGCATGTCCGGCACGGGGGTCAGCACGATGCAGACACGAAGCGTTTCCCGCAGCCTTCGGGCCTGGGCCGACATCCTGGGGGTCGTGGCCGCCTGTCTCCTGGCTGGGCCCACGGCATGTGGCAAATCAACGGTCACGTGGGGCGTGGTGAGCGGCACGATCGGCCTCACGACGAGCGCAACGATCGGCATGTCGCGTTCAGCAGTCATCACTTCCGTATGGCAGGTGTGCGATGGCCCGGCGTGCTAGTTCACCCTGGATCGTGGTTGTTTCCCTTGCCTCGTCTCTCGGTGGCTGCGGTGGCAATCCGTACGGAGCCGTTCCTGTCAGCGGGAGAGTCACGGTTGGGGGGCAGAAGCCGGCTGCGGAGTGTGAGATCTTTTTCGTGCCGGCACCGCACGGTGATTTCGCTGAGGCGGCGTTGCGTCCGCGCCCGACAGTGGCCTTGAGCGATCTCGACGGGGCATTCGTAGTGTCGAGCTTCAAACAAGGCGATGGCCTGCTGCCCGGTACCTACGACGTGCGGGTCGAGTGCTGGAAAACGCGGCCACAAGGGAGCGAGGATGGGAAGCCGGCCGTCAAGGGGGTGAGCATCGTGCCATCAGGCTATGCCCCTCCGCAGCTCACAGTCAGCGCTGGTAGCAGCCCAATGCGGTACGACATCGAGCTGCCGGCCGTCGCGGCGCCTTCGGGAAAGCGTGGGGCCAGATGAACGGAAACACGCCGGCCCGTCGCGGCTTCACGTTGGTGGAGTTGCTGGCCACGATCGCGATCATCGGTCTGTTGATCGCTTTGTTGCTGCCTGCCGTGCAGTCCGCACGGGAGAACGGCCGACGGAGCCTCTGCGGGAATAACCTGCGGCAAATCGGCCTCGGTCTCCAGCAGTTCCACTCGGTGAACGGAAAGCTTCCGGTATCCACCAACATTCTGTACGGGGTCCGCGGCTGGACGGCCAGTGACGGTCGTAATATGGAGGCAATTTACTGGGCCGGCGCCAGTGACCCGCTGTGGTCGGAGTATGCAGCGGTCAGAGAACGGCTGCGGATCGACACGAATGCGGTCGTCGATGCCCCGTATACCTGGCTGACTGGGATCCTCCCGTTCATCGAGCAGACTGCTGTCTTCAACCTGCTTCGATTGGATCGCAATGTTTTGGACGCCCTGAATACTCCTGCTCTGCGCACGCCTATCAGCACGGTGGTGTGCCCATCGGATCCCGATGCAGCCCGCGCGATCATGCCCGGGCGAAGGTCTATGCCGGGAAATACCGCGCTGGCGTTGTGGTACGTCGGCAGCATGGGCCCGGTGTCCCAGGAAGGAAGCAGCCTGACCTTCTGCCCCACAGGCTCGACGACGGGGCCGACCGCCTGGTGCAACATCGAATGGGCGAACACCAGCGGCAAGATCGGGATGTTTTCCTCCCAGAACTGGACCCCATCGCGGTTTGAGCAGGTCCGCGACGGCCTCTCGAGCACGATCATGATCTTCGAGAGCACCCCTGCGCCGAACAGCCGGAATACTGCCTACATGCATCCGACCGGAACCCTGTCGATTCCGATCAATCTTGCGCTGCCGGCGAGTGATTTCGTTGCCGTGAATACGAACACGGTTCAGGATCTGACGCCTCTTCGGCGAGTTACGGGCCCGCGCGGGATGCACCCGGGCGTATGTGGCTTCCTCATGTGTGACGGCAGCGTGCAGTTCTTCGCCGAAACCGCCGACTTCCAGACCATCTGCGAGATGGGCACGAAGGCCCGCCGCGAGATCGTTTCGCTGCCGTGATAGCTCAGCGGAAGGCCTACGCCTCGGCCTTCCGGAGGAGAAACGACGCTTCGACCGAGTGCTCCGTCGCACCGTCGAGCTTGCGGCTGTGGTAGAGCTGAAGGCGATCGACCGGAATGTCGGGCATGTCGAGGACTGTGGTATCGGCGAGAAACCGAGCGATCCACGCCGGCAGCACGGCCGGCGTGAGTCGTGCGAGCGTGACGTGCGGCACGTAGGGCCGGTGCTCGACTGGGAGCCCGCATGCCTGAAGAGCCATGCCAATTGCGGCGTGGAGTGCGGCGAGCGGCGTAGAATCGGCCACGCCCGCCCACAGCACGCTCGGACGGCCGCGTGGCGGAAACACACCCGAGCCGCGGATAGCGATCGTGAAGGGTTCGTGTCGCACGTCAGCGAGCGCCTCGTGCAACGCCGTGCAGGACGCATCCTCCACGTTACCCAGGAAGTGCAGTGTGAGATGCAGCTGGGCCGGCCGCACCACCCGCACGCCCCGCGGCGGCTGCGCGAGCAGCTGACCGAGCCGCCAGCACACCGGCTTCGGCAGATCGATCGCGATGAACAGCCGTCGGGGCATGCCATGCTTCCAGCGGGATCGACGCGGGAAATCAGCGGAGATTTTCCGGTTTCGGGATTCAGACTACGCTACCGTCATGCGCATCATCGAAATCTACGACACCACGCTTCGCGACGGCAGCCAAGGGGAAGGCGTGAACTTCTCCCTCGAAGACAAGCTGGCGATCACCCGCCGGCTCGACGAGGCGGGCGTAGACTACATCGAAGGGGGCTATCCGCTCTCGAACCCGAAGGATGCGCAGTATTTTGCCCGGGTCCGCGAGCTGAACCTGCGGCATTCACGGGTCTGCGCCTTCGGGATGACCCGCCGCCGCGGCATGGAGGCGGCCGCCGACCCCGGCATGAAGGCCCTGCTCGACGCCGGTACGAGCGTGGTGACGATCGTGGGCAAGACCTCGGCCTTCCACGTGACGGAAGTGCTCGGCGTGTCGCATGACGAAAACCTCGCCATGATCGCCGACACCGTGGGCTATCTCACGCAGTCCGGTCGCGAAGTGTTCTATGACGCCGAGCACTTCTTCGACGGCTGGAAGCTCGATCGCGACTACTCGGCGGCCACGATCATCGCCGCAGCTCGGGCCGGGGCCACGCGGATCGTCTGCTGCGACACCAACGGCGGCACGCTCCCCGACGAGATCGCCCGCATCCTCGGCGAGGCGGCGGCTGCCCTGAAGTCCGCCGGCTGCGAGCGGCCGCTCGCGATCCATTGCCACAACGACTGCGATCTGGCCGTCGCCAATTCGCTCGCCGCCGTGGCAGCCGGCGCCGTGCAGGTGCAGGGCACGATCAACGGCATCGGTGAGCGATGTGGCAATGCTGATCTCATCTCGGTAGTGGCCAATCTGGCCCTCAAGCTGCCCGGCTACCGCGTGCTGGTGAGCGGCGCTGCCAACGGCTCGGGCGCTGCCCATCTGACGGAGCTCTCGCGATTCGTCTACGAGACGGCGAACATGAGCTACCGCCCCGGCCAGCCGTTCGTGGGCTCGAGCGCCTTCGCGCATAAAGGAGGCATGCATGTGCACGCCGTCGCCAAGGCGACCGAGTCGTACGAGCACATCCCGCCCGAAGCGGTGGGCAACTCACGGCGGATCCTCGTGAGCGAATTGTCGGGCCGGTCGAACATCGCCGCGATGGTCACACGGCCCGACGTGAAGAACGACCGGGCCCTGCTCGATGCCGTGCTCGCCGAGGTCTGCCGCCTCGAAAACGAGGGCTGGCAGTTCGAGGCCGCTGGGGCGTCGTTCGACCTGCTCGTGGACCGGATCGCCGGCACGTTCAAACCCGCGTTCGTCCGCGACAGCTACAACGTGGATGTCGAGAGCCGCGGCGAGGGCGACATCCGCACGCTGGCCACCGTGAAACTGCACGTGTCTGACGGGCTCCGGCACGAAGTGGCCGAAGGCGATGGCCCCGTGAACGCCCTCGACGCGGCGCTCCGCAAGGCGCTCGTGGCCTCGTACCCGGCCGTCGAGCGGATGCACCTGCTCGACTACAAGGTGCGGGTGATCAACGCCCAGGAGGGCACGGCCGCGAAGGTCCGTGTGTCGATCGAGAGCACCGACGGCGAGCGGATGTGGGGCACGGTGGGCGTGAGCGAAAACGTGATCGAAGCCAGCTGGCTCGCCCTCGCCGATTCGTTCCACCATTTCCTCGGCCAGCGTTAGGCACTCGCTCTGCGGCGGGTGTGTTCCAGGCCATTTCGGGTGACGGGCCGTCCTACCGTCTGCGGCGGTGGTGTAGCTAGCATATATGGGGTGACGATACTGCTGATGTCCCGCAACGAGGAGTGAAGCCATGCTGTCGTT
>JBAVTF010000079.1:0-32961 GCA_049695995.1 Pirellulales bacterium | reverse complement strand
CTGCCCGGCCGCTCGTCCGCGCCGCCGCGGCCGAGCCGTGCTGCCCGGCTTCGGCATGACCGCGGCGATCACGTCGCTTGTCATGACGGCGCTCGTGATCGTGCCGCTGGCCGTGCTCATTCTGCGGGCCGCGTCGCTCGGACCGCAGGGTTTCCTCGCGGCAGCCTGGACGCCCCGGGCCCGAGCTGCCTACGGCGTGTCGCTCGGCGCCTCGGTGCTCGCCGCTACGGCGAGCGCGCTGCTCGGCCTCGTCGTGGCATGGGTGCTCGCCCGCATCGAGTTTCCCGGCCGCCGGATCCTCGACGCCCTCGTTGACGTACCCCTCGCGCTACCCACCGCCGTGGCCGGACTCGTCTATTCTGCGCTCTACGTCGAGAAGGGCTGGCTCGGCCAGTGGCTCGTGCCGCTCGGCATCAACGGAGCTTATTCGTATCTCGGCATCGTGCTCGTGCTCGTGTTCGTGAGCCTGCCCTTCGCGATCCGCGTCGTGCAGCCGGTGATCGAGAGCCTCGATCGCGACGTCGAGGAGGCGGCACGGATCCTCGGCGCGTCACGGTCGCAGACGTTCCTCCGGGTCGTGCTGCCCGGCATCCTGCCGGCGGTCGTGACCGGCTTCGCCCTCTCACTCGCCCGCGCCCTCGGTGAATACGGTTCGGTGGTCTTCATCTCGGGCAATATGCCGTTCAAGACGGAGATCGCCCCGGTCTTGATCGTGGCCCGGCTCGAAGAGTTTGCCTACGCCGAGGCCACCACGATCGCCGTCGTGCTGCTCGCGATGTCGATCACGCTGCTCGTCGTCGTCAACGCCCTCCAGCAGCGGCTCGCCCGCAACGCCCAGTGAGGCTGCCCATGTCGTCCCCCGACCCCCGCGCGACGCATGCCTCCCCCGCCATGAATGCGGGCCTCGTTGCCGCTGCCGCGGCAATCGTGGGCCTGTTGATCGTGGTGCCGCTCGCGAGCGTGTTCTACGAGGCTTTCGCCGGCGGTGTGAGTGCCTGGTGGGCCGCCCTCGCCCACGACCCCGACACGCGGCATGCGATCTGGCTCTCGCTCACGGTCGCCCCGATCGCCGTGGCGATCAACACCGTGTTTGGCATTGCCGCCGCCTGGCTGGTGGCCCGGTTTCGGTTCCCGGGGCGGTCGGTGCTGATCTCGTTCTTCGACGTCCCATTTTCCGTGTCGCCGGTCGTGGCGGGCCTTGCGCTCGTGCTGATCTTCGGCCGCCAAGGGCTGCTCGGCCCCACGCTCGCCTGGCTCGACTGGAAGGTGATCTTCTCGTGGCCGGGCCTCGTGCTGGCGACCACGTTCGTCACGCTGCCGCTCGTCGTCCGCGAACTCATCCCAGTGATGGAGGCGATCGGCCCGGAGGAGGAAATGGCGGCGGTCAGCCTCGGCGCGAGTGGCTGGCAGGTGTTCTGGCTGGTCACGCTCCCCAACATTCGCTGGGCACTGCTCCACGGGATCGTGCTGGCCAACGCCCGTGCGATGGGCGAGTTCGGCGCCGTCTACGTCGTCAGCGGCCATATCGCCGGGGCCACCGACACGATGCCGCTCCGTGTCGAAAAGCTCTTTCAGGAATACCGGCAGCCCGCCTCGATGGCCGTGGCCAGCGTGCTGGCCGGCCTGGCGCTCGTCACGCTCGTCGCCAAGTTCGTGATCGAGCGGCGGCTGGAGGCCGAGTCACGTGACCTCGCGGCCGCCCGCGCGACCGACGAAACCCGCGCCTGAGACCGACCCTGACCACAGCCCTGGAGGGGGAACCACCCATGAGCATCCACGTTCGCGACATCTCGAAATCCTTCGGCAGTTTCAAGGCCCTCGACACCGTATCGCTCGACGTGCCCGACGGCACGCTCCTCGCGCTGCTCGGCCCGTCGGGCTCGGGCAAGACCACGCTCCTGCGGATCATCGCCGGCCTCGAGTTTCCCGACGAGGGCGTGATCGTGGAGGACGGGGAAGACATCACTGAACGCCACGCCCGGCAGCGGGAGGTGGGCTTCGTGTTTCAGCACTACGCGCTGTTCCGCCACATGAGCGTGTTCGAGAACGTCGCCTTCGGCCTGCGAGTGCGAAAGACGCCGCCGGCGGAGGTGAAGGCGAGGGTCGATGAACTGCTCCGGCTCGTCCGACTCGAAGGGCTTGGCGGCCGCAAGCCCGCGCAACTCTCCGGCGGCCAGCGGCAGCGGGTCGCCCTTGCCCGCGCGCTTGCCATCCGCCCGAAGATTCTCCTCCTCGATGAACCGTTCGGGGCACTCGACGCGAAGGTCCGCGTCGAACTGCGCCAGTGGCTGCGCCGACTCCATGACGAAATTGGGATGACAAGCGTGTTCGTCACGCACGATCAGGAAGAGGCCTTCGAACTGGCCGACGAGGTGGTGGTGATGAACCATGGCCGGATCGAGCAGCAGGGCACGCCCGACGCCGTGTTCGACCAGCCGGCCACGCCGTTCGTGATGGACTTCCTCGGCAACGTGAACGTGTTCCATGGCCGGGTCGAGAACGGCCGGGCGTTCTGGCACGGCATCCCGATCGACTACCCCGATTACCCCCACGCCCAAGCCCGCGAGGCCCGTGTCTACCTCCGGCCCCATGAACTCGAACTCTCGCCCTTGACCGGCCACGGGCAGCCCGTGACGGGCAACGGCAAGCCGGCTGAAAGCCTCGCGGCCAGCATTCTGCGGGTGAGTCGGTTCGGCCCTATTTTTCGCGTCACATGCCGGCCCCATGGCTCGAACGAAGAGCTCCAGGTCGACGTGCCAACGGAAGTGGCACAGCGTTTGCCAATGTCTTTGGAAGCCGGGACTCACGTCGCGATTACGCCACGGAAGGCTCGCGTGTTTCTCCCGGGCCCCGAATACGTCATCTGACCGACATGCCACGGACGGCGATCGTACACATGAGCACGCATGATCATCCTGACCACGATCCGCCAGCCCGAGCCGACCGCGCGGCCATGCCTCCTCGGCCGGAGGCAGCGCTCCGCCGCATCGGCGAGGCGCTCCAGGGCCTGAGATTCGGCTCCGTGCTGGCCATCGTGCAGGATGGCGTCGTCGTCCAGATCGAGCGCACCGAAAAGACCCGCTTCACGCGCTGACCCACAGGCGTTTACCCAAAGACCACCACCACACACCGCGCCACCGACCGGAAGAACCGGAGGAACGCGAGGCTTCTTCAGGAGACCTCGACATGTCCTCTGCCGCTTTCTCAGTACCATCCGGATCGTCGCAGCGGATTTCGCTCCAGCGCAGTGGAGCGAAGCCCGCAACGGCCACATCATCCGCCGCCGATGAGGCGATCCGACAGGTGATCGATCGCCGCCGGAAGCGGAATGCCGGCATGCTCGAGCCGGAACCGCGGGCCTCGGCCCTCGAAGGCGCGATCGGCTCCGTCGCGGCAGGCATCTCGGGTTCGATCGAACAGCTCGGCATGCCCCAGTGGGTGTTTCGGGCTGCCGTGCTCGGGGCCGTCGCGGTCGTCCTCGGCGGGGCCGTATTCAGCATGGCGATGCGGGCCCCGAGCCTCCACTCGGTGGACGGCCGTGTGCTCTTCGGCTCGGTGCCGGTGCCGCAGTCGCGAATCTCGTTTCATCTGCTCGGCCCGGCTGCGGCCGACGCCCAGCCGCTCGCGTTCACCACAGGCAAGGATGGCTCATTCCGCAGCGAAGGCGAGCCGGCGATTCCCGCCGGGCTGTATGCCGTAACCGTGGATGCCGTGCCGCGGAACGCGAAGGCGGTGCCTCCGATCCCCAAGACGTACCGCGATCCCGGCACCACGCCATTGCGGGTGCAGATCACGGAGAACCTGTCGGGCCTCAAGCTCTTGATCCGCCGCTAGGCCCCTGCTGCCACGTCCACACTCGGTTTCGATTCGTTTCATTCCTCTTCATCACGGAGACCGTTTCATGTCGATCTATCACCCCTTATTCGCGGGCCGAAGCCGTCATGGCTTCACGCTCGTCGAACTGCTCGTGGTCATCGCGATCATCGGCACCCTCGTCGGCCTGCTGTTGCCCGCCGTGCAGACGGCCCGCGAGGCCGCCCGCCGGAGCGCGTGCAGCAACAACATCCGGCAACTCGCGCTCGCCTGCCACAACTTCGCCGACGCCAACAGCGGCTACCTGCCCAACAGCGCCCGCCCCGGCACGGTGCGAATCTCGTGGATCACCCGCATCCTGCCGTATATCGAACAGCAGCCGCTCTTCGACAAATTCGACCAGACGGCGAACTGGGGCTCTGGAACGGCCAACACCGCCGCGGGATTTACGATCCCGAATGCCGTCCTCGCCCATACGCGGATCAAGTCCGTGGAGTGCGGCT
The DNA here is from genome assembly GCA_049695995.1 of Pirellulales bacterium. Taxonomy (GTDB): domain Bacteria; phylum Planctomycetota; class Planctomycetia; order Pirellulales; family UBA1268; genus QWPN01. Next base: position 28,645 of record JBAVTF010000079.1, on the reverse strand, counting down.
CCTCCCCGTCGCCGGAGAATCACTACGACGCCGATCCCCAGTCGAGCACGCAGCCGTTCGCGTATCCCACCGACGCCACTCGGGCGGTGGTGAACGGAGCCGGCAACGGTTTTTCCACCAATGGCTTGTTCTGCGCACCGACCGACTACTCGCCGACGGTCTACGTCGATGCAGCTTTGGCGAATCCGACGCCCGCGACGCCGAACGATAACCTCGCCGACGTGGCTGCCTCGACTGCCCCCACCAGCGCCGGCAATACCAAGCCGAGCAAAGGCGACGGCCTGATGAGCAAGGACTACGGCGACGGCTTCAAGCCGAGCCTGAAGGACGCGACCGACGGCCTTTCCAACACGGTCATGCTCGCCGAGAGTGCCGGCCGGCCGATCGTGTACCGTGGCCGTGCCCGCGCGGACGACACGACGGGCCAATTTCCCGCCCGTCGCGTGAACGCCGGCGGCTGGGTGCGGCCGGCATCGGATCTCTCGATCGACGGCTCTTCGGCGAACGGTGCCACGTTCCGCTCGTCGCCCACGAAGGTGATCAACGCCACCAACGGTGAGAGCATCGAGACTGCGGCGTTCCAGACTGGATACTACGGGACCGATGGCGGCGGTGAGGTCTACGGCTTCCATCCGGGCGGAGCGAACATCGCCTTCGGCGACGCAAGCGTGAAGATGCTCGGACCGGACATCACGATCCGCCTCTTCTCGTCGCTCGTCACCCGGGCCGGCGGCGAAGTGATCACCGGCGACAAGGGCAAGTTCTGATCCTGCCCCGCTCAGCGGGATGCAGTCACTGCACGACCGGCCGCGTCGCCCCAAGGGCGGCGCGGCCGGCGTGTTTTCTTAGGGAGAGGGTATTCGTGTCATCCACGAGGTCAGGCTGGCCCACCACGATGACGAACGCGGTCGACGCCCGACTCCACAGCAGCCGGCAGTGCAGCGGCCCGCACAGCAGTCGCACACGTACGCCACCTTTCGCTTGATCGTGGGCACGTCCTCGTCGGTCGTCTCCTTCTTCAGGGTCTTGCAATTGCGGACCCAGCCCGGGCAGCGGCAGGGCTCCTCGCAGCAGGTCGTGCATCCCACCCGATCACGACACCGGGCGAAGGGCCAGGGCTTGCTGCCGCATCCGGCCACGCAGATCGGTTCGCACTTCACGTCAAACTTGACCTTCGGCTTCTTCTTGGTGCCGGACTCGCAGACGCAGATCGGCACGAGGCCGCAGGTGGCGCCGCATTGCATGCAGGCGGGCCGCTCGTCTTTTTTTGCAGCGTCTTTCTTGCTGGGGTCGGCCTTGCCGGCGGCTTTCTTGTCCGCATCCTGCTTGCCTGCGGTCTTCTCCTTGTCGGCCGCTCCGCAGGCGAGCAGAACGCCTGCGAGGAGCATGGCGGTGATGGTGCGGCTGGGCATCGCGTGGTTCTCCGGCTCTCTCGTGTCGCTCAGAAGTCGTAGTCGAACCGCATGCCGTAGGCATCGGTGATGCTGTTCCCCTTGCGTTCATTCTCGAGGAACGCGCGGACGTAGTTGAACTTCCAGCGGGTGTAGGGATTCAGGTACCAGTTCAGACCGAACGTGAAGTCGGTCAGGTTGTTGCCTTTGATGTCCTTGTCGTTGAGCACGATGTTCGAAAACCGGGCCGCGATCTCCCAGGCGCCGAGCCCCGTCTGAACGCCCTGCGACTCGGTCCGCACGCGAAAGAAGTTCTCGAAGGGCTCGACCCGCTTGTGGATGCCGATCTTCCGGTCGTACGGGCGGTGCTCGCCGGTGAGGAAGTAGCTCACCTGCGCCATGTAGCCGTTGAAGAACAGATCCGGCCGGCCGCTCCGATTCACGGCCGCAAATGCATACTCCGACTGCAGCGACAACGGACCCAGGATGAGCGCGAACTCCGGGTCGAAGAGCTGGAAATTCTTGACGTCCTTGATGTTGCCCGTATCGACGAAGATCGGCGCGAAGGGGGGCGTGCCTGGGTTCGCCGTCGGCGAGCCGAGCGGCTGGGCCTTGCGGATTTCAGGCGTGTTGCGAAACCGCACCTGATCCTCGTAGGCGTCGCGAAAACTGTAGGCCGCCCCGAGGTGCATGTAGTAGCGGCCGTCGCTCGCCTCGTCCCACCACGGCAGCCAGGTGCCGCGCATCGTGAGCGCCTGACCGCTGTCGAAACTGTCGTTGCCGGTGTTGTCGCTGTTGGTCCGAAAGGTGCCGATCGCCCAGGTGGCCAGTTCGTTCTCCGTGTTGCCATAGGTCATGATGCCCATGTTGCGGGCCGGGGCGAACGTGTCGACGAGCGACCGCTCCATGAACGTGTTGTTGCGGTTCTGCGTGACCCGCTCGAGCGAGAAGGGCTCGAAGTAGTGGCCGGCGCGAACGTTCTGTAGCCAGGGCAGCTCCTTCCACTCGATGTAGTTGTCGAGGTAACTCGGCTGGTTGGCCAGCGCGAAGTCGACGCCGAGCGAGTATTCGAAGACGTCGAAAGCCGTGCCGCGGCCGCCGATGCGAAGCCGGCGGAACTGGGCGCCGTCTTGCAGGTCGCCGAGGGCCGCGCGGCTCTGTGGATCCTGGCTGAAATAGATCTGATCGGCCTGCATCTGGCCGCTGAGGATGAAGAGCGGCTTCTTGGCCTCGTCCTTCTTTTTCTTGTCACCGGCATCGACGAGTTTGCCGAGGCTCTTCTCGACGGCCGACAGGCGATCGATGAGCGTCTCGCCCTTCTTCTCGCCGCCTGCATCGCCCCCCTTCCCGGCTGGCTTCTTGGCCGCTGCGTCTGCCGCAGGGGCGGCCTTTTCAGTACGGAGGGCCTCGATCTCCTTCTCGAGCCGGCGGATGTCGCTCTGCAATCCCTCGATCACCGGCGTGGGCGGCGGAAGTTCCTCTGCCCGCGCCTCGGCTTCTGCCTCCGCGAACACGAGCGTTTGGGCGGTTCCGCGGTCCGGAAACGCGAGCAGGCAAGCCGCGGCCGCAGCAGCGAACGCCGCGGCGCGGGCCCTGGCTCGCGAGATGATGAGGGGGGCGATGAAGGAGAGCACGACACCTCTGCAGGTCAGCAGTCAGCGCTGGTGGAAGTGCCTCGTGTCATTCACGTCGGCCCGGACGTACTACAACCAATTTCATCGGCACGCCCTGCCGGATCGGTGAGGTCGCCCCAACCTGCAAAAACCGCCAGCGGCAGCCTGGGCAAGACAGGCTGCCTGGCCGACTGCGATGAGGCAGCGCCGGCAAACCGGGAAGGCCGGGGCTCTGGCAGCGTCTCATCCGAGCCATTCGGGTCGGAAGAGCATCACGCAGCCGAGCAGGAGAATCACCGCGCCGCTCACGAGTTTGAGCCAGCGGCCACCCGTCTCCTGGAGCTTGAACCGGCTCAGCGTGGCGACGACGCCGGCCACCATCAACGCGTCGTCAAACATGTAGGCGGCGATGTAGAGGCCGAGGTAGCCGTACCGCACCGGCGTCGAATAGCCCTGGAGCGAGAGCACGTTCGTGTAGAGGGCGGGCAGGCCGGCCGTGCAGAGCAACTCCACGATGTTGACGAGCACCGCCAGCGTGAAGGCACCGAGAATCGCACCGAGCAGGTTCTCGGCGATCACGATCCGCCGCATCCGGGCGTAGATGCCGGGCTTGGCGGCCTCCGGGATCGAGAGCGACGCTCCCTGCCTGAACGCGAAGAAGTCCTTCACGTGGACACTGCCGATCGCGACCGCGAGCAGGCCGAGGGCCACCTGCACCGGCCGCAGGCAGCCGATCCAGTCGAACACGTGGAGCCAGGCAGCCATGAATGCCAAGTAGGCCAGCCCGCTCACGACGACGAACGTGCCCGCGATCGCCAGGATCCGCAGCCGGTCGCCGACGTTGACGAGAATCGAGAGCAGCAGGAGCAATACCCACATCGCGCAGGGATTGAAGCCGTCGACGAGGCCAATGGCGAGCGTGAACAGCGGCATGCCGAGGACGCGGGCATCGACCGTGCCGAGCATCGGCAGGTCGATCGCCGTCTCGCTCTCGGCGGCCATCTCTTCCACATCCGCATCGACACCGATCGGCTCCGGGCATGGCCGCGTCCAGGGCTCCAGCACCGCGGCCAGCCGCCGACCCGACGTCTCCGGGCGATCGAAGCCGACGACAAGCCGATTGCAGACGTGAAACACCGGCACGCTCGCTGCGGCGGTCTGATGCTCGCGGACGAGGTCGCCGAGGTACTGCCGCGAGCCGGGATCACCGGCGATGTCGAGCGTCACCACCTCCACGCCCGGATGCGCCTCCTGGAACGTCGGCAGCCAGGCCTTCGCGGCGGCGCACCGACCACAGCCCGGCCGCGTGAAGACCTCCATTTGCACGAGCGCCTTCGCCCGCTTGGCCAGCGCTGCAACATCATCGACATCGACGGCCACCCGGCCGCAGGCATGCAGCACCGGCGTCTTGTCCGCCGTGAAGCCGTGCGTGGCGGACAGCTTCGCGAATGCGTCCCGATCATCGGGGTTGGAGGCGATCAGCCGCCGCACGACCACAAGGCCGCCGCGGTCGCGGGCAAACGCCTCGGCGGCAGCGACCACTCGGTCCTCGGCGGCGTCATCCTCGCGGGCGTAGACATCGAGCACCACACAGCGCCGCGGCACGGCCGCAGGATCGGACGCGACCGCAGGCCAGGCAAATACCCAAATGATCAACCAGAACAGCGGGCCGTCGGCTCCTCGACGGTGACGGACGGGAGCCATCACGACACCTCACACGAACGCAGTTCGCTCGAACCGTCCCATTCTACGGAGGCAGGGAAGAGCGCAGGCCCTTAGGCCCGGTCACGGTAGCCCGGTCACGCCGTGACCGGAACGCTTGTCACGGCGTGACAAGCCCACTCGGCAAGCTGCCCGTCACGGAGTGACGGGCCTACGGATCCAGCCAATCGTCTTGTCGACGAGCTGATCGAATGCCTGCACGGCGAGCTCGAGATGCTCTTCCCGAGTGTCCTCGGCCGGATTATGGCTGAGCCCGCGGAGGCTCTGCACGAAGAGCATGGCGGTGGGCACGCCGGCCTGGGCCATCGAAGAGGCGTCGTGGAGCGGGCCAGATGGAAGGCGATAGTCGGCGCCACACGTCTCGCGGATCGCCTCCGCACACAGGCCCACGAGTTCCGAGTGAAACGGCGCCGGTGCGACTCGACAGACAGGCTCCCAAGCCACTTCGACTCCGGCCTCCACCGCGAATCGCGTGGCCGCCGTCCGCGCCGCATCGAGCATCCTCGCCAGTGCAGCTGCATCGAGATGCCGCTGATCGAGCGTGATCCGACATGTCTCGACCACGCTCGTTGGGATGCCAGGCTGCATCGTGCATGAGCCGACCGTGCAGACACCACCGTGGGCCGCAGCGATCGCGTAGATCTCCTGTGCGAGCCGGGCCGCGGGCAGGAGCGCATCGCGACGCCGCTCCATCGGCGTGCTTCCCGAGTGGGCCGCCTCACCGTGAAACGTGATCGCATGTCGCTCCACGCCGAGCGTGCCCGTCACGGCCCCCAGCGGCAGGCCGCGGTCGAGCAGCACTGGCCCCTGCTCGATGTGCACTTCGAGATAGGCGGCAGCTGATCCGAGCTCCATCTGGCTCTCCGCCAGCCGGTCGAAGTCGAGGCCGACGCGCCGCAGGGCGTCGGGCAGCGAGACGCCGCCTGCATCCACGAGCCCACCTAGTTCGGCAGGCCGCAGTGTTCCCGAGCAGGCCGACGAGCCGAACAGACTGCAGCCGAACCGGGCCCCCTCTTCGTCCGCCCAGTCCACGACCCGCACCGTCACCGGCGGACGGCCGCCATGCACCGCGGCAAGCCGCCTCAGCACCTCGACCGCCGCCAGTGTGCCGAGACAGCCGTCGAGCCAGCCGCCGCTCGGCACGGAGTCGATGTGGCCTCCGAGCACGACCGCCCGTTCGCTCCGCCCAGGCAGCGTGGCCCAAAGGTTGCCGGCCGCGTCGTCGTGGACCTCGACCGGCAGTCCCGCGAACCGCTCCCGCAGCCACGCGCGGGCCGATTGCCAGACCGGCGTGAAGGCCACCCGCTGGGCGCCCCGCTCGTCCGCCGTGAGGGCGGCAAGCTCCCGCAGTTCGCGGATCGTGCGCCGCGGATCGACGGCGTTCGGCAGGGCAGCCTGTTCCATGGCATCATGGTGCTCCGCTTCCCGACGCCGACACAAGCCCATGCCGATTCAGCCCCTGCTCGACGCCGCCACGGCCGCCGCCCGGATGGCCGACATCGCGCCCCCGTACTCGCCCCAGGAGGCGCGGGTCGAAGCGAGCCGGTGCCTGTTCTGCCATGACGCCCCCTGCATCACCGCCTGCCCCACCGGCATCGACGTGCCGGCGTTCATTCGCAAGATCGTCACCGACAATCTGACGGGGGCCGCCCGCACGATTCTCCAGGCCAATATTCTGGGGGCGAGCTGTGCCCGGGTCTGCCCGACGGAGGTGCTCTGCGAGGCGGTCTGCGTCGTGCGCGATCTCGAAGGAGATCCAATCAAGATCGGCAGGCTGCAGCGACATGCCACCGATGCCTGCCTGGAGCGGGGCCTCGACGTGCTGCCCCCCGCGCGGCCGCGGCACGGTCGCCGTGTCGCCGTCATCGGTGCCGGTCCGGCCGGCCTCGCCTGCGCCGCCGAACTCGCCCGACTCGGCTACGCTACGACGGTCTATGACAAGAAGCCGGCCGGCGGCGGGCTCAACACCTACGGCATCGCCTACTACAAGATGCCCCCCGAGGTGAGCCTCGCCGAAGCGCGGCTGATCGAGCAGCTCGGCGTCGAGTTCTGCCTCGGCATCGAGATCGGCCGCGACGTTCCCGTAGCCGATCTCCACCGTGACCACGAGGCGCTGTTTCTGGGCGTCGGGCTGGGCAACGGCCAACGGCTCGGCATCCCCGGCGAACACCTACCGGAGGTGCTCGACGCCACCACGTTCATCGAGTGGATCCACACCCGGCCGCTGCATGAGGTGCCTGTGGGCCGCCGCGTGGCCGTGATCGGCTGCGGCAACACCGCGATCGACGCCGTCACGCAGGTAAAGCGGCTCGGCGCCGAGACGGCTACGGTGATCTATCGCCGCAGCGAGGCCGAGATGCCCGCCTATCCCTTTGAGTACGACCTCGCGAAGGCCGACGGAGCCACCTTTCTCTTCGACGCGATGCCGAGCGAGGTGCTCGCACACGACGGCCACGTGACAGGCCTGCAGCTCATCCGCACCGAACGGCGGGACGGTCACGTCGTGCCGCTCCCCGGCAGCGAGTTTTCGCTGCCGTGCGACATGGTGCTCCGGGCGGTCGGCCAGGAGAAACCGTCGGGCATGCTCCAGCGGCTGTTCCCCGACCTCGCCCTCGACGCGGCCGGCCGCGTGGTCCACGATTCGCAGACGATGCAGACGAGCCTTCCGCACCTGTTCGTCGGCGGCGACTGCGCCAGTGGCGGCCGCGAGGTGGTCTACGCCGTGGCCGACGGGAAGCGGGCCGCCCGTGGCATCCATCTCATGCTCACCGGCGAACGCATCACCGGCTGAGAACCCACCTATGGCCGATCTCACCACCTCGTTCGCCGGCATCCGCTCACCCAATCCGTTTTGGGTGGCGAGCGGTCCGCCATCCAACACGGCCGGCCAGGCCCACCGCGCCTTCGAGGCCGGCTGGGGTGGCCTCGTCTGGAAGACGATCGGCGCCCCGATCGTGAACACGTCGTCCCGCTACTCGGGGATCACGCTCGGCGGCCTGCGGATGGCCGGCTTCAACAACATCGAACTCATCAGTGACCGCTCCGTTGAGACGAACTTCCGCGAACTCGCCGAGGTGAAGCGACGCTGGCCCGACCGGGCCGTGATCGCCTCGCTGATGGTCGACACCCGCGAGCGGTGGCACGAGTTCGTGAAGCGGTCGGCCGACGCCGGGGCCGACGGCATCGAGCTCAACTTCGGCTGCCCGCACGGGATGTGCGAGCGGGGCATGGGTTCGGCCGTGGGCCAGAACCCCGACGTGGCCGAGACGATCATCGGCTGGGTCATGGAGGCGGCCACGATCCCGGTGATCGTGAAGCTCACGCCGAACATCACGAGCATCCTCGCCGCCGCCCGGGCCGCGAAGCAAGGGGGCGCCCAGGCGATTTCGCTCATCAACACGATCAGCAGCATCACGAACGTCAACCTCGACACGTTCACCCCGGAGCCCGATGTCGGCGGCAGGAGCGCCCATGGCGGCTATGCCGGTCCGGCCGTGAAGCCGATCGCCCTCAAGATGGTGCACGACTGCGCCGCCGATCCCGCGGTCAACCTGCCGATCTCGGGCATCGGCGGCATGGCCACGTGGCGTGACGCCGCCGAGTGCATCGCGCTCGGCGCCACGACCGTGCAGGTCTGCACGGCGATCATGCACCACGGCTTCCGGATCGTGGAGGACATGATCGATGGCCTCTCCACCTACCTCGACTCCAAGGGTTTCGCCTCCGTCTCCGACCTCCGCGGCCGCGCAGTGCCGCGGGTGATCGACTGGGGGCGGCTCGATCTGCACGCCAGGCGGATCGCCCGCATCGACTACGACTGCTGCATCGGCTGCAATCTCTGCTTCATCGCCTGCGAGGACGGCGCCCACCAGTCGATCGACCTCGTCGATCCGACCCCCTACGGCCTCGGCCCCGGCCGCGTCCCCGGCAAGACGGTACCCGCCATCCGCGCCGCCGACTGCGTGGGCTGCAACCTCTGCTCGATCGTCTGCCCGGTGGACGGCTGTATCACGATGGAGCCTGTCCCCACGGGCCGAGAGTCGCTCTCATGGGAGCAGTACCAGGCCCGGCTCGCTGCCGGCACGATCGCCCCCATCCCACCCCATCCATGACGCTCCTCATCACCAACGCCGAGATCGTCAACGCCGAGGGCCGTCTGCGGGGCGACATCCTCTGCGAGGGCGAGACGATCACGCGGATCGACCGCGGCATCACACCACCTCCCGGCGCCGAGGTGATCGACGCGACCGGCAAGCTCGTCTTCCCGGGCCTGATCGATCCGCACACGCATATCTACCTGCCGTTCATGGGTACGTTCTCCAAGGACACCTACGAGACCGGCACTCGGGCGGCGCTCATGGGGGGCACGACGACGATCTTCGAGATGGTCTGCCCGGGGCGGTCGATGACCGCGGCCGACGGCTACGCCCTCTGGCGATCGCAGGCGGAGGGCCGGGCCTGCTGCGACTACGCCTTCCACATGGGCGTGACGCGGTTCGACGCCGACGCGGCCGATCAGCTGCGCGCGATCGTGCGGCAGGGCGTGGCCAGCTTCAAGGTGTTCCTGGCCTACAAGGGCGCCTTTGGAGTCGACGACGAGGAACTGTGGCGGGCGCTTACGCTTGCCAAGGAGCTTGGCGTGGTCGTGGCGGCCCACTGCGAGAACGAAACGCTCGTCGCGGAGATGCAGCAGCGGCTGCTCGCCGCCGGCCGCACAGGCCCGGACGCCCACCACGACAGCCGGCCGCCGCAGGTCGAGGCGGAGGGTGTGCACCACCTCGCCACGTTTGCGGAACTCACGGGCGCGAGCGTGTATGTGGTTCACCTCTCCTGCCGGGAGGCGCTCGCCGCGGCACTTGCGGCCCGGGCCCGGGGCGTGCGGATCCAGATCGAGACGCTCATCCAATATCTGCTGCTCGACAAGACCTGGGCAGAGCGGCCCGACTTCGAGGGGGCGAAGTACGTGATGTCGCCACCGCTGCGCGACGCCGCCAATCAGCAACTGCTCTGGGACGCCCTCGCCACCGGCGATATCCAGACGGTCGGCACCGACCATGCCCCGTTCGACTTTCTCACGCAGAAGCCCATGGGCCGCGAAGACTTCACGAAGATCCCCAACGGCATCCCGGCGATCGAGGATCGCGTTAACCTCCTCTGGACCTACGGCGTGAACCGCGGCCGGCTCACGCCCGAGCAGTTCGTGGCCGTGGCCAGTACGAACGCCGCCCGGATCTTCGACCTCTACCCGCGCAAGGGCGTGATCGCGGTCGGCGCCGACGCCGACATCGTCGTCTACGACCCTGCCTACCGCGGCACGATCACGGCCGGCCGTCAGTCCCAGAACGTGGACTACAACGCCTTCGAGGGCTTCGCGATCGAGGGCCGTCCCTCCATCGTCACAGTCCGCGGCCAGGTGGCCGTCCGCAACGGCATTTTCTGCGGCACGGTCGGCCGCGGCGAGTTCCTCGCCCGCACGCCGTCCCACCACTGACGCATCCCAGCCTGTCGCCACCGTAGTCCGCACACTCCGTGTGCGGCACACGACATGAAGACCGCAGGCCCGAGCTATTCCGCAGCGGTTGAACCCGCTGTGGCGAGAGTTCGGGGCTGCCCATGCCCCGTCGCCGGATGCTCACTTCGGGCATCCCTGCCCTCCGCTCGCTCGATGGCGGCTGCGCTCTCGGCATCCTGCCTTCGCTTGCCGCCATACGCCGGCTCCTGGGGCACTGGGCAGCCCCTCACAGTCCATCGAGCAGCAGCGGTGCATTCCCGCCGCGGCTTGTGCCGCGCTCCGCTGCTCAGGCACACTGCCGCGGATGGAGCTTTCGATCGACCGCCGCGAAACGCCCGAAGTGCTCGTGCTTGCCGTCGCGGGCCGGCTCGATGCCGAGCATGCGGGGGAGTTGGCCTGTGCGGTCGATGAGGAACTGCGTCGCGGCCATCACACGATCGCGCTCGATCTCACCGACTGCGGCTTTCTCAGTTCGGCCGGCATCCGCGTGCTGTTCGAGATCCACCGTTCGGCAAAGGGCGTGGGGGGGTCCTGCCTGATCCGCGCTGCCAGCGAGCCGATCCGCAAGGTACTCGACCTCACGCGGCTCACGCCGCTGTTGATGGAGCCAGCGGCTGGCCAGTCGTTCGTAAGCCACACCGCAGCGCATCATGCCCCCGCTGTGGTCGATGTGCGGTGCGGCACCGTGCAGTTCATCGGCCTGGAGCGGCCGGGGCCTGCCCCGCTGCGTGGCCGGCTCGTTGGCTCCGCCGACGCAGCGCTCTCCGGCCGCATGGCGGCTGCGGAGCGAGTACCGCTGTCGCGGCATGCCTTCGCGCTCGGCCTCGCCGCGCTCGCGGATACTGAGCCACTTGCGGACCGCGCTGGAGAGATGCTCGGTGCCTGCGGTACCGCCTTCCACCGTCGGCCGCAGCCCTTCTCAGCCATCGACTACGTCGCGGCCACTGCGGATCTCGTGCCGGATGTCGATGTCGCCGCCGGACTCGTCTGGGAAGGCATCCCGGCGGGCCGCGCCGGCTTCGAAGCAGCCGATGAAGCCGACGCCGTCACCATCGACGACCTGGTAGCGGGCATGTTCGAGCACGTCGCGGGCGACACGGTCGCGATCGTCGTCGTGAGCGAGGTGCACGGCCTCGTCGGCGCTGAACTCATCCGCCCGCTCGCCGAGGCGTCGGCCATCGACCGCCCCGGCTCGCCCCGCCGCGACATCGCCGCTCGTTGGCTGAGCTTTTCCCGAGAGCCGGTGCATGCCCGACGGACGGCACTCATCGTCGGCGTGGCCACCCGCGGCCCGACAACCGGTCCACTGGCAGCCTTCGTGCGGCCCTTGAGCACCGGCGCGACGCAGGGACACTTCCATGCAACGGTGTTCCCACTGCGGCCGCTCAAGCGCGGCAGCGGAGACGTTGCCGCAACGGTCGCCGACGTCACCGCCTCCGAGCCGCTCGCGCTCCTGCATCTGCTCGGCGACCCGCAGCCCGTGCTCGGCAGCGGACGGTCGCAATTCGTCCGTGGCCGCGTGTGGTTCGCGCCGCTGGTCGTCGCCGGAGCCCGCGCATGATCACGCTGCTTTCCACATGGACGTTCGGCCTGGCACTCGCGCTCGTCGCCCTCGGCGTGTTCGTGAGCTACCGGCTGTTTTCGTTCCCCGACATCACGACCGACGGGTCGTTCACGCTCGGCGCCGTCGTCACGGCCGTGCTCCTCACCGCCGGCGTCGATCCGCTCTTCGCCACGCTCGGCGGCATGGCGGCCGGCGGCCTCGCGGGCTGCGCCACCGCCCTGCTCCACGCCTATCTCGGCATCGAGCGGCTACTCGCCGGCATCCTCGTGACGACGGCGCTGGCGAGCGTGAACCTCGTCGTGCTCGGCCGCAGCAACGTACCGCTCGCCAGTTCGCACACGCTGCTCGACCGCGCGGAGGCGGTGCTCGGCCCACTGCTCGAGCGGGCCGGACTGTCCGCGGCCGTCGCCGGCGAGGCGGCCCAGCTTGTATTGGTGCTCACGATCGTGGCCCTCGCAATTGCCGCACTGTGGACTTTTTTCCGCACGCAACTGGGCACGGCGATGCGGGCCGGGGGCGATACCGCCACGATGGCCCGCGCCCTTGGCCGCGATACAGGCAGCATGACGCTCGCGGGGCTCGCCATCGCCAACTCGCTCACGGCGGCCTCCGGCGGGCTCGTCGCCCAGTATCAGGGCTTCGCCGATGTGCAGATGGGGATCGGGATGGTGGTCTGGGGCATGGCCAGCGTGTTTCTGGGCGCAGCGCTCGTGGGCCCCGTGCGGCTCGGCGGCGCGCTCGTCGCCACAGCCGCGGGCAGCGTCACGTTTCGCCTGCTCGTCGCGGCGGCCCTTCGCGCCGGCCTCGATCCCGATTGGCTGAAGGCAGCCACGGCCGCCGTCGTGCTCGCCGCCCTCGTCGCCCCACGGTTCCTGTCGCGAGGGGGCCATGCTCGAACTCACTGATACGGTCGTATCGTTTGCCTCCCCTGGCGGGCCGGTCGTCCGGGCCGTCGACGGCATCTCGCTCTCGCTCCCCGCGGGCTCGTTCGTCGTCGTGATCGGCACGAACGGTTCAGGCAAGAGCACGCTCCTCGGCGCGATCGCCGGCACGGTGCGGCTCGACGGCGGCTCACTGCGATTGGCCGGAAACGACATCACCCGGTGGCGAGAACACGAACGGGCGAAGCTCGTGGGCCGCGTGTTCCAGGACCCGCGGGCCGGCACGGCCTCGAGCCTGACCGTGCTCGAAAACATCGCCGTGGCCGCCTGCCGCGGCCGCCGCGTCGGACTGCGGTGGGCGACGAGTCGGCAACTGCGAGACGAGGCATCACGGCGGCTGGCGGCGATCGTGCCCGGGCTTGAATCGCGGCTCGACCAGCCGATCGGCTCGCTTTCCGGCGGCCAGCGGCAGATCGTCACGCTCGTGATGGCCACCTGGCAGCGGCCCGAACTGCTGCTGCTCGACGAACACACTGCCGCCCTCGATCCCGCAGCCGCTGACCGCGTGATCCAGGCCACGGCCCGGATCATCCGCGAGCAGGGCCTCACGGCGCTGATGGTGACCCACTCGCTCGCTCAGGCCGCGGTGCTCGGTGATCGACTCCTCTTGATTCACCGCGGCCGGATCGCCCTCGACGTGCAGGGCGGTGCAAAACGCCGGCTCACGCCCGATGACCTTGCCGATCGGTTCGATGCGCTTCGCCGCGCCGACCAGCTCGACGACGACGCCGCCCGCACGCTCGCGGAGGCCTACGTATGAGCAGCGTCATTTCTCCGCAATCGCCTGGCACCATCTTCCTCAGGCGATCGCTCCCCACGCTCCTCCTGCTCGGCGGCGCGTCGGCCCTCCTCCTCGCGACCGATCGGGCCGGCGCGAACCGCACAGTGCCCGCCGTGGCCGTGCTTCAGCAGGTGAGCACGTCACTGCTCGACGACGCCGTGACCGGCATGATCGAGGGTCTCGCGGACCGCGGCTATGTCGAGGGCTCGACGGTCACGATCCGCCGCTACAACGCCGAAGGCGACCTCGCGCAGGCCAATGCGATCGCGCGAGAGATCGCCGGCGGCCCATTCGACCTCGCGCTCACGTCGAGCACGCCTTCGCTTCAGGCCCTCGCCACCGCCAACGACCGTGGCCGGATCCTCCACGTCTTCTCCGCCGTCGCCGATCCCTTCTCGGCCGGCGTCGGCTTCGACCGTGCCGATCCGCTCGTGCATCCGCGGCACCTTGTCGGCTACGGCAGCCTCGCGCCGGTCGACGCCACGTTTCGGATCGCCCAGGCGATCAACCCCCGGCTGGCCAAGGTGGGTGTGGCCCACAATCCATCCGAGAGCAACTCGCGGCGGTTCATGGAGCTGGCCCGGGCGAGCTGCAATGCCCGCGGTATCGTGCTCCTCGAGGCGGCCGTCGAGAATTCATCAGGCGTGATCGAGGCGATCCAGTCGACGCTGTCGCGAGGTGCCGAGGCGATCTTCGTGCCGGGCGACACGACCGTCTCGAGCGTCATCGACTCGATCATCGCGACGGCGGCGAAGGCGGGCGTGCCCGCGTTCACGGTCGTGCCGGGCAAGCCCGATCGCGGCACGTTGTTCGACGTCGGCTTCGACTTCCGCGAAGTCGGCCTGCTGGCGGGCCGGCTCGCCGGCGATCTGCTTCGTGGCACCGATCCGGCAACCGTCCCGATCGGCGAAACGGCCCGGGAGATTCCCCCGCGGCTCACCATCAACCTCGCCGCCCCGGGTTACGATCGCAGCCGCTGGCGGGTACCCGACGACCTGGTGCGTCAGGCGAAGGTCGTCATCGATCGCGCCGGACGCCGCGATCAGCCCGAGGCCATCCTGGCAGGTCCGTTCACCGAAGCCGTATCTCGGTGACGCGCGATGATCCCGCCCAGACAAGCCCTGAGCGCGAGCGAGGGGATGGCAACGCACGATCCCCGGCTTGCGACTGGGGGCTTCTATCGGCCCAGCGCCCCTCGTTCTGGTGTGGTTACACTCACCGCATGATGCATACCCGACTGCTGCCCTCGCGTTCGTGTCTCGTCGCACTCCTGCTCCTCACGGCAGCGACCGCTTCCGCGGCGGAGCCGCTGCGAGTGGGAATGGAGCTGTCGTATCCGCCGTTCGAGATGACCGATGCGCAGGGCAGGCCCACGGGCGTGAGCGTGCGGCTGGCGGAGGCGCTCGGCCGGCATCTCGCCCGCGAGGTGCGGATCGAGAACATCGCCTTCGACGGCCTGATCACGGCCCTCAAGACCCGCAAGATTGACTGCATCATCTCGTCACTGACGGCCACGCCGGAGCGGGCGCGGTCGATCGCGTTCTCGAAGCCATATTTGCGCACGGGGCTCGCACTGCTCGTCGCCGCGAAGTCGCCCGTGCAAGCGGCAGCCGATCTCGACGCGCCCGGCCGGATCGTGGCCGTGAAGAAGGGCACCACCGGGCATCAGTACGCTGCGACGTCGCTCACGAAGGCCCGCGTGCTCGTGCTCGACAAGGAGTCCTCGGCCGTGCTCGAAGTGGCGCAGGGGAAGGCCGACGCTTTCATCTACGACTCGCTCTCCATCTATCAGAATCATCGCCGGCATCCCGAGGCCACCCGCGCCCTGCTGCGGCCGTTCCGCGAAGAGACGTGGGCCATCGGCCTGCGGCTCGGCGATGACGACCTGCGTCGAAACGTGAACGAATTCCTGGAGACGTTCCGCGAGTCGGGTGGCTTCGAGCGGCTCGGCGACGAGTTCCTCCCCGAAGAAAAGGCCTTTTTCAAAGCCCAGGGCATCCCGTTTGTGTTTTAGGGTGCGCACGCCTGAAGCCCGTTGCTCCGCAGCGGGCAGAACAGACGGCCCGTCACGGAGTGACGGGCCTGCGAGGCATAACGCCCTGCGCGTGGTACCCTTTCCCGTATGCCGCGTTGGCTCGCCCACCTCATCGTCATCGTGCTCTTCGCCGCCGGCATCGCCCTGGCATTCTGGCGGGTCGGCTACACGTGGAACTGGGCAGGGGTCTGGGACTATCGGCAGAAGTTCCTGCAGGGCTGGCTCACGACCGTCGGACTGAGCATCGCGGCCCTTGCCGCCAGCGTCGCGATCGGCGGCGTTGCGGCCTTCATGCTGCGGTCGCGACAGCCGCTCCTCGAGGCCGCGGCGCGAATCTACGTGGAGCTCATTCGTGGCACACCGCTGCTCGCGCAGCTGCTGATCGGCTTCTATGTGGTCGCCAGCGCCGTCGGGCTCGAGAACCGCTACGTGGTGGGCGTGGCCGTGCTCGCCCTCTTCAGCGGCGCCTATATGGCTGAGATCTTCCGCGGCGGCCTCGATGCCATTCCCCAGGCCCAGCTCGACAGCGCCCGGGCGATCGGCCTCGCGCCCGCCCAGACGCTGCGGCTCGTCGTGCTGCCTCAGGCCGTGCGGATCGTGCTGCCGGCCGTGGCGGGCCAGCTCGTGTCGCTGATCAAGGATTCGTCGCTGTTGTCGGTGATTGCCATTTCCGAGTTCACGCTCGCCGCCCAGGAGGTCAACTCGTTCACCTACTCCACGCTCGAAAGCTATCTTCCGCTGGCCACCGGCTACCTCGCGCTCACGCTGCCGCTGGCCGGCGTATCGCGGTGGCTCGAGCGTCGGTTCCGGTACGAGGCGGCATGAGAGAAAGACCACCGGCATGAAGCTCGACGTCCGCGGCATCGTGCAGCGGTTCACCACGCCCGCCGCGGCGGGCCGCCCCGCGACCACGGCCACCGTCCTCGACGGCCTGGACCTCGCCACCGCCGACATCACGGCGCTCGTGCTCGTCGGCCCGTCCGGCGGCGGCAAGTCGACGCTGCTACGGATTCTCGCGGGGCTCGATGTACCGACGGCAGGCAGCGTGGCGTTCGACGATGTGCCGCTGCCCCGCGACGAGGCGGGCCTGCGCTGTTATCGCCGCACCGTCGGCACGGTTTTCCAGGCGTACAATCTCTTCCCGCATCTTACCGCCATGGACAATCTGCTTCTGCCGCTCGTCCACGTGCACGGCCTGTCGCAGGCCGCGGCAGCCGAACGAGTGCGGGGCCCGCTCGAAAGGTTTCGCCTTACCGAGCACGCCCACAAGCGGCCGGCCGAGTTGTCCGGTGGCCAAAAGCAGCGAATCGCGATCCTGCGGGCCCTCGTGACCCAGCCACAGCGGCTGTTTCTCGACGAGCCAACGTCGGCGCTCGACCCCGAGATGCGCAGCGAGGTGCTGGAGATGATCGGCGAGTTGCGAACGTCGGGCACGCAGTTCGTCCTGGTGACCCACGAGATGGCCTTCGCCAGGCGGGTCGCCGACGAGGTCGCCTTCATCGCAGACGGCCGGGTCCTGGCCCACGATCGCTCGCTCCCGTTCTTCACCGAGCAGGCACACCCGCGAGTGCAGTCCTTTCTCGCCGGGGCCCTCGCCTCATGACCGACGACATGACCTTCGACACATGCGGCGACGATCGGGCCCGCGCTGCATTCCTCGGCTCACTCGTGGCCGACGCGGTGTCGATGCCCGTCCATTGGTATTACGACCGCGCGGCGCTCGACCGCGACTATCCCGAACTCCTCGCGCCTGCCGACACGCTCGGCTATCTGCCTCCCCTCAGTCCGCACCCTGACAGCATCCTCTGGCGGTCGAGCTACGTCGCGGCGGGACCGCAGTTCGACATCCTCGGCGACCAGGCGGAGTTCTGGGGTCGCCGCGGTGTTCACTACCACCAGCGGCTCCCGGCCGGCGGCAATACGCTGAACTTCCAACTCGCGGCCGAACTCTACGGCCTGTTACGGCGTGACCGCGACTACGATCCTGAACGGTGGCTCGACCACTACGTGGCCTTCATGCGGCAGCCAGCTCGACACGGCGACACCTACGTCGAGGAATACCACCGCCACTTCTTCACGAACCTGGCAGCGGGCCGCAAGCCGATCAACTGCGGCGTGCGTGACGTGCACATCGGCGGCCTTGCCCACGTGCCTGCGATCGTGGCCGGCCTTGGTCCACGGCACCCCGACCTACTGCGGATCGTGAGGGTTCACGTCTCGCTGACCCACAAGGATGACGACGTCCTCGCGGCTGCCGATGCCTTCGTGCGGATGCTCGTGCGGCTCACCCGCGGTGATCGCCCCGCCGAGGACCTTCGCACCGTCGTCCTCGAGGAGGCCTCTGATTGGGTCTCGGCGGCGAAACTCGCGGACTGGAATCGCCGCTGCGAAGCCACCGGCGGCGCCTGTCCTGACCGCGGCGTCGTGGGCAGCGTGCTGAGCCCCGCCTGTTACATCGACGAGGCATTTCCGGCGGCGGTCTTTTTCGCATGCCGGCATGCGGATGACTTTGCGGGTGGTGTCCGAGCCAATGCACTGTGCGGTGGCGACAACTGCCACCGCGGCGCCGTCGTCGGGGCGCTCCTCGGCGGCAACTCGCCGATCCCGGACCGATTGATCGCGGGCCTCAAGGCCCGTGGTAGAGTTGCGGATTGACTTCGTTCCGGTCCCGGGAGCTTCCCCATGACGCCCGTCTCGCTGATCTCTGGCCGCAGCCAGGCCCGCTTGAGCGATTTTGAGACGCCGCTCGCGCCGACCCACACCGTCCTGCTCACGGCCGACCCGACGGCAGCCGATCCGGTCGCCGCGAAGCGGGCCGAGATCCGCCGCTATTTCCATCAGACCTGTGCGATCTACGAGCGGCTCTTCGACCTGATCCGTGACGACGCATCGTACTACGAGCGGTACGAACCGCTCCGCCACCCGCTGATCTTCTACTTCGCGCATCCAGCGGTGTTCTACGTCAACAAGCTCACGGCTGGCCGGCTGATTCCCCGGCGACTCGATGCCGTGCTCGAGGCCATGATGGCCGTGGGTGTCGACGAGATGTCGTGGGACGATCTCAACACCGCCCACTACGACTGGCCGAGCGTTCGTACGGTTCGCGACTACCGGGCTGCGATGCGGGAGTTCGTCGATGGGTTCATCCAGTCGATGCCGCTCGAACTGCCGATCCGTCAGGACTCGCCCGCGTGGGTAATCCTGATGGGCATCGAGCACGAGCGGATCCACCTCGAGACGTCGAGCGTGATCATGCGGCAGATGCCGCTCGACGAACTGCGTCATGGCGATGAGCTCACCGCCGAGGAGCGGCGCCTCTGGGCGGCCTGCGGGACGACGGGCACTCCGCCGGCGAATGACTGGCTCCCGGTTGCCGGCCGGACCGTGCGGCTCGGCAAGCGGGCCGACGATCAAACCTACGGCTGGGACAACGAATACGGCCACGAGGACGCGGCCCTGCCTCCATTTCGCGCGGGCAAGCGGCTCGTCTCCAACGCCGAGTTCCTGGAGTTCGTGACCGCCGGCGGGTATCGCGACGAGTCGCTCTGGACCGAGGAGGGCCGCGGCTGGCTCCACTACACGCGGGCCGAGCATCCCAGGTTCTGGCTCAGCCGCGCCGACGGCTACTGGCAGCGGAACCTGCTCGACGAGCGGCCCCTTCCGCTCGATTGGCCGGTCGAGGTCAATTGCCTGGAGGCCCAGGCCTACTGCGCCTGGCTGGCCAAGCGGACGGGCGAGAACGTGCTCCTGCCCACCGAGGCCCACTGGCAGGCGCTCCGCGACGAGGTGCCAGGCGACCATCCATCATGGGACCGCGCCCCGGGCAATCTCAATCTCGAGCACTTCGCGTCGAGCTGCCCCGTCGACATGTTTCCGCAAGGCGAGTTCTGTGACGTCGTGGGCAACGTCTGGCAGTGGACCCGCACGCCGATCATGCCTTTCAAGGGCTTCGAGATCCACCCGCTCTACGACGATTTCTCCGTGCCCACGTTCGATGGCCGCCACAACCTGATCAAGGGGGGCTCCTGGATCTCGACAGGCAACGAGGCGCTCGCCAGCGCCCGCTACGCGTTCCGGCGGCACTTCTTTCAGCACGCGGGCTTCCGCACGATCGTCGAGGAGCCGGGCAACGAGGCGGTCACGGCCGGCTCGCGGCTGTACGAGACGGATCAGCTCGTGTCGCAGTACCTCGATTTCCATTACGCAGATGCCGCGTCCGGCGGCGACGCTGCGAACCGCGGCAGTGTGCTCGGCGTGGCCAACTTTCCGCGGGCCTGCGTGGTGGCCACGATGCCGCACGTACCTTTGGATCGTCGGGGCAAGTGCCTCGACATCGGCTGCTCCGTCGGTCGCTCCGCGTTCGAGTTCGCCCACCACTTCGCCCAGGTCGACGCGATCGACTTCTCGGCACGGTTCATCCAGTCAGGTGTGCGGCTCCAACAGGGCGACGAACTGCACTATGAGATTCCGACCGAGGGCGAACTCACGGTCCCGCGAGCGATCTCGCTGGAGCGGCTCGGCCTCGGCGACATCGGCTCCCGAGTGTTCTTCATGCAGGGCGACGCCTGCAACCTCAAGGCGATCTATACCGGCTATGACCTCGTGTTCGCCGGCAACCTCATTGACCGCCTCTACGATCCCGCGCTGTTCCTGCGGGAGATCGCCGACCGGGTCCTGACCGGTGGCCTGCTCGTGATCACGTCTCCCTATACGTGGCTCGAGGAATACACCCCCAAGGACAAGTGGCTCGGTGGCCGCCGTGAGCATGGCGAACCGCTGACGACGTTCACGGGAATGGAACGCTGCCTGACGCCACGGTTCGCATTGGTGTCGCGGTCCGACATCCCCTTCGT
Source organism: Pirellulales bacterium (assembly GCA_049695995.1). Lineage (GTDB taxonomy): Bacteria > Planctomycetota > Planctomycetia > Pirellulales > UBA1268 > QWPN01. Next base: position 8,233 of record JBAVTF010000079.1, on the reverse strand, counting down.
GATTCGGGAGACGGCCCGCAAACACCAGCACACGATCGCGGAAATGACGGTGTGGCGTAGGCTGACGTAAACCGACTGGCCTGCTACGCTTGAGGGGTTGAAGCCCTGCATCAACGCCCGCCCCTCCCATACGATGCTATGCAGAACGACGCCCCCTTCGATCCCTGCCGACAATGGCTCGGCATTGATGCCGTCGAACTGGTCACGCCCCATCTGGTCCTCGGGGTCTCGCCCCTGGAGACGGACCCTCTGGTGATCGTGAGGGCGGCCGATCAGAAGCTCGCTACACTCCGGTCGATCGATCCAGGATCGCTCACAAAGGCCAGGGATGCCCTGATCACGCGGGTCGAACAGGCCCGGGATGCCATGCTCGCGGCCGCGTCGTCAGGTGGCGGTAGCGTCTCGTCATTCCCTTCCGCTCCGCCGGCAGCCAGCCCGGCGTTCCCGGCGGCTCCAGAGGCGCAAATGCCGCCCGCTGGGTTTCCGAGCACCACCACATCCCCGCAGCAACGTCGGATTGTTCGGCCTGCTCGGCCCAGCCCCGCGATACCGCTGGCCGTTACGGCGATCTTGCTTGGCGTGGCGGGCTGGCTCGGCTATCAGGTTCTGCAGCAGCGTTCCGGCACGTCTGGCAGAGAGATCGCCCTGTCGAAGCAGAAGAACCTGGATCGCCCCAAAGCCGAGCCCAAACCAAGACCCGAGCCCGCTCCCGAGCCGGAACCCACGCCAGCACCGACTCCCGAGCCGACTCCCGAGCCGACTCCCGAGCCGACTCCCGAGCCGGAACCCGAGCCGAAACCCGAGCCGAAACCCGAGCCGAAACCCGAGCCGAAACCTGAGCCACGTCCGGAGCCCACATCCGAGAAACCTGTAAAGATCGAGGAATTCACCGCCCGCGATCTCAAGGCGGTTGAGCGGTTCCTGAAAGACGCCTATGAGTCGTTGCGTGATGCCGACTTTCCCAAGGCTGACAAACTTCTCGAACAGGCCCGCGACATCGCCGCCAAGGATGAGGCGTCTGCGGAGCGAGTCGATCGCTGGATCCGACTTGCGATGTATGCGAGGAAGTTTCCGGAACTCCGTGATCAGGCGCTGAACGCCAGCGGTGACAACGAGATTGAACTCGATGGTGGCCGCCTCATCGGCATCGTCGAGATCAATGCCGATCGGGTTATCTACCGCGAACGTGGCAAAACCGAACGGGTGCCGCGAGATCGCCTGCCCGACGACATGCTGCTCGCCATCATGCAGCAGTGGTTCAACGCGGCCGCCCAGCCGGGCAATCACATTTACCTTGGCGTGTTCCATCTCCTCCGCAAGGATCCAGATCTGGCATCCGCCCGGGGCGAGTGGCAGTTGGCGGCGTTTGGCGGTGAGCGGGAGGGAACCGCCCTCCAGCCACTTCTCGCCGACCCTGTGATCAAAGACGCCGTTCAGTAGTTGCCGCTAAGGATCGGTAGCAGCGCGGAGGCATCCAGCTCCACGGGGTTGCCCCGCATGCTCGCACCGCCGGAGTGCTCAGCGAGCCACCCGAGCCGGTCCTGCGCGAGACCGACGTCGCGCAGTCGCCGCGGTGCGCCGGCCGCGGCGCAGACCGCCTCGATCCGCGCCACGAACGCCCGAGCCGCCACGACATCGTCGCTCGATGCCCCGTGGTCGATCGCGCGTTCGAGCACCGCCAGGTCGCTCCGCGCGGCTTGCCCGTTGACCCGCAGCGCCACCGGGAGCATCACGGCGCAGGCGACGCCATGCGGCGTGCCACACTCGATACCGAGCGCCGCGGCCACGCCGTGCGCCATGCCCAGCCCCGAGTTCGTAAGCGCGATGCCCGACATCAGCGCCGCATGGCTCAAAGCTGCCCGGGCATCCAGGTCGGACGGAGCGGCGAGCACCCGCGGGAGGGCGGCCAGGGCCCGCGGCAGAGCGTCGAGCACCAACGCACGGGGCACCGGCTGCCGAAACCGGCAGATGAACGACTCGACCAGCTGCGTGATGCAATCGAGCCCGGAGGCCATGGTCGTGTCTCGCGGACATGACAGTGTGAGGGCCGGATCGACGACCGCCGCCCGCGGCACCAGCAGCGGACTGCGCATGCTTTTCTTGAACCGCCGCCGTGGGCAGGAGATCACGGCGTTGCGGGTCGCCTCCGCCCCCGTGCCCGCGGTGGTGGGCACTGCCACCAGCGGCAAGGGAGGACGGCTGATCGGCAGCCCCCGCCCCACCCCCTCGAGATGATCGATCACGGCCGCGTCGAGGTCGGCCGCATCACGGGGGATGTTCGTCGCGAGGGCAGCGACCGCCTTGGCGAGGTCGATCGTGGCGCCGCCGCCGACGGCGACGATCACCGCCTCGTCCCGTCCCTCGCTGGGCAGCGCGGCGAGCGCCGCAACCACGTCGTCCACCGTGGGCTCACCCGCGCTCGCCGCCACCCGCAGCGCGGGAATGCCGACGACCCGACAGGCGTGTTCGACGGCGGCGAGCCCCCCGCTCGCCGGGCCGCAGTGGCGGCCGGCCACGATCCAGGCGGCACGACCGAACTCGGCAACGAGGCCGGCGACCTCCGCCGTGCGGCCTGCACCGAACACGATCCGTGGCGGCACGAGCATGTCATAACTGCCCGGCCCCGTCATCCCTGCGTGCATGCTGGCTCTCCCGCGCTATACTCGTCGCCATCGGCCTCGATGTCGACCGGGCAGGATACCTCGTCCTCCGCTCCGGCAGGCGTCGGAGCAGGTATCGTTTCCCCGCCGTGCCTCTCGTCGCCTCCCCGAGCCGCCATGCAGGATCCGCTTCCTATCCCCATCTGCCCCGGGCCGATTCGAGGCACGATCCGCCCTCCTGGCTCGAAGAGCATCACGAACCGAGCCCTGGTCTGTGCCGCGCTCGCCCGCGGCACGAGCGTGATCACCGGTGCGCTCGATAGTGATGACACCCGCGTCATGGCCGCCGGCATGGCAGCACTCGGTATCTGCATCGAGGCCGACTGGGAGCGGGGCGAACTGACGGTGCAAGGCTGCGCCGGCAGCATCCCAGCGCATGCCGCGACGCTCGACTGCGCCGCCAGTGGTACGACGATGCGGTTTCTGTCAGCCGTGTGCGGTCTGGGCCGCGGCACGTTTCGACTTGACGGCACCGCGCGCATGCGGCAGCGTCCGATCGGCGACCTGGTGACCGCCCTGCGAATGTTGGGCGTGGATGCCGTGGCGGAGAGCCGCGGAGACTGCCCGCCGGTCGCGATCCACTCGTCGGGGATCGTCGGCGGCCCCGTCACCGTGCATGGCGGCACGTCGAGCCAGTTCGCCAGCGGGCTCGCGATGATCGCCCCGTGCGTTCCCCAGGGCATGCGGATCACGTTCGATGGCCAGCTCGTCTCGCTCCCCTACCTCGACATGACCCGCCGCGTCATGCATGCCTTCGGTGGCACGTGTATGCCGCTCGGCGACCGCGGCTGGGAGATTCCTGCCACGGGCTACACGGCCTGCCGCTACGCGGTCGAGCCCGACGCCTCCGCGGCGAGCTACTTCGTGGCCGCAGCCGCGATCACCGGCGGCGAGATGCGGCTCGAAGGCCTCTCGCGACGGAGCATGCAGGGCGACGTCGGCTTGTGTGACGCGCTCGAGCGGATGGGCTGTACGGTCACGTGGAACCAGACGGATGGCAGTGAATCGATCACGGTGCGCGGCCGGGCAGAGCGCGGCATCGACGTCGATATGAACGCGATCAGCGACACCGTGCCGACGCTCGCGGCCGTCGCCCTGTTCGCGTCGAGTCCTACCACGATCCGCAACGTCGCCCATATCCGCGACAAGGAGACCGATCGGATCGGCGACCTCGTGCGCGAGCTCCGCAAGCTGGGGGCCCGGGTGGCCGAGCATGCCGACGGCATGACGATCGAGCCCGCCACGCTGCACGGAGCGACGGTCTCGACCTATGACGACCATCGGATGGCAATGAGTCTGTCGCTGCCCGGGCTCGTGGTGCCGGGCGTGCAGATCGAGGATCCCGCCTGCGTCGGCAAGACGTTTCCCGACTACTGGAAGCGGATGGGCCGGCTCGCCTCCTGGCCGGAGGCAATCCTCAGCGACTGAACGGCCGCCGTCCACCTGACCGCGCGAGAATTGCCTCGGCCTTGGCCAAAAGCGCATCGACCGTCTCATCACAGGCGCGGGCAGCATCAGGATCCGGCACCACCGCAGACCGCATCGAGTCGTCGGCAGCCATGAAACCGCCACCGCAGTGCTGGCAATAGACACGGCTACCCAGCAGATTCACTGCGATCCGCAGCGTCCGCCCGCAGATGGGACAAGACTGCGCGAAAAACACGCCGTGGCCCGGAATCTCTGCCTGGCAACAGGAACGGTCGTCGTGCGGCGAGAAAGATCCGTGCATGACGAGCTCGCAAAACAATCCGACTTGGTGCTTGAAAAACGGACCATACGAAAAGGAACATCCCCGGCTGGCTCAATCCAGGCGAATGAGCCAATTCGGCACGTGAGTTTATGCGGGTCGTCAAGAGCCGGCAAATGAGATTTCGGTGACTGGTCGCTTTTCGCCCTCGGGCCCGAGCAGCTACACTGCTCCAGCGGGGAGGACGCATTTTTTCATCTCCCCGGCCAGAGCCGCTTTCGGCCCGAGGCAGCATGTTCCACCGAACTTGGTTCGCGCCTTTCGTCATCGTCTTCTGGCTCGTGACCAGCGGCTGGCTGATCACGGCAAAGATTCTCCCGCAATGGCAGCCTGGATCGCCTCCGGGATACCAAGGACTCTACGGCTCGGGGGGCCGGCTCGGGCCGGTCGGATGGACCGTACAGTGGAACGGCTCCCCGCTCGGCTGGGCACTGGCGGAGTCGACCCGCACTCCGGAAGGCGGCCTGACCGTCGAGAGTCGACTGCACTTCGAGCGGCTCCCCGTCGAGGAGGTTCTGCCGTCGTGGGCCAGCACGCTCGTCACCGGCATGTTGCGGAGCCGCGGCGTGGCCACGTTCGATGCCCGGGGCAGGCTCGCCATCGACAGCGACGGCCGACTGAACGCCTTCCGGTCCGCCGTCAGCGTGGCAGGCATGGCAGATGACGTCGTCCTCGAAGGCACCGTTCGCGACGGCGATGTGGCCATCGACGTGCGGGCTGGCGAGCTTCACTACCAGACCCGCCGCCATCTGCCCGACCAGCTCACGCTCGGCGACGAACTCTCGCCCCAGTCCTTGATGCCCGGGCTCTACGAGGGCCGCCGGTGGACCGTGCCGGTCTACAGCCCCCTACGATCCGGCCTCTCCCCCCTGGAGATCATGCACGCGGAGGTGGGCCCGGAAGAGACGCTGTTCTGGGACAACAATCTCGTGCGGGTGCACGTGGTCTCCTATCGCGACGATCCATCGAGCTCCCGCCCGCCGCGATCCCGCCTGTGGGTCGATCGCAGCGGCCGCGTGCTCAAGCAGGAGTCGATGGTGCTCGCGGGCACGCTCGTGTTCGTACGTCGGTCGGACGATGATGCGGCTCGACTGGCCGCGGAAGCCGCAGAAGAGGCCGCAGGGATCGCGGAGGCGGCCGACTCGCCATGATCGAATTCGACCACGTCACGCGGACCTATGGCAGCAAGGTCGCCGTGTCCGATCTCACGCTGGCCATCCCCCGCGGCGAGCTCTTCGCCCTCCTCGGTCCCAACGGCGCCGGCAAGACGACTACGATCCGGATGCTCGTCGGCCTGCTGCAGCCATCCCGCGGTGCGATCCGCGTCTGCCGCGCGGATGTCGTGCGGGAGCCCCGTACTGCACATCTCCATGTCGGCTACGTGCCCGACGAGCCCTGCCTCTACGACAAGCTCACAGGCCGCGAGTTTCTCTGGTTCATCGCCGACATGTTCGGCATGCCGCGGCATCTGGCGGCCGCCCGCATCGACCTGGAGATCGACCACTTCGAACTGGCCGAGTTCGCCGACGACCTGGCTGAGAGCTATTCACTCGGCATGAAGCAGCGACTGGTGTTCGCCGCGTCGCTGCTCCACGACCCCGACGTGCTCGTGCTCGACGAACCGATGGTGGGCCTCGATCCGCGCAGTGTGCGAATCGTGAAAGACCTACTGCGGACGCGCACGAGCGAAGGCATGACAGTGTTCATGTCGACCCACACCCTCGCCATGGCGGAGGAGATGGCCGACCGCGTCGGGATCATGGTCCGGGGCCAGCTCCGGTTTCTCGGCACCATTCCCGAGCTTCGCGACCAGATGGCGGTCGAGGCGACGAGTCTCGAACAGCTCTACCTCGAACTCACCGCCCCGGGCTCGTCGGTGCCGGGCGGCATCCGACCATGACCGCCACGGCCACCCTCGAGGCCGGCGACTCCGGCCGGCGGCTGCTCGGCCCCGACGCCGAGGGCCGTCTCTTCCTCAGGCTCCGTGCCACGATCGCCTGGGCCACGCTCCGCTGGATGCTCGCCCACGCCCGGCTCCGGCTCGGCCTCGTGGTACTGTTGAGCGCGATGTTCTGGGGCTCGCTCTACGGGCTGTTCATCGAGGCCTTCGGCTTTCTCGACGGCCTCCACGCCGAGGTCATCTCGCTCCTGTTCAACGCCTTTTTTTCGTCGCTGATGGTGATGCTCGTTTTCTCGTCGGGCATCCTCATGTATGGCAGCCTCTATCGGTCAAGCGAAGCCCGGCTCTTGCTCACCCTGCCGGTGCGGGCCGAAACGATCGCGGCCCACAAGTTTCAGGAGGCCCTCTGGTTCTCATGCTGGGGCTTCGTGTTGCTCGGCAGCCCAATGCTCGTGGCCTACGGTGTCGTCCGCCAGGCGGCCTGGCCCTACTTCGTCCTCATGCTGCCATTCATGGTGTCGTTCGCCGTGATCCCGGCCACGGTCGGCGCCATCTGCTGCATCGGGCTGGTTGCCTGGATTCCCCGGCTGCGGGTCCAGGCGTTGTCGTTCGCGCTGATCGTCGGGTGCACGGCCGCCGTCTGGTTCGGCTGGTCGCTCGTCGAGCGAGCCCCCGTCGATGCCCTCTCCGCGGAGTGGTTCGAGCGGACGTTCGCCCGACTGGCGATCACCGAGCAGAAACTCCTGCCGAGCTGGTGGCTGTCGAGCGGGCTGATCGAGGCTGCCCGCGCCGGCCGCGATCCGGCCGGGCCTGCCCTGGCCGAGGCGGCCAAGTTCCTGGCCCTGCTCATCGCCAATGCCATGCTGCTCCATCTTGCCGTCGGCTGGCTGGCCGCCGTCGCCTACCGCCGCGGCTACAGCCAGCTGTGCAGCGAGGTGCCTTCCCGACGCAGGCGGCCGCTCGGCTGGTTCGACCGCGCGCTCTCGAACGCCGGCACCGCCCAGGGCCGCCCCCTCCGCCTGCTGCTGGTGAAAGACCTGCGAATCTTCCGCCGTGACATCTCGCAGTGGTCGCAGTTCGTGATCTTCTTCGGGCTGCTGGGGCTCTATTTCCTCAACCTGAGATCCTTCAACTACAACAACGCCTACGCCTCGATGATCGGGTTTCTGAACCTTGCGGTCGTGGGCCTGATCCTCTCGACGTTCACGACCCGCTTCGTCTATCCGATGATCAGCCTGGAAGGGCGGCGGTTCTGGATCCTCGGCCTGCTGCCGGTGCATCGCGACCAGATCGTGTGGTCGAAATTTCTGTTCTCGTTCCTGGGCGGCCTGCTTCCCTGCTGCGGGCTCGTACTGTTGAGCGACTGGATGCTCGGGCTCAGCTGGCGGCTGATCGCGATCCACGAGGTCTGTTGTGTTTTTCTCTGCATGGGCCTCTCGGGCATCGCCGTGGGCCTCGGCGCCCGCATGCCGGAACTGCGAGAGTCGTCAGCCGCGAAGATCTCCTCGGGCTTCGGCGGCACCCTGAGCCTCGTCATCAGCTCCCTGTTCATCATGGTGGTCGTGATCGTGGCCGCGATCCCCACGCATCTCTTCCTCCTCTCCCACGCCCTCGGCACGAGCCGGCTCGCCACCAAGGGCTTCCTGGCATGGGCAGGTGGCCCTCAGGGCACGTTGGCGAGCCTTGCCGCGGTGGCCGTGGTGGGCCTCGCGGCCACGCTCATCCCCCTCCGCCTCGGCCTCCGCGCCTTCCGCAAACTCGAAGCGTGACGCAACTGGGGTTCGCCGGCTCGGGGGCGGTACAAGTCTCGTCGCGGTGGACCTCGAAGACTCGGTCCAAATGCTCCTCGAGCTTGCACCGACCCCCTCGCCTCCCTAACTCGGCGGAATGACTTTCCGCGCAACATCTGCACGTGAAGCAGGTAGG
>JBAVTF010000078.1:0-18036 GCA_049695995.1 Pirellulales bacterium | reverse complement strand
CCAGTGACCGGGAGCGGCCGCTGCGTCGGGAACCGCGCGGCGCCGCTCGTGGGAGGTTGTGTACCCGACGTCGTGGTCCGTGCTGCAGGCTTTGGCTGTGCCTGCTCGGTCGCCGCATCGAGTTCGGCGGCCAGATCGGAGTCCGGCTCCCCGTCCTCGACGGGCTCTTCCTCGGGCTCTGGCTCGCCCCGCGGTCGGCCCGTGACGGGATCGAACCCGCTGTTGAGTCGCATGGCGGCCCGTTCCAGCCGCATCCGTGAGGCGGCCACCTCGGCCTCGCCGATGTCGATCGTGCCGTCGGAGTTGATATCCCATTCGCGAATGAGTTCTGCGCGGGTTTTTCGGGGCACGACGGGCACGGGCGTGGTCTGTGCTGCAGCGCCGGCGGAGGGGCGGGGCTTTTCCGCGGCGACGCCGGCCGCCCCGCCGACCGCCACCACGAGCCCGGCGACGAGCATCACGCAGTGTGAAAGCAGCCTGGCACGAACGGGCATGGAGGTCACGGCGTGGGGGCTGAAGCAACGACCTTGGAGTATATGTCGGGGGCGGAGGCGAGGGCGTCGGCCATGCGGGAGCCTGCGGCGCGGGCATCGCCGCCGGCTCGTTCGAGTTCGCGGGCGGCCACGTGGCAGTGCACGAGGTGGCCGTCGACCCGGGTCGCGGGTGGATCGACCTCACGGCAGCCCCGTTCGGCCAGCGGACACCGCGGATGAAACCGGCAGCCTGTCGGGGGATTCGCCGGACTCGGCACGTCGCCCGGGAGCACGATCCGCTTCCGCCGGCGCCGCGGATCGACCGCCGGCACGGCGGAGAAGAGGGCGAGCGTGTAGGGATGGAGCGGTGCCGCACAGAGGCGGTCGGCCGCGGCCTGCTCGACGATACGCCCGAGGTACATCACGGCCACGTCGTCGGCCACATGCTCCACGGCCGAGAGATCGTGCGAGATGAAGAGGTAGGTGAGGCCGAGCCGGTCGCGGAGATCCACGAGCAGGTTGAGCACCTGTGCCTGGATCGACACGTCGAGTGCCGAGATCGGCTCGTCGAGTACGAGCAGTTCCGGCTCGAGCACCAGCGCCCGGGCGATCGCGATCCGTTGCCGCTGGCCGCCGGAGAACTCGTGCGGATACTTGTCGAGCGTGGCGGCCGCCATGCCCGTGTGCTCGAGCGCCTGCTGCATGCGTTCGCGGCGCGAGGCCGCATCGCCGAGCCGGTGGATCACGAGCCCTTCCTCGAGGATCGCCCGCACCGTCATCCGCGGATTGAGCGAGCCGTAGGGATCCTGAAACACGATCTGCATCCGGCGGCGCAGGCTCCGGAGGGCCGCGCCGTGGGTCTGTCGCACGTCGTGGCCGGCGAACACGATGCGGCCGCCGGTCGGCTCGACGAGCCGGAGGATGCTGCGGCCCACGGTGGTCTTGCCACAGCCGCTCTCGCCGACGATGCCGAGCGTGCGGCCCTTGGCCACCGCGAAGCTCACGCCGTCGACGGCCCGTACCGCGCCCACCGCACGCCGCATGAGGCCGCGCCGGATCGGGAAGTGCGTCTCGAGGTTCTCGACGACGAGGATCGGTGAGGTGCTCATGCTCGCGGCTCCGCAGCCAGGCCGGATTCACCCGGATAGTGGCAGGCGATGAAGTGCCCCGGCTCGACCTCGCGCAAGGCCGGCACGACGGCGGCGCAGTCATAGGGCGTGGCGGCCGCGCCAGTGCGGGCCGCGGCACACCGCGGATGAAACCGGCAGCCCGGTGGAAAGTGCTGCGGTGGCGGCACCATGCCGGGGATCGTGCGCAGCGGTGGGCGGCGGCCGGTCACGTCGGCCCGCGCCTCGGGATCGGGCCGGGCCGCCAGGAGGCCGATCGTGTAGGGATGCAGCGGTCGGGCGAAGAGCGTGGCGGCGGCGGCCCGCTCGACGATTCGCCCCGCATACATCACGGCCACCTCGTCGCAGGTCTCGGCCACCACGCCGAGGTCGTGGGTGATCAGCAGGATGGCGGTGCCCAGCCGCCGCCGCAGGTCGGCGAGCAGGTCGAGGATCTGGGCCTGGATCGTCACGTCGAGCGCGGTCGTGGGCTCGTCGGCGATCACGAGGTCGGGCTCGCAGGCGAGCGCCATCGCGATCATCACCCGCTGCCGCATGCCGCCGGAGAGCTGATGCGGATACTCGTCGAGCCGCCGCTCCGGATCGGCCAGCCGCACGAGCTTCAGCATCTCGAGCGCTCGAGCTCGCGCCGCGTCGCGGGAGACGCCGCGGTGCAGTCGCACCACTTCAGCCACCTGGTCGCCGATCGTGAACACGGGATTGAGGCTCGTCATCGGCTCCTGAAAGATCATGCCGACCCGCCCGCCGCGGACCTTCCGCAAGGCCGACTCAGGGAGCTGCACCAGGTCATCGGTGCCGCCATCGCGGGCGAGCAGGATCTGCCCTGACTCGATCACGCCGGGGGCCGCCACGAGCCTGAGGATCGACATCGCCGTCACGCTCTTCCCACAGCCGCTCTCGCCGACGAGCCCGAGCGTCCTGCCCCGCTCGATCGACAGCGATACGCCATCGACCGCCGGCACGCGGCCGCCGGGCGTATGAAACGCCGTTACGAGATTGTTGATCTCGAGGAGCGGGCTCACTTGCGGGCCTCCCGGAGGCGCGGATCGGTGGCTTCCTGGAGGCCTTCGCCGATGAGGTTGTAGGCGAGCACGGTGAGGAAGATCGCGACGCCGGGGAAGAACACCAGCCACCACATCGAAAGATTGCTGCGGGCGTCGTTGAGCACGGAGCCCCAGCTGGCCGACGGAGGCGGTGGCCCGAAGCCGAGGAACGAGAGCGAGCTCTCCACGAGGATCGCCGAGGCGATGCCGAACGTGATCGGCACGAGAATCGGGGCCAGGGCGTTGGGGAGGATGTGACGCAGCATGATCCGCAGCGGGCCGGCGCCGGCGGCCCGCGCGGCCATCACGAACTCGGCGTTCTTGAGTCTGAGAAACTCGCCGCGGGTGAGCCGGGCGATGCCCGTCCAGCCCGTGGCGCCGATGATCGCCATCGTATGCCAGATCGTGGGCTTCTCCAGGATTGCGATGATCGCCAGGATCAGCACGAGCGTGGGAATGCACATCACGATCTCGGTGACGCGGCTGGTGAGCGTATCGACCCAGCTGCCGAAGTAGCCGCCGATCGCGCCCACGAGGATGCCGATCGTGCCCGCGATCCCCATCGACACGAAGCCCACGAGCAAGGCCACGGTGGTGCCGTGCACCATCTTGGCGAAGACGTCCACGCCGGCCTGATCGGTGCCGAAGAGATTGGTCCGGCTCGGCCGCCCCTCGTCCTTGGCGGGGTTCTCCGGGCGGCCCGGCCATTCGTTCTCGCGAACGGCCCGGTAGGGATCCTGAAACACGAGCGGCCAGATCGCCCAGCTCTCCGGGTCCTTGTCCTTCAGGTTCTGCGGATAGGTGCCACGGAAGCGGTCCTTCGTGAAGATGGCCGGCTCCCACTGGCGGTGGAAGTAGCCGAGGCACGGTGCGTACAACCGTCCCTTGTAGCGGCAGAGCACGGGCTTCGTGCCGGCGATTGCCGGCGCGCCGATGGCCACGAGCACGAGCAGTCCCACGAAGGCGAGTGCGGCCATCGCCAGCGGCCGCCGCCGGTAGCGCCGCCAAGCCTCGGCCCAGAATCCGCCGGAATGTGCCATCACTCGACGCTCACACGGGGATCGACGAGGCAATAGAGCAGGTCGGCGAGCAGTTGGCCGAGGAGCGTGAGCACGCTGAATATGAGCGTGAGGCCCATGATCGTCGGATAGTCGCGTTCGCGGATGCTCTCGAAAAAGAGCCGCCCCATGCCGGGCCAGGTGAAGATCTGCTCGATGATCACGGAGCCGCCGATGAGGCCCGGCAGCGAGAGGCCGATGAGCGTGGCCAGCGGAATGAGCGTGTTGCGGAAGGCATGGCGGAAGAGCACCCGCCAGGGGCCGGCCCCCTTGGCTCGCGCGGTGCGGATGTAGTCCTGCCGCAGCACCTCCGCCATGTTCGCCCGGATGAACCGGCTGTCGTAGGCGAGGCTGACGTAGGTCTGGCAGACGACGGGCAGGATCGCGTGGCGGGCCACGTCGGCCGCGCGGGCGAGCCAGGGGGCGGTCGAGGGCAGGTCGGTCATGCCGAAGAGCGGCAGCTCCCAGGCGGTGCCCCGCAGCCAGACCGAAAACACGATCTGGAGAAAAAGCGCGGCTACGAACGTGGGGAACGAATAGAGCACGTAGAGCAGGAGGCTCGTCGCCCGTTCATCGGCGGTGCCGCTGCGGGCCGAGGCGTAGAGCCCCAGCGGGATCGCCATCAGCCAGATGAGCACCAGCGCCGTTCCCGAGATCAGGAACGTGGGGCCGATCCGTTCGGCGATCAGCGTCGTGACCGGCTGCTTGCGGGTGATCGAGCGGCCGAGGTCGCCGCGGGCGACGTTGCCCAGCCACTGGGCATAGCCGGTGTACCAGGGCTTATCGAGGCCGTAGATCCGCCGCAGCCGCTCCTGATCCTCGGGGTTGAGCTTGCGGCTGGGATCCTCGCCCATCTGTGCCGTCAGCGGCGTGCCCGGCATCGCCCGCGCGAGGCCATACACGAAGCAGGTGATCACCAGCAGCGTGAGGATGCCGAGCAGGAGGCGGCGGAGCAGGAACGTGGCCATGTCACTCCGCCCGCGGCTTCCAGATGCTGCCGAAGCCCGGCGAGTAGTGGTAGGGACCGCGGGGGCTGAAGACGTAGCCGCGGAGATCGCGGGAGAAGCCGTAGAAGCTGTTCCGCCAGTAAAGCCAGGTGTAGGGCTGGTCCTCGGAAAGGATCTGCTGGATCCGGCCATACTTCTCGGCCCGCTTCGCCTTGTCGAACTCGCGGCGGCCTTCCACGAAGAGCCGGTCGACCTCGGGATTGGAGTAGCCCACAAAATTCCGCCCCGCGCCGGTCGCCCAGATGTTCTCCGAGCTGTCGGGGTCGGTGCCCGATCCCCAGCCGCCGAAGTAGGCCTGGAACTTCTTCTCCTGCGTGAGCTGCTGCAGCACGGTGGCCTCCAGCGGCCGCACGTTCATGCGGATGCCGATCTGATCGAGGTTCTCCTTGAGGAGCGTGCAGATCTTGATCCGGTGCGGCTGCTGGTTGACGAGCATCGAAAACTCGAATGGCACGAGCTTTCCGTCGATCTCCTTGTCGCGCACACCGTCGTTGTCGCGGTCGATCCAGCCGGCCTCGTCGAGCAGGGCCTCGGCCTTGTCGAGATCCTGCTTGGAGGGTTCGAGCTTCAGCCCTGCCGCCATCCAGGAGTCGGCAGCGAACGGGCCGGCGCACGGCGTGTAGAGGCCGTAGCAGAGCTTGTCGAGCATCCGGTCGTGGTCGAAGGCATAGGTCATGGCCCGGCGGACGCGGCGGTCGGCGAAGAAGGGCGTGCCGATGTTCCAGCCGAAGTGAAAGCTCACCCACTCCGGCGCCGTCGCCTTCGTGTTGCGGGCGTAGAACTCCGCGTCGGTCGTCTGCGTCGTCCACTGCTCCGGCTGGAGCATCAACTCGTCGATCTCACCCGACTTGAGCGCGAGCAGCGACGTGTTGGGATCCTCGATGATCCGGAAGCGGATCTCGGCGAAATAGGGCTCGTCTCGGACCTGCTTGCCCTTCACGTGCGACCAGCTCTTCCGCCGCCGCAGCACGATCTGCTGGCCGCGGGTCCGCTCGACGATCTCGTAGGGTCCGCCCACCACCGGCTCGGCTTCGAGCTTCACGTGCGCGGGGCTGTCCTTGAGCGAGGGGTCATTTTCCCAGGTCTTCTCATAGACGTGTCGGGGCAGCACCGGGAAGTTGATGTTCCAGACGTTCGTCGCGAGCGGCTCGCGGTGGAAGAAGACGAGCGTGCGATCGTCGTAGGCATGCACGGCCCGCATCTGGTCGGTGCCGCTCCGCACGGCGGGCACGGGCACCCGCGGATCCATGATCACGGTGTAGCTGAAGGCCACGTCGTGCGCCGTGATCGGCGTGCCGTCGCTCCATACGAGGTCGTCGCGGAGCACCACCTTGTCGAGCAGGCCGTCGGCGCTCGTCTGCCAGCTCGTCACGGTCTCGGCCGAGGCGAAGGGTTCGAGGTCGCGGCCAAAGGAAAAGAGGCCGAAGCCGGTGAGCCCGAGGATGTCGAACTCGGCTGACGTGCTGATCATGATCGGATTCGTGCTGCCGAGGTCGCCGGGCACGTGTCGGTCGATCCGCGCGGCCAGATCGGCAGCGTCGCCTTCCGGCAGCCGGCCGAGCGCCGAGAGGATCTTCGCGTTGGCCTCGGCCGAATCGTTTTTCAGGTCGAGCGCCTCCGCCACGGTTGCGATGGCGGGCTCCTTCTCCTGTGCGGCCCGCAGGAGCGCGAGGCCGTCGCGGACGGGCCGGTCGATCCACTTGGCGTTGGCCTCCAGCCGGTCGAGCGGCGGCGGCTCGAAGGCCTCGACCTGGCGGACGGCGGGAGGCACGACGTCGGTCGCGGCCGTGGCGACGGGCTCGGGCTTGGCGCCGGCGATCGGGTCGTCGGCCGGAGGGCTGCAGCCCGCGATCAGCCCGAGGAGCAAGACCGCCGAAGACACCGACGTGACGACGCGGTCGTGGCTCAAGTGCATGCGGTCTGCCTCCGGCGGTGCGGAAAACCGCGATGCTACGGGCCGCGGCGCAGGCGGGTCAACCGCGGCACCTCATCCGGGAAACCGGTGGCCGAGCTTCTCGCGCTTCGTGGCGAGATACTTCTCGTTGAACTCGTGCACCGGCGGCAGGATCGGCACCTGATCGATCACCTCGAGATCGAAGCCACCGTAGATGAAGGCGTCGGTCTTTTTTGGATTGTTGGTGAGCAGCCGCACCCGGGAGAGCCCGAGATCCTTGAGCAGCTGGATGCCGATGCCATAGTCGCGGGAGTCGGCCTTGTAGCCGAGCGCGAGATTCGCCTCGACGGTGTCGAGCCCTTGATCCTGCAACTGGTAGGCCCGGATCTTCTCCACCAGCCCGATGCCCCGCCCTTCCTGCGGCAGGTAGACGAGCACGCCAGCGCCCTCGCGGCCGATCATGTCGAGGGCCATGTGGAGCTGGTCGCCGCAGTCGCACCGCAGGCTGTCGAGCAGGTCGCCGGTGAAGCACGAGGAGTGCAGCCGCACGAGCGGTGCGGCCGCGGCCGCGATGTCGCCCATGGTGAGCACGATCGGCTGCTGCGACTCGAACTTCACGCCGTAGGCCATCACGCGGAACCGGCCCCACTTCGTCGGCAGGTCGGCCTCGGCGATCCGCTCGACGAGCTTCTCACGAGTGCGACGGTGACGGATCAGCTCCTCGATGGTGATGATCTCGAGGTTGTGTTCACTGGCGAGCGCGAAGAGCTGCTCGCGGTTGGCCCGGTTGCCCTCGGCGTCGAGGATCTCGCAGAGCACGCCGGCCGGGGCGAGGTTGGCCATGCGGGCCAGGTCGACGGCGGCCTCCGTATGGCCCGCGCGGCGGAGCACGCCTCCTTCCTTCGCCACGAGCGGGAAGAGATGGCCGGGACGCACGAAGTCGGTCGGCCGGCTCGCCGGATCGAGGATCGCCGCGATCGCGGTGGCCCGCTCGCCGGCGGTGATGCCCGTGCGGGCCGTCTTGTGATCGACGGGCACGGTGAAGGCGGTGCCGAGGGGCGTGGAATTCGCCTCCACCATCATCGGCAGGTCGAGCCTGCGGGCCACGTCGGGCAGGATCGGCATGCAGACCTGCCCGCGGCCGTGGCAGATCATGAAGTTCACGATCTCGGTCGTGCACGTGTCGGCCGCGCACACGAAGTCCCCTTCGTTCTCACGGTCCTCGGCATCGACCACGATCACGACTTCGCCGCGGGCAATGGCGGCTACGGCGGCGTCGATCGTGGAGAAACGGTGGGGCATCGGCGGCATCCTGCGGCGGGAGAGACGCCTCCATTATAGGATGCAGGGGCCGGCGGCCGACCGCCGCCCTTCACCAATCCGGTTCCGCCCATGCTCGACCGCGAGGAATACATCGAACAGGCCTACCTGTTCCGGTCGCTCGCGGAGCGGATGACGGCAGGAATCGCTGCCCAGGAGGCACTCGCCGCCATCGGCCAGGAGGTGCTGGCCACGTCGAAGCTGCCGATGGCGATCGACTACCTCGTCGGTGAGCTCAAGCTCGTGGGCACGCTCTCCACGGCGATGGCCCGGATGCCGCACTACTTTACGGCCTTTCAGACCTTCATCATGCGGCAGGCCGAGGCGGAGGCGGGCCGGTTCGACATTCGCACGGCGCTGGCGATCCTGGAGCGGGAGGCCGCCTACCGAGGCGAGACCGCGACGCCGCAAGGGCTCTTCTTCTATCGATTTGAGTGCCTGTCGCGGAACCGGCTCGACTACGACCACGGTCTCGCCGCCGTCGCCGCTGACGACATCTTCGACGCCGCCTGGAAGAGCTGGATCCAGATGGTGTCGCGGCAGGTGGGGCTCATCGACCTGGCCGACCTCGTCGCCGTTCGCAGCCCCGAGTATTGGCGGATCGAAAAGCGAGATGCGCTCTTGGCTGGCCGCACGCCGCCGGAGCCCGATCGTGCGATTCTGTTCGGCGAGAAGGAGGGGCGGATCGCCTGGGCCAATCGCGGCAAGGATCCCCTGTTCTTCTTCGCGGCACTGCAGCGGCAGCTCGGCTATCCGGTCGTGCCGCGGGTCAAACCGGTCGATCCCGCGGCGGAATCTCCCGCGCTGCTCGCTCGCCGGCTTGAGCGGCTGGAGATGCGGGTGAAGCTGCTGGAGGAGGAGGGCCGCGGCGGCATCGACCTCACGCGGTTCGACCCCAAGAACTTCCCGCGGCCGGCCGATGAGTGAACGACACGACATCGGAGCCGACGCCGCGGCGATCTGCACGGCGGCGATCGCGGCGGTGCAGCCGCCGCCGCTGGTCGCGGGGCGACTGTCGGTTCGTGACGGTGAACTCCTGCTGGATGGCCGGTCGCTCGTGCCGCCGCTCCTGCTTGGCGACGCGGGCCGGATCGTCGTGGTGGGGGGCGGCAAGGCAGCGGCCGGGATGACAGCCGCAGTGGACCGGCTGCTCCTTGCCGCGGGCGTCGCACCGGCACGGCTGACGGGTCTCGTGAGCGTGCCGGCGGGCTGCGGCGTCGCGATTGAGCGGATCGAGGTTCGTGAAACACGGCCGGCGGGCCGCAATATGCCGACGCCTGCGGCCGAGGCGGCTACGCGGGAGATGCTCGCGCTCGTCGCCGGGCTCACGCCCAAGGATATCGCGATCGTGATCGTCACCGGCGGCGGATCGGCCCTCGTGGCAGCGCCGCGGGCGGGCGTGCCGCTCGATGAGAAGGTCGCGGTGGCGATGTTCCTGGCCGCGGCGGGCGCCGACATTCGCGAGCTCAACACGGTGCGGCAGGCGGCGAGCGACGTGAAGGCGGGCGGCCTCGCGCGGGCCTGTGGCGCGGGCCGCATGCTCGCCCTCGTGCTGTCCGACGTGATCGGTGACCCGCTCGGCATGATCGCGTCGGGGCCGTGCATGCGGGTGACACCGCGTCCGGCCGCGGCACTCGCCGTGCTCGAACGGTTCGGCGCAGTTGCTGCCGGGATCGCGCCGCGGCTCGTCGCGCGGCTCGAGGCCGATGCGGCTGTCGCAGATGCAGCACCGCCGTCCGACGACACCAGCTCGTCGTGGATGACGCCGCGCGGCTGCCGCGTCGATCACCTGCTGCTGGGATCGAATGCAACGGCCGTCGAGGCGGCGGCCGACGCGGCGCGGGCTGCGGGTTACGAGGTCGTGGTGCGACATGCCGATCCGGCCGTGACGGCGACGGCCGATGAGGTCGGCCGCAGGCTTGGTGCCGAGGGGCTCGCGCTCGCGGAGCGGGCCGGTCGCGTGGGCCGTCCGCTGGCGGTGATCGAAGGGGGAGAGGCCGTCGTCGCGCTGCCGCCCGAGCATGGGCGTGGCGGACGCAATCAGCAGACGGTGGTCACGGCGCTGGCGGCGGTGCGCGCGAGTGGCCATGCATGGCCCGCGGGGCTGTGCATCGCCAGCCTGGGCACCGACGGCGAAGACGGCCCAACGCCTGCGGCTGGCGGAATGGTAGACGCCGACGTGGCTACGGCGATCGACCGGGCAGGGCTCGACGTGGAGCAGGCGGCGATCCGATGCGATGCGCATCCGCTCCTGGAGGCTGCGGGCGGCCTGATCGTCACAGGGCCCACGGGCACGAACGTCGCCGACGTGCGACTCGTGCTGGCCCGGCCGTAGGCCCGTCACACGTAGCCCGGTCACGCCGTGACCGGAAACCGGCCAGCATGTCACACGTAGCCCGGTCACGCCGTGACCGGAAAGCAAGCCAGCACGTCACGGCGTGACATGCCCACTCGCGCCGGTCACACGTCGCAGGCGGCGACGGCCTGCTTCAGGCCGGCGAGCGCGTCGCGGGTGGGGATGAACTCCTGCCCCACGTAGCCCTCGTAGCCGATGTCGAGGAGCTTCCGCATCAGTGGCGGAAAATAGATTTCCTGGTTCTCGTCGAGTTCGCCGCGGCCCGGGCATCCGGCCACATGGATATGGCCGATCACGTCCTTGCACTGCTCCACGCGGCGGATCAGATCGCCGTTCATCACCTGCACGTGGTAGAAGTCGAACAGCAGCTTCACGCGGGGCGAGCCCACCTTCCGCACGATGTTCGCCACGTAGTCGATGTCGTCGCCCTGGTAGCCCGGATGCCCCTTCATCGGGTGCGAGTCGTCGCGGGTATTGAGGTGCTCGAGGCAGAGTGTCACACCCTTCTTCTCGGCGTGACCCGCGATCTGCTTCAGGCCCTTCACGCAGTTCGCCGCGCCTTCGTCGAGCGAAATCTCACCGCTCTTCGGATCTTCGGCGTCACGATACTTGTAGCCGGTGAAGGAGATCACCGCCGGGAAGCCGGCCGCTGCGCAGGCGTCGATCATCTCGGTCGTGCGGGCGATCACCTCGGGCTGGTAGGCCGGGTTGTTGAAGCCCTTCATGAAAGGCGCGCCGGGCATGCCGTTGGGGGCCAGAGCACAGATGAGGCCATGCTTCTTGAGCGTGGGCCAGGTGTCGGGGGCGGCCAGCTCGATCGACTTGCAGCCGAGGTCCTTCGCGACCTGGCAGAGCTTTTCGATGTCCCATTGGTCGCCAGTCATGCTGTAACACCACTGGACGAGCGATTGCTTGATGCGGCCCTTCATGGGAGCGGCTCCTGCGGGTGACGGGGAAAGTGCGAGTGGAGCGGCTGCAGCGAGCGTGCCGGCGGCCGCGGTGATGGCTTCGCGACGGGTGAACTGATCGGCCATGATCGCGTGTCAGAGATGGCTTGCAGGCTGATGGCGAGGAGGCCCGTTTCCTGCCCGAAGCCGCATCAGTGTCTCGACCCGCGGGCTTCGATGCAAGCGGCTGCGGCCCGCTTGTATGCCTGAACGCGGGCAGTCGCCTTGGTGTGAGGCAAGGCCACGCAAGTGTGCAAGTCCCTCGTTGCTGCCGCAAGCATCAGAGCGTGGAACGCAGTCCACCCGAAAAGATGTCGGCGTGCATTGCATCGGCTCCGCGGCGACGGAACAGAGCCTTTGCTCCGCAGTCTCGCGCCACACTCTTACGAACTTCTCGCGCACGAGCCCCTTGACGAGAACCCCCTCGCTTTGTGTGCGCTCTCGCTGCAAACCCCCACCGCGGGCTAGGCAATCCCTCGTTGGTCAATCCCTCCCGCCGCTTTTCCCGCCTTGCTACCACCCACTTTTCGTGGGCTGGAAGCCTCCAGGAGTTCGTCATGCGTACCTCGAAGAGCGTCCGCCCCGCCCGCCGTTCCCGTTCCCGCCGCCCGCAGCCCCGCGACCGCCGGCCGCTGTTCTCCGGGGAGCAGCTCGAACCGCGGCAGTTGATGGCCACGACGGCGACGCTGTCCAAGGACATGCTGGCGGTGGCACTGCCGGTCACGTTCCAGGGCGATGCCGCGACGCCGATCGCCTGGCGGACCATGAATGCGGGCCAGTTCACCTGGACGAACGCCACGGGTGACGCGAGTGCAGCGGGCCTGCCGGCCACGTTCAAGTCGTTCTGTATCGAGGGACTGCAAAGCGTTTCCCGCGGTAGCACCGTGACGTTCTCGAACTTCATCCAGGCTTCTGCGGCCGGGCCGATCGGCGGCACGGCCGTCCCCATGGGAGCCGACCGTTCCAATCTGCTGACCCAGTTCTGGAACCAGTTCGGCCCTGCGGATCCGGCGGTCGGATTCACTGCCGCCACCGATGCGGCCGCATTCCAGCTCGCGATCTGGGAGATCGTCAACGACGCGACTCCCATCGGGAACGGCATGTCGTTCGATCTGGGCTCGGGTCGGTTCCAGGCGGGGCCATCCGCGCAGTCGGTGGCAGCCGTCGTCAAGGCGAAGCAGTGGATGCAGGCCTTTGACGTGACCGCCCAGACGACCACCAGTTACGTGGTCAACGTGCTTTCCAGCAGCAGCTTGCAGGACCAGGTCACAGTGACGCCGAAGCCGGAGGAGGAAGACACCGGCGGGGATGGTGAGGACGATTGCCAGCCATGCTCAGGCGCGACGTGCAACATGGCCACCGGCCAGCTCAAGCACGCCGACACGGCCGGAAGCGGCGGTGGAGGTGGCATCCTCCGCCCTTTCAGCTGCAGCGCACGCAGTCTCCCCCCGGTCCCACCGCGCCGTTCGCCCGTTCATCGACTGCCGTCACCCAGCCAGCCCCCTTCGGCAACGGCTGGTCCCGCACGGCCGCCCCCTCCCTCACCATGCGTGGCACCGACCCCGCCAATCCCACGAGCGTGTCGATCGTCTTCAACCCCAGCGACACCCGCGTCTACCAAAACACCTCCACGTCCCCCGGCCAGCCGGCCTTCTCTCGCGCCACCCGCCAGGGCTCGACCGACCGCTTTGCGCTCGAAGGCGGAAACTACGTCTTCCGCACCGCCGCCGGCGACACGCTCACGTTCAACGGGTTTGATGCGGCGATCCCCGCCGCCGCCCGCGGCCAGCTCGTCTCCCGCACGGATTCCAGCGGCAACAGCTTCGACTTCTCGTTCAACCCCGACGGCTCCGTCGCCCGGCTGACCAGCCGTGTCGCCGGCCAGGCCACGCCCGTCGAACTGCAAGACTACGTCTATCTCCCGGCAACCGATCCCAACACAGGAAAGGTCGCCCGCATCGACATCCGCCGTGGCGACTCCACACTCGTCCGCACGACGACGTTTACGTATCACGACGGCACGACCGCCTTCGGCACGCTCGGCGATCTCGCCGGGATGGAAGTCCGCGACGCGTCGGGCACGCTCCTCGAATCGAGCGCCTACCGCTACACGGCCGCCGCCAGCGCCCAGTCGCTGATCGAATACTCATTCGACACCGACGCCGTCCGCCGGGCCACGGCCGCGGGGCTTGACCTCGCGACGGCCACCAGCGCCGCCGTCGCCCCATTCGCAACGAATTTTTATGCGTACGACGCCCAGAACCGTGTCGTCCGCCACGACGTCCAGGGCGCCGGCTGCTCGTCCTGCACCGGCGGCATCGGCACTTTTACGTACGCCTACGCCACGAATCCAAAACCCGTCCTCGGCAGCAACCTCGATTGGCGCACCAAGTCCACCGAGACCCGCCCCGACGGCACCGAGCGGATCGTCTACTCCAACGCCCGCACGCAGCCGATGCTCGAAGTGATCCGCACGACGGAAGGGACCGTCACGAAGCAACAGGGCACGTACACCCGCTACAACTTCCGCGGCCAGGCGATCTGGCAGGTCTCACCGGAGGCAATCACCCTTCCGGCGAACCTCACCGAGATCGAGCAGTACCCCGATCTCTTGAACGAGGTGGCGGGCAACTTCCAATACATCAGCGACTCGAGCGGCCTGATCGAGGTCACGAACTACGCTGCGACCACCACCGCCACGGCGACACTCGCCGGCAGCGTGGACCGGTTCGTGTCGAGCACGGCCGTGATGCGGGGCGACCGGGGTGCGCCGGTGCTGCAGGAGGCGTTTACCTACTTCGTGCAGTCGGGCGGCGGCAGCACGGTCATGCCGCTGGCCCCCCGCACGACGTATCCGAACACGACGGCGGCAGGCGCGCAGACGACCAGCTACGCCTACACGTTTACCCCTGGCACGACGCAGATCGTCTCCCAGCGGACGACGCTCCCGACAGTGTCCGCCGCGCAAAACGGCCCCGGCACGGCGGTCGTGACGGATCAGGTGTTCGACGCGGCCAGCCGCGAGATCTGGTCGCGGGACGGTGATGGGTTTTTGAGGTACACCGAGTACGACGCCCAGACGGGCGCCGTCGTGAAGAGCATCGTAGACGTCGACACGACCCGCACGGCTGAGTTCAACGCGCAAAGTCTGCCATCGGGCTGGGCCACGCCCGCCGGCGGCGGGCTCCACCTCGTGACGACGTACGAAGTCGATTCGCTCGGCCGCACGGTCAAATCCACCGATGCGCAGGGCAACATCACGTTCACCGTCTACGACGACGTCAACCACTCGACCCGCACCTACGTCGGCTGGAACACGGCCACGCTCGCCCCGACCGGCCCGATCACGGTCTCGCGCCGCGATCTCTCGGGCACCTACACCGAGAGTCTCACCTACTCGGCCGTGCCCGCGGTGGACGCCCAGGGCCGCCCGACCGGCACCGAGCCGATCACCACCATGCAATCGCTCACGCGGTCGCTCGTGAACGCAGCCGGCCAAGTGATCGCGGTGGACCGCTACACGAACCTCGACGGCCTCACCTACTCCACCGCCACGTCCACGCTCGGCCTCGAAGGCGTGAACTACCTTCGCACCCGCTACGGCTACAACGACCAAGGCCAGGTGGAGCGTGTCCAGAACCCCGCCGGCACGATCACGATTTCCACGTTCGACGGCCTGCGTCGGCTGACGGGCACGTATGTCGGCACCGACGACTCGACGACCAACGGCTTCAAGTGGAAGCCGTCCAATGCCGCCCCGACGTCCAACATGGTCCAAGTCGCCGCCTACGAATACGACAACGGCGGCGTGGGCAACGGCAACCTCACACAATCGACACTCTTCCCGGGGGGCGGCGCCTCCCCGCGTGTCGTCCAAAACGCCTATGATTGGCGGAACCGCCTCGTCGCCACGAAGACTGGCGCCACGAGCACCCTTGCCACGGAAGACCCGTCCGTGAACCCCCCGCTCTCGTTCATCGACTACGACAACTTGGGCCGCGTGACGGGCCGGAGCGTGTTCGACGGCGACGGCATCCAGGTGATCGACGCGAACGCCGACGGCGTGCCCGACAAGCCGGCCGCAGCGTTGCTGCGCAGTTCGCAGGTCTCGCTCTACGACGCGCAGGACCGCGTGTATCGCACGCAGGAGCTGTTCGTGGATCAGACCACGGGCGCCGTCGGCACGCCCCGGCTCACGACGAACCTCTTCTACGACCGCCGCGGCAACGTGGCGGCGACGTTCGCCCCGAACGCCCCCGTAATGCAAAGCCGCTACGACGGCGCCGGCCGGCTCACCACAAGCTTTACGCTTGGCAACGTGCCGAGTGCCACCTGGGCCAATGCCACCAGCCTCACAGCTTCGCTGGTGCTCGAACAAACCGAATACACCTACGACGCCGCCAGCAACGTGATCCTCATGACGAATCGGCAGCGGTTCCACGACGCGGCCACGACGCTCCTCGGCTCCCTCGGCACGCCCACCAGCGGCATCCCGGCCCGCGTCTCCTTCGCCGCCAGCTACTACGACGCCGCCGACCGCGTCACGGCCTCAGTGAACGTCGGCACCAACGGCGGCGTTTCATACGTCCGCCCCGGCACCGCCCCGGCCGGCTCCGACACGGCGCTCGTCACGACCTACACCTACGACGCCGCCGGTCGCGTGCAAGACGTGACGGATCCCAAGGGCATCGTCGCCCGCACGCTCTACGACGCCCTCGGCCGCACGACAGCCACGATCGCCAACTTCACCGGCGCCGCCCCCGGCTCCCAAACCGACGTCACCACGCTCTTCACATTCGACTCCGCCGGCCGCCTCGCCTCGCGGACGGCCGTGCAACCCGCCGGCACGCCTTCCCAGACCACCGACTACATCTACGGCGTCTCACCCGCCACGGGCAGCACGATCACGTCCAACGATCTGATTGCCGAGACCCGCTACCCCGATCCGGTCACGGGCCTCCCCTCGGCCACCGAGCGCGACGTCTACACGTCAAACGCCCTCGGCGAACGCACGAGCTTCACCGACCGCGCGGGCACGACCCACACCTACGCCTACGACGTCACCGGCCGCCAGACGGCCGACGCGATCACCGCGGTCGGCACGAATGTCAGCGCCACCGTCCGCCGCATCGAATCGGCCTACGACGTCCTCGGCCGCGTCACGGGCGTCACGTCCTTCGACGCGCCCGTCGGCGGCACCGCCGTCAATCAGGTCACCCGGGCCTACAACGGGTTCGGCCAACTCACGAGCGAGTGGCAAAGCCACACGGGCCTCGTGGACACGGCCACGACGCCGCGAGTCCAATACGCCTACTCACAGGGCAGCGGCGGCAACCACAGCCGGCTGACACGGGTCACCTACCCCGACGGCTACGCCTTAAACTACACCTACAGCGGCATCGACTCGGCCGTCAGCCGGCCGACGAGCCTCTCGGGCCAGCGTGCCGGCTCCACGAGCTCCAACACGCTCGAAGCCTTCAAGTACCTCGGCGCCGGCACCGTGATCGAGCGATCCCGCTCGGAAGTCAACGTCACGCTCTCGATGGTGAACTTCTCTGGCACCACTGGCGACGCCGGCGACAAGTACACCGGCCTCGACCGCTTCGGCCGCGTGGTCGATCAGCGCTGGACCAAGGGCACGACCGCCACGAGCCCGGTCCTCGACCGCTACGGCTACACCTACGACCGCAACTCCAACCGGCTCACCCGCAGCAATGCCCTTGCCGCCGCGTTCAGCGAGACCTACGCCTGCGACGCCCTGAACCAACTGCAGTCGTTCAACCGCACCGGCGGCACGACCACGAGCCAGCAGTGGCAGTTCGACGCCCTGGGCAACTTGACGACGGTGACGACCAACGGCGTCGCCCAGGCCCGCACCGCCAACGCCCAAAACGAGCTCACCCAGGTCGGCAGCTCGGCGCTCGCCTACAGCACGACAGGCAATCTCACCACCGACGCCGAGGGCCGCACGCTCTCGTACGACGCTTGGAACCGCCTCGTCTCGGTCAAGAACGCCGCCGGCACCGAAGTCGCCCGCTACGAATACGACGGCCTGAACCGCCGCATCGTCGAGCAGGTCGGCACGGTGGCGTCCCCGGCCGCGGCGACCGCCGCCATCCGCGACGTCTACTACTCGCAGGAGTGGCAAGCCCTCGAAGAGCGAGTCCGCACGAGCCCGAGCCAGGTCGCGACCACCGCCGACACCCGCTTCATCTGGAGCCCGGTCTACGTAGACGCGATGGTCGCGAGAGACCGGAACGCCGACGGGAACGCCACCACCGGCACCGGCGGCCTCGAGCAGCGGGTCTACGCCTTGCAAGACGCCAACTGGAACACGACCGCAATCATCGCGGCGACGGGCGTCCCCGGCGTCTCGGCCGGCGCCGTCATCAACCGCTTCGCGTACACGCCCTACGGCGAAGTGCAGACGCTCACAGCCTCATGGGTGACGCCGCCCGCCGGCTCAACCCCCGCCGTCCCGTGGGCCCACCTCTTCCAGGGGCTCGAGTTCACCGACGTGACGGGCTTGGCGTACGTCCGCCACCGTGACTACTCGGCGACCCTCGGCCGGTTCATCGAGCTGGACCCGATCGGGTTCAGTGCGGGGGACAACAACTGGTATCGGTTCGTCGCCAACGGGCCCACGGGGAATACGGATCCGAGCGGGCTGCATGCGATCAATACGCTAGCAGGCTGTGGATAAAGTCGTCTTCACATCCCCCGACCTGGCGCTAAACTTCGGCCATCGGCCCTGAGCCGATGAGTATTGGCGGCCAAGGAGGGAAGCATGGCACTTGGGCATAGACGCCGA
>JBAVTF010000077.1:0-9810 GCA_049695995.1 Pirellulales bacterium | reverse complement strand
GGCCTACACCGCGCAACGCTGCTCTATTGAGAGACAAAGCCATCGGGATGTACGCCGCAATTCCGGGGTCTAACGAACCGGGGCTTGTAGCAGCCGGCAGACCGCTGGCTCCAGATCATCTGCGGCGGCCAGGCGCTCCAGGCGAGACAGGCACCTGCGGGGCTTGCAGCCGCGGCGAAACCCCGCGATAAGACTCCTACCGCGGCCCGCGGCCCCGAAGGGGAGCGAACACAGCGTGAAGCCCGAGACTGCCGACAATCTGCTGCAGCTGGCGGTCGAACTCGACCTCGTTGCCGAAACCGCGGCCGAGGAGGCACTCCGCGAGGCCGGGGGCGGCTCCGCCGACGTTGCCGGCTTCGGGCAAACACTCGTCCGCCATGAGCTGCTCACGGGCTACCAGTTGGAGCGACTCCTCCGCGGTGACACGACCGGCTACTTCTACGGCCGCGCGAAAATCCTCTATCAGATCGGCGCCGGCTCCTTCGCCCGCGTCTACCGCGCGATCCACCGCGACACCGGCGGCATACTCGCGGTCAAGGTGCTTCGCAGCCGGTTCAGCGCCGACGCCGCAAAGCAGGCCGCCTTTCAGCGGGAAGGCGAGATGGGCCGCACGCTCAGGCACCCGCACATCGTGGCCGTCGAGGACGTCGGCCAGGAAGGGGGCGCGACCTACATCACGCTCGAGTTTGTCGAGGGGCAAACGCTGCGGCAGCTCGTGAAGATCCGCGGCGCACTCGACCTGCCTCGGGCCCTTGACCTCATTCGCCAGTTGCTGACCGGCCTCGACTACGCCCACCGGCGCGGCGTGACCCACCGCGACCTGAAATCGTCGAACGTGATCGTGTCGGCGACGGGCGTGGCCAAGCTCGTGGACTTCGGCCTGGCAGGTGTCGACGAGCCGGGCGAACGCACTCACACCCGTTCCCACCACATGCCGCGGACCGTTGACTACGCCGCCCTCGAGAAGCTCGCTGGCGTGCGCGACGACGACGTGCGGAGCGACATCTACTTCCTGGGCACCGTGGCCTATCTCGCCCTCTGTGGCCAACCAGCGCTCGAGGAATCCCGCGATCGCAGCGTGCGGTCGGATCCGCGACGGTTCACCATCGTGCAGCCGCTCGCCAGCCGCGATCCGCAACTGCCCCGCGACGTGGTGGACTTCGTGGGCCGGATGATGCACCTCGATCCGCAGCAGCGGTTTCAGACGGCGGGCGAGGCCCTCCGGGCGATCGAGCCCATCATCGCCAAGCACGCTGCTGGCGGCGGCGACGGCCAGGCAGCGGGCAGTCCAGCCCAACCCGGCGCGACGCCGGCTGCGACTCGCGGCAGCCTGATGCTCGTGGAGTCGGCCGAGCAGGCCCAGCAGAAACTCCGCGACTTCTTCACGAAGCTGGGCTATCGCGTGCTGCTCACGGAGAATCCGCAGCGGGCGCTGGCCCGGTTTTCATCGACGCCGCTGCCGGCCAACTGCCTCGTGATCAGCACGCTCACGCTCGGCGACTGTGCGCTCGAGGCCTTCAACCAGCTCACGACCGATCCGTTCCTCGCGCCGGTGCCGGCGGTGCTGCTCGTCAACTCGAAACAGCAGGCGATCGCCGACCAGGCCCGCACCGATGCGCTGCGGAAGGTGGCGGTGATGCCCATCGGCGGCACCGACATGCTGAAGCTCGTCCAGTCGGTCACGACGCTGCCGGGCTGATCGGTGGGCGAGTCACGCCGTGACTTGCATTCCGGTCACGGCGTGACCGGGCTACCGTGACCGGGCTCCCTTTACGCACCGCGCGGGCCGTGGCGTCGAGTTCGCGGAGGCGCCGGTCGCACTCCGCCGTGAGCGTGCGGTCGTCCATCGCCGCGGCCTCGGCGACGCTGATCAGCTTCCCGAACTCCAGCCGCACCCGCCCTGGCTGCGGGAACATCCGCGACCGCGGCCAGCACTCGAACGCCCCTACGATCGCCACCGGCACGATCGGCACTTCCGCCTTCTTCGCCAACAGCGCGAAGCCCGGCTTGAGTTCGCCCAGCTGGCCGTTCGGCGTGCGGGTGCCCTCCGGGAACACGATCACCGCCGCCCCGCGCTTCAGCCGCTCGATCACCAGCTTCATCGCCTTCACGGCCGACGTGTTTCGGTCGATCGGCACCGCGTCGAGCGCCGTGATGATGAAGCCAAAGGGCTTGAACCTGTAGAGCGAGCTGCGGGCCAGGCTCGACAGCCGCCGATCCGTGGCCAGCCCCAACAGGAGCGGATCGAGATGGCTCTGATGCGTGGAGAGCACGAGCAGTCCGCCCGTCTTCGGCAGCGGCTCCGCGAACCGGGTGCGCACCCCGAACATCGACACGCCGAGCGTGCGGCTCAGCACCCAGAGCACCGAATACAGCCAGCGGCCGAACGTGGAATGGCCACCCCCAGGCCGGGTCGGCGCCGACTCGGTCTCGCACGCTGCATCGGACCCGCTCATGACGAGCCTCGTTCGACCAGCCGCGCGGCGATGAGCGCGGCGAGCCGGTCGACCACCTGCTCCCGCGACATGCCATCGGTCTCGAGGAGCACGGCATCGGCGGCGGGCCGCATCGCCCCCACCGGCCGCGCGCGATCTCCCTCGTCTCGCCGTGCCTGCGACTCCTGCACCTGCTCCAGCGACGCGGCCCGACCGCGATCGAGTTCCTCAGCCAGCCGCCGCCGGGCCCGCTCCTCGGCCGACGCCGTGAGAAACACCTTCAATTCGGCGTCGGGAAACACCTCCGAGCCTTGATCGCGGCCCTCCGTGACCACGTCGAGCCCCTCGGCCATCCGCCGCTGCACCCGCTTCATCGCGGCACGGACGTCGGCCGCATCGGCCACCGCCCGCGTGGCCTGCGTGATCCGGTCGGTGCGGATCTCGGTCGAGACGTCGCGGCCGTCGGCCAGCACGCACCCATCGCGAAACTCGATCACCGTTCGCTCGACGAGGTCGGCCACCCGCGGCGCATCGTCGAGCGGGATCCCCTGTTCGATCGCCATCAACGTGATCGAGCGATACATCGCACCCGTGTCGAGGTAGCACCAGCCGAGCCTGGCAGCGAGGGCGCGGGCCGCCGAACTCTTCCCTGCACCGGCCGGCCCGTCGAGCGTGACGATCATGTTCCGAATTCCACATCCAGCTGCAGCCACTCGTAGCGCCGCAGTGAAGCTACGACGGCCCGGCCTTCGATCGCAACCTCGACGTCGTCGCGCGGCTCACCGCGGAGGTCCACGGCCGTCGCCCGCGCCACGGGCACCGCCCATTCGATTCGTGTGGAACCTGATCGGCCCGCCGACTCGACGACGCCGATACGCGCTCGCGCCGACTCGTTGCCCCCCGCGGCTGCGGCGGCCGCGACCAGCCGCACGCCGGGGGGCACGAGCACGGGCGCCGGCCCGAGTGGCGCATCCGCCAGCAGATCGAGTGCCAGATCCCAGGGCCGTTCGAGGCCGAGCCCCACGGCCAGCCGCCGCGTGATCAACGCGCCTGCCGCAGCGCCCGATGCCGAGAGGATCGAGTCGAGCACGTGGGGGCTGGAGAGCATGTGCCAGGGGAGGCCGCCGGTGAGGATCGCCACGGCATCGCGGTCGTCGCTCGCCGCCGCCCGGAGGCCGCCGCCGCCGAGCAGCTCGATGAAGTGCGGTGCCGTGAACCGGGACCGCTCCGTGACGATCGACTGGCCATGCAGGCTGCGACGCACCTCGACCGCCTCGTTCTCGTTCCAGGCGAACCGCGCACAGGCATGGGCGTCGTAGAAGACGCCGGTGAACTCCGCGGTGGGCGTGACCTCGATGTCGAGTACGGCCAGCGGCAGGCCCTCCACGAGCGACATGCCCTGCCGAAACCTGCCGACCTCACGATCACCGACGGCCAGGAGCCGGCCCGTGGCCACGAGCCCGTCGCGGCCGCTTGCCGTGCGGCCATGACCGATCGCATCGGCGTGCATCCGAGTGACGCCTTCGACGCCACCGCGAATCGCAAGCTGCTGTGACAGCCGATTGCCGCGATCACAGGGCCGCCGGAGCGAGAGCATGCCCCCTGTGGTCGCATGCGCCTCGAGCCGCACGAGTCCGTTGTCGAGCACCCGCTCGGCGGTTTCGCGCGGCGCGAGGCCGAACCAGCCGCCAGCCTTCGCCCACCAGTTGCCGTCGGCCGATGCGGCCGGCGCTCCGGACGACCGGCTCGTCACGAGCGGTGCCGCCGCGAGGAGCGGCGTGAGCGAGGCGCGGGCGGCGACGACGTCCGCGGCCGATGCCTGCACCTCCGCGATCGTGCTGTCGATCGCCGCAGCCGCGGCGGTCCCCGGCGGACGCTCCGGCGCAAAGGCATCGGGCTCGAACGCGGCGGGCGTTCCCGAGTCAGCCGTGCGGGTGAAGAAGTCGGCGGGGGTGACGAACGTCCCGAGCGCCGTAGTCCACCGGCCGATCCGCCGCAGGAGCCCATGCCAGTGGCCCGCGGTGCCGGCGTGATGCGCGAACGTGATCACGGCCACGTGGTCGTGGTCGAGTGCGTCGCCGATCCGCTCCGGCAGCTCGAGCACCGCCCGGGCCGTGCGGGCATCGAGCGGCGGCCGGGCCACCGCCTCCACGCTCGCGCCGCCGGTGCCCTCCCAGCGGATGCGGCCGGTGCCGGGATCGGGCAGCGCCGAGCCATCGAACAATCCCCAAATGGCGGAATGAATACCGAGTCCGGCGAGCAGTTGCGGCAGAATCGCCGACGAGCCGCCTGCATAGCGGGCGAACGTGGCCGGCGCAGCGGCCGTGACGTCGCGACACGTGGCGATCCCCGCGGCGAGCCAGGCGTGAAGTTCCTCCGGCAGCCGCGCGTCGAGTGGCCGATCGTCGGGCGCACCGCCGCAGAGCGACACCGTGCCCGCAGTCACCCGCTCCTGCAGCCGGTCGCGCACCGACGCATGATCGCGGGCCAGCATGGCGAGCAGGTCCGATGACGCCACGATGCCCAACGGCACGTCGGACTCCAGTTCCGCGGCGAGAGGACTGCCGAGCGTCGAGGCAGCCAACAGCACGAGATCGAGCAGCCAGAAATCGACCGGGTAGTAACGGGCCCGCCAGCTCTCCAACCAGCCGAAGCATTCCTTCAAGCCAGACCGCGCCTCGTCATCGCGGCCGGCGACTGCGGCCTGGGCGCCGGCGATTACCGCCGCGGCGAAGCCCTCGGAGTCGAGGTCGGTGGCCGATCGCATGCGCCTGGCGAGCAACTCAGACACGAGCACGCCGAGGCCGAGCGCGCGAAAGTCGTCGGCCCAGGCAGCGGCTGGCAGGCCGCCCGTGGGACCAGGCGCCGGGCCCGCAGCCGAGGCCACCGCCTCGAGCAGCGCCGCGCGGCCTGCAATGCCCCGCACCCAGCGGGACTCGGGCTGCGCGGCCGCGTCGAACTGGGCCGCGAACCGGTCATCGCAAAACGCCGGCACGATGCCGAGCAGGGCCGCGTCCGCAGGCGGTGGGAGGTCGGCGCTCGCCCACACGGGCATCGCCCCCGCGGCCGCGATCACTGCCGGATGCCAGGCTGCCGTCCAGGCCGTGAGCAGCTCGTCGGCCTCCTGCTCGTCAAGCCAGTACGGAAAGTCGTCGAGCGTATGGCAGGGCAGAAAGACGGTAGGCCGCAGGGAGAGGGACGTGACGCAGCGTTCGGCTTCCATGTCGACAGTGTAATTCACGACGGCGATGCCGCGGCCGAGCCCGTCGGCTCGTTTGACACCCCTCAACCGGCATTCGTAAATTGCGTAGCGGAGGCGGGTTTCGCCCGTGCTCCCTTCTCCCGCCGCAGTGTCGATCCTTCTGGAAGTCCACCCCACATGGCCCGCAGTCCGTTCACGTGGGGAATCGATATCGGCAAGTGCGGCCTCAAGGCCCTCCGCGGCCGGCTCGCGCCGGGCGACCCGCGGAAGTTCGTGGCCGAGGGATTCGACTACATCGAATACCCGATGCTGCTTTCGCAGCCCGAAGCCGATGCCACGGAGCTGGTGCGGGCGGCCCTCGAAGAATTCACGAAACGGAACGACCTCCGTGGCGACCGCGTGGCAATCGCGGTACCGGGCCAGATGGGGCTCTCGAAGTTCATCAAGCTGCCGCCGATCGAGGCCAAGAAGATCCCCGACATCGTCAAGTATGAGGCCCGCCAGCAAATCCCTTTTCCGATGGACCAGGTGGTCTGGGACTGGCAGCGGCTGGCCGGCGGCATGGAAGAAGGCGGATTCGTCCTCGACGCCGAGGTGGCCCTGTTCGCGATGAAGCGCGAGCAGGTCTACAAGGCACTGGCGCCGCTCGATGCAGCCGGCATCGCAGTCGACGTTCTACAGCTGGCGCCGGTCTCGCTGGCCAACATGGTGCTCTTCGACCAGCCTCCCGCCCCGGTAACCGATCCTGATCAGCCCCCCGCGTCGACCGTCGTCGTGTCCATCGGTGTCGACACCACCGACATCGTGATCACCAACGGCCTGCGGATCTGGCAGCGAAGCATGCCGGTCGGCGGCAGCTCGTTCACCAAGGCGATCGTAAAGGATCTCAAGCTCACGTTCGCAAAGGCCGAGCACCTCAAGCGGAACGCCGTGCGGGCCGAAGACCCGAAGGCGGTGTTCAAGGCGATGCGGCCTGTGTTCAACGAGTTCACCGCTGAACTGCAGCGCTCACTCAACTATTTCACCGGCACAGACCGCACCGCCACGATCGGCAAGGTGGTGCTCCTCGGCAACGCCGCACGGCTCCGTGGCCTCTCCGACTTCGTGGCGCAGCAGCTGAAACTGGACGTCCAGCGGCCGGAAAAGTTCGACGCGCTGGAAGGCGATGCCGTGCTCTCGGCCCCGGCATTCAAGGAGAACCGGCTCGCATTCGGCACCGCCTACGGCCTCGCCCTGCAGGCCGCCGGTGGCGGGCAGATGAACACCAACCTCATGCCTCGCGAGATCATCCGCGACCGCATCATCGAGGAGAAACGTCCGTGGGCCGTAGGCGGGCTCGTGGGCCTGCTGGCCGCCGGGCTCGTGAGCTTCACCGGGCTGTTCTTCGCCTGGAAAACCTATGCGGATCCGGGTTACGCCGGAGCGTTCGCCGCTGCCGAGGCGGCCCAGCGGCGGTCGCAGGCGGAATCGTCGGCCGTCGATGAGGCGAAGGCAAAGCGGCAGGCGGCGATCGATCAACAGGGCAGCCTCGTGAAGGTGCACGAACGCCGTTTCCAGACGCTCGACATGCTGCGGGCCGTGGAATCGCTCCTGCCTCGGGACGACGCCGGGGATGTGCCCGACGATCCGGCCGACCGGCAGGAGATCCACGTCGAGAGCATCGACTGCCAATACTTCCCCGATCTGTCCGTCTGGTTCGCCGGGGTGAAGAAGCAGTGGCACGACACGCATCCGGTGTCGGCGGCACCGGCCGCAACTGACGGCGAGGCAGCCCCGGCAGAGCCTGGCGCCGAGCAGCCTGCCGCCGATCCGTCCGCGGACGCCGCCGTTGCCGATGGGCAGGCCCCGGCTGATGGACAAGCAGCGGCGGACGGCCCCAAGGGGCCGGGCTGGGTAATTCAGATCATGGCCCATCACTATCACAACGAAGACCGTCACAAGCCCGACGAGGGGGAGCAGTTCGTGCGGTCGACGCTGGTGAAGAACCTGTTGGGTGAGGGAGACAAGGTGCTCGTGTCGGCCGGACCACTTGCGGGCCAGCGTTTGCCCGTCGCCGAGCTTGGCATCGGGTATCCCGTGATTGTGGAATCGTCGCCGATCCGCCCCGAGCAGGTGCCGCGGATGCAGGCCGCTGGTTCGCCGGCTGCGGCCGCCCCAGGCCAACCGGGCCAGCCCGCCGTGCCGATGGTCGAACTCAGCCGCTACAACTTCACGCTCCAGTTCGCCTGGCAGCCGGTCGTGCCGGGCAAGAAGCCGCCCCCGCCGCCCGCCGCCGCCGCGGCTCCGGTGGGCGAATGACCGCGAGCCACCCCGTTATCGCACCCTGAGCATCGGCATGGAAATCCCTGACAACGTGCGGCAGACACTCGCCGTCATCGCCAAATACCACTTCTGGATTCTGGCGGCGGTCGTGCCCGCGATCGCGCTGACGGTGCTCTGGCTCGGCAACGCCGCGCTCACTGCGAGGATCAATCAGCAGCGGCAGAAGATTCAGTCGACGCTGGGGCAGATCAGCAGCGTGACTAGCGTGGCCCCGCACCCGAATGAGAAGTGGAAACAGGCGATCGATGGCGAGAGCACGAAGATCGCCGCCGAGACGCTCGCCGAATGGCAGCATCTGTGGGACAGTCAGGCAGACCTGCGCAAGTGGCCCGATGATCTCGGCGTGGACGATTTCCTGCCGGCCGCGGCGAACCTCGCGCCGGGTGGCAAGCTCGAGCGGAAGTATCTGCTTCGGTATCAGAAGCTCGCGCCCCGGTTTGCCCGCAGCCTGCCGGCGCGGCTGGGCGTGAAGGACGAGATGGTGGAGGTGGCCACGCCAGCCGGCCAGCCAGGACGGCAGCCTGAACGCCCCGATGCCCTTGCGGCTCGGGCCACGATCGAAACGTCGTGGAACCCCGCCGATCAGAAGAAGCTCTACGACTCGTTCGTCTGGGAGGTACCGCCGACCACGACGCAGGTACTCGTGGCCCAGGAGGAGCTCTGGGTGTACGGCGCATTGTGCGACGTGATCGGGCAGTTCAATGGGCGAAAGAAGGCGCAGGGGAGCCGCGAGCTGCCGATCGCGTTGATCGATGAGCTCGCCGTGGGATACCGCGCCTCGAAAGACGCCCTCGCGGCCGCCGAATCGAAGCGGATCGTCATCCCTGCAGGTAGCCAGGTGGCGGCTGAGGGGGTGGCGGTGGATGCCGACGGAAACGCGATCGCTCCAGCTCCGGAAGAGGCGGCTCCCATGGAAGGCGCCGGGGGCGCCGAGGCCGTCCTCAATCCGCGGTTTGACGCCGGCGTGAAGGGGGCCAGCGAAGACGACTACCGAAACCTGATCTATGTGGACTTCGCGGGCAAGCCGCTCACAGCAGCCCAACTCGGCACCGTGCCCGACGCGCGGATGGTGCACCTCGTGCCCTTCGTGTTCAAGGGCGTGGTCGATCAGCGGGAGCTCGACGGCCTGCTCGTGGCGCTCGCCGCCGCGAATCTGCCCGTCGACGTGCGGGAGGTGCGGATCAACCCCGGGGCGGGCGGAGGTGCGATGAGCGGCGGTGCTGCGCCGGCCGGCGGAGGCGCCGTGCCGACACAGTCGCGGCGCTATGACGTGCGGGTGGAGCTGCGCGGCACGGTGGCCTTGGCCACCCCTCCTGATCAGGCCGCCCTCGGCC
Source organism: Pirellulales bacterium (assembly GCA_049695995.1). Lineage (GTDB taxonomy): Bacteria > Planctomycetota > Planctomycetia > Pirellulales > UBA1268 > QWPN01. The sequence goes on along the minus strand of JBAVTF010000077.1, from coordinate 517 downwards.
CAGCACCGGTAGCTCCGACGGAGGAAGGTGCATGAAGCGGCCGTCGATCTCCTTCAACAAGGATGCTCTGCTCGACTTCCTGCTCCGGCACGGCGAGAAGTTCGTCGTTGCGGCCATGGGCCTCGGCGCCCTCTGGCTGGCATGGGGCGGGATCAACGCCCTGCGACTGGAGTCGGTGCGGCCGAACCAGCTTCCCGCGGCCATTCAGGCCGGCGCGGCGCAGGCCAATGCTCACATCGGCAGCGCACCCGAACTCCCCGCCGATCTGCTCCCCGCCCATCCCTCGCTGACGGCCGAAATCGATGGCTGGCGGAATGCGAAGCCGGAGGAGGCTCGCGATCTGGCCCTGCTCGACAAGCCGCTGTTCGAAGATCTCGCACGGCGGCCAAAGCCGAACGCTCTGCCGGTCGAGGATCTCCGGGCCACTGCCGGGATCGCGGTGCTGGAGGTGAAGCAGGCGGGTGCCGCCGGCCCCGGCCAGCCGGGCGATGGGCGAGGCCCGCGGTCGCCGCGGGGT
>JBAVTF010000076.1:0-18444 GCA_049695995.1 Pirellulales bacterium | reverse complement strand
GCATTGAAGTCGCCGAGCGGACCCCGTTCACCCTGTGCGGGTGGAGGACTTTCGACCGCGAACACGAGTCCGCCGGCGGTTGCCAGGCCCGCCGAGGTCAGGTCGTCGAACGTGAACTCCGTCGCGTCGCTGCCTGGTTCGTCGGTGCCCGCACCTCCGGGCTCCGCCGGCAACGGCCCCGGCCCCTGATCATCGAGTGGTCGAAGCCAAATGCGTTTGCCGGTCACGAAGTCGACGGCGAGGATTCCCAGCGGGGTGCGCACGAGGATCAGGCCATCGATTGCCACCGGTGCACCGGCGGGCATGACGAACCGTTCCGCCGCCGCCGCCACCTGACGCCGCTTGTCGAGCAGCCGCACCTCTTCGGGATGCCGGGCCAGCGGCACACGGTACCGCGGCACGAGCAGTGGGCGCGACGCCACGACCGTGGCATTGCGTGCTGCATCACCGCGGGACTGCGGCCATTCATCGGCACGGGCTGCACGGGAGCGGGCGATGGCGTCCAGCCACGCTGCCGCGCGGGCGGGCGGGAGCGAGAGCGTGAGCTCCTCACCGGCGACACGATCGCGACCACGGGCCGTGTCGAGAATCGCGCGGGCGGTCGCCATGTCACCGGCCTGGGCGTGGGCGATGCTCCGCATCAGCGACAGCGTCGGCTCGACGGGCTCACCAGCGTGGTGCTCGGCGAGGCGATCGAGCCAGGCTGCAGCGACTGCCGGCTGCTCCGCTTCGAGTGCGGTGATCGCGGCGATCACCGCGGCCCGTCGGCCGGCGGGCGCGGCGAACCAGCGGCGGGCAACGTCGACGACGGCCTCCATGTCGTCCGCCATGATCGCGTCGGCAAGGCGACGTTCGGCCCGCGCGGAAAAGAGCAGTTCATAGGCCTCGCGGCCAGCCCGTGGCTGCTCGTGCAGCGCGGCCCAGGCCTCGGTCTTCAGGCTGCGGCTCGTCGCCCGTCCGGGCGACGAGATGCCGAAGGCATCGCGAGGAGCGGCGAGAATCTCGTCGAAGAGCGCGGCCGCATCGCTCCACCGGCCATCGCTCAGCAACCGCCGCGCCTTGTCGAGCGAACGCTCCAGTTCGCGATCGGTCGGGAGAAAGACGCCGTCATCGACCGGTTCCGGAGACGGTTCTGCGTCCGCCGCAAGGCCCAGACCACTCAGCGCGAGCCATGCCCAGGCAACCGCGCCGGCAATGATCCAGGAACACCTCCCGCGCATCCCGGCCGGGGCAGGGATGCCGCTTCTGAGGCCGGTGATGAAGGCTCGAATGGACATGACGGCCGGTCTCCTGGAGAGCCTATCACACCGCCGAAAAACCGCATGAAACCGGGTGTCCAGGCGGCGGTCCGGCGGGGCGGTTCACCCCGTCGCGTCCGGCCGCACGGGCGAAAAGAGGCTTTTTCCCGGCCAAGACACGGTTTTTTCACCTTGCAATTTCAGTTTCAGAACCTCTAATCAGCGACTCGTACGGCATTTCCGGCCGAGTTATCCTTGCGGTGCGGTCCTGATCGCACACCTGTTTTCCCTTTTTCCATCCGCTTTGGAGGATATGGCTATGGCAAAGAAGTCGGGCAGCAAACCCATGACGAAGACCGAGATCATGCGCAGCATCTCCGAGACGACGAACCTTCCCAAGAAGGACGTGGTCGCGGTGATGGAGGCCATGACCCACGAGATCCAGAAGGCCCTCAAGGGCTCGGGCATCGGCGTGTTCTCGATCCCCGGCCTCGTGAAGATCGAGCGTCGCAAGGTTCCCGCCCGCCCCGCCCAGAAGGGCGTGAAGAATCCCTTCACCGGCGAGCTCCAGGACCGTCCGGCCAAGCCGGCCAGCGTCAAGGTTCGCGTCCGCGCCCTGAAGAATCTCAAGGCGATGGTCGTCAGCTGACTCTACGCGATGGTCGTCAGCTGAATCTGACTCGCCATGCGTCCGCGGCCTCGCCGCGACGCGATCGCTGAACAGCATGCGGGCGGTGCCGGTAACGGCACCGCCCGCTGTCGTTCATGCTCGACGCGTTCCCGCCCTGAGCCGCGTCTGTCGCCTGCGGCATCACTGGGCGTCGGTGACGACCTTCGCGAGCCGGACGGCGATCAGATGATTGCCCTGCGCGTTTGGGTAGCGCGGGCTGTGAAATCCCGCCATGGAAGCCGGGATCACCTTCGGACCGCTGAGATCGACAAACCACGGCTGGCCTGCCGCCCCTTCCCGCATTGACCGATAGAGCGAATCGACACGCTCGAGATAGCCAGGCCGCGACAGCAGGGCGTGGATCGCGGCGTCGGGCTGCCCGCGGTCCAGCGACTCGCGGAGCGCAGCCACTAGTTCGTTGCGACTCATGCCGACCCCCATGGCCGGTTGCAACGCAGCGATGTACCGGGCCCCGAGTTCCCGGCTGATCACTGCCATGAGCTTCACGTGCGTCAACCAGGCTGCGGCCGCTCGGTCCAACGCTGCGCTCTGATCTGCCACGGGCGGGGCTGGCGTCTGGAGCCGCTCCCACTGAGCCGAATCGTGGACCGTGATCGACGGAGGCCCACCGTTTTTCGAGGCCGCCAGCTCGCGGAGGCGGCCCACGAGCCTGACCGGCGACCGTCGCCTGATCCACGGCACGATTCCCGTGGCGACCAGTGTTTGTCCGCCGGCGGAAAGCGTGCCGCCGTCAGCCAGTTCCTCGAAGGCCGCCAGCAAAAACTTTGGCGACATCCGCTCATCGGGATCGCGGTACCAGGCACGGTCGGCGAAATAGGTTTCGTTGATCCCCGTGAGCGAGATCACGATGTCGAAGCGATGGTCAGGCAGAATCGCGATCAGCCTGGTGAGTTCCTGCGCGGCAAGGCAGCCGACGAGGCCCGCATTGGCGATCTCAACTGAGTGCCCGCGGGCCGCGAGTTCCTGGCCGAGGAGATGTGGCCAGTCGCCCCCTCGTCCCGCATGCTTCAGGCTACTGACTGGATCGGTCGTCGAGCCGCCTAGCGCCAGGATGCGCAGGGGGCGTGACGCCGCGTCGCGGGCAGTCGAGCTGTCAGGAACGCGCGAGGCGGCGCGTGGCTCGAAGGACTCCAGCGTGAAGAACCGAGAGCCGGTGCCGTCGCTCGCGGCGGCATGAGATCTTTCGATCGTCGGACCGTAGCCGACGGCGGCATCGAGTCCGAGCAGCTGCTGAACCTCATCCCCCCGGTCTGCCTCGGGCCACGCCCGGAGCGCCAGACCACACATGCATTCGGCCGCACAGGCCATGAAAACCGCCGCGCCCAGGCCGCGCAGGATGCGTGTGGCAAGCAGGCGGCCGTGCATGACGACGGAGTCCGGGGCCAATCGGGTCACGCTGCCTGCCGAGCCGCCGCGGACCGCATCTCGTCACGGTATCGGAACCAGATCGCGGCATGCGGGTGATACCGGTAGTCGTCGAACCAGGGGCCGCCGTTGGTGTAGTGAATGAGCTTCGTCGTGTCGTCCATCCAGTCGAGCGTGTTCCACGTCTTCGGCAGTTCGCCGATCTCCGCATCGGGGATGTCCTCGAAGCGGTGCAGGTAGGCGCCGGTCTGCGTCGAGACGACCTCCTTGCTCCACACCCGCAGCCGGTCGCAATTCATGAGCATCATGCTCGACCAGTTCTTCCGCGGATACGACGTCTGCGGGCAGCCATACATCTTGACCGTGTTGGTCGGCTGGTAATCATGCTGCACGACCCGCAGCGCCAGGCCATCCATGTCGAGTTCGGCCAGCTCGCGAACGTCGGCGAAGCAGAGCATGTCGTTGTCGAGGAACAACGCCCGCCCTTGAAACCCGCATAGGTGGGGCACGAGGAACCGCGAGTAGGTGAACTCGGTCGACGCCCGCGGGTCATGCTCGCGGGCGAGGGCGAGCTCGTCGAGCTTGAGGTAGCGGATGTCGAGCGGAATCGAGGCGTGCGCGAGCAGGCTGTGGCGGAGCACGTCCGCAGGCTCGGGGAAGCGCGAGTCCCAACCGATGAAAATTCTCAACACGGCACGGTCTCCTCGGATGACGAAAGGCGTGGGGACTTTAGAGGGCTGCCTGCGACAGAGCGAGAGCAGCCGCCGGATGGCACCGATCCGGCGGGACCGCTGTCACGAAGGGCTGGAGTTCGGGCTCGGTCGTCCGCAGCCGGTAGCGGCCGCGCAGGGCCTTCAGCACGGCGATGTCGGCGCAGACGTGCGGGGGCAGGATCCGGCCGCGGGACCGATCCTTTCCGGCGACGATGCCGTCGCCGGACTGATGGAGGTTGCGGCCTGCCAGGCCGATGCCGGCGAGCACATACTCGGCATCGGGACCGTGGTCCCGGATCGCGACGAGCAGTGCGAGGATGCCGGTGGACGGGCGAAACTTGCCGGGCGCATCGGTCTCGCAGTCGCGGGACGCATCCAGGTGGCGCCGCCGCCGCACTGCGAACCGTGCCAGCCGGCGGGCGTCGTCGAGCAGGGTCGCCAGCGGCTGCCCGAGCACCGCCGCGGTGACGATCGGATAACGGAGGCGGGTCACCGAGGTGACGAGGTCGACGCGGTCGCGGACCGAGCAGACCTCGATCGGCGCCGCATAGCCGCCGGCGGTCAGCGTCTCGCGCACGGCGGCCGTGCAGCCCGGTGTATCGGGCGCGGCGAAGAGCACCATTCGCGACGGCGTCGCCTCCGCGACGGCCCGCCACTTTTTACCGTAGATGCCGGCAGCGTCGGCAAAGCTCTTGTGGAGGACGAGGGCGCTGACCACGTTCACCGCGGTCGGATAGTGATTGACGTCGGAGGCGTAGAAGCCGATTGCGGCGTTCGCTGCATAGATAGCATCCCCCGGCAGGAATGCGGCTCCCGGTTTCGATCCGAGCACGAGCACGCGTTTCATGGAAGTTTCGTGCCGCAGGCACGCTCCACGGTGAGTTCCTCGGCGTAGCCCAGGGCGGCGAAGTCGCCGTGGTACAGTCGAAAGACCCGCTGCCGGACGGCCGGCGTGTAGAAGTCGTCCAGTCGGGCGTCGGCCCGGCTCGTCGCCGCCCGGCAGGCACGGAACGACGACGCCCGCGGCTCGCGCTCGACGTCGATGCCGCGGGCCGCGAGCCAGCGGCTCAGTTCGTCGCGGTACCGATCGAAGCGGATGACATCGTCATAGCCATCCAGCGGCATGAGCATCAGCTTGGTCTGGAGGTCCCAATGTGGGTCGGCCTCGAGCCCGCCGTCGGCCAGCCAGTCGACGAACGAGGCGAAGCCGGCCGGTGCCAGGTCGAAGGGGCGGAAGCGCTCGACGTACTGCGGCTTCGCGAACTTGTTGAGGAAGGCCGACAGCACGCGGGTGAAGAGGTTTCGCACGATCACCATGAACCGCAGCCCGCGCACGAGTCCCGGCCGCGACAGCTTGCCGAGGTGCAGGGAATTCCGCTTCGCGAGCTGCTCGTGCTCCACGTGGCCGCACTCGAGTTCGCGCAGGAGCACGACGGTCGTCGAGTTCGCGTTCTTCTTGACGCGGTTGTAGGCGATGCCGAGTCGCGGATAGACCGCCACGTGCCGAAGCGCGGCGACGTTGAGCGGGTCGCGGCCGCAGCGGCCGGCGAGCAGCCAGGGCACGAGTCTGGCGTTGACCGAGCGGTTGACCTCGTCGATCAGGCGGCTGAGGGCGACCATGAGGGATTGTCCTTCAGGCGAGATGCGTGTGGAGGAATTGCCGGAGTTCACCGGCCAGGTGGAGCTGGTAGAGGAGCGCGTGATCTTCGAATCGGGGATCCGGCAACGGTCGCGCCGTCGGCACGACCGCGCGGATCTCGGTCGCCCCCGCAGCATCGCGGTCGTTGCGGCCCGAGTAGGCCAACAGCACGTCGGTTCCGCCGTTGTCCGCCAGCCGTCGGCCGCAGTCCGCGAGGAGCGGTGCGAGATGGGGGTGGTTTGACGGGCGGTCCGCACCGCACGCCAGCGCGAGCGGCCAGCCGTTGAGGATGGCCGTGCAGACGGCAGGCATGCCTCCGGCGCTCGTGCCGAGCGTCACGACCCGCCCGTATTGTCGCTCGGCGGCATACCGTTCGAGCCAGCGGGCGACGGCCGTGATGGAGTTGCCGATTCCGGGCACGCCGCTGCGGTAGTGCCGCCGCAGCGGATCGCGGAGCATCACGAGCTCGTGCCGCGCCGGATCGAGGCTGCAGAGCACGTGATACGTGGGCGTCGTGAGCCGCATCGATCGGCTCGTGAAGCCGACGATCAAGGTCTTCGTGCCGGGCTCCGCATCGGGCCCGCAAAACAGATCGGCCTGCTCCGCGATAGCGGTCCGCTGCCAACGCAGCGGCTCATCGGCGCCGGCGATCACCCGGTCGAGGTCGCGTCGCAGCGTCGCCCGCCGGCCGGCGAGCACGGCCGCCGTGAGCGGCGCCCGCACGGCGGCCGAGATCCGTCCGAAAGCCGGCCTGCGGCGGCCCGTCAGCAGGCGCCGGAGTTCCGCCGGCGTAGAGATGTTCTCCGCCGTGTGCCGCGCGGTCTCGAAGGCGAAGCGGCTCCGCGCCGTGAAGAGCAGGTCGACGGGCAACTCATCGCGACCTACGAGCGACTCGGCGACCGCTGCCAGCAGGAACTCCTTCCGCGACAGATCGCCCTCCTTCCCCGGCTCCTCGGCGGCCGTCGCCCGCGGCCAGGGGCCGGTGGTCGAACAGCCAAGTTCGGCGAGGGCTCGAGCCATCGCCCGGACGGTCGAACAGCGGCCCGCGATCTGGTCGGCGATCGTCATCCCCACGAGGGCTTCGGTCGCCAGGATGAGGCGGACGCTCGAGAGCGAGTCGCCTCCCGCCGCGGCGAAGTCGTCATCGAGGCCGATGGCATCGATGTCGAGCTCGGCGGCCCAGAGTTCGGCGAGCGCTGCTTCGAGTGGGTTCGTCGGCTGGGCGTGTGCACTGGTCGGCGTCCGACGTGCCGCGAGGTCGGCGAGCTCGCGTCGGCGCACCTTGCCGACCGGGCACCGCGGCAGTTCCTGCAGGAACATGATCTGCCGCGGAATCTTGAAATCAGCCAGCAACCGGGCGGCGAATGCCTGCAGCGCCGCCTCGTCGGCCGCCGCGCCGGCCCGGAGGACGACCGCCGCGGCCACGCTCTCGCCGAGCGTGGGGTGTGGCACACCGAAGGCGGCGGCCTGTTGCACGGCGGGGTGCTGCGACAGCACCTCGTCGATCTCCTGCGGTGCGATCTTCTCGCCACCGCGGTTGATCAGCTCCTTGGCCCGGCCGGTTAGGAAGAGATCGCCATCCGCGTCGAGGTGGCCGATGTCTCCGGTGAGAAACCAGCCCTCGACGAACGCCGCGGCGTTGGCAGCAGGGTCAGCTTCGTAGCCAGAGAAGACGTTTTCTCCACGCACGGCGACGTGCCCCGACTCACCTGTTTGAAGCTCTCCGCCATCGGCGCCCAGAATCCGTACCTGCGGCCCGCTGGATGCGCCGACGGAGCCAGGCTTTGCCACGTACGGCGGCAGCCGCGTCGATGTGATCAGCGGCGCGGCCTCGGTCATGCCGAACGTGCGGACCACCGGTATGGCGAAAAGATCCTCGATCTCATGCCGCCAGGACTCTGGCAGCGCCGCTGCGACCGACCTGACAAATCGGAGTGACGTGCCACGGCAGACGAGCCGACGGCGGCCGGCGAACTGGCATAGTTCCCGTAGCGTGGTGGGCACGCCCTGGAACCAGGTGGGCCGGGTGGTGGCCAGCAACTCGAAGAACCGCGCAGCGTCGAAGCTGCCGGCGGCGATCACCGTGCCGCCCGCGGCCAGCGGCGACAGCAGCAGATCGACAATGCCGCCGATGTGAAATTGCTCCCACATGCTGAGCACGCGATCGTCGGTATCGAGGCCGACCGACCGGCAGACGTCGGACGCCGACGCGCAGAGATTGCGGTGAGTGAGCGGCACGATCTTGCCGTTGCCCGTCGAGCCCGAGGTCATCAAGATGAGTGCGACGTCGTCGGGCCGCGGTCGCGGTGTCGGCCGCGCCGCGGCAGGCGAGTCGAGATTCGCCATCTCGGCTGCTGCGACGATCACGACCGGTATGCCAGCACGACGGGCGGCTGCGGCCGCTGCGGAGTCGTCACCATCCACGACGAGGCAGTCGGCACGGGTGGCGCGAAGGTAGCGGGTGAACTCCTCGTCTCGATACGTGGGATTGAGCGGCACCGCCGTGCCCACGGTGGCAGCCGCGAGGAGCACGAGCGACATCTCACGTCCGTTCGGCAGGACGATCGCGAATCGCCGGCGGTGCGTGATCGCCCCCCCGCTCCGCGCGAGCAGATGGTCGCCGATTCGGCATACGATCGCGAGCAGGTCGCAGTACGTGAGCGTCGCGCCGTTCGGTGTCTCGATCGCTGCCGCGTGATTCCGCGTGGCGGCCGCCGCCTCGAGCAACGAGAGGATGTCGCGGATCGGCAGGCCTGTGTCTGGTGCTGCCGGTTCGTGCTGGCTGAGAGCGATCATCGGTCAGGCTGCCTTGGTGATTTGCGCCACTTCGGCCCGGTCTTCCGCCAGATGCTGATGGAGCCGCTCGAGGTCGGACCGGGCGGGCCGCTGGCCAGCGCCGAGCCGTGCCAACAACTCCACGTCGTAGTAGCGGAGGGCGTTGCAGAGCACATACACCTCGTGCAGCAGGTCGGGCGTGCCGGCTGGTGAGGTGATGTCGCAGATGTTGTCGGATCCGAGCCGCACGTGCAGGCCGGCGGACAGCATCTCCAGCACGCGGGCGATCGAGTTGAACGTCGGTGTCGCCACCGAGCGAAACTGCCGCATGCTGAGAGCCGCCGACGGGCAGCAGATCACGCCGATGTTGAGGGCCGCCATGCCGTCGAGCAGACGAGTGAATCGGCTTTCCTCGTAGGTCGATGGCGAGATGACATGCACGAGCCAGATGCGGGGCGATTCCCAGCGGCTGCAGCCGAGGTCGAGCTCGTCGACGAGTCGCACCACGGTCTCCGACGCATTTTCACCGGGGTGATTCATCTGATCGACATGGATGTGGATCTCCTTGCCAAGATCGGTCGCCAGCTCCAGGCCGCGCCTGCAGCAGGCCTCGAATCCGATGTGCTCCGGGTACCGGCGCTGGTCGTCCCGCTCCGGGAGCAGGCCGATGAAGTCCGCCAGCCGCGCTCCTTCCGCCAGCATCTCCCAGCGTTCGGGCTGGTCATTGCGAAATCCGAGGGGTGAATAGGCCGCGACGTCGAGCCTGAGCGCCGCGCGTCGTTCGTCACGAATCCGGAGCAGCTGCTCCAGCGCGGAGAGTCCCACGCGGTCGGCCGTCGTATCGACGACGGTCGCCGCCCGCGTCGTGCCGGCCTCGACCATGCGGTCGAGAAACCAGTTGACGCGGTCCGCGAGCGGCTGGGCATCGTAGGCGGGGCTGGCGTGAATCGCGGGGATCAGCGAGTGCTTCGCCTGGAGCGACAGCCGTGACTCTTGGCCTTGATCGCGGTCAGCGAGGAGGTTGCGGGTTACGTCGAGCGTGCCCGAGCGGTCGAGATGCAGATGGGCGTTGAAGAAGCCGCCCAGGTCCATGACACGGGCGTGCAGCTGGCTGAAGAAGGGCGTGCTCGCGAGCATAGGAACCTCTTAGGCAGCCCGGTTAGCAGAAGTCGCACCGGCCTGGATCGACCGCCATACGGGGAGGATCGTGGTATCTTCGGCGACGTTCAGAGCCCGCTCCCGTTCGAGCCACTGGTCGAGCTGGCGGGGCGGCCGGCGCTTATCGCAGACGCTTCCGCGCTGCACCTTCTCCTCCAGATCCTCGCGGGACTTCGACCAGTAATGGTTGATCCGCAGCGTCACGCAGCTGAGGCTCGCTCCGACCTGCCGCTGCTGCGGCACGCGGCGATTCTCGTCGAGCGTCTGCCCGGCCCAGAGTTCGCCGGGCCTGTGGACGACGTAGCGACGGACCAGTCGCGGGTTGCAGATCGACTTGCCGTCCTGCGCCCAGCCCGTGACGTAGTTGGCCTTGCCCGGCTCTGCCCGATGGTCGAAGGCGTCGCGGGCAGCCGAGGCAATGTCGAGGCAGCGGGTGTAGGCCTCGACGACCGGCCCGGCGGGACGGCGGTCGTGGCCCGATGAGCCGAACAGCACCCAGTAGACGAAGATCGCGGAGAGGTCGGTGTAGCCTCGCAGGATGGGCCGCAGGTCGACCGCGGTGGGCGAGAACAGGAACTCGTCGATGTCGATGAAGGCCAGCCACCGCGTGTCGTTGCGGAACCGGCGGATGCAGGCGTTGTAGGCGGGCACCTGTCCGAGGCGTGCGGGCCAGTCAACGACGGTGACGAGCCCTCGTCGCCGCCACGGGGCGAGCACGTCGAGCGACGCGTCGGTGCTGCCGTCGTTGTAAAGGTAGAAGTGCTCGACGCCGACACCGTGGTGGAAGGTGAGCCACTCCTCCAGATAGCGGGCCTCATCCTTGAAGATGGCACCGACGGCGAGCTCGTGGCGAAACGAGGTCCGGCGGTTTCGCATCAGGGCCGCGGGGCGACACAGTGCCGACGTCAGGCGGCGACACGCCGATTCACGCCGTTGCTTCATGGTGCACCCGATACCTCCGTTGGGGGTATCGGCTGTGCGGCCTGGGAAACTTTGGGGGTTTTTGCCGATTCTGCGACCTGGGCCCGCGCGGCCCGATCAGGCCACCACGCCCGGAAGCGTGCCGGTCGAGTCGCCAAACCGTGGCTGCGGGGCCCCCAGGATTTCGAGCAGCGTGACGTACAGGTTCGTCATCGGGGTTTCCCGGTCGAGTGCCAGGTGCTGTCCGGCGTTCAGTCGCCCCCCTGCCCTTCCCGCCAGGATCACCGGCAGATTGTCGTGGCGATGGCGGTCGCCGTCGGATAGGCCGCTTGCGTAGACGACCATGGAATGATCGAGCAGGGAGCGGCCGTCGGCCTCCTCGACGCGGTTGAGTCGATCGAGGAAATACGCGAACTGCCGGGCGTAGAACTGGTCGATCAGGGCGATTTTCGCCAGGGACTCAGAGCTGCCGCGGTGGTGGGACAGCGTGTGGTGCCCCTCTGCGACACCGATCTCCGGGAACGTTCGCTCGCCGCCATCGTGGCCCAGGATGCAGGTGGCGATCCGGGTCGAGTCGGTGCGGAATGCCAGCACGAGCATGTCGGTGAGCAACCGGATGTGGTGCGGGTAGGCGGCGGGAGTGTCGTCGGGCCGATCGCCGTCGGCGACCGCTGGCACTGGCATCCTCTCGAACCGCTCGACCTGTGTCTCGATGGCACGCACGCTCACGAGGTATTCATCGAGCTTGCTCCGGTCCGATGCATCGAGCCGCCGTTCCACCAGCTTCACCTCGTCGAGCACGAAGTCGAGCACGGATCGCTGACTGGCGATCCGTGCCCGGAGATTCTTGGCCCGGTCACCAGCGGGGCCAGCCCCGAACAATCGCTCGAACACCAGTCGCGGGTTCGACTCGGGCACTGCCGGCTGAGTCGCACTCCGCCACGACACGTTGTAGGAGTACGCGCACGAGTAGCCAAGGTCGCAGGCGCCGCTCTTCCGCACGCCGTCGCAGGAGAGTTCGAGCGACGGAAACCGCGTGGCCTGGCCGATGGCGTTGGCGGCCACCTGATCGACGGATATGCCGGCACGTATGTCGGCACCCGCGGTTTTCCGTGGCCGCACGCCGGTGAGGACCGTGGCCATGGCTCGGGCGTGGCCGCCGCCGCCGTCTCCCGCGGAGAATCCGCACCGATGGGAGAGTCCGCTGATCACTTGCAGGTCGTCGCGAAACGGTTCGAGCGGCGCGAGCGATGCGCCGAGTTGGTACTGCGGCCCGCGGCCCCGGGGCTTCCACTCGGGCACGTTCACGCCATTCGGCACATACAGAAACGCCATGCGGGTCGGGGGCGCCGGGGTGGCCGCCCGGGCCGAGGGCGCCCGCAGGGACGCGAACGCCGGGAGCGCGACCGCCACGCCCGCGCCGCGCAGGGCCGTATGCAGGAGCGCCCGGCGAGTGAGGCTGGCCGCCTGCAGTGCGGCGTTCGTGGGATGCGTGAGTCGCGGCATGCGGTCATCTCCTCGCTGTTCGTGCGTCACTCGGTCCGGGGCTGCTCTGTCGCCGCTGCATCTGAAAGGGCACGCTGGCCACGATCTCCTGCACCAGCGTCTCCAGCCGGCCATCCTCCTGCAGTCGCTCGACGACGGCCTCGACGGTCGGGGAGTCTTCGATCTCCACACCCCTGCCCAGGGCGTATGTGAGCAGCTTTTCCGTCAGGCAGCGATGAAAGTCGCGGCGGCGTTCCGTGACGATGACCTCGGCGAGGCCCCGGGCGCCTGTGAACGATTCACCTGTCGGCAGGCGGCCCGTCGCGCCGGCCGCGGCGTGAGTCGAGCGGACACGACCGATGGCGTCATACTCCTCCAGCGCGAAGCCGATCGGATCCATTCGCGCATGGCAGGATGCACAGGCGGGGTCGGCCCGGTGTCGGGCCATGATGTTCTGCATCGACTCGCCGCGTTCAGCAGCGGCGGTCGCCGCCTCGATTCCGGGGATGTCGGGTGGCGCCGGGGGCGGAGGTGCTCCCAGCAGGCTCTCCAGGACGAACACGCCTCGTTTGACCGGTGAGGTGCGTGTGGGCGTCGATGTCACGACGAGGAAGCTACCGTGCGAGAGCAGCCCGCCGCGGCCGCTGGCAGCTGGCAGATCGACGAGCCGCATCTCGGCGCCAGCCACACCCTCGATTCCATAGAAGGCTGCAAGCTCGGCATTCAGGAAGGTGCTGCGGGTCACCAGCAGGTCGGTCGCCCGCCCGCCGTTGCGGAGGAGATGCAGAAAGAGCATCTCGGTCTCCCGACGCAAGGCGGGTCGAATCCGTGTATCAAACGCCTCTTGCTCTTCCTTGACGTCGCCGCGTCCGAGCACCCGCTTGAGTGACACGGGAACCGCCTCGACGTCGCGGGTTCGGAGCCACTGGCCGACGAAGTTCGCCGCGAGGGCGTCGGCCTTGGGGTCGCGCATCATTCTGCTGACCTGCGGGCCAAGCTCGCGCCGCAGGTTGCCGGCGGCTGCCAGGGCGAACAATTCGTCGTCCGGCATCGAGCTCCAGAGGAAGAAGGCCAGCCGCGATGCCAGGGAGTAGTCATCGAGACGTTCGACCGTGGGGTGTTCGCTCGGCGACCGATGTGCCGTATCGACAGCGTCAGGTTCGGTCTCGGCCTCATGGAGATGAAAGAGAAACCGCGGCGACACCAGGATTGCCGTCAGGGCCGCGGCCACGGCCCTGGGGAACGAAGGAGCCTGCGCCTCGGGCTGGCGGGCGACCGCGACGAGCCGATCGACGGTGGCGGCATCGACGGGGCGACGGAAGCCGCGAGTGGCGAGAATCTCGAGGGTTCGCCGCAGATGGAGCGGCTGCGCCGCCGGATCGGTGGGCGGCAGGCCGAGTGGCAAGAGCCGCGGGAGCGGCTGGGCGGTCGCGTTGGGGGCTTCCGCCTCCGCCACCACCCGCTCAGCCACTCGCGTGGCCAGAGCCACGTACTTTTCGAGGAGCAGCGGCGAGAGGGTGAGCACGGCGCCGATCGTGTCGAAGCCATATCCAGTGTCGTCGGCCGGCAGGTCATCGACCAGGTCGATGTCGAGTCCGGTCAGGTCCCGCACGGTGGCGGCATACTCGACACGATTGAGGCGGCGGAGCACAGTGCGGCCAGGGTCGGGTTGTGTCGCATCGATCCCGAAGATGTCTCGCTCCAGGCGTTGCAGGAGGTCGCGGCGTTCCGCGGCGGTCGGCTGCGGCTCACCGGCCGGAGGCATCGTGCCGGCGCGGATATTTCGCCAGGCGGCAATCGCGGTCTCTCGACCCGGACCGTCCACACGGCCGATGTCGTCGAGCCGTACACCCCCCTCGCTCGCGCCATCGAAGTGGCAGTCGCAGCAGTGGGTGCGGAGCAGGGTCTCAACGCCACTCGCGGCGGCCGCCATCTGGGCGGCTGGAAACAGGGCGACCGCCGACACGACGGCGAGAAGCACTGCCTGTAGCCAGCCAGCGAAGCTCACGTCTCTCGTGGATCGCCTGGCACGCACTGCAGCCCCCGTTGCCCCGGCCATGCGGGCCGGAAAAGCACAGGGTGAGACCTGAGAGCCGACCGTCCGCGACCGCGATCATCGGCACAATCGTCAGAGTCTTGCTCGGAACTTGAGCCCCATCCAGCGGCAGACTCAGGGGGGGCACGCCGCGGAGGCGGGCTTTCGGCCCATTCAGGCCTTGCTGCCAGCGAGTGGACGGGGCCGGAATCGAACCGGCGACACACGGATTTTCAGTCCGTTGCTCTACCAACTGAGCTACCCGTCCAGGGCCCCGAAAGGCCAAGACCGTCACAGTGTTGGGGCCCGCCCTGCCCCTGTCAACGAGCCGCCGTTTCTCTGCGACGGGCCAGCAGTTGGGCCGCAATCGCGACGAGGAAAGCGCAGCGGCCGAACGCACCCGGCGGCCAGCCGCCGAGCGCGGTTTCAAACAGGCCCGGAGCGACGTAGCGGATCAGTGACATCGCCCAGCCAAATCCGATGCCCACGCCCACGGCCGGCACCAGCATGCCGAGTGCCGTGGCCGCGGCCTGCCAGCGGCGGCCCGCCGCGGCGGAGGCCCAGAGATCGCGGACGAACGGTCCAAGCCGGTCGATAAAATCGACTCGCCTTCTCACCGGCCCGACCGCATCGCTGCGCGCGCCACTGCGGTCTGAGGGCATGTCTGCATCGGGCACGTCCCAGCCACCAGACGTGGCGGGCGTGCCCGCGGACGAGTCGCCTGGCACCGGGGGAGGCCGGCGGCTGCCGCGGCGACCGACCGATCGCGCCGGGGGCACGGGGCGTTCCGGCGTCCACCGTGCAAGCAGGTCGACGACGTCTCGGGCTCGGGCCACCCGCTGCTCGGGTGCCTTCTCCATCATCGCTTCCACCACGCGGCACATCGGCTCACTAACATGGCTCGCGAGTTCCCGGAGCGGCCGCGGCGGCTCGGTGCGATGCCGCTTCATCTTCTCCCTGGGAGTGCCGCCAGGAAACGGCACATGGCCCGAGAGGGCGTAGTAGAGGCTGCAGCCGAGCGCGTAGATGTCGGCCTGGGGGCCGACGTCGTCGGGCGATCGTGTCTGTTCGGGGGCGATGTAGTCCATCGTGCCGACCACGCGGCCAAGCCGCACCGCCTCCTCTTCGAGCGTCGACCCGGCCAGACCCATGTCGAGCAGCTTCACGCCGCCGTCGTCCATGACGAGGATGTTGCCGGGTTTCACATCGCGATGCACGACGCCCTGATCGTGTGCGTAGGCGAGCCCGCGGGCAGCCTGGGAAAAGACCGAGGCCGCCGTCACTTCGTCGAGGGTGCCGTGTAGGCGAACCTGTCGCTTGAGGTCGAGCCCCGGCACCAACTCCGTGACGAGGTAGTAGACCATCGCGTCGTAACCGGCATCGAAGGCGCGGACGAGGTTGGGATGATCGAGCCGGCCGAGAATTCGCATCTCGCGCTGAAAGGCCGCTTCGGACTCAGGGGTGGCCTTCGAGCGGGGTAGCACCTTCACGGCGACCACCCGGCCCATCATCGAATGCTCGGCCTTGAAGACATGCCCCATACCCCCTTTGCCAACGGTGTCGAGCACCGTGTATTGCCCGAGTCGGAATCGGCTCCGACCGGCGAGCAGCTCCTGGGCCTGAAACGACGTGAGCCTCCGCTTCTGGACGAGCCGATCGGCGAGTTCGCGGTCGTGGTTGCCGTCGGTCGCCGCAGCCGGCGTCGCCCGCAGTTCCGACTCGGCCGCCTCGAGGTCCGACGGCGACACCAGTCCGCTGGCCAAGGCGCACCCGCGGAACGGCCGCGAATGTGAAACGGCAGGTGGATCGCTGGCTGACGACATGGGGAACCCCGGTTCCACGAGTGTAGCGTCGCACCACCACAAGCAGGGGGCGTCGGTGATCAGGCTGTTACGGCCGGCGGCCGGTCGGGCTTGAGACCAGCGCCGGAAATCGCTGCGTCCACTCGCGTGGGAGCGGCGCCTCGAGCTGCATCCGGGCGGCGGTCTTTGGGTGGTCGCAGGCCAGAGAGGCTGCATGCAGGGCGATCCCCGCAGGAAACGGCAAGCGGGCCCCGTAGAGCTTGTCGCCGACGATCGGGCAGCCACGGGACGCGAGCTGCACCCGCAACTGGTGTCGCCGGCCCGTGGAAGGCTGAAGCTCCACGAGCGACACTTCGCCTGCTCGGCGAATCACCCGGGCCCGCACATGGGCTGGTTTCGGTGCCGCCTCGTCCTCCGACGCGGCCTCGGCGGGCTCCGGGGGCAACCGGCCTTCGGCTGTGGCGGTTCGCCTCAGCACGGTCGAGCGAGGCTGGTTCGGCTGCCGGGAGATGAGGTCATCCCAGTCGACCCAGGCGCCGAGCGGTGCCGGGAACCGTCCTTCAGTCACCGCGATATAGGTCTTGGCCACGGTTCGCTCGCGAAATTGGGCCGCGAGGCTGGCTGCCGCCGGCGACGTCTTGGCAAGCACAACGATTCCCGACACGGGGGCGTCGAGCCGGCTCACGACACCGATGAATGCTCCGGGCCGCCAGAGGCGTTTGAGCAAGCTGTAGACGCTCTCCTGTCCCGCCTCCGCGTTGGCGGTGGGCAGTCCAGGCGGCTTGACGAGGGCCACGATGGCATCGTCTTCGAACACGAATTCGAGCTGTGGATACGATGGAGCCATGCCTGCACCATCGCCCCGAACCATCGTCCTTGCAAGCCGGTCGCCCCGCCGCCTGGAATTGGCCATGCGCGAGGGCTGGCACGTGGAGGTCGCGGCCCCGCCCGAGGAGGCCGAGGCGCACGCTCGAGCCCGCGGTCCGACGGAGTCGCTCGAGGCCTACGTGCGGCGGCTGGCGCGGGTAAAGGCCGAAGCCGTGGCGGCCGCGGGCCACGCGGGCACGCTCCTGGCCTGCGACACGCTGAGCGAGGTCGATGGCCGCCAGCTCGGAAAGCCGTCCGATCGGACAGATGCCGAGCGGATGCTCCGCTCGTTGTCGGGCCGAGTGCATCGGGTGGTGACGGGCGTCTGCCTCTGGCAGCGGCCCGAACGGGACCCGATTCAAGCCGATGCCGAGAGCATTCTGGAAATGGGGCCGCTCGACGAAGAGTTTCTGGCCTGGTATCTCGACAGCGGCATGTGGCGGGGCAAGGCCGGCGCCTGCGGCTACCAGGACGAGCGGCTGCCGCTCAGGGTTCTGGCCGGCAGCGAGTCGAACGTCGTCGGCCTGCCGCTCGAACTCGTGCGGCAGCTGCTCGCGGAACTCGATGCCCGCGCATAAAAAACTGGCCCGCACGGCTTTTTGACCGTGCGGGCCAGCGAATAAAATTCCGGCGATACCTACTCTCGCGCTTGTGGCACTACCATCGGCTCTGGAAGCTTAACTACCGTGTTCGGGATGGGAACGGGTGTGACCTTCCAGATATGGTCACCGGAAATATCGAGTCGCCGCATTCGCGGCGAAGGTCGTGGTAATTGGCATGACTTCTCGCGTTATCGAGAAAGTCACTCATCGTGCTGCTTTCCCGGGCCGAGGCCCGTCGAGCACTGGATACGAGTGGTCAAGCATTCGTCCGTTAGTACCGGTTAGCTGAGTGCATCGCTGCACGTACACGTCCGGCCTATCAACCTGGTCGTCTTCCAGGGGACTTTCGGGTTAAACCCTACGAAACCTAATCTCGGGGCGGGCTTCACGCTTATATGCTTTCAGCGTTTATCCGTTCCGTTCATAGCTATCCAGCCGTGCCGCTAGCGCGACAACTGGGACACCAGAGGAACGTCCTTCCAAATCCTCTCGTACTAAAGAAGAATCCCCTCAAGTTTCGTGCGCCCACAGCAGATAGGGACCGACCTGTCTCACGACGGTCTGAACCCAGCTCACGTACCACTTTCATTGGCGAACAGCCAAACCCTTGGGAGCTTCTTCACCCCCAGGATGTGATGAGCCGACATCGAGGTGCCAAACCGCTACGCCGCTGTGGACGCTCGGTAGCGATCAGCCTGTTATCCCCAGAGTACCTTTTATCTGATGAGCGATGACCCTTCCATACGGAATCACCGGATCACTAAGCCCTACTTTCGTATCTGCTCGACTGATAAGTCTCGCAGTTAAGCACCCTTCTACCTTTGCGCTCGGCGCCTGATTGCCAACCAGGCTGAGGGTACCTTTGGACTCCTCCGTTACTTTTTTGGAGGAGACCGCCCCAGTCAAACTGCCCAACTGACACTGTCCGTTGCCCGGATTCACGGGTTCAACGTTAGAACTAAAGCATACCCAGGGTGGTATTTCAAGGACGGCTCCACGAGAGCTGGCGCTCCCGTCTCACAGCCTCCCACCTATCCTACACAGGACATGTCACAGCCCCATATCAGCCTACAGTAAAGGTTCACGGGGTCTTTCCGTCACACTGCGGGAACGTGGCATCTTCACCACGACTACAATTTCACCGGGTCACTGG
>JBAVTF010000075.1:0-11262 GCA_049695995.1 Pirellulales bacterium | reverse complement strand
GACTGGATCGTCGACCTCGGGCCGGAAGGCGGCGAGGCGGGCGGTCTCGTCGTCTGCACCGGCACGCCCGACGACGTGAAGGCCCTGTCCGCCATCGATTGGAGCCGGGACGGCGGAGGCGGCGACGCGGCCAACGGGCGGCGGCTCTTCCAGTCGATCGGCTGCGGCAAGTGCCACGCCGTTTCGCTCGACGTGGCGGTGGCGGGAGGGCCGAGCCTCTCGGGCGTCGGGAAGCGGTACGCTCCCGAGTACGTCGCCGAGTCGGTGATCGTGCCGAGCAAGCACGTGGCCGAGCTCTTCCGTGGCACGACCGTGCTCACAGACGATGGCCGCGTGCTCTCAGGACTCGTCGTGACGGAGACAGACGGTGAGGTGGAACTGCTGCTCGCCGACGCGACCCGGCGGACGATCCGCAAGGACACGATCGACGAGCGGTCGGTCTCCCCCGTCTCACCGATGCCTGCCGGCCTGGTGAAGACGCCTGCCGAACTCCGCGATATCCTCGCTTACCTGCTCGGGCCGGAAGTCAACTGATCCGTCGGCTTGTTCCACCACACCCCGCGGAGACTGCAATGACCATTCGTTCACTGGTCGTCATGCTGCCGCTCATGACGGCTTCCCTGGCCCTTCCAGCCATCGGCGAAGAGCAACTGCCGCTCGTCTTCGAAGATGGAGCCGACCGCTGGGAGCCGACCGACCCGGCCGCCTGGACGCTTCGCAAGGATGGCGACCGGACCGTGTGGGGACTGAACAAGCAGACGAGCAATTACACGCCCAAGGTGCGCAGCCCTTACAACGTGGCACTGATCAAGAATCTCGAACTGACCGACACTGAGATCACCTTCCAGGTCAAAAGCACGCTCGACACGGGCGGCCACCGCGACTGCTGCGTATTTTTCAATTGGCGCGACCCGGAGCACTTCTATTACGTGCACCTCGGGGCCAAGCCCGACTCGGCCAGCGGTCAGATCATGATCGTCGATGGCGCACCCCGCCGGCCGCTCACCAAGAACGCCAAGTCCGTCCCCTGGGATGACCAATGGCACACCGTGAAGCTTGTCCGCAACGTGGCCACAGGCCGGATCGCGGTCTATTTCGACGACCTCTCGACTCCGCTCATGGAGACCACCGACAGGACCTTCACGAGCGGCCGAGTCGGCATCGGTTCGTTCGACGACATGAACGACTTCACGTCCGTGAAGGTCTCGGGCCGCAAGGCCGCGGGCGCTCGGTAAGAACGGCGAGGAGGCTCGAGCCCGTTGCCGAGCAACGGGCTACGGCTCCGCTCAGCCCAGCCCCTCGAAAAAGGCTGAGCCGATCCGCACGAGCGTGGCGCCTTCGAGGATCGCCTGGGCGAAGTCGCCGCTCATTCCCATCGAGAGTTCCCGCAGGTTGGCACCGCCGGGCACAGCCGTGGCGAGCCTATCGCGGAGTTCGCGCAGCATGCCGAAATCCCGCCGCGCGGCCGACGCGTCGCCATCGGTCACGCTCGCCATGCCCATGAGGCCGACCACCTCCACGTACCGCATGCCGGCAGCCGTAGCCACCAGCGCCTCGGCATCGGCCGGACTCGCCCCGGTGCGGCCAGGGTCGCCAGTGAGATTCACCTCCACGAGCGCCCGGCAGACGCGGCCCGCTGCCGCTCCCTCCGCCTCGATCGCCTCCAGAAGTCGCAGGCTGTCGAGCGAGTGCAGGAGCGAGAGCAGTGGCAGGGTGCGGCGGATCTTGTTCCGCTGCAAGTGGCCCACGAGATGCCACCGCGGCGGCGGCTCGAGGTCGGACAGCGCCTCGGCCTTCGTCCACAGGCTCTGCGGCCGGCTTTCCGCCAGATCGCGACAGCCCGCCTCGTGCAGGAGCCGGGCGATCTCCGGCCCCGCATACTTCGTGACGGCGATCACCGTCACCTCGTTGGGCGAGCGGCCCGCGCGGCGGCAGGCCTCCACGACGCGCTCGCGGACGGCATCCACGTTGCGGCGACAGCGATCCAGCAGGGCGTCAGCTGGCGGCATGCACCACCGTCACTGGATCTCGAGCGTCCGGGCCACCTCGCCCGACCGCTTCAGCCGGCCGAGCAGAAACTCGCACGACACGTTGCAACCAAGCAGCGTCCGGTTACGGGCCACGTCGAGTGCCCGATAAACGAGCCATTGCTCGAGCCCCGCCTGCACGCGGAAGCCCACGGCCTGATGCGGCGGCAGATTCTGCCGCGTGTCGGCCACGGTGAGCTGCCGCCACGTAAGCGGTCCACCCACTCGCGCGGGATCGAGATCAAGCCAGAGCGGTGCGGAGAGCCGGCGGTGACCACGTTGCGTGAGCACGAGTCGACCGTCAGGCTGCGGCGCGAGGCCGCCATGCCCGGCCACCCGCCACTCCGGTAGTGCCAGCGGCAGCACCATGCAGCGCTTTGCCGTATCGAACACGATCACCTCGCGGGTCTCGACGGCCAGCTCGGTTTCAAGTGACGCCGCCAGCGCGATGCCGCCCTCGTACTCGAGCGGATCGGCAGGAACCGACCCGTTCATAAGGCCATCCGGCTGCGCGCGGATCGTCACGGCATCGGCGAGCAGCACGATGCGGTCGGCGGGCAGCACGACGATCTGCCGCTCGAACTGCAGCCCACCGCCCAGCGGGGCCGTGAGTTCCAGAAACGTCGCCTTGCGATCCGTCTCCCAGCACGACACGCTCCAGGCGCCCTCGACTTCGAGCGGCCGTCCACCGGCTGAGACAGCCCACTCCCAGGCCCCATCGACGAGCAGCCGGTCATCGACGGCGATCTCGAGCCGGGGCACGGTGTCGCGATATTCCACCATGATGCGGATGGCCTTCCGGCCCCAGCCCGTGCGGATCACCGCCACAGCCGAAGCCGGATCATGGAAGTCACGGTCGAGCAGGCCAACGCCGGCTCCCGGGCCTGCCGTGACGAGCATCCGCGCCGTCCGACGCGTCGCTTTCGGCACCCGGTGCCGTCCTTTACCAAGCAGTGCATCCACCAGCGCTGCGGTCCGATGGCCGGGGAGCCTGCCCGCGCCCGCAAGCATCCGGCCTTGGCCCCCCAAGAGCCGCAGCGCGAAGCCGGCAGCGGCTGCCCACAGTGACTCGACCTCGTCGCTCCAGGGCAGGCCGCCAGTCGCGAGCGAGACATCGCGACATGCGCTCCAGCGCACGACCCGCTCGACGACCTGTTCGGAGCCTGAGAGCCGCACGGCACCGGCCGGCGAGGCGAGCCGCAGGATTTCTTCAGCCAGTGATGCCGCGGCCGGCCGCTCAAGACAGCGACAGGCCTCGATGTCGACAAAGAGGCAGGCGAGCGCCAACACGAAGTGAGCCGGTCGCGTGTCGCGAGCCTCGAGCGCCGTCACGGCACCGCGGCCCATCCGCACCAGCCGCTCGAGCAGGCCACCGGCTGAACTGCCGGCCCGCCGTGTCCGGGCCATCCAGGCCACGGCCCACGTCGCAGACTCGCAGATCAGCCATTGCTCAGGCGGCGCCGCGGCCGCAGCCTCGTCGAGACAGGCCGACACTGCATTCTCGACCAGCGTCATCCGCTGCACGTTGCCCGGACCACGATCAACCTGCCGGGCCAGGCCGCGGAGCCGCCGCCGAACGTCGAGTGAACTGCTGCCGTCGGCCAGCGCCCGAATCCGTGCGGCAGCATCCCGTGACTTCACGACCGGCGGCTGGGGAGCCGGCTGCCCGCGACCGCGGCGCCGCTCCGCTGTCACCTCGCGGCCGGCCGCAGCCGCGGAGCCGCGATCCGCGGCCGCCTGCTTTGCCTTCGTCCGCTTCGTCTTCTTGTCGCGTGTGGAAACCATGAGCGTTCCATCGGGCTGCGGAAACTTTCATCGCGTGCCAGCCCGGGCCCGTGTTCCTCGGCGGCTACCGCGGCGGTATCGTACTGGAGCGGCGAGGCCGGCTCCACGGGCTCCGCTTCCCTTCGTTGAGGAGATGTTCGATGCGCGTCCTGACCGCCCTGATGCTGGTCGCTCTCGTGACTATCGCCCACACCGCCGTTCCGGCTGCCTCCGGTGCCGAACCTGCGGCTGTGGGCGCCGCTCCAGCCCCGGCCTCTGACCGTCATCCGGACCTGAAACGGCTCTCCCCGACTGAGGAAGTCTGGATCGACGTCGCGAAGAAGGAGGTCGTGGTCGGCGGTCGGATCGCGATGGCCGACGGACCGATCGAGGTCTTTGCCTGCCCGGAAAAGACAAAGGAGCATGAGGCGGTCGTGGCCACCCGGTCATCCGCCCGGCTCATCCACGCCGCCCTGCTCGCGATCGGCCTCGAACCTGGCAGCCCCGTCTCGTTCGATCCCGACTACGTGGCTGCCCGCGGTCCGGCCATCGCCATCCGGATGCGCTGGAAAGACGCCGCTGGCACGGTGCAGGAGAGCAGGGCCCAGGACTGGATCCGCAACGCCGATACAGGCAAGCCCCTCGCGGCCGACTGGGTGTTCGCCGGCAGCACGTTCTGGAAGGATCCGCAGGACGGCCAGGAGTATTACCAGGCCGACGGCGGCGACCTCGTCTGCGTGTCAAACTTCCCGACAGCCACGCTCGATCTCCCGATCGAGAGCTCGCAGTCGAACGAAGCACTGCTCTTCGAGGCCTTCGAGGGCCGCGTGCCCCCTCGCGGCACCGACGTAGAGATGATCCTCTCCGCAAAGCGGTGACGAGACGACTGCCCGTTGCGAAGCAACGCCGCTACATGATGGCGACGCGGCAGTGGTCGAGAATCTGTTCGGGCGTGGCGACGAAGCCGGTGTAGAACGGGCCGAATTCGGCGTAGCGGGCGCTCGCCTCGTCGAACCGCATCGTGTAGACGATCTCCTTGAGGAACTCGGGCCGCCGCGCCCAAAGCGTCACGCCCCACTCCCAGTCATCGAGGCCCACCGACACGGTGATCAGCTGCGTCACGCGGCCGCCGAACGACATACCGGTGCGGCCATGCTCGGCCATGAGACGGCTCCGCTCCGCAAAGGGGAGCGTGAACCAGTTCTCGCCCACCTTTCGCTTCTTGTTCATGGGATAGAAGCAGGCATTGGGCCACGGCGGCAGTTCCGGCTCCAGCCGGGCCTTCCGCATGGAATCCTCGCGGGCTGCATAGCCCTGCACCTTCGCCCGGTAGGAGGGACTGTCGGCCACCTCCCCTTCCACGATCAGCCGCTGACCGTACTGCTCGACCGTCGGCACATATTCGCTCACCTCCGTGAGGCTCACGAAGGAATAGGTGGGCGTGAGGGCAGCACCAAGCGGGCCGGCCAGCAGCCGCTGATGAACCGCGTCCACGGCCAGCGGCGAGGGATCCATCACCATGATCCCGAAGTCGGCCTTGTGCCCGGGCACGAGCCACGACTGGAGCCGGGTGGGGGCATGCGGTCCAGCCGGGTCGAGCGTTGCCCGAAACTGCTGGCAGCCCTCGACGCGTGCGGCATGCGAGAGGCCGGCGAGCCGGGCCCGGTCGAAGGCGTAAAAGATGTGCGACACGTGCCAGCCGGTCGTCGGTTCGATCGATGTCGTCACGTTGGCCGCCGATTCGGGCCCGTGGTGCGGCCGACCATTGACGCCGGGATGGGCCGGGGCAGAAGGATGGGCGGCGGGCTGCGTCACGGTGAATCTCCTGTGCTGAACGGATACGCGCGTGCCGCGGACGACCTTGCGGAGGCCGCCCGACGGTCGCCCGAGTGTAGCAGCCTGCCGCTATCCGGAACCCCCGTCCGCACGGTACGATAGCGGTTGTTTTCCGCAGCCTCCGAGGGGATTTCACCATGGGTCAGGCAATCGTCGATCCGCAGGAACTTCGCCGCTTCGCCGGCCGTCTGCGGCACTTCAGCACCGAGGTGATGGCCCAGATGCAGATGGTGCAGCGGCAGCTGGCAGCGCTCGGATCCACCTGGCGCGATGCGGAGCACCAGAAGTTCGCCGAGGAGTTCGAGCAGCAACTGACCACGTTCGGCCGGTTCGTCGAGGCCACGGGCGACTACGTGCCTTACCTGATCCGCAAAGCGGAGCGGGTCGAGGAGTACCAGCAGCAACGCTGAGCTTCGCTCTCCCCTTCTCGGCATCCCTCCCGCAAGCCGTACAACGCCCCAGCATGTCCACACAGGCCGACGTCAAATCGCTCGATACGCTCGCCTTTCTCAAGACGGCGCTCGCCCAGTTCGCGCACGAAAGCAATCAGGCGCTGAGCGAGGTGGAGATCCAAGGGCAGCGCGCGGTGGACTGGATCACCGTGGACATGGCGGCCTTTTGGAAGGCCGAGATCCGTCGCCGCAACGACCTGGTCAACAAGGCGAAGAAAGATCTCGAACATTGCCGCACGTTCAAGAAGGTGGGTGACAATCAGCCCTCCTGCATCGAGGAGAAAAAGGCGCTCGACAAGGCGAAGACGATGCTCGAGCATGCCGAAAGGAAGGCCGAGGCCGTCCGCCGCTGGACGCCCGTCGTCACGCAGCAGTTCCGCGAGACGTGCGTGCGGCTGGTGCGGTTCCGGGAGGTGATCGACGTCGATTGCCCGAGGGCGGCCGCGCAGCTCGAGCGGATGCTCAAGGCCCTTGAGTCGTACCGGGAGATGGCGTCTCCGACAGAGCGCGGCTCCGCCGCCGGAGCCGCGGGCACCGCTTCGGTCGCACGCCAAGCCGATGGAGCCGGCGATCCCGCCCCGGCACCGATCTCCGCGACACCTCCGGCTGCAACGAGTCCGGAGGCCGCTTCATGAAGGTTGGCGATCTCTCCGGCGGAGCCTCCAAGCTCGCGCTCGGACTCAAGCAACTGAACATCAAGTTCGATTCGGCCCGCGACACGTGGAACGACTCGACCAGCAAGGCCTACCACAAAGACCACATCGAGCCGTTGTTGCCTGCCGTCAAGGAGACGCTCGAGGCGATCGGCCGACTGGCCGAGGTGCTCGCCCGGGCAGCCCGTGACGTGAGCGACAACGACGGATTCTGAACAGCCGCGCCCCTGCCGCCGGCGTGCAGCGATACACCGAGGACGACGCCACCGTGACCAACGCCTACGATCGCGACCTGCTCCGCTCCCAGATCCAACGGCTCCGTGAGGCCGCTGCCACGCGGGCCCGCCTCGAGCAGGAGATCACTGCCGAGCACGAGCAGGAGACGCGCCGCACCCGCACGGAGGCCGAGGCCGCCCTGGCGGCGGCCACGAAAAAGTTCGCCGCCGCGATCGAGGCCACGAAGCAGGAGTATGCGGCAGTCCTGCAGAAGACGGCGACCCTCGCAGCCAGCGAGCAGAAAAAACTCGACGACCAGCGGCAGGTACTCACCGCCTCGATCACGAAGACGGCCGAGAAGGAGGCCCATCAGGCCAAGGAGGACGACCAGTTCGAGACCGGATCGGCCCGCGAGGTCTTCAAGGAGAAGCGGAAAGATCCGGCCCGGCTCTTTGCCAAGGCCGAGAAGGACATCGCCCGCGTGGCGACGCAGGTGGCCGAGTGTGACACCCGCACGACAGAATTCCTCAAAGCCCGCGGCGCGACCGTCGCCGATCCTCGGGCCGATGCGACTGCCGAGCTGCCGGCAGTCGGAGGGGACGTGCTCGCAGCGCTCGAGAGCCTCCGAGCGGCGGCCGTGGCGAAGGCCCAGGAAATCCTCGGCCTGCCCGCGGCGAAGCGAGCGTTTGGCGGCGGGCCGACAGCTGCCGCCACGATTCTGCCCACGCTCCTCGGCCTCGCCGCCGGCGCAGGGGCATTTTTCCTGGTGCCCGGCGATCCACAGGAGGCACTCGGTCTCAAGCTGGGCATCGCCGGAGGCGTGGCGGCTGTACTCGCCGGGGCCGGCATCGGCGGAGGCCTGTGGCTCGTGGGCAGGATGCGGTCGCGGGTACGCGAGCAGCTCGTGGCCTTGCGCGGCGAACTCGACGGCGCAGCGGCACAGGCACACGCCTGCGAGTCCGTGGCCAAGGAGTTCATCGCCAAACGCCGGGACGACCAGCTGGCGGCACTCGACGCGAAGTTCGAGGACGACACCGCGCGGCGGGCGCAGCAGCTGGCCGACCGCCTGGCCAGCTTCGTCGCCAAGCGGGACAAGGCGCTGGCTGACCTCCAGACCAAATACACCACCGCCGCCGAGTCGCTTCGGGCAAAGGTCGCCGCGGCGAAGACGGCCGCCGAGCAGAAATATCCGCCCCGGCTGGCCGAGATCGATGCCCAACGCACTGCCGAAGTCGCCCGGCTCGAGTCGGCCCGCGACGCCAGGCTGGCCGCCGCCGACGCGAAGCGGGCCGAACGCTGGGCTGCGATGACGGGTGACTGGAAGCAGGTTCGCGAGGAGACGAGCGCTGTCTACGACGAAGCCACGCGAATCGATGCGACCGCGTTTCCGTCGTGGGACGATCTGGCCCGCGACGACGTGCCGCTGCCCGCGGAGCCCCCTCCGGGCCTACGGTTCGGCTCCGTCGCGCTCTCCCTCGACAAGCTGCCGGGAGGTATCTCACAGGTGGCCGAGCTGAATTCGTTCGGCCCCGCGGCCTGGACGCAGCCGGCGATCGTTCCTTATCCCCTCAACGCCTCGCTGCTCATCAAGACGACAGTCGAGCAGAAGGAAATCTCGTCGGAGATGATGCAGGCCCTCATGCTGCGGATCGCCACCGGTATCCCCGCGGGACAGAGCCGGTTCACGATCATCGATCCGCTCGGCCTCGGCAAGCAGTTCGCGGGCTTCATGCATCTGGCCGATCACGACGAACTGCTCGTCACGAGCAGGATCTGGACGGAGCCCCAGCTGATCGAGGAGAAGCTGGCCGACATCACCGAGCAGATGGAGGTGGTGATCCAGAAATACCTCCGCAACGAATACGAGTCGATCGGGGCCTACAACGCGGAGGCCGAGGTGGCCGAGCCTTACCGGTTCGTGGTGGCCGCCAACTTCCCGGCCAACTTCACCGAGACGAGTGCCCGCCGCCTCGCGAGCATCGCCGCGTCCGGGCCTCGGTGCGGCGTGTATGTCATCGTGTCGGTGGACACGAAACAGCAGATGCCGGCCGGCTTTTCCCTGGCCGACCTCGAGCAGCATGCCACCACGATTGTGCTCAAGGACGGCACGTACACGTGGACCGACCCCGAATACTCGAAGTGGCCGCTCACGGTCGAGCAGGCCCCGAGCGACGAGGTATTCACGCGGATCATTCAGCGGGTCGGCAAGGCGGCGAAGGCGGCCAAGCGGGTCGAAGTGCCTTTCGACCGCGTGGCGCCCAAGGAAGAGGACTGGTGGAAGGGGAGCACGGCGAGCGAGGTGCTTGCGCCGCTCGGTCCAGCTGGGGCCAAGAAGCTGCAATACCTCCGGCTCGGCAAGGGCACGAGCCAGCATGCCCTCATCGCCGGCAAGACGGGCTCCGGAAAATCGACCCTCATGCACGCGATGATCACGAGCCTCGCCTTGCAATACAGCCCCAACGAGATCCAGTTCTATCTCATCGACTTCAAGAAGGGCGTCGAGTTCAAACTGTACGACCACTACAAGCTCCCGCACGCCCGCGTGATCGCGATCGAGAGCGAACGGGAGTTCGGCCTGTCGGTGCTCCAACAGCTCGACGCCGAATTGAAGCGGCGTGGCGATCTGTTCCGCGAGTTGTCGGTGCAAGACGTGGCCGGATTCCGTAAGACGGGCCACGCCGACCCGATGCCCCGGATCCTGCTGCTTATCGACGAGTTTCAGGAAATGTTCGTCGAGGACGACAAGCTCGCGCAGGACGCATCGCTCATCCTCGACCGTCTCGTCCGCCAAGGCCGTGCCTTCGGCATGCACGTGCTCCTCGGCTCGCAGACGCTCGGCGGCTCCTACAGCCTGCCGCGGGCCACGATGGGGCAGATGGCCGTCCGCGTGGCGCTCCAGTGCAACGAGGCCGACTCGAGCCTCATCCTCTCGGAAGACAACACGGCCGCCCGCCTGCTGACCCGGCCCGGCGAAGCGATCTACAACGACGCCAACGGCATGGTGGAGGGAAACAGCCCGTTCCAGGTGGTGTTTCTCAACGACGAGCGGCGGGAGCGGTTCTTGGGCTCACTGCGGGCGATGGCCGACCGACGCACTGACATCCCACAGCTGCCGCGGATCGTGTTCGACGGCAACGAGGCGGCGGACCCGGCGGCCAACCGGCTCCTGGGCGAGCTGCTCGACAAGGGCACCGTGCACGGCAGGGAGCTTTCGGCCCCCCTGGCCTGGATGGGCGAGGCGATCGCGATCAAGGATCCCACCGCTGCGATCTTCCGCCGGCAGGCGGGAGCCAACATGCTCATCGTCGGGCAGCGGGAGGACCTGGGCGCGGCGCTCTTGGCGATGTCGATGGTGACACTCGCGGCGGCCCACGATCCGCATCCAGGCGGCGCGACGGGGCGGGCAGGTCGATTCGTGCTCTTCGAGCCGGCGATCGCCGACGAGAAGCCCGACATCCTGCTCGAAAAGCTCCGCGACCATCTGCCGCACGAGGTCGAAGTGGTGGGCCGGCTGGCGACGGGCCAGGCGGTGGAGGCGCTCGCCGCCGAAGTGAAGCGGCGGCTCGACAACCAAATCCTCGACGGCGAGAGCGTGTTCGTGGTCGTCCGCGACCTGGCCCGCTACCGCGACCTGCGGAAGAACGAGGGAGACTTCGGCTTCTCGTTCGGCGGCGGCGAGAAGAAGGCTTCGCCGGCGGAAAACTTCATGACGGTGCTCCGCGACGGGCCGACCGTGGGCATTCACGCGATCATCTGGTGCGACTCGCTCACGAACCTGCAGCGCACATTCGAACGCAACGCGATCAAGGAATTCGAGCTCCGCGTGCTCTTCCAGATGAGCAGTTCCGACTCGAGCCAACTCGTGGACAGCCCGCTGGCCAGCAAGCTCGGCCCGCAGCGGGCCCTCTTCATCCACGAAGAGACCGGCACGCTCGAGAAGTTCCGCCCCTACGCCTTCCCGAAGCCCGACTGGCTGGAGCAGATCAGCCGCACGATGCGATCGCGATCCCAGGGCACCCCGGGCGCGCGTCCGACATTGCCTGCGACGACACCGGAAACATCTGCACCCGCTGCAACTGCCGACGCACCCCCCGACGACGAATTCAACTTCGGCGGCGGCTTCGGCGACTTCGACTTCGCGAAGATGCTCGACGACACGCCAGACGACAAACCGCCTCAGTAGCACCGCACGACCATCACTCGTGCATGCCTCCCAAAACCGGAGGTTCGGGGTTGGCCATGCCCCGAGAGCCGGCGTTTGCTGACCAGCGCAGCCAGGATGGCGAAGCGCAGTCAGCATCGAGCGAGCGAAGG
>JBAVTF010000074.1:0-91153 GCA_049695995.1 Pirellulales bacterium | reverse complement strand
TCAGCACCGACACGACCGAATGGATCGTGGCCCATGACCGCACGAACCTGAAGACCTACGTGCGGACGTATGGCGGGCTGAAGATTCAAGCCGTCGGTCTCAAACAGGCTGGATTCGACAGGCCCGGACTCCGCACAATCGAACTGCAGAACAGCTTCCAGCCCGAGGACGTGACAGATAAGGCTCAGCAGTTCGTAAAGTAGGCACACAAACACCCGCCGCATGACTGACACGGCTGGCATAAATATCAATAAAGCGTCCTCGCCCCGCTACGCACCAGCTTTCGAGCTGCCGCCCTACAGCTACGTTCCCGGCCATGACCTGCCGCACCCGGTGAAAGACCCCGCGGGCCACCTGTACGCGGTTCGCGAACAAGCACACGGGCTGCCGACCGACGCCGTCATGCTCTCAGCGAACACTCAGTGGCTCTGCGCCCTCGACCTCTTCAACGGTGGTTTTTACTGGGAGGCCCATGAAACTTGGGAGGGCTTCTGGCACGGCTTCGGCCGCAAGAGCCCGGAGGCCCAGTTTGTTCAGGGGCTGATTCACCTGGCTGCCGCCGCCGTGAAAATCCGCGAGGGAAAACCTGTTGGAGTAGCCCGTCACACCCGGCGTGCCCGCGAGCTGTTTGGCGACATGGAATCAGCACCTGGTGGCGGCACCCTTGGCCTCCTACCAGAGAGCATTGCAGCCGTGGTCGCCGAGCTTGAGGGCTACATCCCGGCATGCTGGCACACCGCGAGGACGCCGTATGTGCGGGTGCTGGCTGAGAACCTGCGACTGGCGGGGTGAGTGCGTGTCAACCCGGTCTGCCGCGGGGCTTTCGTAGCCTTGCCGATAGCGTGGCGATGGGCCAACCGCCGGGCGAGTGTTCGCGGTCACCGAAACCCGCAGGGCCGTCAGCCGTTCAATGGAGGAGCCCCCGATAAGCCAACCATCAAACGGAGCCGCCGGTCATGTCACGAAAAGCCTGTTGTGCCGTCCTGTTTTTGGCCGCTGCTACGTGCTGCTCCGCGAGCCAGCCAGCCGTTGCGGCACCCGGCGAAGGCAACCGGAAGCGTGCTGAGGTCCGCGAAAAAGTCCTGCAGAAATTCGACAAGAACGGCAACGGCCAACTCGATCCGGACGAGCGGGAGGCCGCCAAAGAGGCCATGCAGAAGCGGCGGGAGCAGGGGGGCGGCAAGGGGCAAGCCGGCCAAGGGGCAAGAGATCCGGAGCGTCGCCAGAAGCTTCTTGAGAAGTTTGACACTGACGGCGATGGCAAGCTCAGTGAGTCTGAGCGGGCGGCTGCCAAAGAGGCCCGGGCCAAGCGGGCGCGTTGAGCGAAGCCTCCGCCGGCTCGCTGCCGTGCTCGTCGCGGTCTGCTGGCTGAAGGGCGGGCCTCGTAGCTAACGGTGGGCCCAAACAAGCGGGTTTGTGGGCCCTGAATCCCGGCCGATGTCTGCGACCTAAAGTCGAGCAGGGCCGTAGATAAATGTGGTGGATCGAAGCCCGGTTCTCCCGGATGAAAAGGGCCAGTGCCATGGTCGCCGCCAACAAGAGCCTGCTACAGCAAGTGCGGAAGCTTGCGATCCGGGATGAACTCCTGGCCATGCGGCTCCGCGGCCGGCTGGTGGTGCCGCTGCTCATGGAGACGGTGAAGAAGCCGACAGCAAAAGGCTGACGGGCGGTCCCGTTTGCCCGATGCACGCCGCTCTGGGCGACAGCATGTAAGCCCGGATACGCTGGTCGTTCATGACGCTGACCGATCCCGCCCAGCCGCACCCCGAGACGCACTTCACGGACTCTGAGTCAGTCCGGGACATCGTGATCGGCATGTCGGACGGCCTGACGGTGCCGTTCGCCTTGGCCGCTGGTTTATCCGGGGCCGTGGAGTCCAGCGGCATCATCCTGACCGCAGGCTTGGCCGAGGTCGCTGCCGGGGCGATCGCCATGGGCCTCGGCGGCTATATGGCCGGCCGAACCGATATCGAGCACTACGCGTCGGAGCGAGCCCGTGAGGAACGCGAGGCAGCCGAGCTGCCGCACAAAGAAGCCGCCGAGGTTCACGACATCCTTCGGTCCTACGGACTCGACGAAGACGACGCCGCCCGGGTCGTGAACTCGATCAAAGCCGACAAGAAACGCTGGGTCGACTTCATGATGCGGTTTGAGCTGGGGCTTGAAGAGCCGGACCCCAAGCGAGCCGGCCGGAGTGCCCTGACGATCTCGCTGGCCTACATCGCCGGCGGACTCATCCCGCTGGCACCGTATTTCTTCATCGGCTCGGTCAAAACCGCGCTGCTAGCCTCGGTTGTTGTGACGCTTCTCGCGTTGCTCGTGTTCGGCTACATCAAGGGGCTATTCACGACCGGCAAGCCCGCACGCAGTGCCATCCAGACTGTTCTCGTGGGTGGACTCGCAGCATCAGCTGCGTTTTTGATCGCGAAGGCGTTGGGGTGAAATCAGGAATCTTCAGGAGCAAGCGAATGCCCCGGCTCCTTTATGTTGTCAGTGCCGGCTTCGTGGCCCTCGCCATGGCCCTGCCCGCACCCATGTTCGCCGACGAGCCGGGGCTGTTCGTTCCCGCTCCGCCCCCGGGGCCGCCGCCCAGCCTGTACCTGTTGCATTTCGTCCAAGCGGCACCGTGGAAGCGTGACGCATTGCACGCGAGGTACCGGGACCACCAGATCAGGCTGGCCAATAAGCACGGCATCGAGTCGGTGTGGTTCTTCACACCCGCATGTGAAAACCCGGACGGACTCATCTTCTCTGTGGTGCGATTCCCCGAGTACGAGAAGAGCCTCTCGGGCTGGAGTGAGTTCGTCAGCGACCCAGAGTGGAAAGATGTCGTTGCCGAGACAGAGAAAGACGGGCCTCTCATCGCGAACATGGGCCGGAAGTACCTGCGGGCCACGCACTACTCGCCGCTGCTGGATATCAAGCAGGCAAATCCCGAGCGGGTCTTTGAACTCAGGACGTACACGTGCCCCACGCGTGCCAAGCTGGGCTATCTCAACAAGCGGTTTCGGGAACACACCATGAAGCTCTTCGAGAAGCATGGCATGGAGAACCTGATCTACTGGAACCGTGACGAGGATCGTGAGGACGACCAGATGCTCGTCTACATGCTGGGGCACAAGAGCATCGATGCTGCGAAGGCCAGCTTTGCGGCGTTCAGGCAGGACCCTGAGTGGCGCGAGGCAAAGGCCAAGTCCGAGGAACTCGGCCGGAGGCTCGCTGACAGAGAGGGAAAACGGCGTCGTATCGCAGTTTCTGGTGCCGACGGAGTATTCGCCGCTACGGTAGTTTCTTTGCCCAGTGGGTTTAATCAGGGCCAGTGCGACTAGGGGGGCGAGGTAAAGAGCCAAGAAAGCGATCGGGCGACGATCCACTTTTTGTGGCCTTTGCATAGCACCGCGTCGCTGGGCTGCAGAAAGCCGAGATGTGCCGCCGCCCTAAGGTCGGTAGACGATATAGGGCCGTGCACGGCCCCGGCGTGCCGGTAGAACCACGTCGCGTTTTCGACGGATGGATCGTCCGGGGTTGTTTCTTTCGTATGACAACTGTTTCGTTTCTGTTCTGCCATGGCCTCAGACCTCAGCTGGGGGCTTGATCTCGGGCTGAGCAGCTTTGCCGAGCCCGCTCGTCATTAAGCGACGCAACGGTGCCCAGGGTGCCATCGCGTCCTTTAGAAAAGGGCACCGGCCACTGCCAGGGGGCCTTTCCTTTCGGTTAGGCTAGGAGACCCCTGATAGGAGGAGGTGTTGTTTGGCGGACTCGCGGAGCCACTGGCTGCGGCGTATGGACGAGAAAAACGATCCTCATCGCTTGGTCGAGGCCTGCATAAAAAGGCTGGCTTCAGGTGATTTGTCTGCCCGGGACGAACTCATCAACCTTGCCGGCGGACGGATGCAGAAACTTGCCCACCGGATGCTCGTGACATTTCCAGCGGTTCGTCGCTGGGAGCAGACCGACGACGTGGTGCAGAATGCCGCCGTTCGACTTTGGAAAGCCTTGGGGCAGGTCGTGCCCAGGGATGCCCGGCATTTCATGGGGCTAACAGCCATCCAGATACGCCGTGAGCTTCTCGATCTTGCCAAGAAGCACGCTGCGGCTGGTGCCTATGCGGCCAACCACGAGACCAACTACCAGCGTTGCGGAGACGACATGCTGGCGAGGGTGGATCTAGTCCCTGATGCAACGCAGGCTCCGGACGTGGTCGCTCGTTGGTCCCAGCTACACGAGGCTGCCGCCGACCTCCCCGATGAGGAGCGGGAACTGTTTCACCTGGTCTGGTATCTGGGGCTTACCCAGGAGGAGGCCAGCAACGTGCTGGGCTGTTCCACCCGCACTGTGAAAAGGCGGTGGGAGTCGGCCAAAGCCCTCCTGGCACAGGCTTTACCCGCTAATCCACTCCAGTAAAGCCGACACCAACGGCTGTTTCCATCCATTTTCCGCAAGAACCGGTTTATCTCCGGCGGAAACTCCCTTTGTCACCTCTGCCATGAATGCGTCGCTCTACATATCAGGCACGTCCTTATTGGTTGAGGCGATTCAGCATGCCACTCATTTGTTCCAGGAAAAAGCGAGCCATGAGTGCTGAAGAACCCTCTCAGCGATCCATGGGAGACGGCTTTCCAACGCCACACACGTCGGACCTCACGGGTCTGACTGTTGCGATTGGTCTAGGTGGCAGTGCACCGGATAAACACATGCAAGACCCGCTCATCGGCACTCTGGTTGGCGAGGTGACGATTGTCAGGGAAATCGCCGAGGGCGGGATGGGCCGCGTCTACGAGGGACTGCAGGATAAACCCCGCAGGCCGGTGGCCGTGAAGATTGTCCGCCCCGGTGCCCTTTCTGCCGACGCTCGTCGCCGCTTCGAGAATGAGTCGGAAGTCCTCGGGCGACTCCGACACCCGTACATCGCTCAGGTGTACTCCGCTGGTATCTGCACTGTGCTCGGTGCCCACGTGCCGTATTTCGTGATGGAACTGATTGACGGTGGCTTGCCGCTCACCGAATACGCCGAAGCACAGTCACTGTCTTTCCGAGAACGGGTCGACTTGTTCTGCAAGGTCTGTGATGCCGTCGCCCATGGCCATCGCAACAACATCGTCCACCGCGACCTCAAGCCCTCAAACATCTTGGTTGATGACACAGGCCTGCCGAAGGTGATTGATTTCGGGGTGGCCCGCTGCCTTCATACGTCGTCTGACGCAGAGATCGTGATGACCAGCACGGGACAGATTATCGGCACGCTCCAGTACATGAGCCCCGAGCAGTTTGCGGGCGACTCGACTCACGTCGATGCCCGTGCGGATGTGTACGCGCTTGGCGTCATTCTGCACGAACTTCTGACTGGCAAGGCCCCATACGATCTCCGAGGCAAACACGTCGTTGAGGCGGCGGCTATTGTGCAAAAGCACAAACCTGTTTCGCCAAGCCAGCTAAACCCAAAGGTGACTCCGGCGATTGCCAAGGTCGTCGATACTGCACTTCTCAAAGACCCAAGGCAACGATTTGCCAACGCAGGCGACCTCTGTGAAGCCATCACAAGCGGGCTCTCGATCCGGAACTCAACAGGTGATACGGAGTCCCCTGAAGCGGCCGGGCTTCTCGAGGCGTTCTATGGTTCGCTGCATAGCCGTTGGACATTTGTTTACGCCGGGGTTTTGCTCATCGCAGCCGGTGCGGTGCTCGCAATCGCTCGCACTTTCGCCAGCCCAGAAAAAGCCGGCTTGGATGCCCAACTGTTTGTGCCTCCACCGGTGATCGCCATCGGCAATCGTCGGTACGAAGTCGTTTTTTCCCTGTCGACTCGCACGCAGGCCCTCGACGCATGCAAAAGAATGGGCGGACGACTCGCCGACATTCGTACATCGGCACAATTCAGGGCAATCACTGCAGCGGCCCTGAAGGCAGGCTGTGGGCCGACCTACCTCTGGGCCAACGCCGATCCGCGTGGCGACACGGCGTGGCCTGCTCCGCGACGGCCGATCACTTTCGAGGCCTTTGGCGAGAGCACAGGCTTCGTCGCGATCTCGCTGACGCCTCCCACAGCTAGCTGGGAGGGGCTCAACGAGAAGGAGACCGTCGGGGGCTTCGTGTGTGAATGGCAGGAGTAGTGGTGCCGCGTATTCCATGGCCTTGGTAAGGGGCCTGTATTTGGTCGAGCTGGGAACAAAACGCGTACTCGGAGGTAAAAATGATGATCCGCAGGAAAAACCTATTCGATGTCGCTGTCGCACTCGGCCTCCTTCTGGGAAGCACATCGGCCGCAGTGTCTGGCCCAATAGCTGGTGGCAGGCAGCCCGTGCCCAACGAGTCGGAGGTGGCGAATTCCCGGCAGCTTGTTCGCTCGGCATACGAAGAGGAGTACCGGACGGCGAGGCAGTCGGGAGAACCGGCGAGCCTGATGGCCGCCTTGCTGGGCTCTGTGGAAACGAGCCGAGACCCCGTCCGGCAGTATTCGCTGCTCCTGGAGGCGGAGGAGCTCGCGATGCAGCATGAGGACGTCGGTTCAGCCCTCGGCGTCGTTGACAAGCGTGCAAGGCTTTTCGATGTCGATGGCCTGCGGCAAAGAGCGGAGATGCTTGAACGTCTGGCTGGGCCGAAGGTGTCTGGTGATGCCGTGTTGCTCGAGCAGGCAATGCAGACGGCCAAACAGGCAGTCGCTGCGGAACGCTTTGACATCGCCACGGAGTCAGCATCTCTGGCGATCAGCATTGCCAAGTCCATCGACAAGGCACAGAAGGGCGAGGCCCGCAAGCAACATCGTCGTCCTGCGAACAATGAGAAGCTTCCAGCCCCGACCGGGCCGGCACTCGTAAAGGAGGCACAAGACCTCCACTCCCGAATCAGCGAGCACAAGAAGGCCTTCGCTGCGTACCGCGAAGCGTCTGTGGCTCTTGAAAAGGATCCAGATGACACTGAGGCAAACACGGCCACAGGCACGTACCTCTGCCTTGTTGCACGGAAATGGGATGACGGCCTTCCGTATCTTGGCAAAAGTAATCTCCAGCCACTCAGCGTCCTGGCCAAGGAGGAGAACGATCTGCGGAGTGCGGTAACTTCTGACGCACCAAAGATGTTTGCACTCGCAGGAAAGTGGTGGGCCGCGGCGGATGCACAGGAAAACGTGAGCGGCGGTAATGAAGCGATCCGGCTCCACTCGGCAACACTCTACAGCGATGTCCTGCCGCAGCTGAAAGACCCGTTGGAGCGGCGTGTGGCCGAAACCCGCATCAAGCCCTACGGCTTCACGTTGGCAACGAAGAGTCGGGAATTCTTTTTGTCCGACCTTGCGGAGCAGGACCCGGTTGTTGGCTACGGCGTGTTCGGCAAGAACGGCGAACTCGGTTACGAGGGCCTGAAAATTGTCGTTGGGGGTGAGCCGTCGCCCAAGGGGATCTCGCTGCATCCGTTTTCGGGCGGTACGTCACGGGTTACGTACAGGGTGCCCGAAGGCTGTACACACTTTGAAGGCCGTGCTGCTATCGCAGACGGACGCCTCCCGCAACAAACAGCAGTGATCTTCCGAGTGCTCAACGACCAGGAGCAGGTGCTCTGGAAGAGTCGCCCCCTCAAGGGCAAGGGAGCAGGCGAGGAGTGCAGCATCGCCCTG
This sequence comes from Pirellulales bacterium, assembly GCA_049695995.1. Lineage (GTDB taxonomy): Bacteria > Planctomycetota > Planctomycetia > Pirellulales > UBA1268 > QWPN01. Next base: position 83,544 of record JBAVTF010000074.1, on the reverse strand, counting down.
AACGGGACAAAGACAGTGACCCTCACGGTAGAGTGTCCCGGCAGTTGGGACTATGCCTACGCGGTCTGGGTGGAGCCCCGTTTCGTCTCTCGCGGCATGGATGCCGGCGTCACCCCCGGCAATGCAGAGCCAGTCGCCGCTGCTGTGAAGGGTCGGGACGTCTTTTTGTCCGATCTCGCGGAACAGGACCCAGTTGTTGGCTACGGCGTGTTCGGCAAGAACGGCCAACTCGGTTACGAGGGCCTGAAAATCGTCGTTGGGGGCGAGCCCTCGCCCAAGGGTATTTCGGTGCATCCGTTTTCTAACGGTATGTCACGGGTGACATACGAGGTGCCCGAAGGCTGTACGCACTTTGAGGGCCGTGCTGCTATCGCAGACGGACGGCTCCCGCAACAAACAGCCGTGATCTTCCGAGTTCTCAACGAGCAAGAGGACGTTCTCTGGAAGAGCCGCCCCCTCAAGGGGAAGGGAGCTGGCGAGGAGTGCAGCATCGCACTGAACGGTGCGAAGTCAGTGACCCTCACAGTGGAGTGCCCCGGCAGTTTCAACTATGCCTACGCGGTCTGGGTGGAGCCCCGTTTTGCCACGATCCACAACGGACGCAATCCACGAAAGTGAGGTTCTCCGAAAACAGGTGCTGTTGGTGTCCGGTACATAGGCTCCCGGTCGGAAGTTGCCGAACTCCGCTCTGGCGTTCAGTACTACACCAATCGGCCGTACACGCTCGGACGGCTTTCCGAAGAACTGGAGGCCCTGTCGTTCATCCGACGAGCAGGCGGCGCCCCTGTGCGGCTGTGCGATGCCTGCAAGCAGGGAAGCGTCGACAAGGCCGGCCTGCGTGACGACGCGGTCTTCCAGATCGTGCAGGACAGCCCGGCTACTTGCCTCAAGGTATCCCTCGACCTGGACAATCTACGGGTGATTTACGCAAATGCACCGCAATAACGAGAACCGAGAGGGCCTGCGAGTCATCAAGACGGCCCGCACCAGCGAGACTATCAACGAGGCGGCACGAGCCGGCTTCTTTCCACTGGTGAAGCCCGTGAGTCCCTCGCCGGAGATCGGCAGCAAGTACGCCGTGTGGGACGGCAAAGACTTCACGCTTGAGCACCGGCGTAACTTCGGGATTCCGGAATTTATTGGTTGATCGTGGGCGGGCGGCTTGGGGCATGCTGGGCCGCAGACAGGCGTTGTGCTTCTCGGGACAGCAGTGCCCTTACTCCTCACCCTCAACCGCCCGGGCCACCATCTCCCGAGCCTCCTGCCAACGCCTGCCGACGGTTCTGACAGATAAACCCAGCGTCTTGGCGGCCGTCTCCCGGTCGGCTCCGAGATACCAGACGAGCTTGAAAACTTCCCGGTGTTCTTCGGGGAGATTCTCTACAGCGGCGTGAAAAGCCTCCCAGCGTTCGAGCGGGAGTTCTTCTTTGAGGCCGTCTCCGGCGTCTTCAGCCTCGTCGATCAGAAACACGCCGTTGTTGGTGCTGTCGCGGGCCACATTGGTGTCGTGATTCTTGGCATAGCTCATGGGCCCGGCGTGTTTACGGGCTAGGTCGATGAGTTCACGTTGAATCTGTGTCGCCATGAGGCCCATGAGTCCCCGCGGCGAATCTGGCACCGTGTCGCCGAGCGCCCGATACAGCCTCATGGCGGCGTTCTGGGCGACGTCATCCGTGTTGTCCCACCGTCTCACTTTCGCGAACTTGCCCAACAGCCTGCTGGAGAGTTCCCGGAGCCTGTCATTGCAGACTTCGAGAATGTCTTGCCGGGCTGAGTCGTCGCCGCTGGCCAGCCGCTCGAGATAGCCGGCAAGTATCTCGTCGAGCTGGCTGTCGGGGCTCATGGAACTGATGACGTGGTTAACAACTGGGCTGGTGGGTGGGTGGGCTCACCGGCTGGTTCTCGAGCTGGCTCGCAAGCCCCGATTCTAACGCTGATGGAGGGCTGCCGGGCAGCGTTCAGACAACAAAGCCGGCCATGAATCACCGTAAAAACGAGTGTTTGGCCGAAGCTGCTCCGGCCTCTCGCCATATCCAGATAGAGGCTCTGTTTCGGCACGTGCCCGCCAGAGCGTGTTGCAAGGATGCGTTGCCAGATACAGCCCCCAAGAGCGAGCCGCCGGAGATCGTACCCACATGACGTCGTTTCCACATGCATCGGGCCTGCCGCAACGACAGCGCAACAGCCAGCCACTGAGCCAGCCCGCTTCACGTTCGGGCTCTCGGCGTAAAGACATCTTTCCGCCCCCGCCCAAAAGTGTCCGAATCTGGCAGGTGCAGACCCAGTGCGAAGACCAGCCCGAGCCCACGCCAGCTCCCACTGCTCCGGCTCAGCCCGACGCTGGATACTCGAGTCTGAACAAGCTGGCCTGGATTGTGTTGTTTTTAGCGGGTGTTCTCGGGCTCGCTGCGTGGCTGTTTGTTTCACAACTCAAGTAGCCAAGCTGGAATCATCTGGGATTCAACTGGCGATAGATGTGCCAGTTTGAAACCAGCCCATGCCAGCCTCCGGGCTGTTCAACGGGGGGAGCTAATCCCCATAGACTCATAGCCAAAGCCTGCTGGCCAGCTCCCTGTTCGCTATCCCGACTACCAAGCCAGCAACGAGAACGCCCACCCGCACGATGACGCCCACGACTCCTTCGCCAGAGCCCGAAGAGCTGCCGCAAGACGGGGCTCCGGAAGTTTTTCCGGAAGTCTCTCCGGACGGCAAGCACTTTGCGGGTGCCCGCGATGACTTCGGGCTGGCTCCAAAGCCAAGAGAGCCCAAGGTCAGAGCCCAGCGAGTGGACCCGCTCCTCGGCGTAGACCTCGGCGGCGTAAAGATCGTCCGCCTCATCGGCGAAGGCGGCATGGGCCGGGTATACGAAGCCCTGCAGGACAAGCCGGCCCGCACTGTTGCCGTGAAGGTCATCCGGGCGGGCATCACGTCCGAGAAGACGATGAAGCGGTTCGAGAGGGAAGCGGAGTTTCTGGGCAAGCTCCAGCACCCCGGCATCGCCCAGATACACATCGTCGGCACGTACTCCAGTGACTTTGGCGACGTGCCGTTCTATGTTATGGAGTTCATTCCTGAAGCGAAACCCGTCACGAACTACGCCCACGAACAAGGGCTCACTCTTCGCGACAAGCTTCGGCTCTTCAAGCATGTCTGCGAGGCTGTTTCTCACGGGCACGACCGCGGCATCGTCCATCGGGACCTCAAGCCCGGCAACATCCTCGTGGACGGCAATGGCAGCCCACGGGTCATCGATTTCGGTGTCGCCCGCAGCACGGACTCCGACCTCACGCTCACGTCCCTGAAGACAGACTCGGGCCAGCTGATCGGGACCGTGCAGTACATGAGCCCGGAGCAGTTCGGGCCTGACCCCGATGACCTCGACGGCCGTGCGGACGTGTATTCGCTCGGCGTCGTCTTGTACGAGCTGCTCTCGGGCTCGCCGCCCTACTCAGTTAAGAAGAAGGCCCTGCACGAAGCATCCCGGGTCGTCTGCGAGCAGGTGCCGACGCCCCTGAGGCTCATCGACAAGAGTGTCCCGCGTGACGTCAGTGCTATCTGCGACCGATGCCTGCAGAAAGACAGAGCCCGGCGGTACCACACGGCCGGCGAGCTTGCGGCCGACATCAGGAGATTTCTGGAGGGTCAGCCGGTCCGGGCGAAATCCAGCGGCCTGAGACTGCCGGAGTCACTGCGTTCGCTCGAAGACAATAAAATCCGGGCCGCTTTTCTCCTCGGCGGCCTGGCCCTTGCCGGCTGGTGGTTGGTTGGCCGCGGAGCCTCGAAGTCAGAGTCGGGCACGCAAGTTCTGCCGCCGGTGCCGAGCCAGCCATCTTCTCCGGCACGAGCCCCGGCATACCCGGATATCAACAACGGCCCCGATAGCTCGCCCTCGCTTCGGCCTGAGCCCCAAGACCCGTTTCCATTCATTCCGCCCCCGCCTCCAGCTCCGAAACCAGAGCCGCCGCGGGAGCCACAGGTCGCACAGCTCGAGGCTTCCTCCGAATGGACGAAGTCGGGCCTGATCGTGAGAGAAGGGGACTGCTACAGGATCACGGTCACCGGGGAGTGCAGGGACAGCTCGGGCAGGACGTTCTCTCCCGATGGCCCAACACCACGTGACAAACTCACGTCACTGGGGGCCCCCAAGGAAGTCCTGAGCAACCGGGCCCACTGGGAACTGTTCACGCATAACGTGCCGCGGCAGATGCTCATGGCCAGAGCAGGCGATGCGGCGACGCTCATGGCAGTCGGGTCGGGCTTCACGTTCATTTCGCCCGGGGACGGAGAGCTAGCCTTCCGGCTGAACGACAGGCAACTCAGCAATGAAGGCTCCCGTGGCCAGCTCTCGATCGAGCTGGTGCCGGTCGCCAGTCCTGAGTTCGTGGCCCCGGACGGCACGACCACGGTTATCACGCGGGTGGCCGGCGTGAAGTCCCTCGTGTTCGAGCCTGACGGCCTGCGGTGGGAATACGCGTCCATAATGAGCGACGACGCAGATGACTATCCCGTGCTCATCAATGGAATCCGGTGGTGGCCCGAGCGTGACGTCCGGAAGGTCACCCGGTCCAAGCTCCTCAGGACGGGGGAATTCTCGTGGGCTGCCGGGCCGAATGCCGTCGAGCCCAAGGTCACCCTGCCGCCGGGCCTGAACGGCTCGCACGCCGAGGTCTCGCCGGGAATACCCCGCTCCGGCGGCCAGAGTCTGAAGTTCAGCGACCCAGAGCAGGGCGTGAACGAGATTTATTGCGTTATTTCGCGGCCCTGAGCGGGTTTTGCGAATTCCGTGGCCGACGCCCGGGGGCCCGCTCGCCATAGAGAGTAGAGGACAAGACCACATCACAACGCCGTGGCTGGTCGTCTTTAACTCAGTAGGCCCCATGGACAGTCCGAGCAACATAGCCGTCATCCCCACTTCGTCCGCGTTACAGACTCCGTCCAACCAGAGCGGTACTCAGGGATGCGGACAACTGATCGCGGTGTGTTTTTGGCTTGCCGTAATTGGTTCTGGGCTCGCCATCGCATTTTCGGAGGCGCCACTTGGATACAGGCTGGCCACAGGAAGGCAAAGACTCGACGGCTCACTATTCACTTTTCGCATCGAGGACCGGCTTGTTGGCCATGACAAATACGTGGCCGTGAACAACTCGCCTCACAATCTCAAGGCGGTGAACATTTCCTTCGTCACGACTTTTGTAGACGGTGGCACGTGGACAACCTCCCGATACTGGCACGAGTGGCTCGCGGACTCAGGCAAGCGGTGCGATGCTGCGGGCGAATCCGGAGCGTCGTTGCGTCTAATCGAGAAGGTCACGGTGTATGCGTACTCGGACAAATATTTCTTTTCTCATACCTATGGTGCCCGAGAATGAATGCAAAGGGTGTTTCTAAAGTGATTTTCAACGCCCGGCTCTTCTGGCTCTTGGTTCTTGGGTTTGTGTCCTCCTTGGATGCTTCTACCTGCTGGCCCGATTCGCCGGAAACACATTCGCCACAGAGACAGGCGGAACAGCACATCCGGGCCGCCCTGCAGGCGAACTTTCAGGCCTGCAATGAAGAGAACCTCGAGGCCCTGATGGGGACGCTGTCGGTTGCGATGGATGGCAGGGAGGAGTTCGCCAACGAGGCCCGGACGCTCTTCAGGGACACCGACGTCTATCTCCGCGTTGCAGACTTCGAGTTGCTGGAGTTCAGGCCGCCCTTCGCGTCAGCCCGGGTCATCCAGATCACGCTCCCGGCCAACGAGAAGGATCGCGTATCTGGTGATGCGAGGCAGGTGTTCTTCCGCGGGAATTCCGCCCTGCTGCCCAAGTGGGAGTGCGTTGAGTACACGCAGCAGTTCCGGAAGGAGAACGGCCACTGGAGGCTGCATCTAATCACGACGGAGCCCAAGCCCGCAGTCTGGCCACCGGATGATCCCAATGCCATCCGACTCGACAACATGCCGGCTCCCAATGGTTCCAAGCCCCGCAGCAGGTCTGTTTTTCAATAAGAAAGACGTCAGGGAGCAGGTGACCACCATGCTGAAAACAGTTCTGGTCCGAACGGCGATCTCGCTCACTGTGCTTCTGGCCTTATTCATTGGCTGGGCCGGCTGGATGGCGGTCAGCGTCTATCGCACTCTCAGCAAGTACCAGCCCGAAGTGGGCGACGTGCTGATTCAGTCGATTACCCCCTGCGGCCGGCTCCTGCGGACCGTGAAGGGCGTCACGGAGAGCAAGTGGTGCCACTGCGGCGTCGTTGACAAGAAGAACGGCCGCTGGGTCGTGTGCGAGGCGGTCGGCGACGGCGTGAGGTACACCCCGCTGGCCCACTTCCTGCTGCGGGGCGACGAGATCGACTTCGCGGTCTACAGGCTACAGGGTGACTTCAAGAAGCACGCCGCGGAACTCGCCAAGTGCTGCAAGCCATATGTCGGCCGGCCGTACGACATTCAGTACGAACTGGACGACGAGAAACTCTACTGCAGCGAACTGGTCTACAAGGCCTACCGGGATGCCACGCACGGCGATGAGCTGGGGCTCGTTCAGCGTTTCGGCGAGCTGAACTGGCAGGACTTCAAAGCCGACATCGCCCACTACCACGGCAGCGATGACCTGCCTCTGGACCGGCAAATTGTGACCCCGGTCTCGCTGACGTGGTCGAAGCAGTTGGAGAAAGTCCTCGAGTTGCAGTCCGCCGTGCCCATGCGGTCCAAGCGGGCCCCCGCGGCGGGGTTCTCCGTGTTCGGGGCAGCCTTGTGAACAGCCCTGAAGAAAGCATGCCGGCGGAGGTGTCCATGAGCACAACGACTTCGTTCCGTTCTTGCTCGTACCGGATGTACGAGTGCCGCTACGGGCATAGGGAGCCATGCGTTAATGAGTAGTGCTGATGGCTGGCTTCTCGGGTTGGTGGTGCTCGTGATCGCCGTGCCGTTCGTGTGGGCACTGTGGAGGGGCGGTGGTTTCAGGCCTTCGGAAAAAACCTCAGAATCCACCGGCACCGAAGTCTCTGGCGTCAGGCCCAGTCTTGCTCTCGCCGTGATCAGCTTCCTCGTCATAGGCACCGGCTTGTACTACGCCGCGTACGCCCTCGGCGGCGAAAAGCGTGCTGACGACAACATCAAGGTCATATTCGCGGTGACGCTCTTCGTCGTCATGGTGGCGATGCCGGCGGTCTTCACGTTCATTGCGAGGCGGCGAAATACATCCCGCGACAAACGCGGCGAGGCATTACGCTCAGGAGGACCGTCATGAGCGACCGCAAACATCTCGTTTTCACACTCGTGTGCTTCTACGGCGTATCCGCCGCTCTTGGGTGCGGCGTTGTCGCCAACAGCATGGAGCAGTCTCACGCCCTGAAGCATGCAGCCGAACTGAGCACCTTCACGAACAAGCTCACCGATACGGTGGCAAACACTGGCAAGAAGGTGCTGCGGTGGGGCCTGTCGTGGCTGATGATCAACCCATCAGCTATCGAAGGCAGCGGGGAGTATGACCGAGCTGTTGTGGTGGCTGAGAGGCACGGCCATTTTGCACGCTTCTACGCAACGTTCTTGGGCTTTGTTGTCGCGTTGTTTTGCTTCTACCTACAGCAATTCGTCCCCGAGCGGATCCCGAACGGCAGGCAAGTGGCTGTCAGGCATCTATGTGGTGCGTCTCTCGTTCTGTTTGCCGTAGGCGTCGCGGCCACGGCCCTGAGCCTGATCGCGTTCAAGGACATGCCCGTTATTGGACAGGTCGTCTTCAAGTTTGAATCAAAAGGCATCGCCCAGACGATTCACAAGCTGTTTACGTCGGGCAACGCTGTCTTGGGCGGACTTATCTTCCTGTTCTCCATCGCGGTCCCCTTGGCCAAAGTCGGGCTCACGCTCTTCGCGACCTACACGCACGGCCCGCAGCACGACAAGGCCATGAAGATCATCAAGGCCGTCGGGAAATGGTCTATGGCCGACGTGTTCGTGATCGCAGTCTTGTTGGCGTTCTTCGCGATCGGCGGAGACGAGTTCACGGACGCGTGGGTTGGGCCCGGCGTCTACTTCTTCGCCGCGTACTGCATTCTGTCGATGTGGGCAGGGGTGTGGCTGGCCGGCACGCATGCCACCACGGCGTCGGGTGTCGTCGAGAAAAGCGTGCCGGTAGGGGTACACTCATGAGCATTGCGGAGTCACTGTTGCCGGGGATGGCCGAGGAAAAGCGGTTCAACGTCCTGCGGGGCATCTTTGCGGCGGGATTCGCAATCGACATTCTCATGGTTTTCTTGCCAACCATTTCTATCACGGGATTATTTGGTCTCACCACGAACTGGTTTAGTGCTCGAGACCTCGCTGCACTTACCTTGGCCAATGCGTCCGACAAGAGCTTCGCCTTTCTGGCGTACGGATTTCTTGCAGTTGAGATCGTCATTCTTGCGCTGTCCTTCGCGGAGCCGTGGCGAGCCGTCTTCATTGTCGGCGGGCTTCTGGGTGTCATTGGCTTGTGCACGAATTTCATCGGCCCACGGACACCAGAAGAAGGTGTCACTATCGCTACCCATGCGTTTGCGACGCTGTTCTACGTTGTTACGGCAGCTGCGGTGATGGTGGGGTTCATAATCAGGCCGCCCGCATCCCATTCAGGCTCACACAGAAGCGTTGACCAGTTCCTTTCCCGCTCCAGCCCTACTTCTGACACCGGAGCCGGCTCTGCCGAAGGAGACTCAGCGGCAAAGGCGACCACAAGTCGCTCCGCACCGCTCCCAGAGGGCCCACCTGTCGCCGTCCGGGTGGGCTTTGGTGTGATGTGCCTGTTACTCATCGGGGCGGGAATCACTGGCGGTAGTTTCGCCAGCTCGCCACCAATCGCGGTGAGTTTCCGCGACTCGTATGTCCCCGGCGGCAGTCGCGTGCTCGTCGTTAAGAACACTGGTGCCGTGCTTCTGCAGGATTGCGAGGTGCGGGTCAAAGCCGGGAACGGCCAGTCGTTCGGGCCCAAGCGTCTCGGCAGTCTTGCAGCGGGCGAAGAAAGCGAATTGGGCTGGGCGGAACTAGACGGTTGGGTGCTCGAGAAGGGCGAAACGATCACGCTGTCCAGCAAGGGGTACGCGAACAAACGTATCGTCGTGCCTTAGAGCTGAAAGGCTCAACTAGGTAGAAGGCATAGGTAGGTAGAAGGCATAGGAATGGGCCACCGCTGGGGGCATCGTTATTGCTGCATAGAGCCCGCCGATCCATTTTGTTGATTTAATTCCATCGCAGATAGAGGTCGGTATTCTCATAAAAAGGAATTTCTCAGGCGACGCACGCACGCGTTGTTGCCGCTTGGGCTCATGCTTCTAACGGTTCTCGGTTGCTCCAAGAGGAGAGCGTCAGCGATGGGTCGCAATCAATCGGGTGTCGCAGCCACGCTTTCACGTAAACGAGCCGAACTCGCGACCATAGAGACAGTGGATTTGCCTCGTCTCTATCGATCCATCGGCAAGCGGGTCGCCGCCTTGCCAAAGGTGCCTTCGTCACTGGCACCGCACGTTGAGAGCACCCGTAGGCTTGAGGCCACGGCATCGCTCGCGAATGAAGCCACGACCGATGCCCAGCGACACGAAGCGTACGCCTTGCTGGGCCAAGCTGCTGTCGATCAGTTCGGTGAGAAAGCCATTCCGAAGAACATCGCACCCGAGCTGACTCGGCTCAAGGAACGCAGGCAGGGCCTCGCCGCGGAAATCGCTGCACTTGATGCACAGTGTCGCCGGAGATCCCCTTTCGCGAGGCGGTTGCTGTGGGCTGCTGCTGGATGTGTTTGCCTCGTCGGGGTTTCTGCGGCCATATGGTTTTCCGGCGTACCGTCTCTGGGCCGCGGCCTTGGCAGTGTGGGCGGCGTCTTGCCCGCGAACCGGCAGGGCGATGTGCCAGACGTATCTGCTTCCATGGAAGAGGTAAAGAAAAGTCTGCAGATCGATCGGGACGCGGTGCGGTCCTTCGAGAAAGCCGTGGTGGCGATGGCGGAGAACGTCAAAGCTGCGAGCACCAAGGGCCTCGACGCTCTGCGAGAACAGGACAGTGTGTCGGCAGTTCAGTCCGGATACGACGCGGTGCTGGCTGCATGGAAGAAAGAATCCCGCAAGTTTGCGGCTCCCGTCGAGAAAGAGTCGCTCCTAAATCAACTCCCGTTCCTCGCGGATAAAGCGGTACGGCAGGAGGTATTGCGGGGTTCACAGGCAACTCTGGATGAGGAAACGGAGAGGATCGCCCGAGACCTTTCCGAGCAGGTGGAAAGCCATAAGCAGTCCGCTGACTACGCGTTCGGCGGCCTCAATGATCTCGGCCAACGCTTCGAGCGACGTGCCGAAGAACGGAAGCAGTTGATTAATCAGGGCTGCTCAAGCCTAGCCGCAGCCTTCGACAACGCCACGACGCGAATGGCCTCTAAACGCATTGATGCGATCAGAGAACTGACTGCCAAGCAGGAGAGGATGTTTGGCGACGTAAAGATTCTGCTCGCGTCGCTAGAGACCGAATTGAAGGAGACAACACAACGCTTGGATACGGGTAGTCGGGCAGTGCTTGGAGAAATCAGCTCTGCTGTGGGAAGCCAAGACGATGTGCCGCAGGCTCTTGTAGACAAAGCAGAATCCATACAAGCGTCACTTCAGGCCCTGGTGGACGCGGAAGCCAAGGGCGTGAAAGATCAGGCCGCGGCTTCTCTTCGAGAGTGTTCCGCAAATGCAGTCAAGGGGATGCCGCCCGAGGCCCTTCGGGAAAAAACCCGAGCAGCTGCCGTCGCGTTGTCCAATCGCGTAGAGCAGTCCCTTGCCAAACTGAGGGAAGGCTCCAAAGCCGAGAGAGTCGCACTGGTAAACGCACTCAGGAAGCATGAGACACAACACTCAGATGTAGCGGCCACACGTGACGACTCGCAGGAAGAGGCATTCGCCGGCCGCGAGGACACCGCAAGGGAAGAACGAGTCAAAACGACTCCACCTGCCAAGCCCTATGAGGGCGATGTCGATCAGGCTGTGCTAGCAGTACTCGGCCAGACGGTAAGTGATTATGAGGAACATGGGTTTGCTGGTGTCGAGCTGGGCCAGACCTACGATCAGCTGAACGCCAAAGAGCTCCTGCCGAAATACGACCCACGCTTTCCCTGGACGTTCCTTTCCCGCGACGGTGCCCAACGCTTCGTTTTCGACAACAAGGACATACTGCGGGCGTACAGCCGGGAATACAACGGCGGTTTCGATGTCAACGGGGAGGAGATAATTCGCACGTTCGGCAAGCCCGCAGGAGACACGATTACGCGAGTGTTCAGCTCGTCGCAATCGCGAACGAACTCGGAGATGCTTGTGTACGACTGCCCGCGGGCTGATGCGATCGTTTTTGTTGAATTTCGGGAGGCCCGTTTTCTTCGTTACGGCCAAGTAGACACAGTAGAAAAAACAGTCGTCTGGGTGCTTGACCAGACATGGGCCTTGCCACAGCTCTACAGAAGTGCGTCGCTCAAGCGTCCTGTCCTGGAGTGGATGCAAGCCGCTGCAGAACGAGTGGCCAGCGGAAGTTGCAATGTCGATGACCTGCCTCTGCCGCCGGGCACGGGAGTCATCGTCGAGGGGCGGGGAGAAAAACAGGTCACCGCCTTTCTCATGGACGGCGGCGAGGGCGGAAGAGGACGGCGAAGAAAGCAGCGACGCCTTGGCTGGGTGACGTGTCTCTCAGAAGAGCTGCTACCGTACGCTCAGGCGAAACCGGGCACCGTGGGCGTGGAGGTCGACTTCGGCAGCTACACGTGCCTTGAGTCGAATGAATTACTGAAGCAGCACCCATCCGAAGATGACAGCGAATCGGAGCCTGCCGATGCGATTGATGAGGCACCCGTTCTGAGCCTGCTGAATGACGAGGTGACTCGGCAGTTGCTCATGGAGTACTTCAAGCCTGCTGCGGGCAAGTACTCATATAAGCCTGACGAACGCGGTGGGGTGACCATTGGAAACGGAAGATACGAGTGGAAGTGTGCAGGCATCCTTGACGGCATTTTTGAGGTGATATGCAACACCAACGGCTCAAGCGGTGTCTATTTCCTGACGAAACGGGGCCTTTGATTCGAGTCTCCAAGAACCCTGATACCTAAGAAAAAGCGGCTGAGGTGTGTTTCAACCCCGGCCGCTCTCTCCTCCAGCCCATCAGCCCGCCCAAGCCCGACACGCAGCCCGATAGCCGCATGACGAGCACAAGACGGTAGACGGTGCCGGATAGAGCACCCCCGACTCGATAGCCCGCCAGACCCGCTCCATGCCCGCCAAGGTGCGTTTCACGTTCCCAGTCCCTACTTCCCTGACATGCTCCTCGATGATCGGCTCCTTGGTCTTCGTCAGGACCAGAAACCGAGTCGCGATCTTCTTGCCGGTTGCGATCTCCGAGGCGAGGTGCGAGTACAGCAACAACTGCTTGCCTGAATCCTCGACCTGCTCCTGACTCCATTTCCCGCGGCTTGTTTTGATATCTGTAATCACCAGCGAGTCAGAGTCTTCCGTGAGCAGGTCCACGCGGCCATAGAGGTCCGGCATGCCCTCAACCAGCATGCCCCTGATCTCTTCTTCGACGCCCTGACCCCCTCCCCAAATCATGACCCAGGTCTTGTGAGAGAATCCTCGTGCCCGGGCTGGGGCTGGAAAGGGTTCTCGGATGAAGAAGCGACGCAGTGCCGAGCATATCGTGGGCTCGCTTCGGCAGGCTGACAAGGATCTTGGCAAGGGGGCGAACGTGCCCGATGTCTGTCGATGGCTGGGCATCAGCTAGCAAACGTACTCCCTTGGCGGATCGGGCGTTGCCGCGAAGCGGTGGTCGCGGTGGGATGGATCCGAAGATGGCGAACAGCTTCAGGAGCTCCATAACGAGAACTCGAGGCTGAAGAAGCTTGTCGCGGCTCAGGCGCTGGACATGCTGATACTCAAGGAGGCAGCCCGCCCAAACTGACGTGCCCTGAGCGTCGCCGTCGGACGATGGAACCCGTCCGGCGGTCCTTGGGGCAGGAGAAGGTCTCGGAAAGATGGGTCTGTCGGGTGCTCGGCCAGAACCGGGACACGCAGCGTCACCGCCCTAGGAAGGTAGACGGCGACCGTGAGTTGCTCGGGGTGATGCGCAAGATCGTGGATGCGTTCCCGAGGCATGGGAGCGAGCGCACGCATCGCGTGCCGACCGGCCCGGAAGCGTTCGAGGGCTAGAAGGTGAACTTCAATCGCGTGCACCGATCTGGAAGGAGGAGCACATGCAGCTATCGCAAAAGCGGCTGAAACCGCCGCAGATTACCGGGGGCGAGTGCGAATGGGTGCGTTCGCCATCGGGCAATGCACAGGAACCACATGTGGAGCTACGACTTCCTCACGGAGCGGACGGAAGACGGCAGGCTCCGCGACGAGTTGCTCAATTGGGAGTTGTTCTTGAGCCTGCCAGAGGCTCGGCTCGTTCTCGACCAGTGGCGCATGGACGGCAACCACAGGCGGCCGCATGGCGGCCTCAAGTGGCTGGCCCCGGCAGCCTTTCTTTGCCGCTGGCAGATTTCACGCTAACGAGTGGGTCGCGACCGCCGTACAGCGATCCAATTCAGGGCCTTCTTGACGACATTCGGCTCTACGGTTCCGCACTATCACAAAATGAAAGTGAGGGGATCAGGCTGCAGACCGTCTCGTTCACTCGCGCTGCGGTGGGGCTTTCTGCGGCGACGCTGTGCAACTTCAATCATCGCATCCGCTGCGATCGGACTTTCGAGCCACGGCCGTTTCTCCCTCATTCATAGGGAATGCGGCGTCAGACGCTCTCACGACGTCAAAGCCCGAGTTGAAATGCACGCGGCGATAGTCTCCCTTTTCAGGATCGCGTTTTAGAAACGCGCGAATGCGACTCCCTGGTGTCACGGCCGCCTGCGTCCCCTCGTAGACGAAACGCCGCGGCGTTGCATCGGCCCACGAGCCCTCCATGTAGGCATCGACCACGTAGCGGATCGTTCCATCGTCGTCGCTCTCGCCTTTGAGCAGTTTGTCGGCCTTGAGAGTGCACGCGAAGACGCCCTGCTCATAGCCGAGGTCGATGCCCTGCCGATTGCCGACCGATCGTTTTACGAGCGTGACGGCTACCACCTCACCTTCGACCGCCACGTCGCATGCGGCCAGCATCTCAGCTTCGCTCATTCGCGGTGTCGGCACCGCCTCGACATGCCGCGGCAAACCCCAGGCAGCGATCAGCGTGGTAAGAAAACCGATCCATGCGGCGAAGCGGAGTGTAACGGCACGATGATGCATGGGACGCTCCTTGTGTGATGGAACACATACGAGTGTAGTCGATGCCCGCCTAAACGCCGCAGACTCCTTGCGCCATGAAGAGCGGGGGCTGGCGCATCCGTACGATTTCAAGAGGGATCGACGACCGGAGGAAGGATGCAAGGAACGAGCGTGTTGCGATCCAACTGACTGGGGCCGCTCCGCATGCTCCCTGCGGCTCTGGTCACCGCGGCAGCGGCTTGCGTCGGCGCCGTCCTCGTTTCGCCGGCTGCTCTGGGCAGGCCTCGGCCGCGAACTTGGTCATGGTCTTCGCCGAGACACCGAGCAGGGCCGCTGCGCGGCCATAGTGGCCAGCGGTCGCGGCGAGCGCCCGCCGCACCGCGTCGCGGCGCAATTCGTGGAGGTTGAAGGTCTCGGAACTGGCAGGCGTGGATTCCGAGGCCGGTGCCGCCGAGGGCTCCACCACCGGTCGAACTGCCGTCAGTTCATCCAAAATCTCTTCGAGCCGGTCCTCGAAGATGGCGATCCGCAGGACCGTCTGCCGCAACTCGCGGACATTCCCCGGCCATGCGTACTCCATGAAACGCTGGACGGCCTCGTCGGGCAGCGTCCAACCCGGCCGGTCAAATCGCAGGGCGCAATCGGCGGCGAAGTGCGCAGCGAAGAGAGGGATGTCGTCTGGGCGGTCGCGGAGCGGCGGCACGACCACATGGATCGTGTTGAGACGATAGAGCAGGTCCTCGCGAAATCTTCCCGATCCCACCTCGCGGTGGAGATCGCGGTTGGTAGCTGCGATCACCTGCACGTCGACCTTCACCGGCCGCGTCGCCCCCACGGGCACAACCTCCCGCAGTTCCAGAGCCCTCAGGAGCTTGGGCTGCAGGTCGAGCGCGAGTTCGCCGATCTCGTCAAGAAACAGGATGCCGCCATTCGCGGCCCGGAACGCGCCCGTCGTGGTCTCGTCGGCGCTGGTGAACGAGCCCTTCTCGTGGCCGAAGAGCAGGCTCTCGGCGAGCGTGCCCACGATGCCCGCGCAGTTCATCGCCACGAACGGTCGCGTGGCCCGCGACCCGGCGGCATGGATCGCCCGGGCCGCCTCGTCCTTGCCGGAGCCGGTTTCGCCAGTGAGGAGCACGGCGCAGTCGACGTGGCCCACCCGCACGATGGCCTCTTCGAGCCGGTGCATGGCCGGCGATGTACCGACGAGCCGGGGCAGATGGCTGGATGCCGGTGCAATCGTGAATTGAGAAGATCTGGCGGAATGCATTTGGCAGAGACTGCCAAACGCTCACCGATGTGATGAGAAGCCCGATCCACGTTTCGATCTGCAAACACAGCGTTTTTACTCCCGACTGCCATCCTTGCCCACGGTTATCAACGCGATTTGAGTGCAATCTTTCCCTGCGGAGTCGTGACTCGAGTGACGGCGGGAGATTTGGCATGGCGTGTGCTTCCTGTAATGGGGCTCTGCCTCCCTTTCGAGGCAGCCACTCGTTGTTCCCACAGCAAGGAAGTTGCTTATGAACTGGTCGAAGACGGCGGCGAAACCGGCGATGCTTGTGGCCGTCGTCATGGCGGTGTGCTCGTCGCTGTCGGTCGCCCACGCCGTCGCGATCGACTGGGTGACGGTGGGGAATCCGGGGAACGCCAACGACACGACGGGCTACGGTGCGGTGGGCTACGGGTACCAGATCGGCAAGTACGACGTGACGATCCAGCAGTACACGGACTTTTTGAATGCCGCTGCAAAGAGTGACCCCTACTCGCTCTACGACTCGCGCATGGCATCGAACCTGAACATCGCCGGTATCTCCCAGACTGGTTCGAACGGGTCGTACGTCTACAGCGTGATCGGCAGTGGCAACCGTCCGATCACGATCGTGAATTGGTTTGACGCGGCCCGGTTCGCCAACTGGATGCAAAACGGTCAGGGCTCGGGCAGTACGGAGACGGGGGCCTACACGCTCGTGGGCGGCCAGACGAGTGGCGTGGCACCGGCAAAGAACCCTGGCGCGACGTTCTACATCCCAACGGAGAACGAATGGTACAAGGCGGCGTATTACTCGCCGCTGCTCAACTCCGGAGCGGGCGGCTACTACGCGTATGCCTCGCAGAGCAACACGGCTCCGGGCAACGTGGTCGGTAGCACGGCGAATCAGGCGAACTACAGATTGAGTGGCAGCATCTATTCGGTGACGCAGTCGTCGGATTACTCGACGAGCCAAAACTATCTGACGGATGTGGGCGCCTTCACGAACTCCATGTCGTACTACGGCACGTTCGACCAGGGCGGCAATGTGTATCAGTGGAACGATCTGGACGGCACAACAACCGACGAGACTCGTGGAGCGCGGGGAGGCAGCTGGGGAGAACACGCATGGCCCATGTCGTCTGCCCGCAGGGCGACGAACGCCCCGGTGAACGCGAGCGATGGGGTGGGCTTTCGACTCGCAAGTCCGGTTGCCCCTGTGCCCGAGCCCTCCACCTACGCGATGGCCCTCGCCGGTCTGGCCTGCGGCGGGTTCTCGATGTGGCGACAGCGGAAGCGGGCCTGACCCGCAGCAGCCACGTGATTCCAACGCGAGGGGAGCAGGTCGCCATCACGGGCTTGCTCCGCTCTATGTTTTCACGCCAGCCTCAGTCCGCCCGCACTGGCCCCGGCGGTGCGTCTTCTGAGATGGATCTGGGAATTCGGCGCACCCACTCGACTGCCAGCTTGAACGGGCCGGCTTTCTTGTCGCTGAGCATGAAGCCCAGTCCGTTGATCTGATCCGGTACGACTGGCCCCATGCCCTGCACCCGTCTGCCGAATGCGGTGGGAATAAAGTCTGCGAGCGGAACGCTGACCTCTGTCCACTCGTCTTTCTTGGTCGGCACCGGGGCTCTGTACGAGAACGCCATTCGGCGGCTCTTTGTATAGAGGTTCAGCACATACTCTCGGCCGTCGCCCTTCACTCGGACGACGATGGTGTCGCCGGCCTCGATGCCTAGATCCGTGGGCTTGGTCCGGACTGATGCGAAGCCACCGTTATTCTCCAGCGAGAGCGTGCCGAAGAACTCCAGTGTCTTGGCTTCAGTGATCGTGAACTTCCCATCCGAGATTCCACCCATGACGCCATCGTTCACAGCCTGCCAGTTCTGGGCGGACTCTGGAGTGGTAAAGGCCACGAGCGGCAGGAGGGCCCTGTCCGCGACCGCCTGCATCAGCAGCAGAGCCAGCAGGAAGGGACGTGTGGTCGTGATCATTTCGGCTCCCTCGGCGATGATTCGTGTCAGCTTTTTCATTTTCGCGGCTGGTCACGCGACTTTACAAATGATATACGTGCGTATACTTCCCGGACTCGAGCACATAGGGACGCGCTTCCGATGCCTCACGATCTGCAGTCCGTTCTCGATCGTTCGTTCGGCCACGCATCATTTCGCCCCGGGCAGCAGCAGGTGATCGAGTCGCTGCTGGCAGGCAGAAGTGCGCTCGCCCTCTTTCCCACGGGGGCCGGCAAATCGCTCTGCTATCAATTGCCCAGCCTGCTGCTGGACGGCTTGACGGTGGTCATCTCCCCATTGATTGCCCTGATGAAGGATCAGGTGGAGGCGCTCGAGGCGCGGGGCATTGCGGCGGCGAGGCTCGATTCCTCTCTGACGCCGGCCGAGGCGGCAGGCGTCTATGAGAGCATCCGCACCGGCAGGCTCAAACTGCTCTACATTGCGCCGGAGCGGCTGACCAGTGAACAATTCGTGGGGCGGCTGTCGCGGGCCAAGGTAGCGATGATGGCGGTGGACGAGGCCCACTGCATCTCGGAGTGGGGGCACAACTTTCGGCCCGAGTATCTTCGGCTGGCGCATGTGGCCAAGGAGCTTGGCATCAGCCCCGTTCTGGCGCTCACGGCCACGGCAACGCCCGCGGTCGCGTCCGATATCCGCCGAGCCTTCGGCATTGCCGCGGCCGACCATGTGCAGACGTCGTTTCGGCGGCCCAACCTTTCGTATCGGGTCACGCCCTGCGCCGACCGCGATCGCCTGGCCCTGCTCACAAGCCGGCTTCAGTTGCGTCAGGGGGAACGGCCGGGGGCGACGATCGTCTACGTGACGCTCCAGAAGACGGCGGAGGAGGTGGCGAATCACCTGCAGAAGAGCGGTCTCAAAGCCCTCGCCTATCATGCTGGCCTGCCGGACGATAGGCGGCATGCGGTGCAGGATGCCTTCATGACCGGCCGCGTGGACACGATCGTCGCCACGATCGCCTTTGGCATGGGCATCGACAAGGCCGACATCCGCGGTGTCTATCACTACAACCTGCCGAAGACCCTGGAGAACTACGCACAGGAAACCGGCCGCGCGGGCCGCGACGGCCAGCCTTCCGTCTGCGAACTTCTAGCCTGCGGTGACGATCGAATCGCGCTCGAGAACTTCACCTACGGCGACACGCCCACGCCGGAATCGCTTCGCCAGCTCCTGGGCGAGATTTTCTCGCCGGGGGATTCCCCTGCCTGCCGACGATCCGAGCAGCGGCAGGGGGAGTTCGACCTCTCGCTCTACGAACTGGCGCAGGCGACCGACATCCGCCCGCTGGTGATCGAGACGGTGCTCACCAATCTGGAGCTGGGCGGAATCATCCGGCCATTGGGATCGTTTTATGCCGGCTATCAGTTTCGGCTGCTCGAGCCCGAGTCGGCCATCCTGGGCAGGCACACGCCTGACCGACAGGTCTTCCTGCGAAAGCTCATGCACTGCGGCAAGCGAGGGACGAAGTGGACCACGATCGATCCCGATAGTGCCGCGGCCGAACTGGCCGAGCCGCGGGACCGCATCGTGAAGGCGCTCGGCTGGCTTTCCGACGCCGGCAGCATCGAGCTCAAGCCCAGCGGTAGCCGGCAGCGATATCGGCTGACCAGCGGCGTGCAGTCTGATGCGCCAAGTCAGCCCGATCTCGACTCGCTCACTCGCTCGATGCAGGAACTCTTCGCCGTGCGCGAAGCCCGCGATATCGAGCGGCTGCAGGCAGTGCTCGACTTCGCGGCGGACCGCGGCTGCCTGACACACAGGCTGCTCGCGTATTTCGGTGAGGACGTCGGCTTGGCGAAGGGCGGCGAGCCGCTCACCCGCTGCGGCACCTGCACGAGCTGTGAGGATCTCGGGCCTGCGGCCGCACAGGCGTCCGTGGCCACCGCGCGGGAGATCCCCGCGTCCTCAGCGCCGGAAATCACCGCCGCGCAGGCCGCGGTCATCGAGAACCTCGTGGCCGAGGATCGGCAATCGCTCCGCACCCCGCGTCAGCTGGCCCGCTTTTTGTGCGGGCTCACCAGTCCCGCCACCAGCCGGGAGCGGCTTGGCCGACACGCCGCGTTCGGCCTGCTGGCCAGGATTCCCTTCGCCACCGTGCTCGCTCGCATGGTCGCTGCATCGGCTAGGTCACCGGCTGACTCTTCCGGGCCCCATCGGTTGAGCGCGGCGGAGAATGGTGATGCAGTCGCCGAATCGGGGCACGCCAATGCGGCAGTGGCCGCCGGATAAATGCCCATCCCATGTCGTCTCCTGGCGGTCCACCGTGAGCCCCGCCCGCCGGGCCCAGCGGCGGACATCCCGGCGGGAGACGCGTGATCGCCAGCCATGATCCGCAGTCGCGTCGCTCTTCCCCTGAAACCACGACCAGACCGCCGCCACCGTGCGGGTGAGGCGTCCGGAGGGGCGGTCGGCGTGATGCACCACCGCGATCCCGCCGGGCCGGAGCACCCGCGCGATCTCGGACAGGTAGCGCTCGCACTGCTGCGGGCCGACGTGCACGAGACAGTCGTAGCTCCACACCGCGTCGACCTGTCCGGTGAGGTCGGCAGGCAGATCGTCTCCCTGCGAGACGTGCGTGCGCACTCGGCCGCGGCCCGCGAGTCTGCCGCGGCAAGCGTCAAGGCAGTTCGGCGAGATGTCGCAGAGCACGAGCAGGCCCGCCCGCTCGATGAGCCACTCCGACCAGCGTCCGTGGCCGGGGCCGAGTTCCAGCACCGTGCCGCCGGTCGCAAGCAGCGGGCCATACCGCGCCGTGATGCCGGCCTTCCAGTCGTCATACGCGACGCCGCAGGCCCGCGCCTGTCCATCCCACTCGTCGCCGTCCTTCGGCCAGGGATCCTGCATGTCCCACTGCGCAAGATTGTCGACGACCGTGTTGTCGCCGCCCGCTCCGGCATGCGACCGGGCAGCCTCCGCGGCCCGTAGCCGCGCCTCCGCCGCCAGCCGCCATTGGTGAAACGGTTCACCGAATCGACGTTCGAGTTCAACGAGCATCGGTAGCCAGCGGGCTGACAGCGCTGCCTTCACCCGCGCGAGTTCCGGCCAGGCGACGACGGCCCGTCCGCTATTCCTCGGGAGGGCGATGCTCCCCACGTCATCCCCGCGCGACGGCGGTGGATCGATGCCGAGGAAGTCACAGGTGCGATTGACCACGCCCTCTGGATCGCGGGCGATGTCGTCGTAAAAGAGCACGAACAGCCGGCCCTCCGGAAGTTTGCGCCGCCACAGATCGAGCGTTCGGAGGTAGTCAGTGCGGAGCACGTTGGACGCATCGAGGCACGCATGGTGCAGTTCCGCTTCGGTCGGCGCCGTAATCCCCGCCACGCCCAAGTCGTGTATCGCGCCTGAGACGGCCCTGGTGACCGGATCCCGGAGGATGAAGATGACCCTGATGTGCGGCATGACCCGGACGATGTCGTCGACGTGGCTCTGGTCGAGCGTCGCATAGGCCGGCGTGAAGTCGCAGGCGAGCCGGTCGGGCGGCGTGGATGCGAACATCGACGCGTAGTTGTCCCACGAGTGTGCTGGGGGAAAGGCGTGGCGCAGCAGCCTGCGGATCTGGTGCTCGCGGTCGGGCCCCGCAGTCCCGTCGGCGAGGCCTTTCAGGGCCGCGAGAGCCTGCCGCTGGCGAAACTCGCCCACCACGGGATCCCGGCCATCCCAGTCGAACTGGTGAAACTCCTTGATCTCACAGGGCCACACGTGAGGATGCGACTGGAGCGCTGCATGCAGCCAGGTCGTGCCGGCTCGCTGCGCCCCGATGCAGAGCACGTCGGGCAGCCGCGGCGGTCCGGCGAAGTCTTCAAGCTGGCCGAGCGGGTCGCCGAGCCGCACGAGTTCCGTCGCCGCGGGGAGCAGTTCGACCGGCCCGGAGCCGGCCTGCAGGCCGAGCGACAGGATCGGCTGTCTGGCATTGAGGAGCACGGCCGCGTGCTCCCCGGCTCGCGCCACGAGCGGCACCGTCTCCCGATCCGCGGCGTTACCTGCCAGGACTGCCCGGAACGAGCCATGATCGACCGCGTCACCCGCATGCTCTCCTGCGAACGGAAACCGCATGAGATAGATGCCCGCCGGCAGGAGCGGCTCAGCCGAGGCTTCCGCGATCGAGCCGTGGCCCGGGGGCGGCATCCGCTGGAAGACGTCGAGGCTCGTGCCGTCGCCCCACAGGCGGATCTGCCGGGCCTGACCGAAGAACTCCGGGAGCGGCTGCGCATCGGGCCAGGATCTGACGAACGGGTCGCTCCGCCAGTGATCGAACCGGGGCGAGTTCGGCATGCTGTCCGACGGCTCGCGAAGATGCCACGACGCCAGGGTTTCCGGATGCACCTCGATCGGCGCTCGGGCGGCGACCCGCCTGTTGAAATACCAGTCGCCGAGTGCCGGCAGCCCTTCGTGAAACGGCCCGACCTCCTCGTACACCTGCCGGCGGAACAGGAACGCGATCGGCGGAAACCGATTGCATTCGGCCAGGTCGGCCGCGGTCACCCGCTCGCTGGTCGGCCCGCACGCGACGATCCGCTGCGGCACTTGATCACCGCCGTTCCAACGCTCCCACACCATCCGGCTACGGCTCACGACCGCGGCGTGGCCGCCCGTCTGCAGTTTCGCCAGCATCCGCGCGAGGAAGTCGGGGCTCCAGGTGTCGTCGTCATCGTGGATGGCGATGAAGTCCCCTGCCGCTGCGGCGATGCCCGCGTTGCTGGCCGCCTCCATGCCATGCTGCCGATCGAGGTGGAGGATCCCCAGGCGGCCGAGCAGCAGTCGGCGATAGGGAAGCACCTCCGACTCGACGAGGTGCGGAGGCCCGCCGTCGTTCACGATTTGCAGGAACCAGTTCGGATACGTCTGCGAGAGCACGCTACGGACGGCCCGCGGCAGCATGTGGATCCTCCACCGGGTCCGCATCACGACGAGCACACGGCCGAGGTCGGGCGGATCGGCTTCCCCGTCAGGTGGCACGAGTGCATCACCTGCGATCGCCTCACCATCGGGGGCCGCTGGGTGCCGCTGGTGCCAGAGCGCAGGATCGACGAGTCCCGCTGCGGACGCCGCGCGTCCCGCTGCGTCGGGCAACCCGCAGAAATCACCCATCTCGGCAAATGCCGACTGCGGATCCCGGAGGATGGTATCGTGCTGAAACGTCCGGCTCTCGAGGCCCGCTGCATCGCGGTCGATGCTCCGCTGGTGGTCGGCCCAGATTCGCGCCGCGAACTCCCGCGACATGCCGTTGCGGTCCGCGAGTGAGGCGGCCACCTCCTCCACGCCGCGGTAGATCCGCAGGATCCGCAGCGTCGTGTCGACCCGCCGTGCCACGGCCTTCCAGAGCGGGATGAGCAGGCTCGACCGCGGATCCTTCACGAGCCAGTGGCCGCAGGTCGCCACCTCACTCCGCGCGATCGCCACGAAGCGGTCGATGGTTTCCTGGGTGTCGGGCCACTCCATCCACCGCGGCGGCAGCGGGCCGGGTGACGAATGCCATTCGCGGCCGAACCGGATGAGCAGTCGCTCCTGGGCCCGCCAGACGTCGGCGTGTTCCCAGTGGCCGTGCGGGTTGCCCGGATGTGGCTCAGTGTCGATGCGTTCGCCGAGGTTGGCTCCCATCGCATGCAGGCCGCGGGCGACGAGCGACGTGCCCGACCGATGCATGCCGACGACGAGGATGATCATCGCGTTGTGTGTGGTCACTTCCTGCGGGGCGTTATCCACGCCTGTCGCGGTCGAGGCAAGGTGAATTTCGCTTCGGACGCGGGAAACGCACGGTTTTCGCCCCTTTACCCGGCGAATCGACCTTGTGGAAACGGTGCTTTTCCCCATATCTCTCCGCATACGAGAGCGGCGCGAATCGGATGCCGCCGGCAGGAGGTTTTTCGATGCCCGGTCGACCGTTGCTGCGACGGTATTTCAACCGCCGCTGGTACGTGTCGCGGTATGGCCGGGCGTGGCATGCACGCACGTTTCCGCGGTGGTACCACCGCCGTCGCGGCAGGAAGAAGGGATACAGCCCCCATCCCCTCTTCGATGCGGCCTGGTACCTCGCCGAGCATCCCGACGTCGCCCATGCCCGCATCGACCCGCTCGCGCACTACGTCGCGTATGGCTGGCGGGAAGGCCGCTCTCCGCATCCGGTCTTCGACGTGGGCTGGTATCTCGCGACGAATCCCGACGTCGCCGCCGCAGGTGTCGAGCCGCTTGGGCACTACCTCGCCGACGGCTGGAAGCAGCGCCGCTCTCCGCATCCGGCCTTCGATGCAGCCTGGTATCTCGCCAGCTATCCGGATGTGGCGGCCGCCCGCTGCGAGCCGCTGGCGCACTACCTCGAGCATGGCTGGAAGGAGGGCCGCCAGCCGCACCCACTCTTCGACGGCGACTGGTATCGCCGCCAGATGTCCGATCCCGATGGGCACGCTGTCGATCCACTCTCCCACTACCTCACGAACGGCTGGCGGGAGGGACGCGAGCCCACCTGGCGGTTCTCGCTCGCGGCGTACGTGGCAAACCTCGCTGGTCCCCTGCCCGCGGACGTCAACCCGTTCCTGCACTTCCTGGTCACGGAGTATGCCGCCGTCGCCCACGAGCCGGACGCTGTCGAGCCGCTCCTCGAGCGCTTTGGGGCGGGGCGTGACTCCCGGCTCACGGGGTGGAACCCGGCCGAAGCCAATCGCCATCCGGGTGATGTGCGGGCGATCGCGATGTATCTGCCGCAGTTTCACCGCGTGCCGGAAAACGACCTCTGGTGGGGTGAGGGCTTCACGGAGTGGACGAACGTGAGACGCGGGAGGCCGATGTATCCGGGGCACGAGCAGCCGCGGGTGCCCCACGACGACGTCGGCTACTACGACCTCGATGATCCCGCCGTGCTCGAGCGGCAGGCTGCCCTGGCGGCCCGCTACGGAATCCACGGCTTCTGCTTTTACTACTATTGGTTCAACGGCCGCCGGATCCTGGAGAAGCCGATCGATCGGCTGCTGCGGAGCGGGAAGCCCGATTTTCCGTTCTGTTTCTGCTGGGCAAACGAGAACTGGACACGCACGTGGGACGGCCTCGACCGCGAGGTTCTCCTCGAGCAGCGGCACTCACCCGAAGGGGACGAGCGGTTCCTGCGCGATCTCCTGCCGGCGCTTCGCGATCCTAGGTACATCCAGATCGAGGGAAAGCCGCTGCTTGCCGTCTATCGGCCCGCACTGCTCGACGACGCCGCGGCCACCGCCGAGCGATGGCGCGACATCGCGAGGAAAGAGGGGCTCGACGGGCTCCATCTCGCGGCCGTGCAGAGCTTCGACCGCGCCGACCCCCGCGGCTTCGGCTTCGACTCGGCGATCCAGTTTCCGCCGCTCCTGATCCCGGCCAGCGATCTCGCGGCCGGCGCCGAGGTGCAGGCCGCGCCGGGCTTTCGCGGCCAGGTTCTCGACTACCGCGATGCCGTGCGTCATTCCCTCAACCAGCCTCGACAGCGGTATCCGCTCTTCCGTGGCGTGATGCCCCGCTGGGACAACACCGCCCGCCGGATGGAGCGGGCAACGTCGTGGGTGCACGCGACGCCCGAGCGGTATGGCGACTGGCTGCGGGCCGCGGTCGCGCAGACGCAGGCCGAGCATCCCGATGGGCGGCAGTTCATCTTCATCAACGCCTGGAACGAGTGGGCCGAGGGAGCCCATCTCGAGCCCGATACAACACACGGCTACCGGTATCTCGAGGAGACGCTCGCGGCGGTCAAGACGGCGCAGGGAGGGGCGATGGGCGGCCCGATCGAAGCCACCTCGGTACGGCATCCAGACGTCATCCGCGCACGACGTGCGAGGCTCGAGGCGGTGGTGGGAGGTCCACTGCCGCCGCGGGCACGGGATGCACTCGTCGGTCACGCCGCGGCCGTCGCGCAGCTCGCGGCCGCAGGTCATGCGGTTTCGCTCGTGGATGGCGTGGCGCGCTGTGAGGTCGGCGGCGAGTCGATCGCCCTCGATGGTCCCGGCGGCCTCGCCCGCGCTCACGACCAGGCCTTCGGCGACGGAAGCAGTCGGCCGTTCGTGTTCGTCCTGCTGCAGTTCGGCAGGCCGGAGATGACCGCGCGGTGCATCGCATCGATCCAGCGGCTCGATCCTTGTGGCCGCGCGGTGCACGTCGTGATCGTCGACAACGCGTCGCCGGCCGAGGCGGTCGCAGAGACGAAACGCCGCGTCGCCGACATGCAGGGGGTGACACTGTTGTGCAACGCGGAGAACAGCGGCTTCGCCCGGGGCAACAACGTCGGCTACCGCCACGCTCGAGAAGTGCTTGGGGCCGACTTCATCGCGGTCGTGAACAACGACACCGTGTTCGAGGATGCCGCATTCATCGAGAAGTGCCTCTCGCTGTTCCGCAGGCACGCCTACTCCGTGCTCGGGCCCGACATCGTCACGCCCGACGGTCGCCATGAGAACCCGTGGAGCGACTGTGTTTACGCGAGGCAGGAGTGGCGGGCGCTCGAGTCGCTCTTCGAGCGGCAGCGGGAGACCTGGCGGGCGACCGGGAAAGCGGAGTTTCGCCGGATCGGATCCCGGTCTCCCGGCGCCCGCAGCATCGTCGATCCCGTGCTGCAGGGGGCCGCCTCCATCTTCTCCCCGGTGTTCACCCGGGAAAAGGAGCGGCCGTTCGACGAGCGGACGTTTCTCTACGGCGAGGAATTCCTGCTCGCGGTCGACTGCCTGCTCTCCGGACATTCGATGGTCTACTCGAGCGAGATCGCCATTCGGCACGAGGAGGCCGCATCGACCGCGTCGATGCCCGACTCCCAGAAGATCGCCCGCGGGTATGACGGCGCGATCGACGCGATTCAGCTTGCGGTCGGTCGCCTCGATCGGCATGCCGCGGCCGCCGAAGGAATCTGTCTCCGCGCCGATTCGCCGGACATCGCCGTCGCCACCGCCGATGGACGGAGGCATGTGCTCGTCGATCTGCTCTTCTGCCAGCCGGGGTTCCACGGGGGCGGCGAGTATGGCAAGGCCGTCTTTCGCGCAGTCGTCGATGCGGCCGTGACGCACGGTGACGCGCAGGTGTGGGCCGCGATCGATCCGGCGCTCTTCATCGACGACTGGGTCTGGCAGCTCTGCCGTCGTCACGGCGTGAACCTCGTGGCGGTGAAGTCATTCGACGACATCGTCTCGCTCGTCGATTCCGAGCGGTTCGATGCCTTCTTCGCGCCCGCCATCGTGGTTTACACCGGCTACGAATACATGAAGCGGGTCGGTGGGGCCCTGAAATTCAGGGCCGGACGCACGCGGGTCATCGGCACGCTCCTCGACGTCCGCGACCTCGAACTCGCCGAGGAGTGGGATCGCATCGCGTCGGCCCGGCGGAATGCTGGATGCGTCCGCGAGGCGTCGCTCTCGGCGGCCGCATGGCAGTCCAAGGCCGTCCGCCAGGCCTGTCATGCGGAGGCGCTCCGCGAAATGTATCGCGGCATTTGCGAAAGCCCCGCGCTTCATGAACTCGTGACGATCTCGGAGTATTCGGCGCGGAGCATTCGCGACCGGGTCGGCACGTCGCGGCCGATCCATGTGCTCTACGCTCCGGAGAAGGGGCGGCCGGAGCCCGAGCGCTTCGCCTGGCCCGGCATCGACCTCGTCAATGATCCCTTCGCAGTTGTCCTCAACGCCGGCCGCGAGGAGAAGAACGCGGCGTCGGTCGTCGCCGCCTTCGACCGGCTCTGCGCGGAACCGGAGTTCGCCGCCGCCAACCCGCGGCTCACGCTGGTGCTCACCGGCATCCGAGATCTCGGTGAGCTCGGCATCGCGACGCCCGCGCATGCCGGGAGGATCGTGACGATGCCGCACCTCTCCGCTCCGCGGCTCGAGTGGCTCATGGGGCGGGCCCGGTTTCTCGCCTATGCGTCGTTCAACGAGGGCTTCGGCTACCCGCCGCTCGAGGCGATGTCGCACGGCACGCCGAGCCTGATCGGTGATAATACGTCGGTGCCCGAAGTGTGTGGTGACGCCGCCGTGGCCTGTGATCCGTTCGACCTCGACTCGGTCGTCGCCGGTATCCGCACGATCCTCGAATCCCCCCCCTCGCCGAGCGTTCTGCGGGCGCAGCTCACCGCGACGGCATCCCGGCAGCGAAACGACGTGCGGTGGCTCGGCGACCTCATTTGTGGCAGGGCTGCGGTGGACGCGTCGCCCGACGAGGCTCGCCGCTCCACCGTCGGCACGAGGGCCGCCTGATGCTCGAACTGTTCGCACATGAACTCGCCACGGTCGAGCGAAGGCTGGCCCAGGATCCGCTCCTGTCGCTCTCGGAGGCGATGCGACGAATTCCGCTCGAGGTGTTCGGCGAGCTCTGCCTGTCGGTGCCAGGCGAGCTGGGGGCGATCCGCAGCCGGCTGCCGACGATGGCGTCCGACGAGGTGCAGCGGAACTGGACGGGCAACTGCGGGCAGGCCCTCATGAACCAGTCGGTGGCGTTCGTGCGAACGATGCTCTTGATGCATGGGAGCCGAGGCGGCAAGGAGACGGCCTCGTTGCGGATCCTCGACTTTGGCTGCGGCTGGGGCAGGCTGCTTCGGCTGCTGTTGAAGTTCGTTTCCGCCGACGGACTTCACGGCGTCGATCCCTGGCATCGCTCGCTCGATCTCTGCCGCGAGCACGGCATCCCGTGCCGGCTGGCCCTGAGCGACTACGTGCCGCGTTCGCTCCCCTTCGACGGGCCATTCGACCTCGTCTACGCCTTCAGCGTGTTCACGCACCTGAGCGAGTCGACGGCCCGCGCCGCGCTGTCCACGCTCCGCAGGGCGATCGCCGAAGACGGCCTGTTGTGTCTCACAATCCGCCCCGTCGAATACTGGCATCATCACGGGCCGAACGGCGAGCCCGCCTGCCTCGGTCAGCACCGACATCACGGATTCGCTTTCCTGCCCCATGCGAACCGGGAGCCGGTCGCAGGCGAGATCACCTACGGCGATACCTCGATGACGCTCGACCATCTCGCCATGCTGGCCGAGGGCTGGACGATCGCCGAGGTCGAGTGGAATCCATGCGACCCGCTCCAGGTCGTGGTCGGGCTCGTTCCTGCGTGAGCGTCGCATGAAGGTCACGATTCACCAGGTCTACTACGACGACTCGCAGCGGAGGGCGCTCGACCCTGCGTTCGTGCCCTACGACAACCGGGCGAACCCCGATCCCATCTGGCGGGAGCATCACGTCTTCCGCTCGGAGTACCTTGCCGGCAATGTGCGGGAAGGCGAAGTCACCGGCTACCTGTCGTGGAAGTTCGGGATGAAGACCCGTGTCCGCGGCCGTGACTTCGTCGAGTTCATCGAGCGGAATCCCGGCCGGGATGCCTGGTTCCTCAATCCGTATGGGATCGAGCCTCGGCGGTTCCGCAACGTCTGGCTCCAGGGGGAGCACCATCATCCAGGCATCCTCCACCTCGCCCGCCGCGTCTTTCGACACGTCGGGATCGAGTGCGATCCGGAATCGCTCGAGCAGCCGGAGAGCCAGGTGCTCTACTGCAACTACTGGGTGGGCACCCGCCGGTTCTGGGACGCCTACATGGTCTTGTGCGAGCAGGTCCGCGACTGCCTGCTGCACGGGCTCGATGAGGACGACCGCCGCCTGCTGTACTCGCGGGCCGATCAGACGATCGACGCCTGCTACATTCCCTTCATCATGGAGCGGCTCTTCAGCACGCTGCTCGCGGTTCGGGGCGACCTCTCGTGCGCCGGCTGGGATGGCGAAGGAGCCAGGCGACCGCGGCGGAAGTGGCTCAGATTGCCGAGGGCAGTGTGAGCCATCGATCAATCGCCGTCGGTGCCGGCATCCTCGGGGCCGCCATCGTGCTTTCCTGGGTCGGCTCGTTCGGCGTGAACGTGCCGATCGCCGACGACTGGGACCATGTGAAGACGTGCGTCCGCTGGCACGACCACGGCCTCGATGCGAAGTCGCTCCTTGCCCCGCACAACGAGCACTGCCTCGCGATCCCGAGGCTCCTGAACCACGCCACGCTCACGGCCTCCGGCGGGAACTACCGGGCCGTGCTCTTCCTGAACGCGGCGATCGGGATCGGGACACTCGCGATCGTACTCGGCTTCGCAGCCCGTTGGCCGCTCCCGACGACGACCTTCGCAGTCTTCGCCGCCGCTTTCACCGCTCTCCTGTCGAGCTGGTGCCAGTGGCAGAACTGGGTCTGGGCCTTCCAGACGCCCTGGTTTCTCATTCCGCTCATCGTGGTCGCGGCAGCGGTCACGGTTGCGCGGGCGCGATCCATCTGGCTCGCGGTCGCGACGCCGGCAGTGGCGGCGGTTCTCGGGCCCCTGTGCATGGCCAACGGCCTCTTCGTGGGCTGGGCCCTGCTCCCGGCGGTCGCCTTGCGGCTGGCCGATGAGCCGCGGGGCGGCAGGTGGCGACCGCTGGCCATCGTGGTCGCGGTCGTCGTCGCGGCGACCGCTGTGGGCCTCTCGATCATGGCACGATCTCGCGGGCCGAACATGGGCGGGCCCGCGGCGGTCCTCGCGTCCCCGCTCGAGTCGCTGCGGCTGTTTCTTGCGGTGCTCGGCAGCCCGCTCGACCCGCGCGGGGCTTTCCATGGTCAGAAGACGCTCTCGATGATTGCAGGCGGTCTCTCGCTCGCCCTCGGGGTCGCAGCGGCGATCGCCGGACTGCGGGCATCGCGGACGCGGCCACCGCGGGAACTCGGGCCCGGGTTTGCGCTCATGGCCTACGGTCTCGCGAGCGTGGCCGCCGTCGTCGTGGGCCGGCTTTCACTGCTCAGCAGTGAACCGGTGGAGAGCCGCTACCACACGTTCGCGATCGCCTGGCATGTCGGCCTGCTCCTTGCCTGCGGCTGGCTCGCGGCGGAAGAGGCCGGCAGCGGTCGGCGGATTTGGAAGATCCTGCTCATGACCGCGTCGATTGCCTGCGTCGTGGCCACGCTCATCGGCATGAAGCTCTTCATCCGTCACGGGGAAAACATGCGACGGTCGCTCGAGGAGCACCAGGCGATCTACCGCAACGCACGGAATCCCGGTGGCCGTGAGAAGCTCGAGGGAATCGCGAGGCACTACGGCGCCGACGGTATTCTCGACCGGCTCGACGGCATGCGCCGGGCCGGCATCCTCCACGCCGACTACGCCCCGGCTGTGCCGCAAGAATCATCCGAGCCGGAATAATGAGGTGAAGCGATGGCGTCAACCTGGCAGTCAATCGCTGCGGCTGTCTGCAGGCCGATCTATGGTTTCCACGACGTCGAGGAGGGCTTCGTCTGGTCGGCTCACGGGTTCGGGCTCTTCTTTCCGAATGCGGGCAGGGAGCCCGGGGCGATCGTGTTCACGGTCCATAACCCGCACGGCGAGATCACGCTCGAATGCCGTGTTGGCGAGCGGTTGTTCGTGGTGACCGTGCCGCATGGTGAGCAGCGGCTTGTTCTGGATGCGGATGTTGCCGGTCGGTTCGTCGATTTCACGATGTCGCCCAAGATCCTGCTTGGCAGCGATGTCCGTGAACTCGGCCTGATGATTCGGCGGATCGAAGTGGATTCCGCAGCGCGTTCGGCCTGCAGGCGGTTCCTGCCGAAGAGTCCGGTGGAGCGAACCATCGCCCCAATGGCCCACGACGGGCTCGACAGGCTTCGTACCGCCGCGGAAACGATCGGCTCGAATGCAGTGGGCGGTTTTCTCAGGGAAGGCTGGTTCAAGGCGGGGTGGGTCGACGGCGGATTTCGCATGCACCTCCACGCCCCGCTCTGGATGCCGCTCGACGCCGAGATCGCCTGCGGCTGTACGATCAACGGACGCGACGTGACGATCGCCTTCCGCCGGGACGAAAGCCGCCCCAATCAGTATCGCGCCATGCTGCCACTTGAATCGATCACGGGTATCGCGACCACGCTCAGCGACGTCGAGGAGCCCATCGACATTGAAATGCGGCCGAACGACATTGGTCGGTATCGGGGACAGGGCGTGCATTGGCGGGGCCGCGGCGCCGACGGCCTGCCTGATGCGGCGAACATCGCCCGCGTAGCCGGTCCGGTGAGCGTCGAAAATTTCCTGCTCCACGGTGCAAGCTGGTACGTGAAGCTCGAACAACTCGCGGCGGCGCTGCTGCCCGGCGGCCTCGCCGGCTGCCGGCGGATCGTGGACTGGGGCTGCGGATGCGCCCGGATCGGAAGGCACGCGCCGCAGGAGCATCGGGCGCAGTTCGTGGGCTTCGACATCGACCCCGTGAACATCGCGTGGTGCCGGGAGCATGTTCAGGGCATCCGCTTCGAGCACTGCTCCATCGATCCCCCGCTCCCGCTCGAGGACGACTCGGTCGATATCCTGTTCGCCCACTCCGTCCTCACGCACCTCGGCGAGCATCACCAAAACCGCTGGCTCGCCGAGGTTCGGCGCGTGCTGCGGCCGGGAGGCCTCGCGTTCCTGACGGTGCTCGCGGAGCTGTCGTGGTATGAGCGGTTTTACCCGCATGGCCGGACGCCCGAGGCGATCGCGGAGTATCTCGAAAAGGGCTTCGTCGACCACGGGTGGCAGCAGGACGTGGGCGTCGATGTCGACTGCCCCGGCGCCTACGTGCAGGTCTCGCACGGCCTCGGCTACGTGCAGTCGCAGTGGTCGCGACTCTTCGAGATCGTCGATTTGATCGACGGCTTCGCCGACCTGCAGACGCTCGTGATCGTGCGGAAGTGATTGCGGCGGACGCCGCGTACTTATCCAGATTCTCAGTGCGAATGCGGCCTCGTTTCAGAGGGAGCAGTTCACTCAGCGCAGCATGAATTCTGGCGGGGGCGGGCGTTTGGGGTTCAGCCACTGAATCACTGCAGCCCAGTTGGCGCTCTCGACATCGTGCTGCAGATAGCCGTAGATGGGCTTCACCACCTGCCAGCCGTCCTTCAGGTGGGCCGAGAGGACGGGATCGATTCGAGAGCCGCTGACCACGTCTTGAACATACTCGGCGGCGGGGAGCATGCTGGCGACGGCACCATATCCCGGCAGGCGACTGCCACCCACCATTCGCCAGAGATTCTCTTCGACAACCAGCCCGCGAGTGGCGTCGGTCAGGGCATGTGCCAGCCCATGATGCTGGTGCTCGGGGCTCACGAACACGTCAGCGCCATAGAGCGTCAGCCCCGCGGGGTCGTGGTCTGCGAAGGAGCCGTGCGACGTCAGCACGTCCCATGGGTCGTCGACGTGATAGTCGGCCATGCGCAGGCGAAGGGTGAAATGCACCCCGACGGCCTGACCTGTCGGGGCGTGCTCGGCCACGAACTGCCCCTGCGGATACACGCCGTGGTGTTCGGCGAGTTCTGCTGCCGTGTAGGGCGTGTCGTGCGGATAGACGACCCGGCAGATCTCGCTGATCGCGGCGTAGTCCGTCGGCCGCATGCGTCGGATCAAGTAGTCGGGCGGCAGGGGCATGGCCAACGCTGCAGCCTCAAAATGGCACGTCGTCGTCGCCGGCTTCGGCGAGGGCGTCGTTGGGATCGATGCTGTCGTCTCGGCCGCCGCTCGCCTGTCCGCCCCCGGAGAGCTGTCTGAACGAGAGGCCCTCGGCAGTCAGGAAATACTTGGCCTCGCTGGCCTCGTCCCGCTGCCAGCGGCGGCCACTCAGGCGGTAGGTCACTTCGATCTCGTCTCCCACGGCCAGATCGTCCACCGCATCGCAGCCGTCCTTGACGAACTCGACGGGAATGAAGTTGGTGAACGTGCCCTTCGACTGCTCGAGCACCACCAGGCGCTTGCGAAAGCCCTTCTGGCCGAAGGTCTTGGTCTCCTCGATCAGGTGAACGACACCGCGGACGGTCGGATCTTTCATTGTGTGGTGGCCGTGGGTTCTCGGTGATCGGGTTGCAGCGCCGCTGCCAGACGGTCTGGCGGGCTAGAAGAGTACCACACGCAGGCAGCCACGTTGGCCGTCCACGGGAGGACGACGAGGGGTGCGAGGAGATAGACTCCCGCACGACGACGCCGAGATTGCCGGATGAACCCGGCCAACTTCGTCGTCACGCCGCTGCGAGGCAATGCCCGTGCTCGATCTCTCGCCAGAGCAAGTGCCGCTTTACCGTATGGCGCTGCGCTTCTGGCAGCGGATGCGGGCGGTGACGGCGGATCCGGCCCATCCTGATCGGCCTCGGCCCCTGTTCCGAAAGGCGGCCCAGTTGCCACAGCCGGCGCTCGACCCCTGCCGCGTGCTCGCCGATCGGGAGACGCTGCTCGACCGCCTGCCCAAGCATGCGGTCTGTGCCGAGATAGGCACCCAGGAAGGCAGGTTTGCCGACGCGATCCTGCGGATCACCCGACCGCGAGCGTTTCACGTCGTAGACATCGACCTCTCGCGGTTGGACTCGCCGGCAGCGCTCGCGGCCGAGCCGGCGGTGGTCCTGCACGAACAGGACTCAGCGGACTGTCTGGCGGAGTTTCCCGACCGGTATTTCGACTGGATCTACATCGATGCCGATCACAGTTATCCTGCCGTTCGCCGCGATGCGGACGTCGCCCTGCGGAAGCTCAAGGACGACGGCTACCTCGTGTTCAACGACTACATCTTCTGGTCGCACGAGCAGATGCTGCCTTACGGCGTCGTGACCGCCGTCAACGAGATCTGCATCGAGCACGATCTCGCCTTTGTCTATTTCGCGCTGCACCGGTCGATGTATTGCGATGTGGCACTGCGCCGCCGGAGTGCGCTGATGCGGTGATGCGCCTCGACGAGTGCCCGCCGGTGCATACCGCTGAAGAGCACCCATTCGAGACGACGATCGAACGCCTCGTCGCGGCCGTCGCCTTCAGGATGACGGAGCGGAAACGACACGGCCGCAGCCGGCCGTGCGGCGAGCGGGTGCGATGCGTCGCGGGTGTGCGTCGCAGTGGCACCGAAGCCGACGTTGCGGACGAGGTTGACCCGCGGGCGGAGCGCGGCGGCCCGGTGCAGCCAGTGGGCGAACAGCCAGGCATGGTCCCAGGTGTCGACGCCGGCGGCGGCCTGGTCGAACGTCAGCCGCCAGTAGGTGACGGCGGCTGGATCGCTGAGGATCGTCTCCAGCCAGTCCGTCGCCCGCAGTTGCGGCCAGTGGGCGAGGGTCGGATCGTAGAGTTGCCAGGCCCTCCGCCACGTGGCCCAGCCCCACGACGACGGATAGCGGGAGGCCACGTAGCTCGGCCCGTCATGCTCGTCGGGGCCGTCGCACCGGTGACCGCAGATCGACATCACGGTGGGATCAAAGCGATACCGCGCGAGGAGATCCGCGCAGAAGCGGAAGAACGATGGATCGGGCAGGCAGTCGTCCTCGATGATCACCGCCTCCTCCACCCGCTCGAAGACCCAGTCGAGGCCGCTGGCGACCCGTCCACGGCAGCCAAGGTTTGTCGTCGACTCGAGCCACTCGACGGCACATGGCCAGTCCACTGCCCCGGCGGCGGCCCGCGCGGCCGCACAGGCCCCGAGGTCGTCGGCCCTGCCGGGCCGCGGGCCATCCGCCACGATCAACAGACGATTGGGACGGACGGCGCGGATCGCTGCCAGTGCGGCCGCCGTCTCGACGGGCCGATTGAAGATCAGAAGCACGACGGGTGTTTCGAATGGCGGTGCCATCGTCGGTGGTGCTGGCTTGTGCCCGGCCTCAGGCCGCGCGGCGGCGTCCGAGCGAATCGTGAAGCAACTGCAGGAGTTCGCGCCGGTAGACTGGCGTCTGGGCCGTGACGTAGGAAAGATTCGCGTCGTGCACCCGCTTTTCGAGCACGAGCGTGTCGAGCGTGGCGAGCGCGAGGCCGGCCTCGCGAAGCTTCGCAAACCAGACGATGTCGGCGGCGATCCGCCAGTTCGTCTCGAAGAGGCCGACGGTGTCGAACACCCGCTTCCAGCCGGCGAAACAGCCGGGCATGTACGCGATGCGGTCGCCCTCGAGCAGGGAGGGCTTGAAGCCGGGGGGTGGCTGACGGCCGGGATCGAGAAAGAACCGCATGCGGCCCACGCTCGCATCGGCGCCGGCCGCGAGTGCCTCGGCATGGGCCGCGAGCGCGTGCGGCGCCCAGCGGTCATCGCTGTCGAGGAAGGCGATGCAATCGCCCCGGGCCGCGGCGATGCCCTCGTTCCAGGCGGTGGCGAACCCCGTGCTCTGTTGACGGATGACGCGGGCTCCTGAAAACCCGGCCAGGATCTCGCAGGTGCCGTCGGTGGAACCGCCATCGACGACCACCAGTTCATGGCGGCCGTACGTCTGCGCGGCGATGCTCGCGAGCGACTCGGGCAGATGCTCGGCGGCGTCGAGCGTCGCCATCACGATGGTCACGAATGGAAGCGACATGGTTTCATCCTGCGAGAAGATGTGGTGTCGTGATCGGAGGGGCGGTCGATGCCGGGATGGGCCTGCGGGCTGCTGCAACGGCGGCGTCGAGGTGCCTGCGCACCCGTGCCGGATCGCAACCCAGTCGCAGGGCGGCATGAAGATCCAACGCCGCGAAGGCCGGCCGTCCCTGGCCGAGCCAGACGAGGCCCGACCACAGCCGCAGCCAGGCGTCGTCGGGATGGTAGCCGCGGTAGTGGAGCACGCCGCCTCCCCCCGCGCCCGCAAGCAACGGGCCAACGCCCGCGATCGCTGCGTCGGCCGTGGCGTCGGCGGCGAGCGAGCTGGCGAATGGCTCTGCATGCTCGCCGAGGGATCGCACGAACCGGGCTGCCCCGCTCTCCGGATTTGCCCGCCAGCCCGGGGCCGCCGGCGGGAGCGGATCGGCTGCCGACCGCTTGGGGCGGTCGCAGGTGGCGGCAAAGATCGCGTGCATCCGTGCAGCCATGCGGCGTGGATCGTGATGCTCGCGACCGCGCTGGGCCGCCGCTGCGGCCAGCCGAACGCGGAGCGAGTCGTCCGCGTGGAGTCGTTCGACCGCGGCCGCGCATGCGGCGACCGATTCGGCCACGAGCCCGGTCACCTCATGCTCGACGAGATCGGCCGCGCCGCCGTGCGGCATGATGACCGCCGGCAGGCCCGCGAGCAGCGCCTCCTGGAGGGCGAGGTCGCAGGTGGTCGTGTTGTCGGGGCAGAGCGGATAGAGGAAGACGTCGAGGTCCGCGAGCACCGCGCCGACATCTTCCACGTGACCGCGAAAGTCGATCCGGTCGCCGAGCCCCGCCCGCGCCGCCTCCGCCATGAGCGTCTGCTGGGCTGGACCGTCGCCGCAGACGACGAACCGCGCCGCCGGAAGCCGCACGGCCGCGCAGATGGCGATGAAGTCGCGGTGGAGCTTGGTGAAGTCGAGGCCGCAGACGGTGCCGATCGTGAATCCGGGGCCTCGCACGGCGGCCGCGGTCTCGAGTCGCGCGGGATCGGCGGCGGCGGCAATCACGGCGCCGCGGCCGGCAGCGATGGCGGCCTGGACCGCCGGAATGCGGAGCGAACGCGAAGTCGTGGCGACGACCGCCTCGCAGTGCTCGACGAACGCGGGCGTGACGACGTGCGGTGCAGCGAGGCCGTTGACGTGCAGCCACGCGACCGGCCGCCGCGGAGGCCCAGGCCGGCGCAGGAAGTCGTAGAGTTCCGGCGAGTTCCAGAAATGGACGAGCACGATGTCGGCATCGTCCACGACGCGATCGACTGCGGCCACGTCCGACGCCGTCATGATTGGCACCCTCGCCGCGTCGGCCAGCCGGACCGCGGCCCGCGGTGGAGGCTGGAGTGAGAGCATCGTGTGGCGATAGCCGCCGAGCGACTGCGATTCACGCGCGAGTGACAGTGCGGCACGCCCCGCGCCGCCTGGCGAGAGCTGCTGGGTCACGTGAACGATGTGCCGCGGCGTGGAGTGCATCAGGCGGCTCGTCGGGAGTGGTCGGCGGTGCGGGCCGCGATGAAGTCGACGACCAGTCCGGGAATCAGCGTCGGGTCGGCGCCCAGGTGAAACCGATAGCAGGGCGTGCGGCGAACGATCGCGCCGAGGCCCGCGAGGATCTCGCCGCCCGCCGACGTGAGCAGCGCCGTAGTGCTCGCGGCGATGGGCGCGATGGCCTCGGCCGCGGCGACGGGCTCAAAACCGAACTGCCCGGTCGAATGATCGGGGATCACGATCGCCCGGACCGGCCGCGACAGCGGCAATCGGCCCGCACAGTGCCTGGCCAGGAAGTAATGCTCTTTGTCGGCAGCATGGTGCCTGGGCTCGGCGAACCGCTCGAGTTCGGGCAGCCTGGTCCAGTCGCGGCGATGGGTCTTGGCGGAAGAGTAGATGCCATGCACGAACGGCCCCTCGGAGGGATCGCACGATAGGCAGCAGATGTCGTCGCCGAGGTAGTCGAGGCCGCCAATGAGACAGCGGAGCGCCGTGGTCGATTTGCCGACACCGCTGCGGCCGCCGAAGACGACGGCGCCATCGGGCGTCGCCACTGCGGCGGCATGCACGAGCAGCCGGCCATGACGCCGCAGGAACCAGCCGAGGATCGCCCGAAACGGGTTCGTGCGTTCGAACGCCGCCAGCCGCGTGGCATCGACAACGCCCAGGCAGGCGAGCCGGCGGTCGGCATCGTAGTGGCAGAGCAGGCGGGGCTGTGTGAAATAGGCAGCCTGAAATCGGCCGTCCGACAGCCGCGCGATCTCGCCCCGCATGCCGATGTCAGCTTCGACGCAGAACGCGGGAGGAAGCCCGACGCCAGTCGTCCGCACGTCCCAGGCGACGATCGTCAGGTCGGGCGTGGATCCCTCGGCCGACCCGGGGGCCGGAGGCAGTTCCGCATGCGTGATCGCAGGCAGCATCACGGCGACGAGCGGCTCGCCGCAGAGCACGATCCGCACCACCAGCCCCGCGAGTTCGAACGTGCGGACGATCGCGGCAGCGCCGACACAAGCCCGTGCCTCGTCAGCCGCGGCCTGCGTGCAGGCGAACGCTCTCGCGGCGGAGCCGCTCGGCCGCATCATGGCAGGGGAGACAGTCACGGTCGGCCTCGTCAGGCAACGCGGGGCGACTGCTCCAAGTCGGCGGCCAACGGCCAGCCCGCCTCGTCGACGTCGTGCACCGGGTCGAGCAGGAGGATGTCCTGCATGTCGGAGTGCACGTCCATCGTCGGCGGGGCGTAGGGCCGCCGTGCACCGGTGGCAGCCGGCAGTGCGGCGCCGGCCGCAGTGATCGGGGTGACGAGCTTCTCATCGGCCAGCGTGGCCAGGAACGCGGTCGTGTCGGTGGCAATCGTCGCGGCCTCGGCGTCATGCGCAGCCGCGAGTGCAGCGACGATGCGATCGACGGCATGCCCCTCCTGCAGGAGCTTCCAGATCGAGGCCGCGGTGCCGTGCATGCTGTAGTAGACGCCCGTGTCGAGATTCACCGCGACGATTTCGTCGCCGAAGTTCTCCGCGACGACATTCGGCTCGTTGATGCGATAGTGGGGGTGCCGATCCATGCCCGTCGATGCTCCGAGGAAGGGGTGGAAATGCGGTGCGCACGCAGATGGCAGGGTAGGGAGTGCCACCTCCCCGGTCGATGGGGATTTGTGCGGTTGTGTGGGAGTTTCGGCGTTGTGTCGGCCGCGCCGAAGGCGATACCCTCCGTTGCATGAAAACCAGCCACGATCCGCTCGTGAGCGTCGTCATTCCCGTCCGTGACGGCGAGGCGTTCGTGACCGCCGCGATCGACAGTGTCTGCGGGCAGTCGATCGACGACATCGAGGTGATCGTGGTCGATGATGGCTCGACGGACGGGTCGTTCGCCGTCGCCGCCAGCCACCCCGATGGCAGGACCAGGGCCGTGCGGCAGGCTGCCAGCGGCGCGGCCTCTGCCCGCAACCACGGTGCGCGGCTGGCCCGCGGCGAGTGGCTCGCGTTTCTCGATGCCGATGATCTGTGGGTGCCCGAGAAGCTCCGCCTTCAGCTCCAGGCGCTGGCGGCGATGCCTGCGGCGACGATGGCATTTGGCCACGTGCAGGAGTTCCTCAGCCCGGAGTTTGCGGTCGCGGGGGCAGGGCAGGCGATTCCCAGGCTTCTGCCGGGCTACAGTGTCGTCACGCTGCTGCTGAGGAGGCGCGACTTCGCCGCGACCGGTGGCTTCGACGAGCGGCTCATGACCGGCGAGTTCGCCGATTGGTACGACCGCGGCCGCACGGCCGGGTTCAAGCCGCTGCTCCTGCCCGACACGCTCACGCTCCGGCGCATTCATGCCGCCAACCTGCATCGCCGTCGGCGGGCCGATTCGCAGGGGTATCCCGCCATGCTCAAGGCGATGCTCGATCGCCGCCGGCGGTCAGCCGACGCGGCGTGAGAGCGTGACGGTCGAGAGCGGGATCCCCAGGGGCCGCCGGTCCCCCGCTGCCGCGGTCCATGCCGCGCACCGGATAGCCAGTCGTTGCGTGCCCTGCGGCTCGATCATGTCGCGGTCAATGACCGCTCGGATGCGATGTGCCTCGCCGCCGAGGATCCGCAGGGCGCGTCCGTTGAGATCGAGCCGCAGCGAATGCTCGAGGTCGCCGCTCCACGCGCGGGCCGGCAGCAGCGTCAGCACCGCCTCGTAATCGCCCGGCGGGCAGTCGATCGCGACCGCGGCGTTTGGCGACGACCAGCGAAAGAGCGTGCCATCGGGCCCGTGTTCGGGCATGTGAAACCCCTCCAGCCGGTCGGGGCCGAGGCTCCCGAGCGTGACGAGGTGTTCGCGACCGGCGCGGAAGGGCGCAAGGAGCAGGCCCACGAGCCAATCCCGAACGTCGCAGGCGGCGGACCGCATGGCCGCGGCCCAGTGCGGGGCGAACGGCGGCCCGAGGAAGACTGCGAGCGGCAGGAACGCATGCCACGGCACCCGCACGCCCAGTCGTCGAAGCCGGCGGCGGAGGAGCAGCTTGGGGAGCAGGTTGTGCCAGAGCACGTGCGTGGCCCGCGGACGCGCCGTGACGGAGGCGAACTCGATCCGGTCGAGCACGCCCGCCGGCGGCGCGTCGGCCCACCTCAGCACGTCGGAGGGCATGGGCATTTGCAGGTCGTCGGCGAGGAATCGCAGCGTAGCCGCGACGGGGATCGTGAGCCGGTGGAACATGGCGCGTTCGCGGAGCCGATCCCAGTCGAAGCGAGCGGCGTGCCGGCGGAGCAGCAGGCATGCGTCGACGAGCCAGCGGAAGGGCGCGATGTCGGCGTGCCGCATGCCATGCGCGCACGTGAACAAAAACTGATCGGCGGGGCAGGGCACGACGGCCGAACGACTGCCGATCTGCACCCGTTCGCCGGCCGCAGCGATGGCGAGGAACTCGCTGGGCGGCAGCGGCCGCTCGTGAAAGGGGGAGACGTGCAGATCGAGTTCGATGCCGCTCGAGTGCCCGAAACAGCAGGCGTGCACGACTGTGGCGAATCGCCCGGGATCGGGGAACCGGGGCGTCCACCCGGCAGTCACGAGCGCCGCGATCGCGGCGTCGGCCTGATCCCGCCGCACGAGGATGTCCAGATCATTCATCGGCCGCTGGCCGTCGCGATACGTGCCGATGGCGAGCGCTGCCCCTTTGAGCAGCAGCGTGTCGACGCCCGCATCGGCACAGGTGCCGAGCGCTGACTCGAGCCCGCGCTTGAGCACCTGCTGAAAGAGCCAGTAGTAGCGGACGAGCCCCACGATCTGG
Source organism: Pirellulales bacterium (assembly GCA_049695995.1). Taxonomy (GTDB): domain Bacteria; phylum Planctomycetota; class Planctomycetia; order Pirellulales; family UBA1268; genus QWPN01. The sequence continues at coordinate 42,517 of JBAVTF010000074.1, read as the reverse complement.
CGGCAGTCGGCCTCGAAGCCACCCCATGACTCGAGTCGCGGGAGCATCAGAGGCAGGAGATGGTTGGATGCGGGATCGCTCCCGAAGAGTGATCCCGACCTGCGCCAGGCCTCCCAGGCACGCCGCGCCTCGCCTTCGTCCGCGATGAGACAGGCAGCGGTCAGGAGCCGCTGCTCGTCGGTCGGCCAGCAGCCGCGAGGCCACCGGGGAAACGCTTGTGGATCAAGACGCAGCTGCATGGCCCCTGGTGATAGCAGGGTTTTCCTGCCCTGGCAGCGCCGGCCCGGCGGCTTGCACATCCGACGCCGGCTCACCAGTAAGCGCCGCCATCGCTCACGGTGGCGGCAGCACGTGGCCGATAGTCGGCAGGCATATCGATCCAGGCGCTGGTCATGACATGGTCTCGGTAGAACGGATCGTCGAGCCACCGCTTGCCGCGGACACCAAAGATCACCTGCAGGTGACCGCCGAGCGAGAGGCCAATGCGGCCCAAACCCTTGACGAACGCGGCCAAGGGAATGCCGAGCGCACCGGCGGCGATGAACGCGACATCGAACTCGTGGCGGGCGATGTCGGCACAGACGTGTTCGTAGAGCCGCAGCACGTCGCCGAATCGGGCGTGGGTGTCGGTCTCCGTGACGTAGCCATGCGGAAATTCGACGGCTGCCACGGATGCCGGCGCGAACCAGCGCTTGCCCGTCTTCGCCCACGTGGCCTCGAACGTCTCTCGGTCGCAGCGGGCGGCGAGGAGCCGGGCGCACGGCGTCGCGATCAGGAGCCGTTTCCCGGCCAGCAGCGGCAGATAGCACCGATCCGGGCGGTCGGGTATCGAGAGATCGGGCTCCATGAGGCGATAGGGGATGCCCCTGCCGGGGATGCGGTGCCACGTGCGCAGGAGCGGTTCCTGTGGCCCGCCGAACAGCCCGATCACGTCGAGGCTGCGGACGTGGTCGGCATACGCGGTGGCGAACCGCCGGAGGAAGTCGCGATCGGTGGGAAAGATTCCCGTCTGTCGCTCGCAGTGAAACCGCAGCGTCGACTCGTAGGCGGCGATGCGCCGCGGCTCGCTCTCGCGGTCGATGAGGGGCAGATAGCCGAGCACGCTCTGCTCGGAAAACCCGAGCTTGCCGGCGGCGAAGCCTCGGCCGGTCGCCAGCGCCGAGGCCAGGTCATCTCGCAGACCGCGAAGGTGCTCGCGAGATCCGGCACCGTGATCCATGGTTGCCTCGCCGTCGATGGATGTCAGCGGCAGTCACGGTGATCCACGGAGGCTGGTCCGGTCAACGGCAGTTCCGCGTGGCCTCGAATGGCCCCGGCTCCCTCAGGCCACCGGTGCATCCTCGCTCAGGAGCACGGCCCAGCCCTCGCCCCCCTTCACGTGGCCGAGCACGATCTTGACCGCCGCCAGCATCGGGTAGGCAAGCAGGAGGCCGAGCACGCCCCAGGCCCAGCCCCAGTAGGAGAGCCAGAGGAACATGAGCGTGGGGTCGAGGTTGAGTTCCTTGCCCGACATGCGGATCTCGACGAAGTCGATCCACAGCAGGCGGTTGAGCACGAGCAGCACCGAGAGCACGATCGCCGCCGTGAGGCTCGGGAGCCCGAGGAAGGCCATCACGATCGGCGGTACGCAGGCCACGATACTGCCGATGTAGGTGATGTAGTTCGATGCGAAGAACAGGAACGCCCACAACAGCCAGTGGTCGAGCCCGAACAGAAACATGATCAGGCCGGCGGTCGCCCCCATACCGAGGCCTACGATCGTCTTCACCGTCATGAACCGCTCCATCGAGTGCGAGATGCCCTCGCCGATCATGAGGATCCGATGGCCGCGTTCGCCCGGGAACGCATTGTGGATCCGGTCGGGCAGCTTCTCGCTGCCGATGAACAGGAAGATGAGATACACGAGCACGAGCACGAAGACCTCGGCCACGTCGAGCGTGTGATGGAGCACGTAATCGAGCGTGGACTTTGAGAAGCTGCGAAACAGGTCGCCGAGTGAGGTGCCCGCGGGGGCGGGCTCGGGCGGCGCGGCGGCTGGAAGCGGCAGATCGCTGACTGGCTGGGCATGGGGGCCGCTGCCGAAGCCGTGCAGCATGTGGTCGAACTGCGGCAGCGAATTGATGACCTTCGTGATCCGGCTTTCGTAGCGAGGCCATTTACCCATGAAGATGGCCGCCTCCCGGGAGACGAGCTGGCCGAAGAGCACGGCCAGGATCACCGTGATGGCGAGCAGGCTGGCGTAGGCCATGCGGGGGCCGAGCCCCAGCCGGGCGAGCGTCTTCGCTCCGAACTGGGCGACGTAGAAGAGGAACACCGCCACGAGGAACGGCTTGAGCACCGGCCCGAGCCAGGTGAAGACCCCGCCGCATGCGAGGATGGCGAGGACGATGATCGCCGCATCCACTCCCAGCGGGTGGCTCGTGCCATGAGCGGAAGGTGATGTCTCGGGTTCGCGCATGTCGAACAAGGCCGCATGGGGTTGCGTCAGCCAGCCCCCGGGAAGTGTACTCCGTGTGGCGTCCGTGGCCGACCGTTACCCGCCGACGCACGCCGCCCCACAGGCGGATGCTGGCCGCCTTGCCGTGGCGTCGTGTAGCCTCCGTAAAGCATCCCCACCGAGGCTTTTCTTGTCATGGACACAACCCGCCGCATGTGGGCCGAGGCGTTTGGGACGTTCTGTCTCGTCTTCGCGGGCACCGGGGCCATCGTCGTCGATGAGGTGACCGGTGGCGGCGTGACGCATGTCGGTGTGGCGGCGACGTTCGGCCTCGTCGTGATGGCGATGATTTACGCGGTGGGGAGTGTGTCGGGCAGTCATCTCAACCCGGCTGTCACGCTCGGGCTGTGTGCAGCTGGGCGGTTTCGGGCGGTGGGCGTACTGCCCTATCTCGCCAGTCAGTGCTGCGGGGCAGTCCTGGCGAGCGGCACGCTGCGGCTGCTTTTTCCCGGGAGTGCAACCCTCGGCGCGACGCTGCCGGCCGGCAGTTCGATGCAGTCGTTCGTGCTGGAGGCGATCCTCACGCTCATCCTGCTGGTCGTGATTCTTGCCGTGTCTCGGGCTGGGAGCGAAGAACGACTCCTCGCAGGGGTCGCAGTCGGCGGAGTCATCGGCCTGGAGGCTTTGTTTGCCGGGCCGATTAGCGGGGCGTCGATGAACCCGGCGCGGTCGCTGGCCCCCGCGGTCGTCTCGATGCACCTCGACTCGCTCTGGATCTATCTCGTGGCCCCGGTGGTCGGGGCCCTGGCGGGCGTGCTGCTTTTTCGCTGCATCCATGCGAAGCCTGCAAGCCACGTGCCCGATGCCGAGAGCCATGACCATGAGAGGTGTGCATGAAGAAGGTGCTCTTTGTATGTGTCGAGAACTCCAACCGCAGCCAGATGGCCGAGGCGTTCGCCCGCATGCACGGCCACGGCAAGGTGGAGGCCGCCAGTGCCGGTTCGAGGCCCTCGGGCCGTATCAACCCCAAGGCCATCGCGGCGATGCAGGAGCGGGGCTACGACCTTACGGCGCACACTTCGAAGGGCCTCGATGCCTTCAACGGTCGGCGGGTGGACGTCGCCGTGACGATGGGCTGCGGCGACGAGTGTCCGCTCGTGATCGCCGGTCGCCGCGACGACTGGAAGATTCCCGATCCGCGGGGCATGTCGCCGGAGGAGTTTCGCGGCGTCCGCGACCTGATCGAGAAGAAGGTGTGCGAGCTGCTCGCATCGCTCGGTGACGAATCCCCGGAGGTGGCCCAATGACGGTCAGAGAGTTTCAGGCGATCCTGACGGCGCATCCCGGCGCCACGATGCACTAAATGCTGCCGGATCGATCGTTCGTGCCGGCACACTACCACATCACCGAGGTCGGTCGGGTGCAGAAGGACTTCATCGACTGTGGTGGCACGGTCCGGTCGGCGACGTCGTGCCTGCTGCAGATCTGGGTGGCCAACGACACCGACCACCGACTCGAAACGACCAAGCTGGCCGCGATCATGCAGATCGCGCATGCCGTGCTTGGCAGCGACGAACTGCCGATGGAAGTCGAGTACGAGGATGCTGCCGTGTCGCAGTATCCGATCGAGGGAGCCGAAATCACGCCCGCCGGCCTCCTGTTCACGCTCGGCGCGAAGCACACCGCCTGCCTGGCGCCGGAGAAGTGCGGGGTGGACGGTGGCTGCTGCTGCTGCTGCTGCTGCTGCTGCTGCTGCTGCTGACGCGAGTACCTTTCCGGCCGACTGCCCGCGAGGTGACGCCGACGGCTTTACGGGTGAGGTGTGATCGCAAGGATCGTGATCTGGCGAGCAGCAGGGCCGTAGCACCAGAAGACGCGGTAGGCGCCAGGCGTGTTGTTCTGTGCATACGCTTCGAACACTTTTTCACTGGGGCTGAAAGGGTGCTCGAGCGAGCGAAACTCGTGCGTCTGGAGGCCGGGGTGTCGCGGATTCTCGGCGAGAAGAGAGATGCACTTGTGGACCTGCTTGAAGAGGCTCTCGTCCCGAGTGGTCTTGCGGCGGCCTGCGGAGGACCTTCGGGCCAGGGCGGTCGCTGCACGTTCCCTGAGTCGGGCGTACTCGGCAGTCGCTTCTTCAGTCCACTGCAGCGAAAACACGCTGATCAGTCTGCAAGCTGGTCGGCGAGGGCCGTATCGGCGGCAAGCGAAGGTCCGGCGGTCAGGTGGCCGGCCTTTGCAGCTGCGAGTCCTCGGCGGACCGCCGCGCTTGCCGCACGGTTGTCATGGAGCCACATCTCGCGTTCCGGAACGACTCGGGCGAGCGTGACTCGCACTTCCGTGTCGTCGATTTCCTCGACAATGACGGTGCGGTTCGCGAATCGCTCGCCGAGTGTCAGGCGGCCCTTGCTGTCGGTTGTTTTCGTCGTCATGGCACCGGATTCTACACGAGCGGTGGGCCAGCGGGAAATTCCCACTCATGCTTTCGGCTTTTTTGCGGTAAAAACGTGAGGCCCGTGTCCACGCCGAAGGCTCCCATGATCCTCGACTCGCTTTCCCTCTGGCACCGGTATGCCTCGCTCAATCCCCGGTTCGCCCGGGCGTTCGATTTTCTCCGGCAGCTGGGGGCGGACGTGGCCACCGGCCGGCACGAGATCGAGGGGGATGCGATCTACGCGTTGGTGCAGCAGTATCAGACCCGCCCCGCGACCGGCATGCAGCTCGAGGCCCACCGCCGCTATGTCGACATCCAGTATCTCGTGCGGGGCCGGGAGGCGATCCACTGGGCGCCGCTGGCCAGCCTCACGCAGGTCGCGATGCCGTATGACGCCACGAAGGATGCCGGACTCTTTCTGCCCAGTGCCGACGTGATTCCGGTGCCGGTGCAGGCGGGCCAGTTCGCCATCCTCTTTCCCGACGACGCCCACGCGCCGTGCTGCACCTGGGGCGAGCCTGCCGACGTGCTGAAGGTGGTCGTGAAGGTCGAGGCGAGCTAGTCCGCCCCGGTAGAATGGTGGTGGAGCGATCACTTATGCCCACCGCCACACCGCTCGTGATCTGCGCCTCGGTGCATCATGGCAACACGGCCCGCGTGGCCCGGTGCATCGCCGATGTGCTCCATGCCGACGTGTGTGCGCCCGATGCGGTGACCCTGGCCAGCCTCGCCGAGCATGGCATCGTCGGCTTCGGCTCGGGCGTCTACTACGGCCGGATGCACGAATCGCTCTTCGCCCTGCTTGGCCAGTTGCCCGACAGCCCCGAGCCCACGCGAGTGGCGTTCGTGTTCTCGACCTCGGGGCTGCCGTTTCTCGCGCAGGTCTGGCACGCGGCGCTCAAACGACTGCTCACCCGCAAGGGCTTCGAAGTGGTGGGAGCATTCGCCTGCCGCGGCTTCGACACCTGGGGTCCGCTCTGGCTCACCGGCGGCCTCAACCGCCGGCATCCCGATGGTCAGGATCTGGAGCGAGCGAGAGCGTTTGCCGAGCACATCACCGCGGCGGCTGGCCCGGCTGGCCGTTGACGGGCATAAGCACGTAGAGTGAGTCGGTATGAATCCCACCGCTGATACCCCGTGGGTCGTGGACCTGGCCATCGAACGTGCCGTCGGCCTGCCGAGTGGCGACCTGGTGGGCCAGGCGGGATGGTGCGAATGGCTGTGGGAGCGGTGGGGCGACGCGGGACTGCTCGGCATCGACGAAGGGGGCATCGACGTGGTCGAGGCGGCTGCGCTCGGCCTGACGGCGACGTCGCGGGTGGTGGATGCCGCCGCGGCCCCAGCGGATCGGGATTGGGTGGCCGCGCGGGAATCAGGTGGCGTCTCCTGCTGGTTTGCCGACGAACTCCTGGCCCGCGCTGCAGCTCATGAATGTGGTGAACTCGAGGGCTGTCGTGTGATCACGGTCCGTCCCGACACGTGTGACCCCGAGGCCTGGCGGGCCGGCTTTGCTCGCATCGACGTGCCGGGATTCGGCGCAATCCTCCCGGCGTGGGAAGACGGCGATGCCTGCGCATTGGCCGGGGAGACGACGCTGTTCATCGAACCGGGGGCTGGCTTCGGCACCGGCCTCCACGAAACGACGCAGCTCTGCCTTGCGGCCCTCGCCGACTGGCAGCGCGAAGGGGGCCGCCTCGAGCGGGTGCTCGATTTCGGTGCCGGGTCTGGCATTCTCGGCATCGCCGCCACGGTGCTCGGGGCCGGACACGTCGACGCCGTGGAGATCGACCCGCTCGTGCATGCCGCGATCCGCGGCAACGCCCGCCGCAACGGTGTGGCCGAACGGATGACGGTGTCTGCCGAGATGCCTGCCGGAGCCGGCCTCGCCTATCCGCTCGTCTTTGCCAACATCGTGGCCGAGGTACTGCTCGCTGAGGCGGCGGCCGTCTGCTCGCGGCTCCGGCGCAGTGCAACGGCCGAACCGGCTGGGTGCCTGATCCTCTCAGGTCTTCTCGACGCCGACGTGGCGGCCGTGACGGAGTGCTACCAGCGGCATCTCGGCGTGGAGCCGATCCATTCGTCCCGCGGTGACTGGCACTGCCTGCGGTTCGTCTGCTGACCGGCTCGTGCCCGGGGCTTGCTCCGGCGGCGATCTTCGCCGACAACAACACTTCATGCGGGGCGCATCGCTGCCGCGGCCTCATTCTCTGACTGCAAGGATCGCATCATGCGTTGCCCGCTTCGTTTCCGCATCGTGGGTCGGTCGATCGTCGCTCTCGCCCTCCTGGGGATGCTCTGTGGGCCGGTGGCTGCGGCGCCCGGTGGTCGGGGCGGGGCGCGTGGCGGCGGTGGTCGTGGGCCAGGTGGCGGCGGTACCGGGGCGGGGCAGCGCGGACCGTCGTTCCCCGGAGGGGCCGGTCCGGGAGCGGGCGGCGGCTTCGCGCCTGGCCCGGGACAGGGGCGCGTGACCGATGCCGGGCCGCGGCCGGATGCGGGCCGGCCCGTGGAGCAGGGCCGCGTCATCGAAGGCGGTCGCGCCGGTGGGCCGGCGGGGCGGGGCAGTGTGGAGAATTTCATCGGCGCGAAGCCGGCCGCGAAGGCAAAGTCGACCACCGCACAGGGGCGCGTGGACTCGATGCGGGCCGCGCTTCAAGGCCGCACACAGCCCTTCACGGCCGACTGGTATGCCGAGCATCCCGGCGCGTGGCAGTACACACACCCGTATGCAGGCTGGTGGGGCGTGGCCGGCACGGCCGGGCTCGCCGCCTGGCTGGGCTACTCGATCGGTGCGAGCAGCTCCTCGGCCGTTGCCACGACCACGGCGACTGCGACCGAGAGCACTGCAGCTGCTGCGTCTGCAACTGCCGTGGACTCGGAGTCGAGTGAGACGTCAGCCGAGCCACCAGCCGATCTTGAATGGATGCCGCTCGGGGTGTTTGCCACCGGCCCCAAGGGTACGGCCGACGCCCACATCTATCTGCAGCTCGCCGTGAGCCGCAAAGGCGAGATCAAGGGCAATTACTACGACGCCGTGTCGGATGCCACGCAGGTCGTGAGCGGGGCGATTGACCGCGACACACGAAAGGCGACCTGGAAGGTGGGCAAGGGCGCGATGTTCGAGACGACGCTCGACGCGCTCACGCAGACGCCGAGCGACGTGACGATGAAGACGGGCGCGGCCACGCAGACGTGGGAGCTGGTGCAGATGCAGCAGCCGAAGTCGGCCCAGCCTTGAGCGTGTGACGTGTAGTGAAGCCCTAAGCGGAAGCGAGGGGATCCCGTGGCGGGAGCCACGGACACGGTGGTGCGGTGTTGACTCATGCGGTGTGGACGCCGCCGACGCTTCCGCGTCGGGATCCCCCGGCTCGCGCCTGGGGGCTTTGATGAGAAGGGCCGCCTTTCACGGCGTGATAAATGCACGGTAGCCCGTTCGCGGTATGACGGAATCACGCTCATAGGAGCGTGTCGGCGAGGAACGGCTCGCCGCGGCTGCCGCGCACGAGATTGTCGGCCGTGACGCGGGCGATCTCGCCGAGCGCCTCGCGGGTCAGGAATGCCTGGTGGGCCGTGATCAGCACGTTGGGAAACACGAGCAGTCGCGAGAACTCGTCGTCCTGCAAGACCGTGTCGGAGAGGTCCTCGAAGAACAGCCCCTCTTCCTCCTCGTAGACGTCGATCGCCAGTCCGCCGAGCTGGCCGTGCTTCAGCGCGTCGATCACGGCCGTCGTGTCGATGAGCTTGCCGCGGCTCGTGTTGACGATGATCGAGCCCGGCTTGAGACGGGCCACGGTGGTCGCATCGATAAGGTGGTGTGTCTCAGGCGTGAGCGGCACGTGGAGCGAGAGGATGTCGCTCGCCGCGAGAACCTCGTCGAACGCGAGATACTCGATTCCTCGCGGGAGAGCCCACTCCGGCTGCGGCGAGGGGTCGTATACCACCACCCGCATGCCGAAGCCGCGGAAGATTTCGGCGGCCACCCGGCCGATCTTGCCCGTGCCGACGATGCCGCACGTTTTGCCGTGGAGGTCGAAGCCCACCAGGCCGGCGAGGGAGAAGTTCTGCTCACGGACGCGGTTGAACGCCCGGTGGATCCGGCGGTTGAGCGCAAGCACGAGGGCCGCGGTGTGCTCGGCGACAGCGTAGGGCGAGTAGGCCGGCACGCGGGTCACGGCCAGGTCCAGCTCGCGGGCGGCAGCAAGATCGACGTTGTTGAAGCCGGCACACCGCATGGCGATATGCCGCACGCCGCCGGCCGCAAGCGTCGCCAGGCACGGGCGGTCGAGCCGGTCGTTGACGAACGCACAAACGGCGGCTGTCCCGTCAGCCAGCCGGGCAGTGTCGGCCGTGAGGCGACACTCGTGAAACACGAGCTGCAACGGCCGCCCGGCCGCTGCGGCGGCGAGGTAGTCGCGATCGTAAGGTTTCGTGTCAAAGACGGCGGTCATCGTCATGGGCAGGCTCCAGTGCAGTGACGCGGCGGAGTGTAGCACCCCGCCCCTGGACAGTTCGCGATGCGTAGCATGCAGGGTCGCAGGGACGCGTTCCTCAAGAGGAGCGTGTCATGTCCGCCAGCGTCAATGCCGTCGCGGCTCCGGAACCCAGGGCCATTTGCAGCACCGCCACGATCCGTGTCGGCCTCGTGGGCTGCGGGGCGTTTGCCCGCTTCTCGATGGCCCGCTATCGCGCCCTGCCGGGGGTGACGATCCAGGCCGTGGCCGATATCGACCCGGCCGCCGCGCAGCGGGCCGCGGCCGAACTGGAGGCCGGCGTGCTCGCTCCCGAGGCGCTGCTCGTGGCGCCCGACGTCGACCTCGTCTACATCGCGACGCCGCCGGCAACGCACTTCCGCCAGGCCCGCATGGCCATCGAGGCAGGGAAGCACGTGCTCGTGGAGAAGCCGCTGGCCACCACCGTCGCCGATGCCGAGACGCTCGCCGTGCTCGCGGATCGCGAGGGCCGCTGCTGCGTGGCGAATCTCGTCGAGCGCTACAACCCGCTGGCCGATGCCGTCCGCGATGTGATCCGCTCGAACCTGCTGGGCGACCTCGTGCACGGCTTGTTCGTGAACGATGCAGCCGACGAGGGGCTCGGGCCGAGGCACTGGTTCTGGAATCGGTCGGTGAGCGGCGGCATCTTCGTGGAACATGGCGTGCACTTCTTCGACCTCGTGGCCTCGTGGCTCGGCCACGGCGAGGTGGTGGCGGCGGCCCGAAGCGTGCGGCCGCCGCGACCGGGCTGCGGCAACGGCGGCCCGGCAGCCGTCGAGGAGCAGGTGACGTGCACCTGTCGCTATGCCCCATCCGGGGCCGCATCGCGCACGGTCGACCCAGCCTGCGGCGACGGCAACGGCCACGCGGGCGTGCTGTTTCACTTCGAGCACGGGTTTCATCAGCCGTCGCGGATGGACCGGCAGGAGATGCGGCTCGTGTTCGAGCGGGGCGAACTGCAGCTGTTCGACTGGGTGCCTACGCACGGCAAGCTGCGGGCCCTCCTCGACGATGCCGCGGTCGCTGCGACCGCCGATCTGTTGCCCGCTGCGTCCGTTCGCACGGTCGATCGCTACGAAGGGGATGCCCGGCACGTTCGCGGGCGGTTTCGTGGCTTCGACGCCTCCGGGCTCGTCGAGATCACGTTCACCGTGGGCAAGGACAAGCTGGGCATCTACGGCGACGTGGTCCGCGACCTGGCCGCCGACCAGATCGCCTGGATTCGAGACCCCGCGCATCGCCGGCGGCTCACCGAGGCCGACAGCGTGGCATCGGTCGCCATGGCTTGCGCCGCCGATCGGATGGCGCTGGCCGCCGGCTGACCGGGGAAGTGTCTGATCGCCGCGGAGCCCGTGCACGAGGCGTTGTTTGACGGACAGGCGAAACCGTTTCTATCGTTCGACCGCATGTCGCGGGCCGCGTGGCCGTTTCGGCTCCATGGATGGGGACTTCTTTCCTCACCTCACCGGAGAACACACCGATGTTTATGACCGCCGAACATGAATACGAGCACGTGGGCGAGACCGCGGGTATCGCCGATCACGATCACGACCTCATCGCCGAGCTCAATCGCCGGCTCGACGCCCTCTGGCGGTACGACCAGTACATCGCGAATGCCGAGTGGCGGACCGAGCTGCGCGACTTCTGGCAGGATGCGAAGGCGCAGGAGCAGCAGGCCGTCTCGCGGCTGCGGCAGCTGATCTGCAACGAGGTGCGGAACAACTGCTTCTGAGCATCCGCGGAGCGTTTCTCGGCCCCGTAGGCCCGTTGCTTCGCAACGGGCTGTCACTGCCCGTCACGGAGTGACGGGCCTACGGGGGCGGTGTGCGACCCGCAGTCCACCAGTCGGCCAGCAGTTCCAGCCGTTTCAAGTTCTTGATCACGTTCTCGTAGAGGCTCTGGCTCTCCTGCACGGTGAGCCGCTCCGTGCCCACGATGCCGAGGGCCCGCAGTTCGCGGTCATACCGCTCCTTGAGGTCCCGCTGAAACGTGGCCGAGTTGCGGTTGTCGATCCGCCACTTGTGGAACTCGTAGGAGTCGCGGCCAGTCAGGTAGTCATGCACGCGCGTGAGTTCGTCATCGGGGTTCGCGTCGGGCCGACCGAAGCCGCCGACGAGGATAGCCTTCTCGTGGGCCGTGAGCTTCCAGTTGAGCGACACGTCGACGGGGCACTCGAAGACCACCGTGCGAAAGAAGTCACGGCCGCTCAGTTCGTCGAAGAGCAGATCCTGGAGGTCGACCTGCTCGTCGTTCCGGAAGGCCATCGTCCAGCTGCGGGCGTTGGTGACGCCGACGAGCGGCGTTGCAAGGGCCTGGAGTCCGGGCCGGATCAGCTGGCTGCCTCCATGCCAGACGAGCCGGTCGAGGAGCGAGTCGGTGCCGGAGAGGCGGTCGAAGTCGATCTCCGTGCGGGCCCCCTGACTCACCTTGTCGCGGACCTGCACGACGAGCACGCCCGAGGTGTTGGCCTGGAGCCATCCACCCAGCTTCGAGAGCCAGAGCGCCGAGAGATTGACGCCGTAGTTGTCGTAGTAGGCGGCATCGACCACGCGGCGCGGCGGCAGCGTGGGCAGGTTGATCGCCGGCGAAACCCAGGGGAACGAGGCGCTCATTCGAATCGCCGTCGACACGCGGAAGTCGTGGGCTTGGGGGAAGAGGCGGAAGAACTCGACGGCCGATAGCGAGAAGACCTCGTCCTCCTCGTGGATGCTGAGGTCGAAGTCGCCCCCTTGGAAAGCCGGCCGGTCGATCTTGCGGGACGACGGCTCGAGCAGCAGTCCGCCCACGTTGCGGGTGGCGAAGGCGAGGTCGAGGTTGCTGATGAGCAGCCGCCGGCCGTCCTCGACCATCATCGGCGTGTAGACGAGCGACGGCCGCCAGCCGAGCCTCTCGTCTGCCGCATACGACTGGAGGGGCCGGCCGAGCGGACTCGCGGAGCCGCCCGTCCAGCGAATCCACGTGCTCTCGAGGGTGCGGCCCCGGTCATCGTGGCGGGCGAGCGGGCTGAGCGCGGCCGGGAGATCGGCGAACAGCATCCGCCCGGCCACCGCGTCGAGCTGGTCGGTGGCCATGCGGTCGACGAACTCCTCGATGCTCGTGCCGTGCAGGTCGGCGAAGTCGGCACGGCCTCCGCGGAGCACGTGCTCGGGGGGCGGCACCAGCGACGCGGCGTAGTAAGAGCCGGCCACCATGCCTCCGGACGCACCCGTCACGAGCCGAATGTGATAAGGAAAGTCCGCGCCGAGCGTGGCCTCGAGCTTGCGGAGCACGACCGACGTCCAGACGCTCGCCCGGATGCCGCCGCCACTCACCGTCACGATCACGAGCTTCGGCTTGCGGTCGCGCCAGCGGTCGCCCACGAGGTTTTTCCAGGCGAGCAGCACCTCCGTGTTGTTGAGAAGGTTGACCGCTTGCCACTGGCCGACGAGGAACGGATCCCGGAGCGGATCGGCCTGTGGGCCTGCAGCCGGCTCGGCGCCGCGGCTCACGAGCCGCAGCGTGCCGCGGACCGCGCCGGCCGCGAGCGAGCCGTCGGCCGCAGCGTCGTCGGTCGGCTGGCCGTCGAGTTCGATCAGTTCGAAGACGGCGCCGTGGGCGAGGTCGGGCCCGCTCGCGGAACCGCTGCGGCCGTTCCACGTGAGGATCAGCCGGTCGCCCGGCCGCAGGCGGCCGGCGTTATAGAGGGCCACGGGCACGGTGGACTGCCCGGTCGCGGCTGCGCTAGCGACGAGCCGCCGGATCGCGCCATCCGGGCTGCAGAACAGCCCGCGATCGTGGGCCGGGCGGAGCGTGAACCGCTCGGCGGGCAACCGGCCGGTGGGCTCGGTCGCGCCAGGAGGGGCCGGGGCCGTGGCGGCGGTGCGGGCGATCGCATCGGCCGTGGGCCAGTAGGGAGCGAAGGCCGGGTGACGCCGCTGCGGCTCGTCATTCGGCGACAGAAAGATGCCGATCGGCACGGGGGCGTCGGTACGGGCATCCTCGATCACGAGGCAGTCTCCCGCCCGCTCGCCCGGAAACCGCACCAGCCCGAACCGTTCCGGCGCGGCGGCATCGGCCCGGGCCGCGGGCTGCGCGGGCCGCAGTGTGTCGAGGTGGCACCGCTCCATCCATGACTGCATTGTGCGGAGCTGTGGGGCGTCGGGAGGCGTGCTGCCCGCCGGGATCGTGAACTCGACGGTGTAGCGGTCTCCCTCGGCAGCGTGCCGCGCGCTGGTCACCTCGCCGCCCCAGTTCATGGCGATCAGTGCGTAGTCGGCGCCGGCGGCCGAGTAGGCAGCGGCGAGGTCACGGAGCCGGAGTCCGAGCACGTCGGTGTCGCGTGGGCCGTCTGCCGGCGCATCACCGGTGATCAGCCGATAGGTGGTCAGAACGGAAGGGGCTGGAGTCGAGCCGGGTGATGCTGGTCGCGGCGTTCGCGCAGGCTGGGGCTCGTCGTCGCGGATGAGCCGATGGGTGGGGCCGCGGATGATGCCGTTCCGAATGAAGTGGAGCGTGTCGTAGCGGAACCAGGGGAAGATGCGGCGGTAAAACGGCTCCTCCGCCAGGGCGATGCAGTCGCCGCCGTCGACCCGCATGGTGAACCACTCCTCGGCGGCCAGGCGGATCGTGTCGCCGCGGACGGCCCGTAGCCGGCCGCGCGGATCCTCCACGTCGATCGTCACGGCATGGGTGCCATCCGGCCGGCGCGTCAGCGGCCGCATGGCGAAGAACACGGTGGCGAGCCGCTCGCTCGCGCCCTGTCGTGCCAGCCGGTCGAAGTCTTCCGTGACCCGCCGGTTGCGCAGCCGGGCGGTCGAGGGCGTGGTGTCGCGGAAGTAATCGCGGGAGTCGAGATAGATCGGGGTTTTGTAGTAGGTCTCCAGATTCGGGAAGCTACCCTTGAACTCGTTGGGGGCCACGAAGAAGGCAGCGCCGTTGAGGAGGAGTGCCGTCGCCGCGACGGCGACGGTGGTCAGCAGTGCGCTGCGAGGTCTGGCAAACGCCAGGATCGTGTAGCCCGCGGCGAGCAGCGCCACCACACACGCGATCGAGCCGGCCGCGGGCATCGCCGACTTCCACCGCTCGTCGAGGCCCGCGTAGGGAATCGCAAACGCGACGAATCCCAGCAGCACCGTGAGCGGATAGAGGATCGCGGGCTGACGCGCCGCCACGCGAGTCAGCGCCGTCGAGCCGAGCGAGAGGATCGATGCTCCGAGCCAGAATCCGGTCGTGACCGCCGCGTGGCCGAAGGCCCAGGCGATCGTGATCGACGTCACGGCGGCGGCAAAGATGCCGAGGGCAAGGCCGAGCCGCAGCGAACCAACCGCGGGTCGGAGGCCGGCGAGGGTGCGCGAGCCCGAGATACTCGCGGCCGCGGCGGCCAGTGGTGCAAGGAGCCAGGTGGGCGCGGCGAGCACGTGCAGCAGCCCGAGCCCGCCCAGGCTTATGATGGCGGCTCGCTGCTCGGCGCGGGTACGGCTGCCTGGGCCTGTGGCCGCGTGCGTGGCGAGCCAAAAGATTCCAAGCCAGCAGAGCAGCATCGCGCCGAGCGAGGCGTAGCCGCGGAGGCCGATCCAGACCGATTGCGTGGCCTCCGGCGACAACAGGATCGTCGTGGCCACCGAGGCGATGCCGATCACGGCTGCGCCGATCCACGCGGCACGATGCACCCACCTGGCCTGCAGGAGTCGTAGCCCGAATGAGACGCCCGACGAGAGCAGCATCGACCACGGCCCGATCAGGCGGTCACGCAGCTCGCCGCCACGGAGGCTGCGGAGGCTCGCCGCGGCGAGCATGGCGACCCCGACTTCGGCGGTGAGCACGCCCAGGGGCAACCATGGAATCGTCCGCCAGAGCGCGAGCGGGCCGCGCCATGCGGTGTCCGAGGGGCCGGGCAGCGTCTGCTCCGGCCAGTCGATCCAGCGGGCGGTCACGTCGTCGGGCAGCAGCACGTTCACGACGACATGGATGACGAAGAACCAGGAGAGCGCAGCCAGCCAGAAGGGAGGCAGCGCGTCAGCGGCGGTGGCCGCCGGACCGTGAGTGGGCGGAACCGCGTCGGCGGTGGACCGCAGGCTCGCGAGGAGAGCCCGCGTATGGCTGCGCCAGCCGGCGGCGTCGGCGGCCCACGCCGTCGTCCAGCAGCCGAGGATGATGCCGAGCACGTCGCCGAGGCACACGCCCACCAGCCACGGCAGCCGATCGAGGCAACCGGCCGGATCCCGGTCGAGGATCGGGATGAGCAGGGCCGGCACCGCGCCCACGAGCACGATCAGGCCGAAGCCCTTGGCAAGCAGGATCGCCGGCGCCATGAGCAGCCGAAACGGTTCGCCCTCGAACTGCTCGCGCAGCCCAGCTTCCATCGGGGCGCCGGTTCGTTCCCGCTCAGCCAGGGTGTCGAGTCGCTCGATGTCGGCGGCGGTGAGTTGCTCCAGAAACCCATTCGCGAGCAGCGTCTGCACGGGATGCGCGGGGTCGGAAATCGCGTTGAAGCCCCGGAGGAATCCAGCCAGTCGCTGGAGCGACGACCACCAGCCGTGCCTCGACGTGCCGAGCACGACGTAGTGAACCGTGATCGCCGCGAAGAGCAGCATCACCGTGGCGCCGAGCAGCACCTGCGTGAGCGGATCCTCGTCGAGGAAGAGCCCCTGGAGCCCGAAGCCCGCGCCGACCACGCCCCAGATCACGAGGATCAGCGTGGCGGTGAGCAGGAAGTGAAACGGGTAGTCGACACCCCAGAGGAAAAAGTCGCGGATCGGCCGCCGGCCGCGGATCTCCAGCCTCCAGAGCAGGACCGCGAGCCCCAGGCAGAGCGCGATGCGAAACACATCCATCGGGCGACCCCTGCGGTGATCACGGCAGGCACCCCACGTCACCGCGCGGCGCGACCGTTTGCTCTCCACGATAGGGGTGCGTACCGGGGGATTCAATCCGCCGCCGCGCCCGCCTCTTGCCGAACGGACACTTGCGAGACACGTACGATCATCCGCCACGAATGGCGTTCGCTACGCATTGCAGGAGAGCCATTCGCATGACAGTCGCACGTGGTCTACGCGTACGAACACGCACGTGGTCAGGGCATGCTGTCATGGTATCGATGGCGGTATCGCTCATTGTGCTGGCGAGCGGTGTGCAGGCCGATCCGCTCCAGGCCGTGGCGAGCCACATGCGGACACCACTCCCGGCCGAGATCGCCGCCGCGCGGGCAGAAGCCCGTACGGCACTCACCGGACTGCGCGCCGAACTGGCGGCCCGGGCGATCGGCGTCGTGCTCACGCCCGAGCTGAAGCTCGATCAACTCGCCGCGGCGCTCGAGGCACCGGCAATCGCCTCCGACGTGCTCGACGAGGTCGAGGTGTCGCTACGTCGGACGGTACCCGGCGACGCAGGCCGGCTCGTGGACCGACTCCGCGCCAGCGTCGCCAGGCTCGCCCGTCTCGCACGGCTCGATCACAACGCGTTGGCGGAGGGCCGGCGGGCTCTCGGCGCGATCAGCGTTCATCTGTCCGATCCCGTCACGTTGGAGGGCGACGACGAGACCGACGCTGCGCTGCGAGCTGCATTCGCGACGCTCGCGCGGCTCGTACCGGACGAGCAGGTGACCGCGGCCGTGCGACGCAGGCTCTCGACGCCCAATGAAGGTGTGTTCGTGGGCCATTCGTTCGTGGAGTCGGCGGCGCGACAGCGCTTCACGGTGCCGGTCGGATCCCACATCCGGCGGGAGGGGACGACGATCTCCGGGACGGGGAGCGTGCGGATCGATCTCGCGGCGACGCTGCCGCCGGCCGACGGTGCAAGCGTGCTCCGGATGCACGCCGTGGGGACGGGCCGCATCGACGCGACTGCCGACCGCCGGCAGGTGCACGTGCGGGCCCGTGCGACGCCGGCTGTGATCGGCACCGACGACGTGCGGATCCTGTGGGACCGCGTCGTCGGTGGCGAGCCCGACGTACACGCCCGGTTTCGCACGCAGCTGGCTGGCGTGCGGATCGACGCGGTGCTCGGCCGCTGCCGGCTGGTAAAGGCCATTGCGAGCCAGGCCATTCAGGACCGTCTCGCCGACAGTGATCCGCAGGTGTCGCGACAGATCGAGCGTGACGTGGCCGCGCGGGTGAAGGAGGAGTCGCTGAGCCTCGCGTATCGGCTCAACGGACTGCTGCAGTGGGGCGTGTGGGATCGGCTGGCGGCGATCGACTTCACGCCGGAGGTGCGGCTGTGCAATGACGCGGCGGGGGCCCGTTCCGATACCTGGTATGCGGGGCCGGGGCAGCTCGGTGCGGTACGGCCGCGGCCGCCGCTGCCGACCAGCCTGACGCGGCCGGTCGCGGTCGCCACGTGGGTGCATGAGTCGGCAATCACCAACAGCCTCGCGCGGTTGGGGGGCATCCGCCTCGACGAGGCCACCGTGCGCGGCCTGTGGGAGGTGCAGTGCAAGCTCACCTGTGACGAGTGGGCCGACCTTGCGCCGGCCCGCATTCCGTCGGTGATCACGCTGGCCGATGAGGAGCCGCTGCGCGTGCGGTTCACCCGCGATGGCTTCGACGTGCGGCTGCGGATGAAAGCCTGCGAGCATGCGGGCCGGCCGGTGACGACGGGGAGCCGCGAGGTGTCGCTCGCCTACCGACTCGGCCGCGACGCGCACGGGCCCGTGCTCACCCGTGAGTCGCTCACTTGGGCGGATGGCACGCCGGCCGAGGAGCGAGGCGAAATGGAGCTGGCGATCGGCCTGTTTCTTGGCCGCACGATTCGGCCGCTGCCGCGGTATCGCACCTCCGGCTTCGCGAGCCATCTCCAGGTGGCCTATCTCGCGCTGCGGGACGGCTGGCTCCTCGTTGCCGCGGCGGAGGCCGACCGACGTGAGCCGACATCCGCAACGCGTGCGCTGACACCCCGCCCAGCTCCGTCACTGCCGCCGGCGCCGGTGCCACCGCCGACGGGCGACCTGGCGGCCCGGTTCGCGCCGATGGAACTGCTTTTCTGCTTTCAGGGCAAGGGATCGTGCCTCCCCTATGACGGTGGCGTCCTGCACGAGGCCTATGCCCGCATCCCTGCGTTTCGGCAGGGCCGCGTGATCGTGGCGGGCAACAGCAGCGGGGCGATTCCGGCAGCCTACTTCGGCTGCCATGGGTTCAACGACGCGACGGTCCGTCACGCCGAGGAGCGGCTGCAGTACGGCAACCGCGATGCCGTGCGAAACATGGAGAACGTGGCCACGAAGGTGTCCAAGCTCTCCCGCGGTCAGAGCACGGAGATCGAGCATGCCGAACTCCGGGAGTTCGTGGCCTTCGCGCTCGGTGTGGCCCGGTGGCAGGACACGCGAAGCATCGATGAGATCGTGCGGCGGAGCACGCGGCGACCGCAGCACCCCTGCCTGATCGTGGCCTGCAACAAGGAGGTGCTGGAGGACGTGCACCCGCAGGATCGGTTTGCCGCGGGCCGGCTCAAGGAGTTCGACACGGACACGATGCAGGTATCGTGGAATCCGGAAGTGCACGACTGGTACCGCCGCCATCCGGAGCAGTTTCGCCGCGACCATCCCGATCTCGTGCTCGGTGCCGACCGTGCAATCGGCCGCGGCGTCACGTTCTTCGTCGACCAGTCGCTCTACGACCTGCTCTCCCGCATTCCGGCGGAGGAGCGGATCGCCGACCTGCGGCTGATGACCGACGCGGCCGACGTGGCATTGGCCATTCTCGCGTCGGCGTCGG
Organism: Pirellulales bacterium; assembly: GCA_049695995.1. GTDB lineage: Bacteria > Planctomycetota > Planctomycetia > Pirellulales > UBA1268 > QWPN01. The sequence goes on along the minus strand of JBAVTF010000074.1, from coordinate 23,476 downwards.
AGCCGACCTATTTTCCGGCGGTGGTCGACCCGCATCCGGAGAAGATCCTGGCGGCCGACGGCGGCGACGTACTGCGCCGCGTGCGGAAGCGAACCTATTACGGCGGCTACATCATCTCGATGCCTGCGCACGACGTGCGCCGGATGCTGCCAGGCATTCGCGTGCTCGGCACCGGCTGGCGGCACAATCCGCTCGTCGCTCGCACGCTCCTGAAGAACTGGCTCCTCGCCGATTGCGAGGAGGTGGCCCAGCGGAGCGAGTGGTGGGCCGACATGGAGATCAACCCCGACGCGGAGTTCGAGAGCCACATCGAGTTTCGGGGGCTGTCGGGCGTGGAGGAATTCGGTTTCGGCCAGCGGCGGGCCCGCGAGCTCTTCGACGCGGGGGGCGGGAAGCCCGCCTTCGTGAAGCGGCCGCGGTTCACGAAGGCCGCAGCCGCAGCGATCGAGCCGGCCACCCCGCGGCCCGACACCTACGACGATGCCACGGCCCTCGACGGCTCACGGCCGCTCCGTACCCTCCGCGGCCTCAGCCCCCTTTTTCAGCCGCCGTAGGCGGAGGCGGTGGAGGTGCGGGCGAGGTCGGCGTCGAGGGGGCGGTGCGGCGCGAGGCCGAGCGTCGCGAGCTCGGCGTGGTAGGCCCGCACGGCCTCGGCCGGCGGCAGCTGTTCGTCGGCCACCGCCCGAAGATGCTTGACGAATGCGAGCTGGTCTTCGGCGGCGTTGATCTTGCGGCCGAACAGGGCCACGCGGGCGCCGTGCCGCTTCGCGTCGGCCACGAGGCCGAAGGCGTCGTGCGTCGTGCCGGCAGCGCCGCCGAGGATGCCGACCACGAGCGACCGGTCATAGGCGGCGAGCAGCTCGGTGATCTCAGGGCCGAGGTACGGAATCTTGAGGAAGATCGGCCGCCCTGCCCGCGGCACGCCCGCGAGCGCCCGGGCGACGTGATCGGCGAGGAACCTCGCCACGTCGCGCGGCTTCTCTGCAGCGGCCTTGCCCGGCACGCGGTCGAGCGCATTGGGAAAGAAAACCTCCAGGAAGTGACGGAAGCCGGCCCGCTCGGCCTCGATTCGGAAGTCGCGATAGGCGGTGAGCATCGCGCGATCGAGCGCGGCGTCGTCGTTGAGCGTGAGCGAAAAGAGGCCGAGGTTGGCACCGCGGCCGCGATCGCTCTCCAGGAAGTCCACGCGGCCGCTGCGGGCCTGGCCGATCGTGGTCGTGGAGAAGGGGAGGGCCGGCTCCTTGGGATAACCACCCGAGCCCGACGCGAGCCAGATGTCGGTCGTGTCGTTCATTCGCACCGCCGGCGTGACGGGCGAATCGACGAACAGCCCCTCGTCGATCGCCAGCACCTCGCTCGTGCTCGCGCTCATCAGCATGATGTCCACGAGCCCCTGGGCCACGATGCCGCGAATCTGCTCGCGATACTCGTCGATCGTGCGGAAGGGACGTGTTCCGGCACCGTCGCGGGCCGACCGCATGCCGGGCGCGGCGAGGCCGAAGGCCATGTCGGCGTCCTTGGCATCGGCGATGATGAAGTCGTTGCAACTCGGGTCGCTGAGAATGCGGGTGAGCTTCGTGTCGAGCGACTTGACGAGCGGGGCGGGCGCGGGCGTCATGGTGGTGTCCTGGGGCAGGGAAGTAGCCGGCGAGTGAAGGTGTTCAGGTGATCGGCGCGAGGGCCGCATGGAGAATCTCGACGGGATGCAGTGCCGTGCGGCCTGTGCCGTCCTTGATCTGGTGGCGGCAGCTCGTGCCGGGGGCGGCGAAAAGCGTGTCGGCCGCAGCCTGACGGACGGCGGGGAAGAGCACGAGTTCACCGATCTGCATCGAGAGGTCGAAGTGCTCGGCCTCGTAGCCGAACGAGCCGGCCATGCCACAGCAGCCGCTTGGGATCACCTCCACCGTGTGACCGTGGGGCAGGCCGAGGATCGTCGTCGTGGGGGCGAGCGATGACAGCGCCTTCTGGTGGCAGTGGCCGTGGACGAGGATCCGCCGCGGCGTGGCATCGAAGCGATCGGACGTGATCCGTCCCGCCTCGATCTCGCGGGCCAGAAACTCGTCGATCAGAAACGTGTGCTGGGCGAGGGCGGCTGCCTTTGCGGCGAGCGGTGCGGGCACCAGATCGGGATACTCGTCGCGAAACGACAAGATCGCCGAGGGCTCGATGCCGACGAGTGGCTCATCGGCCGTGACGACGTCGGCAAGCAGTTCGACGTTGCGGGCCGCCAGGTCGCGGGCCCGGCGGACGAGGCCCTTCGAGAGGCAGGCGCGGCCGCTCTCGACGTGCCGCGGAATCACGACCTCGTAGCCGAGCGCTTCCAGGAGCCTGACGGCCTTGATGCCGATTGGGGCGTCGAGCGTGTCGGTGAACTCGTCGCAGAAGAGATACACGCGTCCGTGGCTGCCCGCCGTGGCCACCGGCACGTGCCGCCGAAACCAGCCAGACAGCGTGACGCCCGGCAGCGTCGGTAGCGAGCGGCCCGCCGCGAAGCCGGCCCGTCGCTTCATGATTCCTGCGAGGGCCGGTGTCTGCACGATGAGGTTGTAGAGCCACGGTGCCCGACTCGCGAGCCGCATGGCGCGGCCCGTGCCGGCGATCAGCCGGGAGCGAAACGAGACGCCTTCGCGGTCCTGCCGATGCTGCTCCCACTCCGCCTTGAGGCGGGCCATGTCGACGTTCGACGGGCACTCGCTCTTGCAGGCCTTGCAGGAGAGGCAGAGATCCATCACCTCGGCCAGTTCCGGCCGTGTCCACGGGTCGGCGGCCGCGGGATCGGCGAGCGCCTGGCGGAGGACGTTGGCCCGGGCCCGCGTGGTGTGCCGCTCGTCGCGCGTGGCCATGTAGCTGGGGCACATCGTGCCGCCGATGAGGTGCGTCTTGCGACACTGCCCAACGCCCGTGCACTTCTCCGCGGCCTTGAGCACGCCGCCCGTATCGGCAAACCGAAACACCGTCTCGCGGCGCGGCTCGACCACGCCCGGCAGGATCCGCAGGCTCGTGTCCATCGGCGGCGTGGCGACGATCTTGCCGGGATTGAAGATGCCCTGCGGGTCGAAGGCCCGCTTCACCCGCTCGAAGAGCCGGTAGCAGTCGTCACCCACCATTATCCTGATGAACTCGCCGCGCAGCCGGCCGTCGCCATGCTCGCCGCTGAGTGAGCCGCGGTATTTCTTGACGAGCCGGGCGACGTCGGTGGCCACGTCGCGAAACATCTTCAGGCCGGCCGCCGAATGAAGATCGAAGAGCGGCCGCAGATGCAGCTCGCCCGCACCAGCGTGGGCGTAGTGCACGCAGTCGATGCCGTACTTGTCAGCCAGCAGCCGGTCGAACTCGGCGATGTAGGCTGGGAGGTCGTCCACCGCGACGGCCGTGTCTTCCACGATCTCCCGCGGCTTGGCGTCGCCGGGGAGGTTGTTCACAAGGCCCTGGCCGGCTCGGCGGAGTTCCCAGACGGCGTGGCCCGCGTTGCCAAGGAGCGTGGGATACGCGTAGCCGAGGGCGTGTGACTTTAGTTCCGTGGCGACTGCGTCGAGCTTGCGCTGGAGTGCAGCCGGGTCGGCGTCGCGCAGTTCGACGACCAGTACCGCCCCCGGATCACCCACCACGAAGGCCCGGTTGCGGGACTGCTCCAGGTTATCCTTCGTGCAGTCGAGGATCTTCTTGTCGATCAGTTCGCAGGCGGTGGGCTCGAGGCCGGCCCGGGCCCGCATGCCCATCACGACGACCGTGGCCCGCAGGGCTTCGTCCACGGTCTGGCAGTGCACGCACAGGAGCCCGCCCGGCGGCGGCAACGGAATCACGTTCAGCTCGAACTCCACGCCGAAGAACAGCGTGCCCTCGGAGCCGGCGAGCAGCCGACACATGTTGAACGGCTGATCGCTCGCCGGATCGAAGCAGGTAGCGTCCAGGACCGCGTCGAGCGCGTAGCCCGTGTTGCGACGGGTGACCTCGGGCCGCGGGAATGAATCACGGATCAGCTGCCGCGTGGCAGGGGCCGAGAGCATGTCGCGGAGTTCACGGTGGATCATCGCAGCGTGCGAGTCGCCCATGCATGCGGTGGCGAACTCGGCGGGGTCGAGCGGGCCGAACGTGGCCGCCGACCCGTCGGCGAGAAAGCCACGGGCCGAGAGCAGATGGTCGCGGGTCGTGCCCCAGGCGATCGAGTTGGAGCCACAGGAGTTGTTACCCACCATGCCGCCGATCATCGCCCAGCCGGCGGTCGAGGTTTCGGGGGAGAAGAACAGTCCGTGGGGCTCGAGGAGCCGATTGAGCTCGTTGCGGACGACGCCCGGCTGCACTCGGACGCGGCGACGCTCCACGTCGAGGGCAACGATGCGATTCAGGTGCCGACCGACATCAACCACGATGCCGCCCCCGACGACCTGACCGGCGAGCGACGTGCCGGCCGCCCGCGGGATCAGGCCCGTGCCGGTGGCTGCGGCGAACCGCACGAGCTCGGCGACGTCGGCCTCCGACTTCGGCAGGGCGACGGCGAGCGGCCGCTCCTGGTATTCGGAGGCATCGGTGGAATAGGCCGTGCGCGCGAGCGAATCGACGAGCAGGTCGCCCTCGAGTCGCGCGGCGAGTGTGTCCATGTCAGCGGGTGTCATGGGATGTGTCTATGCGGCTTGATGTAGGCCCGTTGCTCCGCAACGGGCAGGACAGTGAGCCCGTCACGGAGTGACGGGCCTACGAACCGCAGGCAATGTGGCAGAAAAGACTCCATTGTGCGACGCATTGGGGAGTCAGGTGGGGCCAGCGACGGCAAGTGTCTCCTCCAGCGAGCGGAGGCCGGCGATGGCGCCGCGGCCGGTGACGCAGCAGGCTGCCGTCGCGGCTCCGAGAATACCTGCCTCGCGGAGCGGCATGCCACGGAGGATGCCGGTGAGCAGGCCGGCGAGGAACGAGTCGCCGGCGCCTGTGGTGTCGGCAACGGGACCGGGGGCAGGCACGCAGGGGATGTCGATGAACGCTCCGGCCGCGGGGCTCAGCAGGATTCCCTTGGTGCCGAGCTTCACCCCCACGATCCCTGCCGCGCCGTGGCTGCGGTAGCAGGCCACGATCTCCCGCGGATCGTGCAGCGCCGTCTGGTGCGCGGCCTCGTCGAGGCTCGGCACGTAGAGATCGATGGAGGGCAGGGCCGGCACGAGCTCGGCGAGCGTGCCGCCGCTGCCACCCGTTTCGAGGGCAACGAGGCAGCCCCCGGCCCGAACCGTCGCGAGCGATTGGGCGAGCACCGGCTCGACTGCCGGAAGCAGGCCGAAGTAGCCGACGAGTGCGGCGCGGCTGCGAGACCACTGCGGTGCGACGCGGCGAAAGAAGGCGAGATCGAGAGTCGCCGGCGCGCCGACGTGATGCGCGAAGCTCCGCTCACCGCTCGGATCGATAAGCACGGCCGTCGTGCTCGTCGCTTGGGACGGGTGCGATTCGAGGACCGTCGTGTCGATGCCCTCCTGCGTCAGCCGGGCCCGCACGAGATCGCCCCACGGGTCGGCCCCTACGAGGCCGGCCGCGGCCACCCGCATGCCGAGCCGTCGCATGGCGATGCCGGTGTTACAGACGATGCCGCCGGTCGTGGCCTCGATCGGCTCGACATGGAACAAGCGGCCGCCGCCGACAGGCTCCGTCAGCGGCACGGGCCGGACGAGGATGTCGGCCACGCAGGTGCCGCAGACGATGCAGTCGAAGTCGAGTGGTGGCATGGAGTCGTGTGTCCTCAGGAATCACGCGGAAGCACTTCAAAAAGTCTAGGTTCATGGCCCCGTAGTCCCGAGCCCGGCGGGCGTAAATCTTTTATGGTTTGGCGGGGAGAAGGAGAGTTGTCGCTCTGTGGCGGGTGGCGGTAGCACCACGCCGAGTCAGTGGCACCCGTTGCAGCGAAACCATATCGACACCATATATGGTTGTAAAAAGGAGGTGTGGCGATGCCGACGACCCTGACGCTGAAGAACATTCCCGATGACGTGTATGAACGACTGAAGGCCTCCGCTGAGGCCCATCGGCGAAGCCTGAACAGTGAGGCCATCGTGTGCCTGGAATCGGTGCTGGTGTCCGGCCGGGTCTCCGCCGGCGAGCGGCTGGCACGAGCTCGCGCTCTGCGTGCCACGCTGCCCAAGCTGAAGTTTCGGGCCAAGGATATCGACGCCTTCAAGCGGGAGGGCCGTCAGTGATCGCGGTCGGCAGCAACGTCGTCGCGTATCTGTATCTCCCCGGAGACCACACCGCGAAGGCGGAGTCGTTGCTCGCACGAGACGAGCACTGGGCCGCTCCACTTCTCTGGCGGAGCGAATTCCGAAACATCCTGGCCGGCTATCTGCGGCGGAAGATACTGGCATTTCCCACAGCGCAGCAGCTGCAGGAAGAGGCGGAAGGCTTTATGGCAGGATCGGAGTACGAGGTCGATTCGCGGCTCGTGCTCGAGCTCGTACGCGAGAGCGACTGCTCCGCGTACGACTGTGAATTCGTAGCGCTGGCCATGACGCTCGGCGTGAAGCTCGTGACGATGGACGCGAAGCTGCGAAAAGCCTTTCCGAAGAACGTCGTCACGCTCTCGGCTGGCTGATCGGTCCCGAAAGGGAGATCAGCATCCGTAAGCCCGTTGCTCCGCAACCATGTGATCTATTTCGTCAGCCCCTTGAGCCATTCCAGAAGGTCGCGCAGTTCGCGGCGGGTGAGCTTGCCGGCCAGATCGGCGGGCATCGCGCTCGGCCCATTCAACCTCTCTTCGATCGACGTGAGGGGAATCGTCTCGATCTTCCCTTCCGGGGTCTTGAGCTTGAGGCCGCCGCCGTCCTCCGCGACGACGATCCCCGCCACGGTCGTGCCGGCATCGGTGACGACCACGGTTGTGCGGTAGTTCTCGTCCACTTTTGCATCCGGGTGAACGATGCTTTCGAGCAGGTGACGTCGATCGCGTTTGGCCGCGATGCCATCGAGGGCAGGGCCGACGTCGCCCCCCTGCTTCTCGGCCTTGTGACAACGAACGCACGACACCTCGGTTTTGGCGAGGAAGACGGCTCGGCCGCGGTTTGCGTCGCCGCCGGCTAGCACGTCGTTCCAGGCCGTGAGGGGATCCTCCGTCTTCTGCCGTGAGGCGGTAAGGTCCGCGGCCTTCTGCGCGCCGAGCCGCGCCGCCGCAGCCTCGAGCACCTCGAGTTCGAGGGCCGGATCGAGGGAGTCAGCTACGAGTTGCTCCGCGAGCGACGCGACGGCGTCTCGGGCTGTCTGGTCGTCGATTCTGCCCAGTGAGACCACGGCGGCCTGCCGCTCGGCGACATTAGGCGAGGCGACGGCGGCCTGGAGTTCCGGCACGGTTTCGCCGGGGGGGAGCTTCGAGGCCCGGAGTCCGCGAGCCGCGAGCCGGACGAGTGGCTGTTGGTCGCGGACGAGCGTCGCGGCGATGTCGAGCACGGCCGGATTGGCAGCCGCCACGAGTGTTTCGAACGCCTTGACCCGGGAGGCCGGGCTGCAGGTCGCATCGTGACACCAGGCGACGAGCAGCGGCGCAACCTCGCGGATGCCGAGGGCGGATGCCGTGGCCAAGAGCGCAGCCCGGGTGGCCTCGTCGAAGCCTCCCGTGGAGCCTCCACCCGCGAGCAGGCCGGAGAGCGCCGGCTCGAGGGCTGCCCGCGCGACTGCCGCATCTCGTGGCAGGGAATGGGGCTGCCAGACGTTCGTGACGCGATTTTTCGGCGATGGCTGCTCCCAGGTGCGGAGTGCGTCGAGCGCCATCACCCGCATCGGCCCCGGTGCATCGGGCCGGCCAACAACGCGGACGAGCGTGGCGGCGGATTCAGGCGTGCCGATGCGTTCGGCGGCGGAGATCGCCCGACGCAAAAAGGGTGCGGCCGCCGGTCCATTTGCCGCCTTGGCCGCGAGGGCCGCCAGGGCTGCCGGAATCGGAAGATCGTGGATCGCGCGGGTCGCCTCAAGCACGACGCGGTTATTCGTGTCGTCGAGACATGCGGCAATCCTCGGATCGGCCAGCCGCCGCAGGGCGAGGCAGGCGGCGAGACGGATCGTGGCATCGGCGTGCGACGTGAGGCCTGCGATCGCATCGGCATGTGCGGCCCCCGAGAGCCCCATCACGATCGCGTGTCGCATCGCCGGATCGCTCTCGATATCTGTCGACGCAAGACCGACGAGCCGGTCCACGATTCCCGGATCGTCTCCGTCCCGATGGCCGAGGCGACCTGCGGCGATGGCTGCGGTGGCGCGGACATGCTGGTGCTCATCGTCAAGCCGCGCTCGCAGGGCAGCTCGCATGGCTGGCCGTGCCGCCGTGTCAGCAGGCAGCTCTCCCAGCGAACGGGTGGCTGCCACCCGTACCTGCCACGCCGGATCGGCAGCCGCCTTCACGAGCCCTTCGACCACCGCCGATCCATTCGGCCCCTCGGGCGAGGCTCGCCCGATCTGCTCGAGACCCCAGGCGGCATGCACGCGAGCGAGCGTGGTCGCGCCCGTGTCGTCGATCACGCGACGCAACGGCCCGACTGCAGCACGTCGGGCCAATTCCCATTGCCCCTCGCGGCGGAGGCGGCGATCGGCATGGCCGAGCAGCTCGACAAGCCGCGGCTCTGCAAGGCTTGACCAGTCGCCCGCGAGCAGGCCACGCACCTCCTCGACACCAGCGAGATCCTGATCCTTCGGCCGGAATCGCCACAGCCGTCCTTTGCCGGAACCGTTCCAACCCTCCACCCAGTCGGCGATCCAGACCGCTCCATCCGGGCCAACCTCGACGTCGGTCGACAGAATGCCTTTGAAGGTCATCTCCTGGTCACATGCCTCGAAGCCAGCCCCTTTCGGCTGGACGCGAAACGACATCACACCGCTGCCAGCCGCGCCGCCCCGAAAATCCACGATCAGGAATCGGCCGTCGAAGTGGGGCGTCAGGCCGGTGCCAGGATAGGCGGCAAAGCCGCTTGGACCGCTCGTGATGTGGGCCACCGGCGGCAGGATCCAGGCGGGCTGATCGGCGTGCGCGAGGTGCCAGATCTTTTCCTGGTGCCATGGTCCGCGGTCGGGAAAGTATTGGTAGGCCATGTTCCAGCCGATCTCTGCCCCCGGCATCACATGCACAAGCCGAGCCTTGTCACCGGCATCGGAGTTGTTGTCCACCGTGAAGAGATTGCCGAGGTCGTCGAAGGCGAGTTCCTGCGGGTTGCGGAGGCCATGGGCGACGACTTCGAGGCCGGAGCCATCCAATTCGCAGCGGAAGACGGCGCCCGCGCCCGGATCGGTATCGACGCGGCCGTCGTGCTCGATGCGGTAGCCGCGATCGCCGATCGTGTAGTAGAGCCGGCCGTCGTGGCCCAGCGTGACGCCGTGGAGATCGTGCCCGCGGTAGGCGACCCGCGCGCCGTAGCCGGTGGAAAGGATCGTCCGCTCCTGCGGGCTCGTGTCGGCCTTCCCGTCGCCATCGACGTCTCGCAGTCGGTAGAGATTCGGGATGCAAGTCACGAACACGTCGCCGCGACGGGCGAGTATTCCGGCAATCGATCCATCGATCACGCGGTTGAACCGCTCCGCGAACACGCTCGCTGCATCGGCCCGGCCGTCACGATCGGCGTCGATGAGCAGCCGCACTCGATCGTCGGCCGACTCCCAGTTCTTCTTTCTGTCACCGAGCAACCGAACGTGGTAGTCGAGCCGATCCTCGACCGACTGGCTCGCGATATCGGCATCAACCCAGGCGGCATCGTGAGAACGATTGTCGCTCACACCCCGCGACTGCCGAAAGGTCTCGCAGACGAACACACGGCCGCGCTCGTCGATCGAGAAGGCGACCGGATTCGCGAGGTCGGCTCGGCCGCGAAGAGTTCGACGACGAAGCCATCCGGCATACCGAAACCAGCCGCCGCTTTCATCGGTTCGTCGGACTTCGCCACGATCATAGGGGGCGAGGGAGAAGGTGTCTCGTCGATCCCTGGAATCGCGAACGCCGCGCGTGTGAAGGCTGCGCACGTGACGAAGGCAAGGCAGACGATGCGAGTCAACATATGAAAAATGTCCTTGTGGAGCCTGAGCCACGGGAGTAGGCCACGATCGTGTGTCCTCTCGGAGTACGCCTCGGGCTTCCAAGAAGAGGTCGTCAAGCGAATGGGGTGGGGATGTCAGGTGAGAATCGGCTCGATCACGTGGCCGTGGACGTCGGTGAGCCGGCGTTCGATGCCGTTGTTGTAGAAGGAGAGCCGCGTATGATCGAGGCCGAGGATGCGCAGGATCGTGGCGTGGAGATCGTAGATCGTCGCCACGTTCTCCACGGCCTTGTAGCCGAATTCATCGGTGGCGCCGTAGGAGAAGGCTCGCTTCACGCCCGCACCCGCGAGCCAGACCGTGAACCCCGACGGGTTGTGATCGCGGCCATTGGCCCCCTTTTGGAACGTCGGCATCCGGCCGAACTCCGTCACAAAGGCCACGAGCGTGTCGGCGAGGAGGCCACGGTCCTTGAGATCCTTGAGCAATCCCGCGACGGGCTGGTCGAGGATCGGCCCGTGCACTGAGTACTGCTTGACCAGGGTCTTGTGGCCGTCCCAATTGCCCACGCCCTCGCCCATTGCGTAGGCCCCGTTGAAGAGCTGTACGAACCGCACGCCCCGCTCGACGAGCCGGCGGGCGAGGATGCAGTTGCGGGCGAACCGGGCCTTGAGCGAGTTCTGTGTGTCGTCGGCGCCGTAGAGCTTCAATGTCTCGGCTGACTCGTCCGCAAGGTCGGAGATCCTCGCTGCCGAGAGCTGCATCTTCGCCGCCAGCTCGTAGGCGCTGATCCGGGCCGCGAGGTCGGTGTCGCCGGGATGCCGAGCGAGATGCTCCTCGTTGAGCATCCGGAGGAAGTCGCGGCTGGCTCGATCGGCGTCCTCCGACATCGTGCCGGGGCGAAACAGATTCGGGATCGGCTTGTCGGCGTTGAAGGGCGTGCCCTGGAACACAGCCGGTAGAAAGGCGCTCTGCCACTGCCGCGGACCGATCTGCGGGCCGCCGCGAGGGTCGGGAATGGCCACGAAGGCGGGTAGGTCGCGACACTCGCTGCCCAGGGCGTACGTCACCCAGGCGCCGATGCTCGGGAAACCGTCGAGCGTAAAGCCCGTGGACATCTGCGTCTCTGCGGGCCCGTGCGTGTTGCTCTTGGCCGTCATCGAGTGGATGAAGCACATCTCGTCGGCGAGATCACCGAGCCTGGGCAGGAGATCACTCGTCATCTTGCCGCACTCACCCCGCGGCTTGAACTCCCAGAGCGGCTTGATCAAATTGCCCTGTTCCCCTTGGAACGTGATCAGCTTGCCGCCGCCCGGCGTCGGCATCGGCGTGTCATGAAGCCGCACGAGCTCGGGCTTGTAGTCGAACGAATCGACGTGGGAGAGCGCGCCCGAGCAGAAGATCATGAGCACGTTCTTCGCCTTCGGCTGAAAATGCGGCTTCCGCGGCGCGTAAGGCTGGGCGGGATCGATGGCCGGCCGGATCGGCGGCTCCGCCCCCAGCAGTTTCTGCTCGTGGAGCAGGGCGGCCAGCGCGATGCTCGACAGGCCAGTGCCACCGAACTGCAGGAAGGCCCGGCGGTCGAGCATCCGGCGGCCGGCAGCGGAGAGGAAGTGGGTCATGGCGTCTCCCGGTGGTGGGCACGCGTCAGTAGACGGTGATGAATTCGCTGGCGTTGTAGAGACTGCGACAGAGCATGGGCAGGCCGTGCTTCTCCACGAGGCCGCGCCCGGCCTCGATCTCCACCGGCGTCGCCTCGCGGCCGAAGGCAAGAAGCACTGCCCGGGAAACCTGGCGTGCGGGATCGTCTCCCGCCTCCTGCTGCACGCGCTTCGCGAACCGTGCCGCCTGATCGAGGAGGAAGTCGCCGTTGAGCATATTGAGCGCCTGAAGGGGCGTCGTGCTCACCGTGCGTTTCGGCTGCACCTGCCCCGCATCAGGACAGTCGAAGGCACCGAAGAAGGTATCAAGCTCGCTGCGCGGCTTGCTCTGGTAGACCATGCGGCGAAAGTCCTCATCGGTGAACTTCGTCTTCGTCGTGTAGGCCTTCACGTAGTTGCCGTTGGGCTCGAAGAGATCGAAGCCGGGGCCGCCCATCTTTGGGTTGAGGGCCCCGCTCACGGCAAGAATCGAGTCGCGGAGCGGCTCGGCTTCCAGTCGCCGCGGCGGATACCGCCAGAGCAGCCGGCTCGCGGAATCGAGGGCCAGTGCGTCGGGTCGAGCGGCGCTCGACTGGCGGTAGGTGCGGCTCGTCACGATCAGCCGGTGCAAGGCCTTCAGATGCCAGCCCTCCGCGACGAGTTCGGCCGCCAGCCAGTCGAGCAGTTCGGGATGGCTGGGAGTGCCACCGTTAACGCCGAGATCACTCGGCGTGTCGACGATGCCCGTGCCGAAGTGATAGTGCCAGAGCCGGTTGGCGATCACGCGGGCCGTGAGCGGGTTCTCGGCCGACGCGATCCACTCGGCGAGCCGCTTCCGCCGTTCCTGCTCGGGCGAGTTGGCCGGGAGATCCCAGGAGGTGCCGAACTTCGTGAGGCTGCCCGGCGCGATCTCCTCGCGTGGGGCCATCGGATCGCCACGAAAGAAGCGATGGGTCTTGCCAGGCTGGGCGAATTCGCCGATGTAGGCCTTGGGAACGTCCTTGAGCTGCTTGAGCTTCTTCTCCGCCTCGGCAACCTGCGCGGTGAGCGACTCCGCCTCCGCCCGTTCGTTGGGAGAGAGTGATGCGAAGTCGATCGCAGCGGTAGTGTTGCCGCCATACGGAATGCGGCCCCTGTCGCTCGCCACCGTCTGCCACGTCGTGCCGTCGTTGGAGACAGCCACCTCGTAGCGAATGGCGACGCGGTCGGAGAACTGCGGCGTCGGGCTGCGGTCGCGGCTCCAGACAACACGGTGAATCTCGGCCGGCTCCCGAAACGCCAGCTGCATCCAGCCCGTGCCTGCCTCGTTCGAGATCCACGATCGAGCGTTGCCGTACTGGCCATCGTTGACGTGCTCGAGCTTGTGGATCTCGTGGCCGGGCAGCGTGCTCGACGCGGTTGGCGTGGCCGTCCGGGCGACATTCGTGCCGTCGGTGGCAAACACCTCCAGTTCGTCGATACAGGGCTGCGAGTTGCCGGTCGTGGCACGCACGGTGAACCGGAGAAACCCAGCCCGCACGGCGGGGAACGCATCGACGTTTTCGTGGGGCGAAACCTGGGGCCGCTGCGGGGCGGGGCCGCCAGCGGCATGGGCGGCCGCGCGGAGCTCGGTGAGTCGCTCGTGTGCCGTCGCGATCTGACGCTCGACTGCGGCGATCAGTTGCTGCCGTTCGGCGTCTTCCTTCGGATTGGGGATCGGTCGTTCGCCGTGTTTTACGCCCTCGAACACCGCTTTGATCCGGTAGTAATCGGTCTGCGGCACCGGGTCGAACTTGTGGTCGTGGCAGCGGGCGCAGCCAACCGTCAGGCCGAGGAACGTCGATGCGGTGGTGCTCACCATGTCGTGCAGTTCGTCAGCCCGCTGATTCGACGTGAGCACGATGTCTGGCGACTTGACCTGGTCCCACGGCCCACCCACGAGAAAGCCTGTGGCGGGGTGGACGCCGAAGGCGTCACCGGCGATCTGCTCGCGCACGAACTGATCGAACGGCTTGTCGTCGTTGAACGCGGCAATGCAATAGTCGCGGTAGGGCCATGCATTGGGGCGGGCCGTGTTCGTCTCGAAGCCATGGCTCTCGGCGAACCGCACGACGTCGAGCCAATGCCTCGCCCACCGCTCGCCGTAATGAGGCGAAGCGAGCAGCCGGTTGACGAGCTCGCGATAGGGGCCGTCGATGCCGCCGGTCGAGCGGCAGGCGTTTTCAAACGCGGCAATCTCCTCGACCGTGGGAGGAAGGCCGACGAGGTCGTAGGCGACGCGACGGATCAACGTGCGCGGATCGGCCTCGGGGCTGAAGGCGAGCCCCTTCTCGGCAAGCTTCGCTCCAATGAAGCCATCGATCGGATTCGATGACCCCCCTGCGGCGTCTTGCTGCGGCACCGGCGGCCGGACGACCGGCTGGAATGCCCAATGGTCAGCCCCCTTTGCTGCCTTGCCCTCGCCCTTCGGCAGCATCGACTCAGGCAGCGTCGCCAGGTCGTCGGGCCAGACGGCTCCGGCCGCGATCCATTCCCTCACGAGCTTCTGCTCGTCGCCGGTGAGCGGCTCGCCGTCCGCCGGCATCCGCGATTCCTTGTCGGATGTGGTGATCCGGACGTACAGCTCGCTTTCGTCAGGCTTGCCCGCGACGACACCCGTGGTGCCGGAGTCGCCGCCGACGAAGGCCTTCTCCCGAAGGTCGATCCGAAAGCCGCTCTCGGCCTCGTGAGGCCCGTGGCAGGCCCCGCATTTGGTGGCCAGAAGCGGTGCGATGCGGCCAGCAAAATCGATGGCGTCGGCTTTCGAAACCTGGGCTGTTCCGGCCATCAAGGCGACGCTCAGTCCTTTGGCAAATGCCCTCGCCAGGCTAGCGTTTCGGTCTCGTGCGTCGCGCATCCGCGGGCTCCTCTCTGGTGCGTCGCGTTGGGAACCGGAGTCACAAGAATAATTCAATTCAAAACACCATTCATTTGATTGTAGGTGTCTGCGTGGCGTTGCCCGACTCCAAATGGCGTGATTTCTTTACGTTTTGTGCCGGTCATCGAGGTTGGCAGGCCCGTTGCGGAGCGACGGACCTACGGTCACTACGCGGCGGGGCCGCGGCGGCGTTCGACGGCGCGGAGTCGGGCGGGTGTGAGGCCCGTGTGGCGGTGGAGGAACGTCGTCATGTATTGCACCGACGGGAAGCCGGCACGGACGGCCACCGCCTTCAGCGGCAGGTCGGTGTCGGTGATCAGCCGCCGCAGGCCGGCCAGACGGAGCCGCACGAACTCCTCGTGAATCGTCCGGCCGATCACCGTGCGAAAGCGGTTCTCGAGCGTCGATCGCGACACGCAGGCCTCGGCTGCGATCACCGCCACGTCGGGCCTGCGCCACGGATTGCGTCGCAGGTGGTGGAGGGCGATGAGCACGGCCTCGTCGCGGGTGGCCGTCGTGTCGGTGGAGGCCCGTGCGATGACGCCGATCGGCGGAATCACCACGGGCCGCGGCGGCGCTGACGGTGCCCGGCGTTTCGGCCGCCCGCTGGCCTGCATGAGCCGGTCGAGGGCCGCCGCCGCCTCGTAGCCGATGCGGCGGGCCGATTGATCGATGCTCGAAAGCGGCGGCGACGTGAGGTCACAGATCATTTCGTCGTTGTCCACGCCCAGCACCGCCACGTCGTGGGGCACCCGCAGGCCGAGCGAGCGGCAGGCTTCGAGCACGTGGCGGGCCCGCACGTCGTTGCAGGCCATGAGGCCCATGGGTTTGGGCAGCGAGACGATCCAGTCGCGAAGTTCCTGCTGCAGTTCCTCCCAGCGGCGGGCCGTGGCGTGGCGGCCCGTGAACACGTGGCACGGTCGGCCGGCCTGCGCCGCGGCGGACTGAAATGAGGCAGCCCGCTCCTCCGACCAGCCGCTCGTGGTCGTGCGCGGGTAGCCATAGAAGGCGAGCGTCTCAAACCCACAGCTCAGCAGATGCTCTGCTCCGAGGCGGCCGATGGCCGCGTTGTCGGTGTAGATGTAGGGAGTGCCGGAGGTCGGCTCGTACCATCCATAGCCGCCCCCCACGCCCACGATCGGGATCGTGAGGCCGCGCATCGCCGCAGCGACCTGCCGGTCGTCGAAGTTGGCGATGATGCCCTGGCCGTGCCACCGCTTGAGGTCCGGCAGTTTCTGGAGCGGATCCTCTTCGACGTAGAGGCTCCAGCCGCCGTGCTCCCGCGCATAGTGGGCCACGCCGCCGATGATGAGCCGGTCATACGGGCGGGCAGCATCGAGGATCACGGCGACGAGCCGCTGTGTCATCGATGCCGCCTCCGTGCCTGCCATCGGTTGATTCTCACGCGCTGAGGAGATGCTCCAGCACGGTCCGTTCCAAGGCCTCGTAATCGCGGCTGGCGATGCACTCGGCGGCCTGCTTCTCGGGGAACGACCGCACCTTCTCCACGAGCCGGAGGAAGATCGCCTTGCTCGTGGCGAGATGGGCCGTGGCCGACTCGGCCTTCTGCGTCCGCTGGGCTTTTACGTCGAAGCCCACGAAGGCGCCCGTGTCGGCGTAGCGGGCCTGCTCGAGCACCCGCACCTGATCGAAGGCGCCCCGCAGGTTGGCCGCGCCGAAGACCTTGTCTTGGTCGAACTTCAGTCCGTTCTGGTCGTTGAGGTGGACGCTCCAAAGCTTGCCGGCAGCGAGTGCGAAACCCATCTCGTCGGAGGGATCGAGGCCGGCGAGGATCGCGTGGGCACTCTCGATGAGCACCCCGACGCGGGCCGGATCGGCCGATCGCGCGCCGAGCGCCAGGGCGTGGCCGATCGTGGGCACGAAGGCATGATCGACCGGCTCGTTGGGCTTGGGCTCGATGGCGATCCGCGCCTTCGGGCTGGCTCCAAGAATGGCGTTGATCGCATCGAGCATCTGGGCCGAGGCGGTGATCGGGTTCTTGCTCTCACGGACGGCCGTGCCCTCACGGGCCGGCCACATCACGATCAGGTCGCAGCCGAGGGCCATCGCGACATCGACCGCCCGCTTGGACCGCTCGATCGCCCACTTCCGTGCATTTGCGCAGTTCGCCGTGTAGCCGCCGTCGATGCCGTGCGCGTGCTCCCAGAGGCGGGGGGCGACGAATTCGGCCACGAGCCCCTTGTCATCGAGTTTCTTTTTCATCGCCTTCGCTTCGGCCTCGATCCTGGCCGGCGGCAGGTTCTCGAGGTCAGGCACGGCGTCGTCGTCGTGGAACTGGATGCCCTCGAAGCCGAGTTGCACGGCCGCCTTGAGGATGTCGTCGAACGAGACGGACGGGCGGACCGGGGGGCCGAACGGATCGGCACCGCGGCTGATGTTCCAGGGACCGATCGAGAAGCGATAAGCGGTAGCCATGACTGCATCCAGCGTGGGAAAGGGATCAAGATGCTCGTGACGATAGCCGACGGCCGTTACGACAAAGCATAAAAGTGTAACAAAAAGCGAAGGCCGCTGAGGGCCGGACGGGGCGTGGGGAGAAAGCTCTTTTGGCGGAAAGTGAATTGCGGCAGTCCGGCAGATGTCCGGTAATGACGGGTGTCAGTGAGTTGGTCGTGCCCATCCTCCGGAATCGTCATCCATCATGCAGCAGGTCGTGGCCGTCGTTGCCGGCGGTCAACCCATGTTCCTCGACCTTCTCAGCACATGGCTCGCCGCGCGAGTGGAAGTGCGCGTGGTCGCGGTGGCCGGCGATGTGCAGACAGCCGTGGCAGCCTGCGTGGGGCACCGGCCTGATCTGCTCGTCTTGGAGCCGACGGCACTGGCCGAGGATGGCCGGTCGGTTCTGGCGGCGCTCGCGGACATCAATCCGGCGGCGTCGGTCGTCGTGCTCGCCGATAGCCAGGAGCCGCAGAGCCGAGGCGCCGTCGCTCGTGTGCAAGATGCCGCAGGAAAGCGGCTCGTCATCGAAGCCGCTGACATGTCGCGCGGCAGCGATGCCTTGGAGCAGGCCGTCACGCGCCTGCTCGCCGCGACCGCCCGCGAGGCTCGACGGCCCGCGCCTGAGCTGGTGTTGAGCGGCCGCGAATTCGACGTCTTCGTGCGGATCGGCCGTGGTCTCCAGACGGCCGGCATCGCCACCGAACTGGGTATCAGTCCGCAGACCGTCGAGACGCATCGCAAGAGCATCACCAAGAAGCTGCGGGCCAACGGGGCAAATCTTGTGCGGATCGCGGCCCTCTATTTAGCCGCGAACGGTCATCGCGAGGCCCTGGCGGGCCGGTGATCGAGGGCCGCAGGTTGAAAACGGCCTTCATCTGACTAGGCTGACTGGACTGTTCGCCTGTCCGAAGCTCGGCACGTCCATGCCCCATAGCCTTTCCGACCAGCGGTTTCTCGCGATCCGCAGCCTGATCGTCGAACTGGCCGCGGCGCTCGACCGGTCGGAGCGGCACGCCGGCGACGCCAGTGGCGTGCTGGATTCGGACCCGCGGTGGCGGCTGCTCTCCGAGGCCGTCGAGCGGCTCACACGGTCGGGCCACCGGGTGGACGACATCCAGCAGCTCTTCTCCGACGCCTACGAGCCGGAGTGGCGGCGGGACGGCGGCCCGCGGCTGGCCGGCTCTCCGAACTGCTGCGGCCAGTGAGTCCCGCGTCATGAACTACGTCGATCCCCACATCCATATGGTCTCGCGGGTGACCGACGACTACGAGGCGCTCGCGCGAATGGGCTGCGTGGCCGTGAGCGAGCCCGCCTTCTGGGCCGGCTTCGACCGCCGCAGCGCCGATGGGTTTCGCGACTACTTCCGGCAAATCACCGAAGTCGAGCCGAAGCGGGCCGCCGGCTACGGCATCGCCCACTACTCGTGGCTGTGCATCAATGCCAAGGAGGCGGAGGACGTGGCGCTCGCCCGCGACGTGATCGCGGCGATCCCGGAGTTTCTCGGGGCGTCAAACGTGCTCGGCATCGGTGAGATCGGGCTCAACAAGAACACGCGGAACGAGGCGACCGTGTTTCTCGAGCAGGTGCAGCTCGCGGTGAAGCACGACGAGACGATCCTCATCCACACGCCGCATCTCGCCGACAAACTCCGCGGCACGCGGATGATTCTCGACATGCTCGCTGACTTTCCCACGCTCGACCGGGGCCGCGTGGTGATCGATCACGTGGAGGAGCACACGATCCGCCATGCCCTCGACGGCGGTTACTGGGCGGGGATGACGCTCTATCCCGTCACGAAGTGCTCGCCCGAGCGGGCGTGCGACATGATTGAGCGGTACGGCACGGAGCGGCTGCTCGTGAACTCCGCCGGCGACTGGGGGCCGTCGCGGCCGGTGGCCGTGCCCGACTTCATCGTGGCGATGCGGGCCCGGGGGCATGCCGAGTCGCTGATCGAAAAGGTCGTGCTCGACAACCCGCTGACGCTCTTCTCGCGGTGCCGGCGGTACATGCCGCCACCGCGGGTGGCCGGGCGGGGCTGAGTGCCCCGCTCACGACGTGTCGGCTCTCGAACGTCCTCCGCGCCCCGCGGACTACAGGCGCCGTAGTCCACATGCTCCGCATGTGGCCCACGGTCAAAACACCGCAGACCCGAGAAATACCTTGCAGGTCCGCCCACCCCCGGCCGAATAGCCCGGGCCCACGGTGTTCATACCGGGGTCCGCACACGGAGTGTGCGGACTACGGGGCCGGCAGGATTCGAGACTTGTTCGTTACACTTGTGCGGAAGTGTGCCGAAGAAAATCTGTAAGCCGATCGCATGGTGCCTGTTATGGGATCGAGGAGTTGCCTGTCTCGCCTCTCGGCGATCGTCGCCTGTGCCGTACTGTGCGGCGCTGCGTCGCTCGCCGCCACGCCGCAGCCGGATCAGCCAGCGCCACGGGGCGTGCTCGACCTTCGCGGGGGCGGATTCGTGTCCGGCGAACTCGTGCCGGCTCCCGAGGCCGGTGACGGTCGCGAGACGCTCTTGTGGCAGTCGCCGCTCTTCACGAAGCCGTTCGAGTTTCGCCTTGCCGACGTGACGGGGGTGCGTTTCGGAACGGCTCGCGATCCAGGCAAGCCCTCGGCCGACGCATTTCGGCTGCACCTGCGCGGAGGCGACATCATTACGGGCGTTGTGCAAGCGATCGATTCCGACACGGTCACGGTCGAGGCCGTCGGCGGTGCTGGCCGCCAGACACTGCAGATCCGTCGCGACGAGGTGGAGAGCATTGCCCGACGCAGCGCCGGCGGTGGGTCGTTCGACGGGCCCGGCGGCCTGGCCGGCTGGGAGCAGAAGCCGGGCAATGCCTGGCGGGAGGAAGCAGGACGGCTGCTCACCTCGCGACGCGGCAGTTCGATCTCGCGCGACGTCGCGGCGCCGCCGCGGGCCCGATACGACATCGGCGTGTCGTGGACGATGCCGGCGGAGTTTCGGTTCTCGCTCGTGTCCGATGGCGTGGCCGGCGACGACCAGTTCATGCTCGAACTGCTCCGGCCGGCTGCCGGTGGTCCGACGCTCGCCGTCGTGCGTCGCAAGTCCGGGAAGGCCACGCTCGAGCCGATCTCGCTCGATCCGGCTGCCGATTCGCTGCGAATCGTGCTCTTCGTCGATCAGCCGCGCGGGCGGATGGCAGTCGTGCTCCCCGCCGCAGGGGACCAGCCCGCGGCTGACATCGAACTGGCCCGTGGTGCTGACGCGGAGCCGTTGCGTGGCGTGCGGCTCTCGCTCACCAGTGGCGACATTTGCCTGGAGAACCTGCGAGTCACGCCCTGGACTGCGGCCGAGCCGACGCTCGACGCCGTCGAGCAGACCAGGATCGCCTTGCGGAACGGAGATCCGCGGACCGGCGAGATCGAAGGCTTTGATTCCCAGGGAGGGACATTCATGGTGCGTGAAGCGGGGCAGGTTACGCGGATCCCGGCGGCCGACGTCACCGAAATCTCGCTGCCGCGGGCCGAGGCCACCGGTCCGCAGCAGGTGGCACAGGTGCGTGCGATCGGCGCGAATGGCGACGTCGTGTCGGGCTCCCTTGTGAACGTCGATACCGAGAGCGTGTGGATTCGACGGCAGGGACTTGCGGAGCCGCTCTCGATGCCCTTCCCGCAACTCGTGGCGCTGCAGTCGCTGGTGCCGGCTGCGACCGCTCTCGGACTACCGGGCCGCGAAGGGCGTCTGGAGGGTGACGGGTTTGCGATGCGCGGGGCGGTCGCGGCCGTTTCTGGCGGCGTGGGCTGGCAACCGGCTGGGAGCATCTCCGCGAGTCCGTTCGCGGCGACGGCAGCGCCGTTCTCTGGTCGCCTCGATTATGTGGCGGCTCCCGCCGACACGGATGAATCGGGGATGGTTGGCGGCATCGGCGGGATGGTAAGCCGGGCGGATGATGGCGGTTTCGTGGTCACGATGCTCGCTGAGGACGGTGCCGCAGCGCAGGATGGCCGGCTGCAGCCCGGTGATCGGATCGTGGCGATCGCCCCTGCCGAAAGGGCCCGTTTCGTGCCCACGAAGGGACTCGAGCCCGACGAGGTGACCGACCTCCTTCGAGGGCAGGTCGGCACGCCGGTGCGGATCAAGGTGACCGACGCCGCGGGTGAGGATCCGCGGACGATCGAACTGGTGCGCGGGCGGCTGGCGATGGCCGGTGGCCAACTGTTGCGGCAGGCACTCGAGACCCATGCGGAACTGGCGGCGCCCGAGTCAGCCGGCGATGTGCTCGCGTTTCCTTACGTCGTGGTGCTGACGAGCGGAGAGAGCACACCCTGTCGCGTCGTGGCGATCGACGCCGAACGGCTGAAACTCGTCACGCCGCTGGCGGGCACGGCGGAGGAGCCCGTTGATGTGCCGGCGACACGCGTAAAGGCGGTCGAATTCGATCCCTCGGTGCCGGGCCGAGCGCTCGACCGCGTGCGGTTCGAGCGGCTCCTCACGATTCCTCGGATGCAGCGGTCGCGGCCGCCGACGCACGTGCTCAGGCTGAAGAACGGCGACTACGTGCGAGGCCGGCTGATCGCGGCCGATGACAAAACCGTGCGGATCGAACTACCGGGCAAGGAGCAGGTTTTTCCACGTGACGCGGTAGCACGGGCGATCTGGCTGCATCCGGAAGAACTCGACCCGCAAGCCGACGCGATCGCCGCCGAGCCGCCGCGGCCGCAGGGGCTGGAGGTGACGGGCATCTGGCCGGGCGGTCGTCGCGTGGCACTGATGGCAGAAGCGGTCGAGGGGCAGACGATCCAGGGAACGCACGCCGCGTTTGGCAAGGCGCGGATCCATACCGACCGGGTGGAGCGACTGCTTTTCGGCACGGCGGCTGAGAAGGGGGGCGACCAACGGCCCTACTCACAGTGGAAGGTCCGGCCTGCCCCCGAGCCTCGGGCGCTGCGTGAGCAGGAGCCGGCAAAGGAAAACACCGGCGCCTGAGCCGTGACCGTGCCGGCGCGGCAGGCATGTCCGTCGATACAAGCACGAGGCGGAAGCGATGGGATTCCGCGGCATGATCCCCCGGCTCGCGCCTGGGGGCTTGTATGGCGGCGGGGGAATCCCCCGGCTTGCGCCCGGGGGCTTTCATGAGCGCGGAGAGAAGCCCCGAGCGCGAGCGACGCGATCCCGCGGCGGCAGCCGCAGCAAGGTCGCCCGCAAGCGGTGTCGAGGCTCTCCGGCCGGCGTCAGCGGGCGGCTGTGTAGGTCGGCAGGTGGCGGTAGGGGACTTCGAGCGCGAGCAGGTGGAGGGCCGTCACGTAGAGCCGGCCGCCGTATTGGCCCCAGCGGTCGGGCTGCGGTCCGAGAGGATCCCAGCTACCAGACTTCGCGCCGGACGTGTCTTGCGTCGAAGCGAGCGTGCCTACGAGGCTGCGATACCAGCGGTCCCAGTCCGGCCCGCCGGTGTGCACGAGCACCTGCGAGGCGTAGTACCAGAGATAGGCATCGCGGGTTTTGGCACTCGCCGATCCGTACGCGGCGGGGACGGATGTCAGCGCTTTCGCCGCGGCCATGACTTTCGGATCCGCAGGCTGCGAGCCGGTGTGCAGTCGCATCAGCGCACCGACCGCGGTCATGCAGGCAGTTGACAATCGCGACGGCCGCTGCTGGGGATTGCGGGGGTTGTAGAGGTAGCGGGCCGGATCGCCGGACACGACCGCGGCGTCGAGCAGTGTGCGGACGCCCGAGATCGCCTGAGGGTCAGTGTCGATGCCCGCGAGCGAGCCGGCCCGGAGGGCCACCAGCATCCAGCCGCTCACGGATAGATCGGCGTCGCTCCGGGGCGTGTATCGCCAGCCACCGCGGTCGGGATGCTGGCTCGCGGCGATGAACCGACAGGCCTGCGTGGCCGCAGGCTTCACGCGGGCGTCGCCCGTCATCCCGACGGCCTCGCAGAGCGCCATCGCCGCGATGCCATGGCTGTAGAGCCAGGCACAGCTGTTGGAAAGCTCGTCGGCCGGCACGTAGAGATCGCCGTCGGGCTTCTGCGCGGCGATGAGAAACTCGAGACCGCGGCGGACCGTGTCACGATGCGGGCCGTCGAAGTGATCGTGACCAGCGCCGAGAAAGCAGAGCAGCGCCAGACCGGTGGCGGCCGTCTCGCTTTCGAGCTTCGGCACATCGGCCGGCGTGCCACCGGCAAAACGGCCGAGGCTCCAGCGGCCGTCGGCCTGCTGCGACCGCACGAGAAAATCGAGGCCACGAGCCACGACGGCATCGGCCCGCTCGGCTGTCGCGGCGGCCTCGTCACCCGGCGAGCCGGCGCGGCGGTCGGCCCGCTTGTCAGGCGCACGGCGGGCGAACGCTTCGGACACGTCGCGAACACGCCCCTCTGCGGGCAGCGACACGGAGACCACGCGGTCGAGCGGCACTGCCGCGGGGCCGAGCGGTGCGGCTGCGGCAGCGTCGGCGGGCTCTGCACCCGAGAGCTCCTCGTCGCCGTCGGCGGGCACGGCCGTGCCGCCACGGGTGACGCCGGTTTCCGC
>JBAVTF010000073.1:0-15560 GCA_049695995.1 Pirellulales bacterium | reverse complement strand
CGCTCGGCGGCATACGCCGGCTCCTGGGGCATGGGCAGCCCCTCGCAAGTTCGACCCGCAGTCAGACGGACCTGTCTTTCACGGCCCGAACTGCCCTTGAGCGTGCGGGGGGATTTCACGACCATCCCGGCCCTTCGCCGGCCGGTGCCGGCGGGTCATCTCGATCTCGTGCGGTCATGCAGCGGCTTGCCTGTCTTGTTCTGGTCGCGGTCGTGTCGCTGGCTGCCGTTGCCCGCGGCCAGGCGCCGCTGCCTGCGCCTGGACAGCCGCTCGATCCGTTCACGCCGCTGCCCGAGGGTGCCGTCATCGGGCCGGCCGGCCCCGCCGTGGCTGGCCCGCTGCCAGCGCCGCGAAACGCCGTCGTGATTCCGCCGCTCGACGCGGAACTCGTCTGGACGCGGATGGTCGACGTGGCCGACGACTACTTCAAGGTCCACTCCGAACAGCGGGTGGTGTTTGCCAACGGCGTGCCGACGGAAGGACGCATCGACACGTTTCCGCAGACGGGGGCGACACTGCTCGAGCCGTGGCGGGGTGACTCGGTCGGCTTTCAGGAGCGTCTGCATGCGACGCTGCAGTCGATCCGCCGCACCTGCGCCATGCGGCTGATCCCAGATCCCAATGGCTGGCGAATCGAGACGGTCGTGAACAAGGAGCTTGAAAACATGCCGCGGCCGATGCGTGCCACGACGGGCGGTGCGTCATTTCGCAACGATGATTCACTCTACCGCTACGGCACGCCGCTCCCCACGCTCGGCCAGCAGGTCGGCGACCAGCCGCGGCCCGTCGCCGCCCCGACCCCGAACCTTGGCTGGATCCCCATCGGCCGCGACCCGCTGCTCGAACAGAAGATGCTCGCGAAGGTGGTGGCGAAACTTGGCGTGGCCCCGTTGCCCCAGGCCGAGCCCTACTACCAGCCGCCCGACGGCGCCGCGCCGCCGGCAGGGATGCCCGTCGCGCCCGCGCAGCCAACTGCACCCGTGTACGGCGCGCCGATTCCGGCCGAGCAGCTCCCGCCCGGCGCTGTCATCGCTCCGGGCCCGCCGGTGCCAATCGAGTCGCTGCCCGTGCCGCGGCCGTAACTCACCGCCCGATACCAGCCCTGACCGCGGGCGATTGGATGACGTTTTCGCGCGGGCGGATAGAAGCGACGGGGCTACGTGCCGAGCCGGGTGGCCAGTTCTTGGAACCGGCGGGCGTATCGCGTGTTCGAGGTGTGCATGTGCTCGCCCTGCGAGATGAACCGCAGACGGTCGTCCCGCACGAGTCCCCTGCCCTTCAGGATCCGCTCGAACGGCTGCCGCGACTGGGCGTAGACGACGAGCAGTTTGTGCTCGTCGAGCATCACCTCGAGCGAGAGTTCCGGGTGCATCACGGCGATGCCTGCGCAGCCGTCGTGCAGGAGGACGTCTTCGAAGTCCCAGAGCAGGCTCTCGAGTACGAGCCGCTCGATCCCTTCGCGGGTTGATTCCACGACGCCGGCCTCGGACTCGTGCGAGGACTCGATCACCACGTCACAGGTGTCGCCGAGCGGCTCGAGCAGTTCCATGAACGTGTCGAACAGTTCCTCGCTCGACACGGCCGCCACGAGGGCGGGCAGCCGGGCGCCGGTGGCCGGATCGACGTAGGCGTCATAGCGGTAGCCCGCCTGGGGCACCACGTCGAGCTGCCAGCCCGGGCGGATCGCCTCGGTGAGCGTGAAGCGGCCGTAGCGGTTGCGGGCGAGGTGGGCGGCGAGGTCTCTCTCGTCTGGGCGGGCGACGGCGTCGGGCAGGCCGATGGCCTTGAGGGCGGGGGCGGATTCGGGGGCGGGAACGTCGAGGGAACGCATGATGGCGGGCTCAGGATGAGGCGATGAGGGCCGCCGGCGGGGACCGCCGTGCTCGGCACCATAAACCTAGGACACGCTTGTGCGCCGTGCGGCGGCCGGCCGGTCGACCACTCCTCGTTGCCCGATCACGGCTTCCCGCCCCATAATCGCCGGTTTTCACCCTGAGAGGATCATCAGGCTCATGGACGGCAAAATCGTTGCCACCGGCATCACCTTCGACGACGTCCTGCTCGTGCCGCGGTATTCGGCCGTGGTGCCGTCGGAGGTCGATCTCGCCACGCAGCTCACGCGGGGGATCCGGCTCAACATCCCGATCGTCAGCTCCCCGATGGACACCGTCACGGAGAGCGAGATGGCGATCGCCCTGGCCCAGGAGGGCGGCCTGGGGGTGATTCACAAGAACCTTTCGATTGAGCGGCAGGCCGAGGAGGTCGACAAGGTCAAGCGGAGCGCCAACGGGATCATCATGGACCCCGTCACGCTGCCACCGTCGGCCACCGTGGGCCGGGCCCGCGACGTGATGGATCAATACAACATCTCGGGCGTTCCGATCACGTCCGACGGCCGCCGGCTCGTGGGCATCATCACGCGCCGCGACCTCCGCTTCCTCGAGAGCGGTGAGACGCCGATCGCGGAGATCATGACGAAGTCGGGGCTGGTCACGGCCACCGGTGCCGTTTCGCTCGACGAGGCCGAGCAGATCCTGATGGCCAACAAGGTGGAAAAGCTCCTGCTCGTCGATGGGCAGGGGCTGCTCACCGGGCTCATCACGATCAAGGACATCGACATGATGAAGCGGTTCCCCAACGCCTGCAAAGACCGGCAGGGCCGGCTCCGGGTTGGGGCCGCGGTGGGAGTGTTCGACTACGAGCGGGCCGAGAGCCTGATCGCCAAGGGTGTGGACATGCTCGTGGTCGACAGCGCCCACGGCCACTCGTCGAACGTGATCGAGACCGTTGCGGCAATCAAGAAGCGCTGGGCAATTGAGGTGGTTGCGGGAAATGTGGCAACCCGGGAGGGATGTCGCGATCTCATCAAGGCTGGCGCAGATGGAGTCAAAGTTGGGATCGGTCCCGGGTCGATCTGTACCACACGGGTCATCTCCGGTGTCGGCGTTCCCCAGATCACGGCGGTCTGGGCGGCGGCGCAGGAGGCGACCGGTGCCGGCGTGCCGGTGATTGCTGACGGAGGCATTCGCTACTCGGGAGATATCACCAAGGCGATCGCCGCGGGAGCCAACTGCTGCATGATCGGCGGGCTGCTCGCGGGCGTGGCGGAAAGCCCCGGACAGACGGTCCTCTATCAGGGCCGCACGTTCAAGGCCTACCGCGGCATGGGATCGCTGGGGGCGATGGTTCAGGGATCGAGCGAACGCTATCGGCAGAAGGTCACGGGACGCGGCAGCGACAAGCTCGTGCCGGAGGGAGTCGAGGGTCGGGTGCCCTTCAAGGGGCCCTTGAGCGTGTTCGTCTACCAGCTCGTGGGCGGCCTTCGGGCCGGCATGGGCTACTGCGGCACGCGGACGATCGACGAGCTTCGGCGCGATGCCCAGTTCATCCAGGTTTCCGCCGCCACCGTTCGCGAAAGCCATCCGCATGACATCGCCATCACGCACGAAGCCCCGAACTACACGATGGAGCACGCGAAGCCCGGGGAGTGACCGGCTCGATCTGGCGGCGGTCGCGCTGGCCCTCGTGGCCGTCATGCTCAGCGCGGTGGCCCAGGCAGGGGATCTTGGCGCCCTGCTCGTCGCGCCTCAGGTCGCTGTCGAGCATGTGGCCACGGCGGAGGCTGCACCTCAGGAGGCAGTGGAGGCCGTTGGTGAAGTGGCGGAGGAAGCGGTCGAGCCGATCGCATTCCTCGAGGCCGAGGCTGGCGACGACGCTGCGGCGGCGAGCGACACCTGTCGCGAGGAGAACAGCGACTGCCGTGAGGCGCTGGGCAAGCTGCGCGGTGACCGGCTGGCCGACATCAACCTCGACATCCGCGTGGGGGGTCGCGCGGGCAACGACTATCCGTGTGAGTGCCGGCTGGAGGGGGAGACGTTCCAGCCGCGGCGGTTCGCCTCGACCATGTTCACCTGGAAGGCGGCCGGCTACTGCCATAAGCCGCTGTACTTCGAGCACTGGGCGCTCGAGCGGTACGGCCACTCGCGGGGCTTCGTGGCTGATTCGTTCTGCTCCGCGGCCCACTTCTTCGTGACGCTGCCCGTGCTGCCCTACAAGATGGGAGTCGAGTTGCCGTGGGAGTGCGTCTATCCGCTCGGCTACTACCGGCCGGGCAGTTGTGCACCGTGGACGGTGCCGGCGGTGCCGATCAGCCCGCGTGGCTTCGCCGTCGAAGCAGCCACGATCACGGGCCTCGTGTTCCTACTGCCGTAACCGATCGGTTCAGGTTCCGCCTGCGGCATCCCGCAGGTGGTAGATGTGGAACATGCCGTAGATCGCTGAGCGGTCTTGGAGGTGCAGTTCTCGCGACCGGACCGGCTGGGGCTCGAACCGGGCCATGTGTTCCGGCGTGAGCGCACCCTCGATCGGGGATTTCTCGCCCGCCGTGCGGAAGATGACCCGCGTGCCCGGGCCGCCGACGCGGGCGATCTCGCCCCAGAGTTCATCGATCACGTGTGGCGGCATCCAATCCTGGCTGTCGAGCAGGATGAAGCCGTTGAGGGCTCCCGGCTGCTCGGTGCGGAGATGGTCGGCGAGCGAGGCGACGTGCGTCTCCACGCGGTCCGCCATTGCCTTGACCGTCTCGTAGTTCTCCCGCTTGAGGTAGTCGGGGAGTGCCTTGCGGCCTTCATGGTCGTACCGGCGGCCGAAGGCCTGCCAGGCGAAGTAGTTGTCGTCGAGCGGGAAACCGCAGGCGAGCCGCTTCACCCGCCCCTTGTACATATCGAACAGCTTCTGGCCGTCCCCCTCCTGCTCTTCGAGCATCGCCGCATGCTGGCTCGGCGGGATGCCGAGGCTGTAGACGGCGACGGGCTGGCGGCCCATCCACCGGACCAGCCGGTTCTCGAACAGCGGGCCGAACGTGTCTTCGAAGATTCGCTCCTGTTCCTGCAGTGTCTTGGCCGCCAAGAGCCGGGCCGGGTCGCGCCGCATCTTGCGGGCGATCCCGTGCACAACGCGAAAGAACTGGCCGAGCTTGGCCCGCTCATAGAGGCCGGTCTTGAAGTAGTTGATCCGATGCGGGCCCACCTTCTTCCCGGGCCAGTCGCTCGACTCCCAGAAGCCGATCGTGAGCGGATCGAGGTTGGGCCGGATGTACTTCCGATAGTTCGCGATGTTGTCGGCGTGCTTGCCGTGGCCGAAGAAGTTGTAGAACGACTCGTAGTCGGGCAGATGCTTCACGGCGGCCAGCTTCAGCCGCGTGAGCGCCATGTGGTTGGCGTTGAGATCGACGGCGACGATCCGCTTCGGTTTGTGAATCAGGTAGTTGAGCACATTGCAGCCACCGCTCGAGATCGTGAGCAGGCTCGAATGCGGGCCGAGGCCGAGGGCCTGGGCATCCACCCTCGGATCCTCCCAGATCTGGTTGTAGACGAATCCACGGAACCAGAGCGTGAACAGCCGCTCCAGCACGCCCCGCTTGCTCGTGAGGCTGTGGTGGTGCACGGCCTTGCGGAGGCGGTGGGTGTTGTCGTGGGGGGCGGCGGTCGGCATGGCAGGGCTCACTGGGAGGCGCGGCCAGGGGCCGCGGATCATGTGTTTCGCGGCTGATACTGTAGCCGAGCCGTGGCGCCGCCGTCGATGCCGTGGCGATCAGCGGGGGGCCGGCGGCGGGGCCACCCGATCGATCTCGGCCGTGAGCCGGGCGATGACCGCCGTAAGATCCCGGCCCAGTTCCACGACCTGCCGCTCGGCGTCGGCGCGGGCCGCGGTGACCTGCTGGAGTTTCTGCTCGAAGGCCTCCGCCAGCCGCGTGGCCTCCGCGGCATCCCGCTTCCAGGATTCCAGGTCTTCGCGGAGCTGGCCAGCGACGTCGTTGGCCTGCGTGGCGCCGGTGTTCACGCTTTCGAGCGACGAAGCGAGCTGCTGTTCGGCCTTGGCCAGATCGGCAACCTCGGACCGCAGCCGCTCGGTGAGGCCGGACACGCCGTCGGCACGGATGCCGGGCTCACCCGCGGCGCCCGGCACGATCGGTGCACCATGGAGCCGGGCCAGCGCGTCGGAGAGCGGCCGGCGGCGGATGACCTTCACGAGTTTGGCCTTCTCGCTCTTTTGCAGTTCGAGGGCCGTCGCCAGGTCGAGCTCCGCCAGATCGCCCGCTTCGTAGTCGCGTCTGATGCCGTCGGTTTCCTCGGACTCCTCCTCGCCAGGGCCTGGCGCCGCAAACGTGTGCGGTCTCGTGAACTCGACCACGCCCCAATACGTTCCCGGGAGCACGGTCCCCTGCTCCACCCCAGCCGTCACCGTGGCCCACTCGTCGTCGGGCACGACTTCCTCGTGGGTCTTGAAGCTCTCGATGAAGTCGCTGACGAGCCGGCCCACCTCGCCGTCGGGCTTGAGTGTCGCCTCGACCTGCTCGAGCGGCGTCTTCACCGGCTCGGGCATCACGCCTTCCATGGGAGCCGTGGCCTCCGCCGCCTGCTTGGTGCGATAGAACGCCAGCCAGCGATCGACCGGGAGGTCTTCGAACACGGCCACTGCATCGTGGCGGCCGGCGAGCGCCTCCTCGTCGGCCTTGTCGCGGGCCGCGGCGTGGGCCACGGTGAGCGACCACCGCTTGGAGCCATCGTCGTGCTTCACGGCGGTGACGCGGAACTCGCCGAGATACCGGCCGCCATCTTCGAGCGTCGCCATGTCGAACACGAACACATGGGTGCCGGGTTGCAAGGGCGGCGAATCGGGGCCGTTGCCCTCGGCAGGTAGGTCGATCTGTCCGGTCGATGCGGCGTCTTTCGGCGGCGCGAACGAGGCATTCTCCCAGCCGGGGCTTCGCCACGTCTCCACCCGGGAGAGTGCCCGCCGCCATCGGTCGCGGTCGGCCTCGAGTGCGGTGAGCGACTGCTGCCCTTCGATCGGCACGAGGCCGCGCTTGGGGCTTGGCTCGAGAGCGTCACGGGCGCGGGCAATGTTCGTTTCGTAGCGCTGCACGGCCCGCATCCAGCTACGGTCGCGGGCGGCGACGCGGGCGGCCAGGTAGAGATATGCCGTAACCGAGACCAGCACAAGAAATGCGGCGGCCACCGTGCCCCAGTTCCACCGCTTGTGGCCGAGGCCGACGGCGATGAGCCCGACGAGCACCAGCAGGCCGATCGCCGCCAGCACCACGATATTCATGCGTTTTCGCGCTCCGGCGACGCGAGTTCCGCGGCGGGCTCTCCGACACGAACTCTACGGGTCTGTGGTGCGACCGAGTATACGCCGCGGCGCACCGCCCCCCGGTGGTCAATTCGTGCTGCCGCACGGCTGATCTTGAGTCGGGTATCGCACCGCGTTGCATCCCGCCGGCGCGTCGCCGGGGGCGCGTCGCCGGCGGGCGACACGGGAACCTGCGGTCCCGGGCCGCCGTTCACGGCTGCCGCGGCCGAAATCGCGCATTTTGGCCCTCCCGGCGGCCGGCCGCAGAGTCTCCGGCACCGGAAATGCCTTCCTGACCGGCACGGGTTCCCATGAGCCCGCCCGCGGCCGACTGCCGGCCGCTGCCCTGCCCTTCCCGAGGCCGCATTCCATGATCCAGTCCGCCCACCCCGCCCTTCGCTCGAAGCCAGCGGCCAAGCCGGCCCGCAGCCGCCGCTCGGTCGCCGTCGTGGACGACCCCGTGCGGCTCTACCTGCTCCAGATGGGGGGCATGCCGCTGCTTTCCCGGGAGACGGAGGTGTCGAGCGCGCGGCGGATCGAGCAGTGGCGGCGGAAGTTTCGCCGCACGCTCCTCGCCAACGACTTCGTGCTCGCCGGTGCCCTGCAGCTCCTGGAGCGGGTGCAGGCCGGCACGATCCGGCTCGACCGCACGATCGAGGTGTCGGTGACGAACACGGCCGAAAAGAAGCGGATCCTGAAGCGGCTCGGGCCCAACCTGGAGACGCTGCGGCAGATCGAGCAGGAGAAGCGAAAGCTGTTTCGCGTGGCGATGTCGCGATCGACACCGCTCGATGTGCGGCGGTCGGCCTGGCAGCGGCTGGTGCGGCAACGCAACAAAGCCGTGCGGCTCGTCGAAGAGATGAACCTCCGCATCCAACGGCTCTATCCGCTTCTCAAGGACCTGCGGGCGAAGGGGGCGCGGCTCGACGCCCTCGCCCACCAGGACGGCAGCGACTCGGCGGCGGAGCAGCGGCGGATTCTGCTCTCCACCCGGGAGAGCCGGCGGACGCTCGCGCGGCGGCTCGCCCGGCTCGACGAGCTGCAGCGTAAATACGACGCCGCCAAGCGAGATCTCGCCGAGGGCAACCTCCGGCTCGTGATCTCGATCGCCAAGCGGTATCGGAATCGGGGGCTATCGTTCCTCGACCTGATTCAGGAGGGCAACTCGGGCCTCATGCGGGCCGTGGACAAGTTCGAGCACGCGCGGGGCTTCAAGTTTTCGACCTACGCCACCTGGTGGATCCGGCAGGCGATCACCCGGGCCATCGCCGATCAGAGCCGCACGATCCGCGTGCCGGTGCACATGGTCGATCTGATGACGAAGCTGCGGAACATCGCCAAGACGCTCGTGCAGGAACTGGGCCGTGAGCCGCTGGTCGAGGAGCTGGCATCTCGGGCAGGTGTGTCGCTCGAAGAGGCCGAGTGCGTATGGCGGATGTCGCGGCGGACGGCGTCGCTCGACCAGCCGCTGGGCGATTCCGACGATGGCTCCGTGGGCGAGTTCGTCTGCGATCAGCGGGAGGTAGACCCACTCTGCGACGTCAATCGTCAGGCCCTACGGTCGAGCGTTGCCAAGGCCCTCGAAGGCCTGTCATATCGTGAGCGGGAGATCATCCGGCTGCGGTTCGGCCTGGCCGACGGCTACGCCTACACGCTCGAAGAGGTGGGTACGATCTTCGACGTGACGCGGGAGCGAGTGCGGCAGATCGAGGCGAAGGCCGTCGAGAAGCTGCGGCAGCCCGGCCTCGACGTCGATCTCTCGGGCTTCGTGGACGACGCCCTCGTGGAACGGTCCCGGGCGACATCTGCAGCCCTCCAGCGGGCCCGCGCAAAGGCGGCCGCCCGCGTGGAGGAGCCGGAGACCGAGTTGGCCTCGTGTTGAGCGACACGATCCCCCGGCTTCCGCCTGGGGGCTTCCTATGGCGGAGGTGATCGATCTCCCTACGCCGACTTCGCTTCGTCGAGCGCCTGCTGCAGCTTGGCCTTGGGCTGCACGCCCATGAACTGCTGCACCAACTGGCCCTTGTTGAAGATCATGATCGTGGGAATGCTCGCCACGTTGTAGGTCATCGCGAGCCGGTTGTTGTCGTCGACATTGACCTTGCCCACCTTGAACGAACCGGCGTTCTCGACAGCCAGTTCCTCGATCGTCGGGCCGATCATCCGGCAGGGGCCGCACCAGGGCGCCCAGAAATCGACCAGCACGGGCACGGACGATTCGAGCACGTCGCTCTGGAAGTTGGAATCGGTGAATTCGAGGGCGCTTCCCATCTGCTGCAGTCGCTCCTGAGGGTTGGCCGGAGTGGCCGGCGGGGTAGATTGCATTTGCACGGCCTGCACGCTGAAGACCGTAACGGCAGCAGTATAGCGGTCAGGCTCGGTGGCGATGCAAAGCGGCGGTCAGTCCAGGCTTGGCCCAGCCCTCGGCAAACACGTCATGCACACGATCGATCTCACAAACGCCTGGGAGCCCCCCGTGTCCGGCTCACGAGCCCCCGCCGGCTCACGAATCTGGGTGCGGCGGTTCGGTCGGCCATCGGGCATCGAGCCGACCGACCGGGTGTGGCTCGTGATGGACGTGCCGCCCCCGGCTGGCGCCACGCTCAACGGAATAGCGTTCCCTCCGCTCCCCGAGGCGAACGTGCCGTGGCGGATCGATGTCACGGCTTGGCTCGAGCCGCGCAACGAGCTCGTGCTGCCGCTCGACACGGATGGCGGCGGCATGAGGCGGACGGCGCTGCCGGCGCCGCGCGGGGGCGTGCGCCTCGAGATCGAGGTCGCTTGACACCGCCGCGCGGCGATCGGTAGGAAGATTCTCTGAGCCCACGATCTCATCTCGCAGAGGACATGCCATGTCGGTGATCCGTGTCGGAAGTTCGAGCGGCTATGCCGCTGGCTGGGAAAACATCTTCGGCGGCGCGAAGAAGTCGCGGCAGGCCGCCGGGAAGGCCGCGAA
This sequence comes from Pirellulales bacterium, assembly GCA_049695995.1. Classification (GTDB taxonomy): domain Bacteria; phylum Planctomycetota; class Planctomycetia; order Pirellulales; family UBA1268; genus QWPN01. The sequence continues at coordinate 5,470 of JBAVTF010000073.1, read as the reverse complement.
GGCGAAGACCTCCGCCAAGCCGGTCTCCGTGAAGGCCGTGAAGAAGGACAAGAAGAAGACGTCGGCCCGCAAGAAGCGGTGAATCAAGTAGCCCGGTCACGCCGTGACCGGAAAACAGCTGTCGCGGCGAGACAGCACCACCAGCTACTGCCGGCCCAACTCGCGGGCGCGATTCGCGGCGGCGACGACAGCGGCCTGGATCGCGGCCGTGGCGCCGCGTTCCTCCAGAACCCCGAGGCCAGCGAGAGTCGTGCCGCCAGGGCTCGTGACGCGCGCGCGGATCTCGGCCGGATGCTCACCTGTTGCCTCCAGAAGCGCACCGGTGCCGGCCAGCGTCTCGACGGCGAGCGCGAGCGCGAGCGACTCCGGCAGACCCGCCTCCACGCCCCCAGCCGCCAAGGCCTCGACGAACCGGGCGATGAACCCCGGCCCCGAGCCCGAGAGCCCCGTCACCGCGTCCATCAGCGATTCATCGACCTCGTGCACGTGGCCCACGGCCGCCAACAGCTCTAGCACGCGGGCCGCATCGGCGGCCGGCACGGCGGGCGTACGGCAGACGACGGAGACGCCGCGGCCCACGAGGCTCGGCGTGTTGGGCATCACGCGAATGATTCGCTCGGAGCCCGTGAGCCGGGCGAGCGCCGCAGTCGATAGCCCGGCCACGATCGACACGATGACCGCGTCGGCAGCGACCGCCGGCCTGATTTCGCCACATGCCGCGGCCGCCTGCTGCGGCTTGATCGCAAGCATCACGAGTCGGGCAGCCCGCGCGGCCTCGGGGCCAGTCGTGGCGAACCGCACGCCAGGCACGCGGCCTGCCAGGCGTTCGCGGGCCGGATCGTGCGGGTCGAACACGGTGATCTCGCCTGGCGCGAGCAGGCCTGCCTTCACAAAACCCTCGGCGAGGGCGAGGGCCATCTGGCCGCCGCCGATCATCGCAATCCCGCGGGGTGGCACGGCCGTGCTCATCGTGAAGCTCCGGTCGGGCCGTTCGCGGCAGCGGCATCGAGTGCCTTCTCGACCGCGTCGAGATCGAGCCGGCTTACCCAGAGCTGGCTCGTCGGCCCGCGGCCACCGCCGTCGCCACGGCTCGCGGTCCACATCAGCAGCGTGCCATCAGGTGAGAATGACGGCAGCACATCGGCGCCCTCGTGGTCGGTGAGTCGCACGGGAGGGGCGATCGTGAACGTGCCGTCGGTAGCCTGCCACCGTGCGACCTGGAGATCGTAGTTGGGCCGCTTCGTGGGATCGGAATGGTCGGCGCCGGTCCAGATGAGCCAGGGCTTCGTCGGATGCCAGTAGGGGGCCCAGCGGACGCCGTTGCCGCTCGTGAGGGCCACATCGCCCGTGCCGTCGGCCCGCATCACGTGAATCTGCAGCAGGTCCTTCTCGAGCCGGTCGGTGCGGTAGGCGATCCAATTTCCGTCGGGCGAGAAGAACGGTCCGCCGTCGTAGCCGGGGGCATTCGTGAGCTGCCGCACGTTCGAGCCATCCGCCTTCATCACGTAGATGTCGGGATCACCATCGCGATCGCTCACAAACAGGATCTGCGACCCGTCGGGCGAGAACGAACACTCGGCGTCATAGCCAGCGTCAGTCGTGAGTCGGGTGAACTCGCCACCACCGGCGAGGTCGGCCACGAACAGGTCCATGTGCGGATCGAAGTCCCACTGATAGCGTCGGCGGCGGCCGGCCTTCGCATCCTCCTCGGCCTGCTTCCGGGCGGCGGCCTCGGTGGCGTCGAGGCCGGGATCGAGATGACTCGACGCGAAGAGGAGCTTCGTGCCGTTGGGCGAGAACCAGGCGCAGGTGGTACGACCTCGGCCGGGGCTCACCCTCATGGGCTCGGCCACCCGCGGCTCAGCCGCGTCGAAGGGCTGCACAAAAATCTGATAGAAGGGATAGCCGACGGGCACGGCCTGGTAGGCGATCCGCCGCGCGTCTCTGCTGAAGTAACCCTCCCCAGCCTTCTGCATCCCCTCGGTCACCCGCACTGGCGGCCCGAGAAAAAGCTGCTCCAGCTCCGAGAGCTCCGCCGCGGCCAGCTCGCGGCAGAAAACCAAGGCCACCATCAGTGCGAGGTTGCAGTATTTCATAGGGTGATTGAGTATAAGCGGAATTCCCCCGGAGGCACCCACGATGAAGATCTACACGAAGACCGGCGACGCCGGTGAAACGGGCCTGTTCGGCGGCCCGCGGGTGCGCAAGGACCATGCCCGGATCGAAGCCTTCGGCACCGTGGATGAGCTCAACAGCCACCTCGGCATGATCCGCACTCATGACCCCGCGGCGGTGTTCGACAACCTCCTGCGGCGCGTGCAGTGCGAACTCTTCGACCTGGGCGCGCAGCTCGCGACCCCTTCGGCTGCCGACGAGCGGATCACGATCGGCCATGTGGCCGCGCTCGAGCGGGAGATCGACTCGCTCGAGGAGACGCTCGAGCCGCTCGCCTGCTTCATCCTGCCGACCGGCACGCCGCTGGCTGCGGAGATCCACGTGGCTCGCACCGTCTGCCGACGGGCGGAGCGGCGGGTGGTGACGCTCGCCGCCGAGCCCGGCGCGACGATTCCGGCCAATGCGATCGAATACCTCAATCGGCTCGGCGACCTGCTCTTCGTGATGGGCCGCGCCGCCAACCGCCAGGCGGGCGTGGCCGATGACCCGTGGATTCCCGCGTGATCGGGAGTCCGTCATGAGTGCCACCGCGGCGCCGCTCTTTCGTCCGGCCGTGAGCCAGGCCGCGGCCGCGCTCATGACCCTCCGCACGCGGATCGCCGCCCAGCATGCGGCTGGCGCACCTGGCGTAGCGACCTGTGGCCTGGCCACCGACCTCTTCGATCGGATCGTGCTCGATGTCTGGGACGGCGTGCTGGCAACGCTGTCCCCCGCGCAGGCCGAGGCCGTCCGTCGTGACGTGTCGCTCGTCGCCATCGGCGGCTTCGGGCGGCGCGAGATGGCACCCTCTTCCGACGTCGATCTGATGCTGCTCCACGACGGCGCCGATCGCGCCGCCGTGACCGACGTGGCCCGCCAGTTGATGCAGGACCTCTTCGATGCGGGTCTCCAGGTGGGCCACAGTGTGCGGAGCGTGGGGGAGGCCTGCCGGCTCGCGGGAAGCGATGCCACGATCATGACCTCGCTCTTCGACCTGCGGACGCTCGCTGGCCGGCCGGAGCTGGCCGCAGCGCTCGCCGCGCGGCTGCGGTCGCTCCTGCGACGGTCGCCGCGGGCCCACGCCGCCCGGCTCGTGGCCGCTCGCCGTGAGGAGGCCGACAAGTTTGGACAGACGGTCGCCCTGCTCGAGCCGAACGTGAAGCGGTCGCCCGGTGGTCTTCGCGATATTCAACTCATCCGCTGGCTCGCGCTCGTGCTTCACGAGGCTGAGTCGCTCGATGATCTCCAGCTCACCGGAGGCATGCCGCGGCGCGACGTCGAGGCCCTCAAGACGGCTGCCGACTTCCTCATGCGAGTACGAAACGACCTGCACCTCGCCGCAGGGAAGGCGGCCGACGACCTCACCCGCGACCAGCAGTTGAGAATCGCTCAGGCCCGCGGCATCGAGAGCACCGCCGGCCTGCTGGGCGTCGAGCGGTTCATGCGGGATTACTTCGGCCACACGCGGCGGGTGGCCCAGATCCTCGAAGGACTCGAGCAGAACGGCATGCAACGAGGACTCGTCGGCCGGATGACGGCGGGCGTGCTCGGCCACCGTGTGGACGGCCTCTACGTCGTCGGCCCACGCACGGTGGCGGCGGTCTCGGGCTGCGGGGACCGCGTGGCCGGCAGCCTCGCGGCGATCGTGCGGCTCGTCGAACTCGCGTTGCTCTATCGGATGCCGATCGATCCGGCCACGTGGGAGGCGGTGCGGGTGAGTGTGCCGAGCCTGCCCCGGGAGGCCGACGCTGCAGCCAAGGAGGTGTTCCTGCGGCTCTTCACGCAGGCCGATGGGCTGGCCGACGCCTTGCGGCGGCTGCACGAGGCGGGCGCGCTCGAGATCCTGATTCCGCAGTTCGCCCACGCCCGGCACCTGCTGCAGTTCAACAACTATCACAAGTACACTGTGGACGAACACTGCATCCTCTCGGTGCAGCGGGCCACGGAGTTTGCCCGTGACGACGGCTGGCTCGGCCGCGCCTGGGCTGAATTGCCCCGCCGCCGGCCGCTGCTACTCGCGCTCCTCATCCACGATCTGGGCAAGGGCTTCGTGGAGGATCACAGCGAGGTGGGGGCCCGGTTCGCCCGCGACATCGCCATCCGATTCGACCTGCCGGCCGACGAGGCCGAGATCATCGAGTACCTCGTGCTCAAGCACCTCTCGATGGCCCACCTCGCCTTTCGCCGGAACACCGGTGACGACTCGATCGTGGTCGCCTTCGCCCGCGACGTGGGCTCGCCGGAGGTGCTGCGGCTGCTCGCACTGCTCACCGCGGCCGACGTGTCGGCCGTGGGGCCGGGCACGTGGACGAAGTGGAAGGCCGACATCCTCGGTGAGCTCTCCTACCGCACGCTGGGGTATCTCGACGGCGACAGCCCGTCGGTGGCTGCCGATCGCACGCGGAAGGCGGTCGCCGCCGCGCTGGCCGACCGTCCCGCCGATGACCCGGTGCTCGCCCTCTCTCGTCGTCTCCCCGCCTCGTATCTTCGTGATGCCTCCGTCGAGCGGATCGTCGAAGAACTCGGTCGGCTCGCCCGCCTGCCGGCCGACGGCGTGTTTGCGTTCGCCCGCTGGCAGCCCGACACGTCCACCGTCCGCGTAACCGTGGGCACCCGCGAGGGTGTGGCGCCGGGCGTGTTTCACCGCGTGACCGGCGCCCTGACAAGCCAGCGGCTGGAGATTCTCGCCGCCGACATCAACACGCTCGACGATGGCCTCGTGATCGACCACTTCGTGGTGCACGATCCCGACTTCGCTGGCGAGCCGCCTGCCGAGCGGCTGACGGAGATCGCCGAGGCGATCCGCGCGGCGCTCAAGGCCGATCGGGCCCCCGAGTTCACCCGCCGCTGGAATCCGTTCGCCCCGCAGACGAAGCCGGCCGCGGCGCAGCCGCCGCGGGTGCTCGTGGACAACGAGAGTTCGAAGCAGGCCACGATCCTGGAGGTGTTTGCGACCGACGCGCCGGGCCTGCTCTATGCCGTGGCGAAGGCGATCTACGAGGCGGAGCTGTCGGTGAAGGCGGCCCGCATCGGCACGTATCTCGACCAGGTGGTCGATGCGTTTCACGTTACGGATCGGGCCGGCCGCAAGGTGACAGACCCGTCGCGGCTGGCTGCGATCCGCAAAGGCATCGAAGCCGTGGTCACGGCCGCCGCGTCGTGACGCGGTCGAGGAGCCGGCGGCCCGCGTCGGGAAACCACGCGATGAGGCCGGCAAGGAGCCTGGCCGAGCCGGGCACCACGAGCTCGCTCCGCCGCGCGACGCAGGCGGCGAGCACGCGGGCGGCCAGCCGGTCGGGGTCGAGCTGCTTGAGGC
>JBAVTF010000072.1:0-11860 GCA_049695995.1 Pirellulales bacterium | reverse complement strand
GGGCATGGGCAGCCCCGAACCCACCCCACAGGAGGTTGCCCTACGGAGCAATAGACGGGTCTGCGGTGTTCGCGCCGGGGGCCACATGCGGAGCATGCGGACTACGGGGGGCGCGGAAAAGCGGGTTTTGCCGGTTGTTCCGGACAGGACACCTGGCAGATGCGAACCAGGGTCGCTGCCTGCTTTCTGCGCAGCCAACGGACTGCCGACGACCTAGGCAGCCCTGCCCAAAAAGAAGTCGCGGCCTCCAGGGTCGTCGCAAGTCGTTGCTGCGCATGGACTTCACGCTGTCACTTGACCGCCTGCGAAAGGTTAGGCGTCGCGGGAAATCGAGTTCCGCGACGCCCGAGTCCAACAGCGCCCCGAACGCCCTCACCGAGACCTTCTGCATGGCCGTCAAAGCTCCCGCATCGCCGTCCGCCAGCACCCACGCCGCCACCGCCGTCCTCCAGGTTGCCGAGCGGCTCTATGGCATGAACCCGGAGTGGGTGGTGTTCTTTCGGGAGGTCTTGGGGGTGGATGGCATCGTGAGACGGACGTTCACCGACCCAGATGCCCTGCTTCGCTTCGAGTGCTCGCCCCAATACGCCCGCATCCGGGAAATGCTCGACACGCTCCGGTCGCGGCAGCGGGACCAGACGCCCGAACGGGAGACCCAGCGGGTGGTGACGGTGCGAATGCCGCGCTCGCTCCACGAAACGCTGAAGGCGGAGGCAGAGCAGTGCCGGGTGAGCATCAACACCCTCTGCATCTCCAAACTCATGAAACTGCTCGACGAGCAGGAGCACCGGGACCTCACGGCCGGAAAAGCTGGGTGAGCGAAACGCAGGACAAAAGTGGACCTGTAAGCCGGGTTCTGTCCGCCGCGGTCATGAAGACCGCGGCGCGGCGACCATTTCTCTAGGACGGCGGTTGCCCGCCGCCTCCAGCAGCCGACCCGGAAGGGGGTGCGAGACGGGCCGCCTCGCGCCGACGACGGCTCCCCGAGGGGCATCTGCCGCCGGTCTTCTTCCTGCTTGGCCTTGCTCCCGATGGGGTTTGCCGAGCCAGGCCGGTCACCCGGCCTGCTGGTGAGCTCTTACCTCACCGTTTCACCCTTACCTGCAGGGCGAACCCTGCCGGCGGTTTCCTTTCTGTGGCACTGTCCCTGACCTTGCGGCCGGTGGGCGTTACCCACCATCGAGCCCTTCGGAGCCCGGACTTTCCTCCCGCAACGTACGTCCGCCTCCGAGAAGGCGAGCCGAGCGTCGCCGGCGGTCACCCGGTCCACTCTTGTCCTGCGCCGCTTATCATACCAATCAGATGGGTTCGGGTGCCCACTGACCTCCGGCTTGACCATTTCGTGGCCACCGAATACCGTCCCGGAAGCATTTGGTGGTGGAGGATTCTTTCCCGATGACAAACTACGGCGAACTCATGCCGCTCGGCGGCGGCGACCCAATTCCCCTGCTCAAACCGATGCTCGTCGTCGGTCGGCGAGAGAGCACCGACATCGTGCTCAGGTTCCCCAACGTGTCGGGTCAACACTGCGAACTCACGATCGTCGATGGCTACTGGGTGGTAAAGGACCTCGGTAGCAGCAACGGCACGAAGGTCAACGGGTCGAGGGTCACCGAGCAGCGGCTCGAACCGGGCGACACGCTCTCGATCGCCAAGCACGAGTTCGAAATCACCTACGAGCCGGCTCGGCTGGGTGCCACGGCAGCCCCGCCCGAGGAATCGCCGAAAGCCGGCCTCTTCAGCCGCTCGCTCCTCGAGGCGGCCGGACTCGAGTCCCGGCGTCCAGCGGAACGTCGTCCTTCGGGCGACCGCCCGCGCCGCTGATACACTTGCGGCATGGGAGATCCTCGCAAGGTTCGGATCGAGTTCCGCAAGAATCGCAGCGTGCGGCGGCGGCCTGGCGATCTCACGCGAACGCTCCATGCCCCCGACGACGGCATCGATCATGCGTCGGGCGAACGCATCTCTGGCAAGGGGGAGCTCACGCGGAAGCGGACAGTTCGCACCGGCTCAGCGCCGCGGCACGACGTCGATGGGCTGGCAATCTCGCCTGAAGGCCGCGTTACCTGGCGCGGCCAGGTGCTCAACGTGCATGGACTGGAGACGTTCGTCGTCGACGAGACAGGCCGTGTGGCCAGATGCACGACCAGCCGCGTGCTCCGCAGCCTTGCCACCGACCAGCGGCACCCGGTGGCGGCCGGCGACTGGGTGCGGGTGGCGGGCGAGGGTGAGACAGGCGTGATTCAGGCAGTCGAGCCACGCCGCAGCTCGCTCTGCCGCGACAGCCGCGGCCGCCGCCACGTGATCGTGGCCAATGTCGACCAAGTGTTCATCGTGGGCAGCGCCGCCCAGCCCGATCTCAAGCCCGCACTCGTCGACCGGCTGCTGGTGGCCGCCGAGTCGGCGGGCATCCGCCCCCTCGTCTGTCTCAACAAGGCTGATCTCGCGCCTGTGTCACGGCTCGTGCCGCTCGCCGGCGTATTCGCCCGCATGGGCTATCCGGTGGTGATCTGCTCGACCCGCACGGGAGTGGGCCTCGACCGGCTCCGCGCGGAGCTACGGAACCGCGTCACCGCTGTCGTCGGCCAGAGCGGTGTCGGCAAGTCGTCGCTGCTCAACGCACTCGATCCCGGCCTCGCGCTGCCCGTGGCCGAGGTGAGCCGCGAGAACGAGAAGGGGCGTCACACGACGACGACGGCCCGGCTGATCCCTCACCGCTTCGAGGGTAGGTTCGTCGACACGCCCGGGGTGCGGCAGTTCGCCCTGTGGCAGACGGTGCCCGCCGAGGTGCCGAGCGCCTTTCGCGACATCCGCCCAATCGCCAACCTCTGCCGCTTCCCGGACTGCTCACACACGCACGAGAGTGGGTGCGCGGTGAAGGATGCCGTGGCGGACGGCCTGCTCGACACGCGGCGGTGGGAGAGCTGCCGCCAGCTCGCCGGCAGCGACGCTGCGAGCGGCGGCGACGATCCGGCCGACTGGCCAACGGAGGGCGACGATTGAAGGATCGCGGACGAACCACAGGCGTTCATCGTGAGCGGGCGGTGCTCGTCGGCGTGTTCCGCGACGCGCCAACCGACCCGGAGCATCCCCTCGCGGAACTGGCGGGCCTCGCATCGACGGCCGGCGCCACGGTCGTGGCCGAGCTCACCCAGCGGCGTGACCGTCCCGACCAGACCACCTACCTCGGCAAGGGCAAGGTGCAGGAGTTGCTGGCGGTCGTGCAGCACCACGATGCCGACGTGGTGATCTTCGACAACGACCTCTCCCCGGCCCAGACCCGCAACCTGGAGCAGGCGCTCGGGGCGAAGGTTCTCGATCGGTCGGAGGTGATCCTCGACATCTTCGCCGCGCGTGCCCGCACCTACGAGGCCCGGCTCGCGGTGGAGTTGGCCCAGCTCGAATACTCGTTGCCGCGGCTGAAGCGGATGTGGACGCATCTCTCGCGGCTCAAGATGGGCATCGGCATGCGCGGCCCTGGCGAGAAGCAGCTCGAGGTCGACCGCCGGCTCGTCGAAAAGCGGATTCACGACCTCACGCAAGAGCTGCTCGCCATCCACGGCCGTCGGGAGCGGCAGGTGGCGGCGCGGCACGAGCACATGACCGTGTCGCTGGTGGGCTACACCAATGCCGGCAAGAGCACGCTGCTCAATGCGCTCACCGGCGCCGACGAGCTCGCGGAAGACAAGCTCTTCGCCACGCTCGACACCCGCACTCGCCGCTGGCGGCTGCCGGGCTGGGGGCCGGTGCTCCTGAGTGACACGGTCGGTTTCATTCGCGACCTTCCCCACCGGCTGATCGCGAGCTTCAAGGCGACGCTCGAGGAGACGCGGCAGGCCGATCTGCTGCTGCACGTGGCCGACGCCTCGAGCCCACTGGTCGATGCCCAAATCGCGGCAGTCCGCAGCGTGCTCGAGGAACTCGGTGTCGACGAGAAGGACACGCTCCTCGTCCTCAATAAGCTTGACGCCTTGCCCGACGCGGCCGCTCGTGATCGGCTCCTCACCCGCTATCCTCATGCGATTGGAATCGCGGCCCGCACGGGCGCTGGCCTGCCCCAGCTGGCCCGCGCCGTGAGCGACTGCCTCGGCCGCGGCTTCCGCGACATCGACGTACAGACCGACGCCGGCAACGGCCGCCTCCTCGCCTGGCTCGGCCGGCATGGAGAGGTGCTTTCGCGTCAGTTCAATGATGACCGCGTCACGGTCCATTGCCGCCTGCCCGCGGCGCTGCTGGGCAGGATCGACCTAGCCGAGGCTACCGTGCGGCCGCATGTGCAGCCGTCCGACCAGCCGACCTCCGATCGGATCGCAGGCACCGACGTGGCAGCGGCATCATGAGCGAGGTTGCGTCGGTTCACTTCCCGCGTCTCCGGCGGCGCCGGCTCGCCGGCCTGCGGGTGCTCGTCACCGGCGGCTCGTCAGGCGTGGGACGGGCCCTGGCCCTGGCGGTGGCGAACCGCGGCGGCCGGGTGCTGGCCGCGGCGCGGCGGGCCGATCGGCTCGCGAGCCTCATCGAGGAAGCGCCGGCGGGGTCGATCATCGTGGAGGCAGGCGACGTGACCAATGCGGACTTCCGTGCCCGGCTGTGCACCGTGGCGGCCGAGCGGCTGGGAGGTCTCGACATCTGCGCGAGCGTGGCCGGGAGCGGCGCCGTAGGTCCGTTTCGTGACGCCTCGGCCGACACGCTTAACCGCATCATGGCGGTGAACTTTCTCGCTCCCGCCGATCTCGTCCACCGCTGCCTCCCTCTGCTCGAGGCGGCTGCCGACCCGGCGATCGTGCTCGTGGGCTCGATCCTCGGCCATCACCCGCTGCCGTGGCACGGTGAGTACTGTGCCGCGAAGGCGGCCCTGCGGTCACTCGCGACCACGCTTCGGATCGAACTCGCCCCGCGGAGCATCGACGTGCTGCTGGCAAGCCTCGGCCCGACGGAGTCGGAGTTTTGGGAGGGGCTCGTCGCAGGCCGGCGGGCCTCGTGGTCGCGGGGCCGGCAGATGCCTGCAGCTCGGGCGGCGGCCGCGATCGTCGCCGGTCTCGAGTGCCGCCGCCGCGAAATCCTTCCCGGCTGGCGGGCGAAGGGCTACGCTCTGGCGGCCAGGTTCGCGCCTGGCATCATCGACGCGATCACTGCACGCCGCCTGCCGGCCGAGCCGCCTGGACATCAGCCTCCCGCATCATGAACGCGATCGACGTCGTCTCCGAGCCCGACCTGTTCGCCGTGGCCTGCCCGCGGTGCGCCGCGGCGCTCGCTGTCGGCGACGATCTCGTCGGCGGCCTGGCCGGCTGCCCGGTCTGCCAAACGACGTTCCTCGTGCCCGAACCAGAGCTTCCGCCGTCACCGGCCCAGCCCGCGCTGACGGCCGCAGCGACGGCCGCCGATCCGGTCTGGCGCGAGATGACTCCGGCCCTCGCTGAGGCCGCCGCACAGCCTACGGAGCGGAACCGCGACCTGGAATTTCGCGAGCCCGTCCGCACGCTGCAGACAAAAGATGGCATGCTCGAACTCCGGCGGCTCAGCGACGAAGAGAAGCAGCTTCGCCGCGGCCGTCGCAACATCATCATGCTCCTCGTCGGCACGACGATCCTCATCGTGCTGACGCTCCTCTTGGGCCGCGAGCCGACGAAGAAGCCACGGTGAGCGCCACTCGTAGGCTCGTCCCTCCGCGTGGACCTGTCACGCCGTGACAGGCTGCTCACTGGTCACGGCGTGACCGGACCACCTCACGGAGCAACGGGTCTACAGTTGCTCGCCGATCGTGAGCAGGTCTTCGGCATCGAGGAACGCATCGGGCTGCGTGAAGATCCTGGCGATCGCCGCCTTGTGGATCTTCATCTTCGTGCCGCCCACTCCCAGCGCACCATAGACTGCCGCCGCACCGTCGAGCCGCGCCTTGTCGTTGGCGACGACCCCCTCGATGCCCGCCGGGGGCACGGCATTGAGGTCGATGATCACCTTGGCCGCACGGGCCAGCGTTCGGCCCGGTGCATCGAGCAGCTTCACGCCGGCCGCACCGGCCGCGACGATCAGATCGACCTGCTCGACGAGCTTGGCGAGGCCCGTTTCGGGCCGCACACTTCCACTCCACTCGGCCGCTGACACGGCGGCCTGCGGCAACGTCGCCGAGATCCGCTGCACGACCTCCTCGGCCCGCCGGAGCGTTCGCGAGGCGACCGTCACGACCGCTCCGCGGCCGGCGAGCAGCCGGGCCACCCGCTGGCCAACGGGCCCGGTGCCGCCGAGCACGAGCGCCCGCGGCTGAGGTTTTTCACCGGGCTTGAGGGAAAGGTGACGGGCCGCAGCGACGACCGCAGCCGCTGCCGTCGTGTTCGCGCCGGAGGGATCGACGAGCACGCCCACCCGTACCGGTCCGAAGAACGTCTCCCGCACGCAGGCGGCCACCGCCTCGGCCGCCGCCACGTCGGAGCCGCCAATGAAGATCGCCGTTGAAGCGAGGTCGGCTCCGCCGCGGGTGAACATCGCCCCGTGCACGAGCGGCACGACGTTCTCGGGCGTCACGCCTCCATGCCGCAGGAGCACGTCCGCACCGGCATCGACGGCCACCACGGCATCGAACGTGCTCGGCTGCGGATCACAATCGAGCTGGATCAGGATTCGCTTGGGCACGGTGCGGCTCCTCCATACGACGAACACGATAGGCGCATGAAAAGGCCCGCCGCAAGGCGGGCCACGGCCGTCCGGAGGCACGGCCGCCGCCTGCCCGGGTGCACTTCGGCTGCACCCCCGGCAGGCCAAGGCCGCCGGGGCCATGGATGGCCCGGCGGCCGTACGACTAGAAGCCCTTGAACGGATGGGCGGCCTTGTCCTTGCCGGCGAGCATCTCGTCGACGGAGGGCTTGCCCTTCATGGCGTTCGCGATGGCGTCCACGGTCGCCTTGTAGTTGTAGTCGTAGATCTTCTTGTCGTCGGCGGCCAGCCAGTGGATGAACACGCCGCAGACGATCACAAGGTTCTCGGCGTCGCTCTTCGGGATCACGCCCGAGGCCACGCTGTCGGCCACGGCCTTGGCCACGGCGGCCTGGGCAGGTCCGAACATCTGCACGGCCTGCTTGGCCCCCTTGATCGTGACCTTCGTGATCATGACCGTCGCCGGCTTCACGGCGAGGTTCGGGGTGAGCACGGCCAGCAGGTTCGAATGCCCTTCGCTCTGCCGGGCCAGGGCGTTGGCGAACGCCACGCCGACGGGGCCGTCCTTGCTGCCGATCAACAGATCGATATGGGCAATCTCGTTCCCATCACCAGCCAGCGCTTCACCAATGAACATCGACATCGTGCGGCTCTCCGTAGGTATGAAATCCTGCCTCGAAAACGGGCTGGCAGGATACCATTTTCCGTCATGGCAACAAGCCGACGGCCTGACGGGCACGACCTGATCGCCGTTGGGGCGAGCGTGCGGGCCTTCGCCTGCTCCGCAGCGAGGGCTGGCTGGACGGTGCACGCCGCCGACCTCTTCGGCGATGCCGACCTCCGGGCTGTGGCAGCAACGACGGTCTCGGTCGGCAACTGCGGCCCACGCCCCTATCCGCAGAGCCTCGTCGCGGCGGCGGCAGCACTGCCCGCGGCGCCATGGTGCTACACCGGCGCCCTCGAGAACCATCCCGACATCATCGCCGCGATTGCCGAGCAGCGGCCGCTGCTTGGCACCTCGGCGGCTGCAGCGTCGGCGGTTCGCGATCATGCGCGGCTGGCGGACGTGCTGCAAAGCGCAGGAATCGCGTTTCCAGATACGTTCACCACACCGACGCATGTGCCCCGTGATGGCAGCTTCCTCGTGAAGCCCCGGGCGTCGGCCGGCGGCCGCGGCATCGCCGTGTGGGATCATGACGCACACGCCCGGGAGCACGATGCGCACGTCTGGCAGCGGCGCATCGTGGGTGAGTCGTGGGCCGCGGCATTCGTCGTGTCTCGCGCCGGCGCTGCCCGGCTCTGGGGCGTGAGCCGGCAACTCGTCGGCTGCGACTGGTGTCATACCTCGTCGTTCGCCTACTGCGGCTCGCTCGATCTGCCGCTGCCGCTGGTGCCGCCGCACATCCGCACGGCGCTCGATCGCATCGGAAACGCAGTCGCAACTACATTCGCGCCACTCGGTCTCGTCGGGCTCATCGGCATCGATCTGGTCGTCGATCCATCGGGCCACGTGCACGTGATCGAGGTCAACCCGCGGCCAACGGCCTCGATGGAGTTGGTCGAGCGGACGAGTGGCGAATCGCTGGCCGGCGTGCATCTGGCCGCATGCGGCGGCAACGTGCCCGCTCTTCCGGCGGCATGCCCGAGCACCACGATCTGGGGCAAGGCAGTGCTCTTCGCGTCCCACGATATCGTGATCGATGCGGCACGGCTCGCGAGCCTGCAGCGGGCCTGCCTCCCGATCACGGCAGACGAGACGGCATGGCCCGTGCTAGCCGACATTCCCTGCGTCGGCACGGCGATTCCAGCGGCCGCACCGCTGCTCACCGTCTTCGCAGCGGCCGCGGACCACCCCCGGGTGCTCGACCGGCTGCGGCATCGCGCTGCCGCGATCGACGCGGTGATCTCAGCCAGCGAGCCGCCGCGGCACTGACATGTCCTGCGACTCCGGCCAGAACTCCATCAGGTACGCGTCTTCGGTCGTGTCTTGATAAAAGTCCTTGAGCACCGATGTCGCGCGAAACCCGGCGGACCGGAAGAAAAGCTGCGCCGCGAGATTCGTTTCCCGCACCTCCAACGCAATACGGTTGCGGCGTTCGGGGGCCAGCTTCGCCGCGAGCTTCCGCAGCATCTGCGTGCCGATGCCGAGTCGCCGGTGCGACCGCAGCACGGCGAAGTTGAGGACGTGCAGCCGTGAGCGGTGCAGTTCGTAGATCATGAAGGCCACGACGGAGTCGGCGTACTCGGCCACCATGCCGATGCAGTTCCGCTGCCGCAGGCACCGTGTGAAGTCCTCGTCCGACCAGGGAAACTCGAAGGCCTCCCGCTCGATCGTGAGCACTTCGGGCATGTCACGGCGAATCATCCACCGCACGTGGATGCCGGCCAGGGTGGGCGACGGGGCTGTCACGTTCCGTTCTCCAGCGTTCACTGAGATCTCGTGCTGCGTTCGCATGGGCGGCGAACCCTAGCAGCCGACCTCCCCCACACCAAGCCGTCCTTCAAGCACGCTCGACGAGCGCGCACCAGTAGCGACGACCTGGCAAACCACACCAGGTAGGCGAGGGGGTCGGTGCAAGCTCGAGGAGCATTGGACCGAGTCTTCGAGGTCCCGCGACGAGACTTGTGCCGCCCCCGAGCCGGCGCGCTCGTGCCGCTCCCGAACCGGCCTTGACCCCCTCCCGGCACAGCCCTACCGTCCTCGCCCGCATCTCTTCCGTGACGCCGGCCCAACCGCGCATGCACCACCACGCCTCACCCCGAGCCTCCCTCCTCGCCACTGCCGCCCTGGGAGTCGTGGCCTTCGTCGGCTGCGCGGAGTCGGCGATCCGCAGCCAGAGCCCGGAGATCGAGGCACTCGCCAAGCTCGAGGCGGGCACGCGGATGGTCGGTGACTATGCCGCCCCGTGGGGATTGAATGCGAAGCGAATCGAGCACGCGGCCCTGGTCACCGGTCTGGCCAACACGGGCAGCGACCCGCCGCCCGGCCCGCAGCGCCAGACCCTGCTGGGCGACATGCAGTCACGCGGTGTGATCGAGCCCAATCGGCTGCTCGCCTCCCCGACGACGGCGCTCGTCTGGGTGCACGGCTACCTGCCCCCGGGCGTGCGCAAGGGGGACCGCTTCGACATCTACCTTGAGGTGCCCCCCGACAACGAGACGACGAGCCTCGAGGGCGGCTGGCTCATGGAGACACGGCTCGCGGAGATGGCCGTACTCGGCAACGCGATTCGTGATGGCCACGAGCTCGGTCTCGCGACGGGTCCCGTGCTCGTCGATCCGGTATCCGACGGAACCCGCGATTCGAAGTCGAAGCTGCGGGCCCGCGTACCCGGTGGCGGCATCTCGCTCACCGACCGCGAGCTAGGACTCGTGCTCTCGGCCGAACACCGGTCGTTCGCGATGTCGAAGCGGCTGGGCGACTGGATCAACCGCCGTTTCCACGCGGTGATCAAGGGCTCGAAGCGCGGCGTGGCCACGCCGCGCACCGACCGCTACATCGCCCTGGAAGTGCCCCCCGTCTACCGCCACAACCTGCCCCGCTATCTGCGGGTGGTGCAGAGCGTGGCCGTAATCGAACCGCCGGAGGGGCGGCATGCGCGGCTCCAACTGCTCGAGCGACAACTGGGCGATCCGGTGACCGCGCCCTCGGCAGCCCTCCGCCTGGAAGCGATCGGCAAGGACGCCATCCCCACGCTCCGGACAGCCCTCGACTCGAAAGATCCGGAAATTCGCTTCGCCGCCGCGGAGGCGCTCGCCTACCTTGGCGAGTCGGTCGCCGCGCCGTATCTCGCCGAGGCCGCCCGATCACTCCGCAGCGCCCGCCCCGCGGCCCTGGCCGCGCTCGGCGTGCTCGACGACGCGAATGGCATCGACGCTCTTCAGTCACTACTGGCCAGTGCGAGCGCCGAGACCCGCTACGGTGCCTTCCGAGCCCTGTGGAAGATGGACCGCAATCTTCCTCTCGTGCGTGGCGAGCGGCTCGGTGACGCCTGCTCGATGCACGTGCTCGACGTGAAGGGGCCGCCGCTCGTCCACGTCACCCGCAGCTATCGGCCCGAGATCGTGTTCTTCGGTACCGACCATCCGGTGACCGACGGACTGCGAGCCGAGGCCGGCAGCACGATCGTCGTTGTGGTCGAAGGCCGCACGGCCCGCGTCAGCCGGTTCGCAGCCGGTGCGGACGATCAGTCGGTGGAGGTCGATGCCACCGCCGACGCCATCGTGCGGGCCGTGATCGAGACCGGGGGCACCTATCCCGATGCCGTCCAGTTCCTGCAGCAGGCCAGCGGCCGCCATGCCCTGTCGAGCCGCCTGGCATTCGACGCCGTGCCCACCGAATTCGATGGCCGCCAGAGCATCCACGAGGAGGCGTCCCGACAAGCGCGCGACATCCCCGCGGACGCCGATGATTCGACCGCGTCCGCCCGCGGGGAACCGCTCGCGGACGACGACTCATGACCAGGCTCAAGGCCCTGGAACTCTTCGGCTTCAAGAGCTTCGCTGATCGCACGCGGTTCGAGTTCCCTGAAGGCATCACCGTCGTCGTCGGCCCGAACGGCTCGGGCAAGTCGAACGTCGTCGATGCGATCAAGTGGGTGCTCGGTGAACAGTCGGTTCGTAGTCTCCGCGGCAAGGAGATGACCGACGTCATCTTCGCCGGCTCACAGTCGCGCAAGCCGCTCAACTACGCCGAAGTGTCGCTGATCTTCGACAACACGGCCGGCGCGCTGTCGGTCGTCGCCCCCGAGGTGCAGATCACACGCCGCGTGCAGCGGAGCGGCGAGAGTGAATACCTGATCAACGGCGAGACGTCACGGCTCCGCGACATCCGCGAGCTCTTCTCCGGCACGGGGGCCGCCACGGAGGCGTACAGCGTGATCGAGCAGGGCCGCGTCGACGCCCTGCTCGTAGCCTCGGGCCGCGACCGCCGCGCCGTCTTCGAGGAGGCGGCCGGGATCACGAAGTTCCGGGCCCGCCGCGCCGAGGCCCTCCGCCGCCTCGAACGGGCCGAACTCAACCGGCAGCGGCTCGCCGACATCGTGGGCGAGGTGTCGAGCCGGCTGGAGACGGTCAAGCACCAGGCCGCCCGGGCCCGCCGCTGGCGGCAGATGACCGATCGCCTCAAGGCGTTGCGGCTCGCCGCGGCGACGCAGGATCTCGCGGCCGTCGATGCCGCGGTGGCCGCCGTTGACGAGGCGCTGGCCGCCGT
>JBAVTF010000071.1:0-34093 GCA_049695995.1 Pirellulales bacterium | reverse complement strand
GTATTGCGTCGGCGGCTTCGCGGGCCGCGCGGGCCGCACCTGCTGCAGCCAGGCCAGTCGTCGCCGCGACTCCTCGACGGCCCGCCGCTCCACCTCCGCCAGCGCCGGATCGGCCGGCGGGTAGGCGAGCTGCCATTCCTCGTCGATGAACTGGTAGCCGAACTCGCTGCCCCACGACTGGATCGACTCGCGGGCGGCGTAGTAGGCCATCACGCCGGACGGCCTCACGAGCAGCAGGGGATAGGGCTGCGCCTGCGGCGCGCCCGTCTCACCCGGCATGGATGCGATATGCTCACGGGCGGCGCGGAGGGCGCTGGCCAACGGATTGCCCGGGCCGGGCGGCCCCTCGAAGTCGGCGGGCCCGAGCCGGACCCCTTCGGGCTGGAGGAACACGCCGTCGATGCAGCACTCGATGTAGAGCGGTCGCCGATGGGTGCCGTTCGACCCGACATACGGCACGACGGCGAAGGCGGCCGGCTTCTTTGCCTTGTCGTCCCGCTCGGCCTCGAGCTCCGCCCGGGCGTCGGCGAGCGATTGCTCGAGCTTCGCCAACGCCTCGGCATCTGCGGCATCCGGGTGGCTGCCGGCCGCCAGGGCCTCCGCCGTCCGCTCGAGCGCATCGAGCTCGTCGGCGATCCGCCGCGCGTCTTCCTCGACCCCCGCCAACTGGAGGCGGGCGCGGGACAGGTCATCGGCCGTGCGGCCGCGGATCGACTGCAGCTGCTCCAGCCGCCAGGCCAGCTCATCCTTCGCTGCGGCCAGCTCATCGGCCCGCGCGGCGGAGGCTTTCGCCGCCGTGTCGTCGACAGCCGGCTGCTGGGCCGCCCGGCTAAAGAGCACGAGTAGGACGAGCAGGGCCCCCATCGTGCATAAGAGCACGGCGAGGAACGGAAACAGCGAGATGGAGGGTCCGGAACTCGGACGAATGCGGCTCATGCAGCCTTTCCGGTGCTCCGCGCCGCGTGCAGGTCGATCCGCCGGGCATCGCCTGCCACGTCACCGGCGCGAGCGGCCAACAGCTGCACTGCCGCAGCCAGCGTCGCCAGCGTCTCCTCGAACCGGCCCGTGGTCGCCAGGCGCGAAAGATTGGCATCGAGGCTCCGCTCGAGCGTGCTGATGTCGCGGGTGGCATCGACCACGCTGCCCAGTACCGCCGTCTGGTCGGCGAGCGCCCTCTGATGCCGCTCCAGGCCGCGGACGGCCTCGGCCAGCGACTCCGCCGCCCCGGTCCACTTCTCCTCGCGGCGTGAGGCCAGTTCGTCGTGGGCCCGCGCGAGCGACTCGCCCCAGCGGCTGAGGCTCGCATCGAGTGAGCCACCGAGCGCCGCGGTCATCCGGTCGCCGGCCTCATCAAGCAGTTGGCGAATGCCGCCAACCGCTGTCTGCTCGAGCGATCGCCAGGCCTGTTCCTGCGCGTCGAGAAGTTGCGCGGAACTGCGGGCCATCGTCTCACCGAGCCGCGCGACCGCGAGGGCCGCGCCGTCGCCTCCGGCGAACGACTGAAACCGCCCGGCCAAGGCAGCCCAGGTGGTCTCGTCAACCCGCGCGAGCAACGCCTGCTCGCCGCGATCGACCACGAACTGGAGGAACATCAGCACCATCGACAGGCCCAGCGCTGTGGCGGTCGTGTCGAAGGCGGTGCCGAGACCGGCTACGACGCCGGAGATGTTCTCGAGTTGCGTGGGCGATAGATTCGCAATCGCCACCGTGATGCCGATCACCGTGCCGAGAAAGCCCATGATCGGAATCGCCCAGATCACGAACCGCACGAGGCCGTAGCCCTGGGCTGCCCGTGCCGCATCGAGGTCGGCGAGGTACTTGAGGTGGTCGCCCAGGCTGTCGGAATCGCCCGTCCGCACGACGAAGTCGAGCGCTTCGCGCAGCCGCCTGGGCAGGTAGCCCGTGGCCGTTGCCGCCTCGGGCAACGCCTCGACGAGGCCCTCGGCCTCAGCGGGCGACTGACCGCCCTCGGGGATCGACTCCAGCGGTGATTCGCCGGCGGTCTGCCACTGCCGCCAGATGTCTGCGCCCTTGAGCGCCAGGGCGGCGAGGCCGACGCAGAACATGGCGACTTCGACGTACTCGACCCAATGGCCGGCGAGATACCGCACCACGTTGGCATCGCTGATCACCCCGGCATGAATCAGCCCAAAGAAGCAGAACGCCAGCGCGCCGCCCCAGAGCAACGGCGACCGCAGCAACATCCCGGACAAGGCATTGAGTTTCGACACCGGTTCGGACCTCCGAGGCAGGCAGGGCAACGCCGTCCGACCGCTCGGGCCGACGGCATTTTCCCTACCATCGGTACGACCGGCCGAGCCGATTGAATCGAAAGAGTCGCGACGGCGGAACATCAGCCGAAGCTCACCGCCAAGGCAGGCTGCGCAAGGCAGGCAGGGGAGGCAGGCTGCCGTCTTCAGCCTTGTGGCTCGATCGCCACGATCGCTACACATCCGCACCAGTCCCGTCCGGATTCGGAGCCTTCCCATGCGATCCCGAACGCTGATCTGCCTCATCGCTGCGGCCCTCGTGTGTGGACTCGTCACCGCCGGCGAACTGGCCACTCAACGGCCACTGCCCGCCGCTTCGGGCGGACCACTCTGGGTATCCGATTCCCCGCTCGAGGACGGTCGCCGGCTGCTGATCGTGGTCGATCAGGTCACCCGTCACGCCGCCGTCTACCACGTCGACCCGCAGTCTGGCAGCCTCACGCTCAAAACCGCCCGCGACATCTCCTCCGACCTGCAGCTCGACGAGTTCAACGCGCAGGAGCCCAAACCCGCCGCCCTCAAAAAACTCCTCGACCAGGCCAGGTGAGACGCCCGATCCCCTCGCTCGCGCTCAGGGCTTGGATGGGACGGCCATACAAGCCCCCAGGCGCAAGCCGGGGGATCCGACGCGGGAGCGTCGGCAACGTCGCCTCGCGGTGCACCCCCGTCCGAGGCTTCCGCCACGAGATCCCCTCGCTTCCGCTCAGGGCTTGGATGCAAAACGGCGTCCGTAGCGGTGGTGCCGGCTGCGCCCGGGTAGGTGGACCGCGGTAGAATGGAGGGGTCGGTGCGACGAAAGAAGATTCGTCGGATACCGCGCCGACATTCCCCACGGACAGTAGGACACGCAGGATGGCCGGGAAGTTCCTGTCGATCGAAGAAGCCGCGCGGCAGCTCAACGTGAGCGTCGACGAGGTGCACCGCCTCGTCGACCGCAAGAAGCTGTTCCCGATGCGGGACGGCACGACGCTCAAGTTCAAGGCCGATGAGATCGAGCGGCTCGCGGGCGACCTTGCGGACGGCGGCTCCGACTCCGACGCCTTGTCGCTGGACCTCGATGCGCCGGCTGCCGCCGCGCCGGCCCCCGCCGCGGCCGCTGCCGACAAGGCCGACGACCTGGCGGTCGGTGGCTCGTTCGACGATGGCGACTGGGTATTCGCTGCCTCCGACGTGCATGCCGGCTCGCAGACGATCGTCCGCGCGGGTCAGGCGGATGCCGCGGCGGCCGAAGCCTCGGGTCTGTCGTTCGCGTCGGACGTCGGGGCCGGTCCGGAGTCAGCGGCCAAGCCCACGTTCGAAGACGACCTCGTGCTCGATTCGATCGCCGCCGGCTCGGCGATCGCCGGTGGAGCGGAAATCTCCGGCCTCGACCTGCGGCCGCCCGCCACCGCGGACGCCGACGGCATGACTCTCGACCTCGGCAATGCCATCGGCGGCTCAGGTGAGATCGCCGGGCTTTCCGGCATCGCTTCGGGGAGCGATGCTCCTGCATCAGTCCCCAGGTCGGCGGCAGGCGTCAACTTGTCTGGCCCACTCGACAGCGGACTTTCACTCGAAGACGCCGACATCAACGTGTCGGGCATCGACCTCGCCGCGGCCTCGGGCATCGCCTCGGCAATCGACGCCGGTGGATCACTCGCTGCGGGTTCTTTCGCTGCCGGGTCGATCGCTGGGGGCTCACTCGCGGGCGGATCACTCGCCGGCGACGCCTTTGACCTGGGCGATGTGGGCGACGAGGAGAGCGCGTCGGTCGTAATCGCGACCGACGAGACGGGCGACTCCAGCTTCTTCGGAGCCGCGTTGGACGACTCCGCGTCGGTCTCGCTCGAGGAAAGCAGCATCGCGGATAGCACGGCCGGCTTGAGCATGGGACTGCCGCTCGAGCACGTGCCCGACACCACGTTCAGTGTCTGGCAGGTGCTCGCGCTGGCCTGCTGCACGCTGCTCATGCTGACTGCCGGCCTGGTGATGTTCGACCTCGCCTCCACGATCCGCGCGCCGGGCGGCACGCCGCTCTCGGCTCCGCTCCTCACTGCCCTGAGCGAGACGCTCGGCTGGCGGTGATCCGGACGCCGCCGCACGGCGATCGATCGGCCGCCAGCGGCCCGCCGAAAACTGAGCCGCGGTCACGCCGTCGGCGGTGAGATCCAACGCGACGGCGCCAGCGCCGCCGGTTCGCAGCACTGCCGCCCCGCAGACAGACGCCGCCTGATAGGCGGCCTGCACCTCCGGCCAACTCCGGCCGCCCGGCCCGCTCACGAGCACCCACTCCGGCTGCGTCGCCACGCCGATGTCGGCCGGCAGCGTCGTGCGGCTCCCGTGATGCGGCGCCATCAGCACGTCGCAGACCTCCGGCCGCGACGCCACGAATTCGGCCAACGCCGCGCCTTCGATATCGCCGGTGAGCAGGAGCCGGCGGCCAGCCGATTCGACGGCCATGACGAGGCTCGATTCGTTGTCATCGGCCCGTGGATCGAGAGCACGTGGGCTCCCTGCTGCATGCAGCACCCGCACGCGGCAGAGCCGGTCGATCGCAAACGACTCGCCCGCGCACACGATGTCGATCGGCACCCCCCAGGCTGCGGCGCGGCCGCGCACCTCAGCCACACCCGCCGCTGCGCTGGCGAGAAATGTTTCGGAGACGACGATCCGCCCGACGCGAAACCGCGTGAGCAGATCGGGCACGGCGTTGAAGTGATCGGCGTCGGCATGCGAGATGACGAGCGTGTCGATCCGCGACACTCCCTCCGACCACAGGAGCGATTCCATGCTTCGCCGCGCGGCACCAGGCGCCCCAAGCCTGCCCGCGTCGTACACCATGCAACCGCCGCCGGGCGACCGGACGATGATGCCGCAGCCATGCCCCATGGCCGCAGCCAGCACCCGGAGCCCGGGCGTTCCCGGTCCCCACCAGGCCAAGGCCGTGCAGCCCACGACGCCCACGAGGCCCCAGGCTCCGGCGACCGCAGCCCAGGTGACCGGTCGCCGCAGTCGCTGTGCCGGCAACAGAAACGCGGCCGCCGCCAGGCAGGCGTACCAGCCGATCACCCACCAGATGGGCGGCCCCGGCACCCAGACATGGCCCCCCGGGACGGCTGCCCCCAGTTCGACGACGCGCAACGTGGCTGCGAGGGCAGCATCACACCCGGCACCACACACCGCCGCCAGCGAGTCCGAAACGGTCGCGGCCAGGACGCACGCAAAACCGATCGCCATCGCCAGCGGCACCAGCGGCGCGACGAGAACATTGAGCACGATTCCCACCGGGCTCACGACATGAAACCGGGCGGCAACCATCGGGGCCGTCACGCTCCATACCGCCAGCCCGACGAGGAACAACTCCCAGCCGTGGCGACCGAGTCGGCGGGCGGCCCGCTCCAGCGATGATCGGCTGCGGTCGATGAGGCGATCGATCGGGTCGGTCGTGGGCCGCATCCGCACGACGATCGCGGCCGTGCCCACGAGTACCGCCGTCGAAAGAAATGAGAGCTGGGCACCAGCGGACACGACGTCGCCGGGTCGGCACGCGAGGATCACGATGGCGGCGGCCGCGAGCGCGTTGATCGCCGCTGAGCGACGGGTCCACAGGCTGCCGAAGCAGGTGAGCCAGACCAGGAGCGTGGCCCGGACGACAGGCGTCTCGGCCCGCACGACGAACATATACAGGCCGATCATCGCCGCGATGCAGACGAGCGCTGCCTGCCGCGGCACCCGCACCGCTCGCAGGCTGGCGGCGAGGGTGATCGCGAGCAGGCCGACGTGCAATCCTGAGATCGAAAGAATGTGCACCGTCCCGGTGACGAGGAAGTCGTCGGCCTCCTCGCGAGGCAGGGCTTCGCGGCTCCCGAGCAGGAGGGCCGCAGCCAACGGCGCGTGAGCCGGCGAGAGGTGCGCATGCAGCACGTCGCTGCCCCGGCGGCGGACGCTATCGAACACCGTCGGTGGCCACCACCACGGCGGCTCCCAGGTCGGCCGCAGGCAGGCCGGGGACCCGACCCGTACGATCGACAGGCACCGCTTGGCACGGGCCCTTGCACGAAAGTCGAACTCCCCCGGGTTGAAGGCCGGGGCCGGCCGCAGTCCGCGTCCCAGCACGACGAGTCGCGTGCCCACACGCAGGTCGGGAGGTGGCCCGTCGATCACGAGAGCGGCATGGCCCGCTGCCGGTTGCCATTGCCTGCCGTCTCGCACCGCCGAGATGGCCACCACGCTTTCGCTCGACGGCCCACGGGCACCAGCCTGGCCGATGGTCGCCGCAGGGGGCGGGAGGAGCCGTGGCGATTCCAGCACGGTGCACTGGATCGCCACCGGCTGCGGCGCGTCGGTGAGACTCCAGGCCAGATCATCGGCGGGAAACAGGTCGTGCTGCGCCGCCGCCCAGGCGGCACCAGCGGCGACGAAAGCGGTGCAGAGCCAGCCCGCCGCGGCTCCACGGCCCCACGTCAGCCGCCAGCCAGCGACAGCGGCAACGGCAGCGCACCACCAGGCGAGGGCCGCCCAACGTCCCAGTGGCAGCGGCATCAGCCGGCCGACCGCACAGCCTGCTGCCAGGCAGACGGCCACCACGACGAGCGGGCGGCAAGGCAGCGGCTCATGGCGGCGACATAGGGCCCGTACTTCCTGCCATATGTTCTCGACCATGACCGCCAGCCCGGGTGCTATACGCGACGCGGACGGACGACATGCCCGTCAAGTTCATAACGAGCGCGGAGGCCACGAGGGGCAAAAAAATGTGGCCGCCGCTCCGCAGTTGGCGGAAAATTGCCGCGCCACCGTAGGCCCGTTGCTCCGCAACGGGCTGGAAAGGGGCCGGGTCACGGCGTGACCGCAGAAGCAGACAGCCCGTCACGGAGTGACGAGCCTACGACCAGCGGTCCATCACGCCCGGCGGGCCTGGACGATCCGCGGCAGATTCGCCAGATCCGGGAGCGTGGCCTCGCAGACGAGCCCCGGCTGGGCGTCGAGTACGGCCTCGGCCGCCGCAGCAACCGCCGGCCCAATCTCGATCACGAGCCAGCCCCCGGGTACGAGCGACTCGGCCGCAGCCGCCGCCAGCCGCGTCACCACCTCCACGCCCGTCGGCCCAGCCACGAGCGCCGACCTGGGCTCGTGCAGCCGCACGTCCCGCGGGAGCGAGTCAAACTCATCCTCCCGCACGTAAGGCGGGTTGCTCACAATCACGTCCCAGGGGCCTGCCGCCTCAGCCGCCGCCCCGAGAAGATCGCAGGCGACGAAGCCGACCCGCTCGGCCACCCCATGCCGGGCGGCATTCTCGCGGCCCACGGCCAGAGCCTCGGGCGAAATGTCAGTGGCGACGATCGTCGCCTGCGGCAGCCGCTTCGCCAGCGTGATGGCGATCGCACCGGAGCCCGTGCCAACGTCGATGATCCGCGGGGCGGCGGCCGCCTTGCAGAGGTCGAGCACCCGCACCACGAGCCCTTCCGTTTCGGGGCGAGGCACGAGCACGGCCTTGTTCACGACGAACGGCAGCGAGAAAAACTCACGGCTCCCCACGAGATACGCGACCGGCTCCCCTTCGCCCCGCCGCTTCACAAGTTCGCGAAACCGGGCCCGGTCGGCATCGGTTACGGGCGTGTCGAACGCCGTGTAGAGGGCGATCCGCTCGCAGCCACGCACGTGAGCCAGCAGCACCTCGGCATCGAGCCGCGCAGATTCACTGCCGCGGCCCAGCAGCCAGTCGGTCGTCACCGTGAGCAGCCGGCCCACCGTCCAGGGCTCGCCGTCGCTGCCGGCGGGGCGGGGCGGGGCGGGGCGGTCGGTCGTCATGCGTCGCGCCCTGCAGTGACGGCAGGCTTGGCAGACCGCTCCATCTCGGTCTTCCGGGCCTGGCGGGCATGCGCCTCGATCGCGTCGATCACGAGGCTCAGCCGGCCCGCCATCACCTGGTCGAGCGTGAAGCTCTCATTGATCCGGTGATCGGTCACACGGTTCTGCGGGAAGTTGTACGTGCGGATCCGCTGGCTGCGGTCACCCGAGCCGACGAGGCTCTTTCGCTCGGCCGACCGCTTGGCGTGCTCGATCTGCCGCTGGTGCTCGTAGAGCCGCGTCTTCAGCACACGCAGCGCCTTCGCAAGGTTCTTATGCTGGCTCTTCTCGTCCTGGCACTGCACCACGATGCCGGTCTCAAGATGCGTGAGCCGCACGGCGGAGGCCGTCTTGTTGACGTGCTGGCCGCCCGGCCCGCTCGCGCAGAAGAGATCTTTGCGATACTCGTCAGGCGAGAGCGACACCTCCACGTCTTCCGGCTCGGGCAGCACGGCGACGGTGGCTGCCGACGTATGGATGCGTCCCTTCGTCTCCGTGTCGGGCACGCGTTGCACGCGGTGCCCGCCACTCTCGTGCTGGAGCTTGCGGTAGACGGCCTCACCCGTGACGCCGAGCACGAGATCCTTGAAGCCGCCCAGTTCCGTGGGGCTGGCATCGAGCACCTCGAACTCCCAGCCGATTTCTGCGCCGTAGCGGCGATACATTTCGTACAGATCGCGAACGAAGAGCGCCGCCTCATCGCCGCCGGTGCCTGCCCGCAGCTCCATGATGCAGCGGGCGCGATCAGCATCCTCGTCGGTCGAGCAGAGGTCGAGCAGCTGGTCCCACTCCTGCTCCCGCCGCCGCTCCAATTCAGGCAGCTCCGATTCTGCGAGATCACGCAGGTCGCGGTCGTCGCCGGCCGCCATCTCCTTCGTGTCGGCGATCTGCCGCTCGAGGGCCACGAACTGACGGTAGCGGGTGGCCAGCTTCGCGAGCGTGCCGTGTTCGCGGGCGGCGGCAGAAAGCCGCTGCGGATCGGCAAGCACATCAGGATCGACCAGCGCGCGTTCGAGTTCCTCGAACCGGGCGAGCCGCGCTTCCAACTCGTCGCGCATCATTCAGACCGCGAGCAGATCGCGGCCGGCCATCAGGATGCGGGAGCCTCGGCCCCCGCCTTTTTCTTCTTCAGGCTCGCGTAGCCGGCGCCGGCGAACTTCGACTTGAACTTCTCGATCCGGCCTGCGGTATCGACGAACTTCAGCTTGCCGGTGAAGAACGGATGGCAGACGTTGCAGATGTCGACCTTGATCTCGGGCACCGTGCTCCGCGTCGTGAACGTGTTGCCACAGCCGCAGCGGGCGACCGTGTCTTGATACCTGGGGTGGATGCCGTCTTTCATGGTCGATCACGCGGAGCAGGGGGCAAGAAATGGTTTATGCGAGCCCCTCACGATACCCGCCAGGGCTCGCAGAGGCAACACGGGATGCCCTGCGGCCGGCCCGTAGGCCCGTTGCTCCGCAACGTGCCTACCCGTCACGGAGTGACGGGCCTGCGTTTTTCCAGTTGGTCGGCCAGCAGCCGGCTGCCAAACCGCTGGGGGGAGCGATCCGCGCGGAGGGCGGCTACAGCCTCTGCGGTCTTGCCGAGCCCGAGATACGCCTGTCCAAGATTGACCTGCGCTGCATCGGCCCAGCGGCTGTCTGGCGCAGCCTCGAGCGTCATGCGGCGGAGATAGTCGACCGCGGCCTCGTATTCACCTTCGCCGAGCGTGAGCACGCCGAGCCAGTAGGCGGCGTCTTCTTTCATCTGCCCGTAGAGCCGCCCGGCGGCCTGGGCCTGCTCCGGAGGCAGACCGCGGACGGCTGCCGCGATCACATCGCGGCCCGGACGGGCCGCCAGATAGGCCGCCTTCGCGCCCGTAGGCCCGTCGAGTTCACCGCGAAACTCCCGCAGCCGCGCGGCGTAGAGCGGCCGCATCGGCCGGCCGGCCCCGGCGTTGTCCGTCGGCACGAGCGCGATCTGCAACGGGGCCAGTTCCCGCATCGCGGCCGCTGACACCGCAGCGCCCGCCGCCCGCCGCCGCGCCACGGTCTCCCAGGGAAACTCCCACACACCCGCCGGCCGCTCCCGCGCTGCCTCCGGCAACGCAGTGCGGGCCGCATCGGCCGCGGCACTGGCAGCAACGGCAATCCGCATCTCGCGGGTCGACCGCAGGTCGGTGTCGAGGATGGCCATGCGGCGTGAGGACGTCCACGCATCCGTGGCCACGAGCACGCTCAGCCGCTGCATGTCGGCCGCTTGCACGCGATAGGGCCGATCGGGCAGCGACAGCGTCTCGAGGATTGCGGGGTCACCGGCCGCCTCGCTCACCGTGGCCACGCCGCGGCCTTCGGGCCCCGCAATCGGAATGCCATAGGCTGGCTCGAAGAGATACATCTCGCCATCGCTCATGACCGCCGGCACCCAGGGCCGCACATCGCCGTCTGCGGCATCGCAGGTGGCCAGCATCACGCCGGTCAGACCAGCATGGCGGAGCAGCTCCAGGAAGATCCAGGCCCGCTGCGGTGCGCTCGCCCGGCCGGCCAGCAGGATCTCGCCGGGCAGAAACCAGCGATTGCCGGGATTCGTCTCCGAGGGCACGAGCGGCGGATCGCTCACGAGGGCGAGCGAGCGAACGGTCCATTGAAAGAGGTTCGTGGCGATCGCCACGTCGTCTACGGCGCCACCGCGGGCCACCCTCGCGATGTCGGCCAGCCACCGTTCGTCGCGGAGGAACGTCACGTCGTGCGCCGCAGCGAAGCCGATCGCATCGAGCGGCTCGGGGACCGCGGCGCGGAGTCGGTCAGGCAGTGTGTCGAGAAGCGGATCGGGCCGCCACGAGCCGCCCGCCGGCTCGGCCGCGACGCGGCTCCATTGCGCGAGCCGGTCGAATACGAGCTCCGCCCCGCGCGCCTCATCGAAGTCGTCGAATCGGTCAAGGACGGCGAGTGCACCGGCGAGGAGCTTCTGCCGCGCGGCGGCGGATGTCGCAGCCGGAGCCGCCGACCGAACCGTCCCACTGGCTGGATCATTCGCAGGCGCGGAGACCGCCGGAGCGGGCCGTGCGCCGCAGCCGGTCAGCGACACCGTCGCGGCCAAAGACATCGCACGCGCTACCGCGGCCCAGACGGCCCACGTCGTCAGTGCCGAGCCGCGCGGGGCCATCACGCGCCGCCTCCGGCGAGACGGGCCTGGTGAATCCGCAGCACCCGCTCCAGCACGCCCCGTAGCTCCGCCAGCGGCACCATGTTCGGCCCATCGCTCGGGCTGCGGTCGGGGTTCGGATGCGTCTCGAAGAACACGCCGTCGATGCCCACCGCCGCCGCCGCGCGGGCGAGCGGCTCGACGAGCGTGCGGTCGCCCCCGGTGGCCTCGCCGAGGCTGGCCGGTTGCTGCACGGAATGCGTCGCATCGAAGATCACGGGCACGCCCAGATTCCGCATGGTGATCAGACCGGCGAAATCGTTCACGAGCCGACCGTAGCCGAAGAACGTGCCCCGCTCGCAGAGGAGCACGTCGCTACAGCCGCCGGCGAGCAGCTTGGCCACCACGTGCTTCATGTCGCCGGGCGCCACGAACTGCCCCTTCTTCACGTTGACCGCCTTGCCGGTAGCGGCCGCCGCCAGAAGCAGGTCGGTCTGCCGGCAGAGGAAGGCAGGGATCTGAAGCATGTCGCAGACGTGCCCGGCGGCGGTGGCCTGGTCGGGCAGATGCACGTCGGTCGTCACAGGCAGCCCCGTGGCCGACCGCACCCGCTCGAGCACGCCGAGCCCCTCGTCGATCCCGGGGCCGCGAAACGAGCCGACGCTCGTGCGATTCGCCTTGTCGTAGGAGGCCTTGAACACCATCTGCACGCCAAGATCGTCACCGATCGCAGCGATCACCTCGGCGATCCGCAGACAGAGGTCTTCGCTCTCGATCACGCACGGTCCGGCGATGACCGTGAGCGGAAACCCGGGGCCGCAGCGGTGGCGGCCGATGAACGCTGGCAGGCGTGGGTTCACGGAACGGGCTCCGGTGTGATGCAAAAAGGCGACGAGCCGCCGATGCGGCCGATCTGCATAATCATAGCGATGGCCGGCCGCTCAGCGTGCCTCCCAACCAATTCTCCGCAGGCGATCCGCCCCGCTCCCATGCTGCATCAGCTGCTGCGACACACGCTCGAGATCGCCCCCGACCGCCCAATCCTCGAGTGCGACGGATCGTGGACCAGTGCCGCGGAACTCGAGAGGCTCGGATCGCGACTGGCGTCGGGCCTGGCGGCCATGGGACTCGAGGAGGGAGATCGGGTAGCCCTGCTGTTGCCAAACGGCCTCGAGGCGGTCGTCTGTTACCTCGCCTGCTTCCGGATGCGGCTCGTGATCGTGCCGCTCGACTATCAATACCACCCGCTCCAGATCGGCTATGCGCTCGGCCACAGCGGCGCCGCGATGCTGATCGTGAGTCACGAACGCATCCCCGGCCTCGACGAAGCCGGCGTCCTCGCAGCAGTGCCCCGAGTGGTCGTTGTCGGCGGCGGAACTCCGACCGGCAACCGTCGCCCGTTCGACGCGCTGCTCGGGGCGGAACGTACCCTGCCCTCCGAACGCCCACACGACGATACGCCGGCGGTGATGATCTACACCTCTGGAACGACGTCCCGGCCCAAGGGGGTCGTGCTCTCGCACGGGGCCCTGTCCACAGGCGTCCGCAAATATCTCGCGCGGGTCACGCTTACGCCGGACGACGTCGCCCTGATTGTGACATCCATCTCCCGACCTCTCGCGCTGCGCTGCCAGGTCCTGCCCACCCTCTTGGCCGGGGGACGCGTCAGTCTGCTGCGAACGTTCACCGTGGGAGACTTTGTCGCGGCCCTCCGTCGGCCGCCCGCCAAGACGTTTTTGACGCTCACCCCGGCGGGCCTCGGGCAGCTGATGGCGAGTCCCGACTTCCGGGGCTGCGACTTCAGCCATCTGCGGCTCTGCCTCGCCGGGGGCGACCGCGTGCCGACCAAGCTCCTGGAAGCCTTCGAGCGGCTCACCGGCGTGCCGGTCACCGAGCAATGCGGCTCCACGGAGACCGGACCGTATGCGATGAATCCGCCGTTCGGCCGCAAGAAGCCGGGATCCGTCGGGCCGCCCGCGCACGGGGTGCATGTGGCGATTGTGGATCAGCACGGCGCCGACGTGCCGACCGGGACGGTGGGGGATGTCAGGGTCAGCGGCCCCGGAATCATGGACGGATACTGGAACGAATCGGCGATGACCAGGAAGACGCTGCAGAACGGTTGGGTGCTGACCGGAGATTTGGGCCGCTACGACGAGGACGGCTACCTCTGGTTTGTGGGCCGGAGGAAGGACGTGATCGTCCGCGCAGGGAACAAGGTCGCGCCCCTCGAGGTGGAAGCGGCGCTGTCCGACCATCCGGCGGTTCTGGAAACCTGCGTGATCGGCGTTCCCGACGCCGCCTGCGGCGAGGTTCCACACGCCTACGTGATCCTGCAGCCAGGGTCCGTAGCGAGCCCGGAGGATCTGCAAAGCTTCGTCGCCGGCCGGCTGGCTGCGTTCATGGTGCCCGCCGAGGTCCATGTCATCTCCGAGATGCCCTTCAAGGGGCCGGGCAAGATCGACCGGGAACTGTTGCGCATGCGGGCCATCACCGCTGCGCTCATCGAACAGGTACCGTTCTTCAAGCACGCGAGCAGCGATTTTCTGCGAGACATCATCCCGCGGCTGGATGCGCGACAATTCGCACCCGGCGACACGCTCGTGCACGAGGGAGACGTGGGGGACGAGATGTATTTTCTCACGAAGGGGCAGGTCGAGGTCCTCCGCGGCGATCCCCCGCAGCGGCTCACGGTGCTGCGCGAGGGCTCGTTCTTCGGTGAGCTGGCCATCCTCACCGACGCGCCGCGGGCCGCCACGGTCCGGGCCCTCACCGACGTCGAGGTCTACGCCTTGCGGCGAGACGGGGTCCTCCAACTCGCTCAGGCCCACGCCGACTTCAATCACTACCTGCAGGCAGCCGCGCTGCAGTATTCGGACGCCCGCGGGGCGGCGCACGCCACGTCGTGAGAGAGCCCGCACGCGGCCGGTGTTTCATTCTGCGTCGCGGGTGGCGCGGAATTGAACGCGCCGTTGCTGCGGCGATTCGGCACGGCACCTGGTAAACGGGCGTGATGCGGCCGAAATGCCGCTCGCGCTTGTTTCTGGCGGGGTTTGGCACGACGCGTGCACCCCCTGGACCGTCAGCCGGGAGATACCGGCCGGGCCGCCCCACCAGGCGTCGGGCCTCCGACTTGTTCAGAGCCGTGCGGCCGTCATGCCCCTGACCCGCATTGCTTCGGCAGGATGCTCCTGCCGGGTCGGAGGCCCGACGCCTGTTGCCATGCCTGCCGCTCGGCCGGTCCTGGAGGCCACCCCCTCTCAAGGGCCGAAAAAAGGCCTTCTCTTGACGATGGAGCAGCGCGTGCGCTAGTTTTGCGGGGCTGCGGGCGGTGCCCTCCGGGGCCGCCGTGCCGCCCATCTCGCCAGCGTAGCTTCAATTGGCAGAGCACCGCATTCGTAATGCGGGGGTTGCGGGTTCGACTCCCGCCGCTGGCTTTCGTGATGTGAACCGCCAACACCAAGAGGGTGCCTGCACATGGTTGCCACCGCCACTTCCGACATCCGCGACCTGATCCTCGGCAACGGGCCGTTCGGCCCTGCGGAGGTGAAGGCGCTCGTCGAGGCCCTGAGCCGCGAGGCAGCCGCCCATCGCGAACTCAAGGCGGCGGTTCGGGAACTGGAAGCGAGCCCGGAGCGCAGCCCGGCGGCATCGGTGCGGCTCGGCGTCTGCCAACGGCTGCTCGGCCGGGCCAAGGACGCCCTCGAAACGCTGCGGTCAGGCGACGGCGGCGCGTTGGCGCTCTTCCACCAGGGACTCGCCCATGCGGCGGTCGCCGCCCACGACAAGGCCTGCGAGACACTCGCCGCCGCCCGCAAGGCTGGCTATGACGCCGCGACCTGCGTGGCCGCTGCTGCCGAGTCTCTCCGGGCAAGCGGCAAGCACGACGACGCCCATAAGCAACTTGATTCGATCGCCGGTGAGGCGGCCGGATCCGCCGACTTCTGGGCCGCCAAGGGAGCCCTGCTCGCCGATGCAGGGGCCCCGATTCAGGAAGTCGCCGCAGCCTACGAGAAGGCGGTGAGCTGCGATCCTGGTCACCCCGGCGCCCTCTTCGCCCTCGGCGTGATCAATGATCGTCTCGGCAATGACCAAGAGGCCCAGGCGTGCTACGAGAAGTCGCTGGAGCGGTATCCGCCCACGCTCGGCAGCCTGATCAACCTGGGCATCATCTTCGAAGACAAAAACGATTTCACCCGCGCCCAGCAGTGCTACCGCCGGATTCTGGAGGCAATCCCCGATCATCCGCGGGCCCGGCTCTTCCTCCGGGATTCGTCGGCGGCTGGTGACATTCAGACGGGCGAGCAGGAGGCGAAGCAGCGCGACCGTCTCGATCAGGTGTTGAGCCTGCCGGTGAGCGACTTCGAGCTCTCCGTGCGGAGCCGCAACTGCCTGCAGAAGATGGGCATCCACACGCTCGGCGATCTTGCCCGGACCACGGAGGAGGAGATCCTCGCCAGCAAGAACTTCGGCGAGACCAGCCTCGTCGAGATCAAGGAGATGCTGGCCTCGAAGGGGCTCAGTCTTGGCCAGATGGCGATGGCGGCACCAGTCGTCGAGCCCGAGCCGGAGCCGGTCGAGGCCTCGGCCGACGAGCAGGAGATCTACTCGCAGCCGATCACGGAACTCAATCTCTCCGTGCGGGCCCGCAAGTGCACCACGAAGCTCGGGATCAACACGATCGGCGACCTCGTGCGGCGGACAGCCGAGGATTTGCTGGAGTGCAAGAACTTCGGCGTGACGAGCCTCAACGAGGTGCGGGAGAAGCTCACCGAGCGTGGGCTGCGGCTCCGCGGCGACTGAATACACGCGCCGGCTCGGCATCCTTGCCGACCGTCGCTTGGCCGACCTCCGTCGGCTGACACGAACCCGGCCCTCCGGGCCTGGCGCATGTACGGCACAATCAGACAGCTCGGCATCCCTGCAGACCCAGTGGGCCCATTGCTCCGCAACCAGCAGCCCGTCACGGAGTCACGGGCCTACGGCTAGACCGGGCCGCAAGCCCTTGCTGGCACACGACTTGCGGCTCACTTTGGCACGCCGATTGTTTGCCAGCCCTGGGGTTTCTGGGTAGCCTCGCCTGAAGCGGTTGAAAGGGTCGCTCCGCCGGGGCGACTGCGGCCGCGGAGGCGCACAGGATTCCACCGCATGACGAACGCCACCCTTCGGGACAAGCCGGTTCGCGATCTGGCCCGCCTGGCCAAGCAGCATGGCGTGCAAGGCTGGCACTCGATGCGGAAGGACCAGCTCATCCGTGCGCTGGTTCGCCGCGCGAAGTCGAGCCTCGCCCGCCAGGCGGTCGGTGGATCGGCCCCTCCACGACCGGCGGCCATCGCCGTCCCCAAGCAGCCGAATCCCGAGGTCGCGCGGCGGATCGCAGAGGCGCGAGAGCGGCTCGCCAAAGCGAAGAACCTCGTGACCGCTCCGGAAGGTGGCCGCACGGTGCGTCAGCCCCGAGATCGGATGGTGCTCATGGTCCGTGGGCCGCACTGGCTTCATGCGTTTTGGGAGATCACGCCCCGGAGCGTGGCCCGGGCGCAGGCCGCGCTCGGCCCGGAATGGCATGCCGCGCGGCCCGTGCTGCGGGTACTGCGGATCGAGACCGGCCTCGAGGGCTCGGCCTCGGCACAGGTGGTGCGGGAAATCGAGATCCACGGCGGCGTGAAGAACTGGTTCATCGACGTGCGGGAGCCGATGCGGTGCCGCGTCGAAATCGGCTATCTCGCCGGATCAGGCCGATTCCATGCCCTGGGCCGCAGCAATGCGGTGACCACGCCGACGGCATCGCAGAGCGACACACTCGACACCCACTGGGGTGAGATCGTGGGCGATTGCGACCGCATCTACGCGATGAGCGGCGGATTCTCGGCGGAGAATAACAGCACGGAATTGCAGGAACTCTTCGAAGAGCGACTCCAGCGGCCGATGGTGCCGCCGACGGCCCGCACTCTCCCCGACGATGAAGATTCCGACATCGAGGAGCGGCACGCCTTCCAACTGGAGGTTGATGCCGAGGTGATCGTCTATGGGGCAACGCAGCCCAATGCCCGCGTCACTCTCCAGGGGGAGCCGGTGAAGGTGCAGCCCGATGGCACGTTTCGCGTGCGGGCTGACCTGCCCAACAAGCGGCAGGTTCTGCCGATCATCGC
This sequence comes from Pirellulales bacterium, assembly GCA_049695995.1. Classification (GTDB taxonomy): domain Bacteria; phylum Planctomycetota; class Planctomycetia; order Pirellulales; family UBA1268; genus QWPN01. The sequence goes on along the minus strand of JBAVTF010000071.1, from coordinate 16,722 downwards.
GAGCTCGGCAGATGGCTCCCGCCGGCATATGATCGTGATGGCCTTGGAGCGAAACACGAAGTCGCTCGAGCCCCACGGCCGCGAGTCGATGGATGCCTAAGCGGCGAAAGGAGCGTGCGGCGATACGTTTTCTGCCATGTTCGTGATGCGGTCCACTCCATGCCGGTGAGCTCTTAACGAGGCTCGTTGGGGGCCGACTATTGGTTCTGGTTGCGGGTCACGCCGGCGCCGGCAGTTTCGACTGTCGGCCGTCCGGATCACCTGCCCCGGGATCCAAGGCCACCCCGGTTTTATTTCAACGAGCTCTCCGCATCCCAGGACACCACGGCATTACGGTGGAAAACGTGTCGCCGCCCGCTCCCGCCCCTATTTTTTCTTGGCTTCCTTCTGGGCCCAGGCGTCGAAGAGGGGCTGGGGTTTATTTCGGAAGACGTTCGTGAAGGCGGTGTCGAAGTCTTGACCACCGTCGACGAGCGCGAGCAACTGCCGGAGCTTGGCTGAGGGCGTGGCGAGTGCGCCGACGAAGCCGCCGGCCGCGAGCGTGAGCGGTGCCGGATCGGCGTGCACGGAGAAGAAATCGGCCGTCGAACCGATCGTGCGGACCGCCTCTGGCGTTTCCCGCTTCCATTCCTTGACGAGCTTGGCCTTCGGCACCGCCCGCATGGCGACGGCACGCGCGACCCCCTTCACGAACCATCCCGGCAGGCCGCGGCCCGCGAGCGCCCCGGCTGCAAGCTGCTCCGCGAGCAGGAGCTCCACATCCGCGTCATCCGAGGGCGTAGTGGGAAGCTGCGCGGCACCGTAAACGACGTCGCCCATCATGCCGCCGTGGCCGGTGATGCCCTTCGGCCGCTCACCGCCCAGCGTCTGCTGCCAGAGGGCCGAGTAGTCGTAAGACTTGCGAAATACGTAGAGGACGAGTCCTCCCTTCCGCAACTTGCCGTCCGCGCCGGCGAGTTCCTTCTGCACGGCAGCCTCCGCCTTGGCAGCGAGATCGGCCGTCTCCTTCATTCGCGATGCCGGCAGGTTGCCGATCACATGCACCCGCTCACGCGACTCGACCAGCGCCTCGTCGTCGGGGATCGCCATCCGCCAGAGCACCTCGCCCGCCTTGGCCCGCACCGGCTTCAACTCGGCATCGGAGAGCGACCGCGCGCGGCCGGCGGCTGCGACGTCATCGAGATGTGACGTCCACGAGAGGAGGTCGAGCTTGGCCCCCTGATCGATCCACTTCGAGATGGTGGCGATGTCTTTGTCGGGGAGGGGCGGCTGACCTCGCGGCATCCGCTGGCCGTCGATGCCCTTGCCGAGCAATTTCTTCACGAGCAGGCTGTCGCTTGCCTTGCCTTCCACGATCGCCGGGCCCGAGTCGCCGCCCCGGAGCATCCCCTGGAGCGTGGCGAGCCGCAGGTTTTCCTGACCGTCGTTCGCGCCGTGGCACCGCACGCAGTTGTCGAGCAGGATCGGCGCGACGTCGAAGGCAAACGAGACCTCACCGTTCTTGAGCGGCTCTGCCTTCTTTTCCTTGGGGGCAGGCCGCATGCCGGCGTTCGCCGCGGGCACGCCCTCGAACCGCGCCGTCGGATTCGTACCATCGAATGCCGCGCCGGCATCGATCCACGAGGTGAGCATCGCGAGATCGTCCTTCGACACCTTCCCGCCGCCCCGGGGCATGTCGCCCGATTCGATCACCTCCACGATGCGGCTCGACGCCCCCTGGCCCTTCTGCACCATGCCCGTCTTCATCAGGGCGTCGTAGGAGGTGAACTGAAAGCCACCGCGACGACCGGAGATGTGGCAGCCGCCGCATTTCGACGCCAGAAGCGGCGCTACTTGTTTGGAAAAGCTCACGGCCTGTGCGGCGGCAGGCCGTGGGGCCACGCCCTCGGCGAGCAGTGCCACCATCGCGATCCACAAACCATGTCGAGCCACGTGCGGAGTCATCAGTTCACGGCTGGCGCCGCCCACCACATGCCCAAAAGAAAACAGCCCGCGGCCATCGCCGCGTAACCTAGGACAGCAGCATAAATCAACCACCAGGGGAGTGTCACACCCGATTCCACGGCCTCCGCGGTGATCGCAGGTTCGCCGGGAGGGAGTTCAAAATTGGAATCGGCGAACGAGCCTCCGGGCACCGACTCGAGCGTGGCAAGCGATCTCTCCAGCGACCGGCTCTCGAATGCGGCCGCCGGATGAGCGGGGGCCGTAGCTTCCCGCGGATTCGGCACCACGACCCGCGTCTGGCACTTGGGGCAGGCGACCGTGCCGCCGGCCCAGCGGGTGGGCACGTGCAGTTTCGCGCGGCAGCCGGTGCAGCGAAACGAGAAGGGCATGGGCAATCACCGCCTGCGCAGGGCCCCGAGCCGCGGCCTGCTCAGCCGACGCGTTCTCCAGTCTCAGGGCCGATGCCGCGGAGGTGCCGTTCGCCTGCCCGGCGCGCCCGCTTCCGGCGGCCATGGCGAGGGAGGGAAGGGCGTTCGAGCAGTGCCACTGCGGATACGGTGGTCGTCGCCACCACGGCCACGAGCCATGCCGCTCCCGCAGCCAGGGCCACCCGGCTGCAGGCCCGCGAGCCAGCCTCGTCACCGACGGCATTGAGCAGGCTACCCAACCCCAGCACCACGGCCAGCACGACAGGCAGGAGCAGCGTGGCGACCAGGCCCCAGGTGAGTGCGGCTCGAACGGGAGAACGATGCATCAGCGGCCTGAACGTGGCGGGCGGGGAAGGCTGCGCAAGATTGTCAGGCCAGTGAGGGCCGTCCGTCAAGCATGACAGAACGAGCCCTTCCGTCATCCGCGGCCGCAGTCCGCACACGCAGTGTGCGGACTGCGGCCGGGAGGCACGCCGCCTCGGATACCGTACGATGCCTGATGCTGCTGCATCGGAGTTTCGCATGCCCGTCGCCGTCCACTGCCTTCGAGCCTGGCTCGTCGCCACCGCCGGCGTTGCACTGCTCCTCGCAACGCCGCCAGTCGCCGTCGCCGATCGCGTCGAACTCGCGGATGGCCGCGTTCTCGACGGGAGCTTCGCGATGGTGGGGGGCGTGGCCGACAATCCACTCGAGGACGGCGCGGCGGCCCAGCCCGGAGCCCAGCCGATCGTCGTCTGCGACGACGGCCTCACCCGCACGATGGTGTCAAAGCGGCAGGTGGTCCGCACCGAGCGGTCGGCCGACGCCCTCGGCACCGAGCGGCTCTCGATTCCGCAGTTTGTGCCGGACAAGGGAAGGCGGGTGGCCGGCATCGGCTCGATCCTGGCCGCCACGCCGTTCGACGACTACGGCCGCCGCACGCTGGCGCTCGCCACGGCAAACGGCCGCGTCGATGTCGTGCAGGGGATCACGGAGATCACGCCGCGGTGGATCAAGGTCGAGGGACTCCAGACGGAAAAACCGCTCGTGCTCGACATGCGGATGGCCACGAGTTCCGTGCCCCGCGACGTGCTCTCACGGGTGATCGCCACGCACCTCGATCGCGGCGACTCTGAGCAGCGGCTGCGGCTCGTGCGGCTCCTGCTGCAGAGCGAGCGGTATGCAGACGCCCGCGTCGAGCTCGACGAGGTACTCCGCGACTTCCCCGACCTCGCCCACCTGGCCGCAGAACGGCGGACGCTCGCCCGCCTGGCCGCCGGGCAGATGCATGACGAACTGCTGCTTCGGGGCAGGGCGGGGCAGGACCGGTTCGCCATCGAGATGCTCGATGCTTTTCCGGTGGACGATGCGGCGCCCGAGGTGCTCCAGGCCGTGAAGGAGTCGCGGGACGACTACCGGCGGCGGCGAGAGCAAGCGACGCGGCTCGTGGCCGCGGTGCGGGAGCGGCTCGCCGGCATCGAGGATGCAGACGACCGTGCTGCCGCGACTGCGATCGTGACCGAGATCGAGCAGGGACTGTCGTTCGCCACCCTGGGCCGGCTCGCGACCTTCGAGCAACTCGGCATCGACCAATCGATGTCGGCCGATCGGGCCGTCGCCTTGGCGATCAACGGCTGGCTTCAGACGGCGGGAAATGCCGCCAATCTCAAGGCGGCCCTGTCGGCCGTGCGAGTCCGCGACCTCGTGCGCGACTATCTGCGGGCCGACGACGCAGGCCGTCAGGCCGTGCTCGCGAAGCTCCGCAACGAGGAGGCCTTCGACGCGGCCACCATCGCCTCCCTGGCCGCCGCCATGCGGCCGCCGCTCGATCCGCCCGAGCCGATCGAGCCGGGGCTCTTCGAACTGTCGGTGCCGCAGCCGGGGGGCGGCCCTGATATCGCCTGCCTCGTGCAACTGCCACCGGAGTATGACCCGCTCCGCCGCTATCCCGCGGTGGTGACGTTGCACTCGGCCGTTTCGACCCCGCTCAATCAGATCGAGTGGTGGGCGGGGCCGCCGGGCCCCGATGGCTTGCGCCGCGGCCAGGCCACGCGGCAGGGCACGATCGTGATTGCGCCCGCCTGGGCTCGGCCGGGGCAGTCGACCTACGAGGCATCCGCCCGCGAGCATGCGATCGTGCTCTCGGCGCTGCGGGCGGCCGTGCGCCGGTTCGCGATCGACACGGACCGTGTGTTTCTCTCCGGCCACTCCCTCGGTGGCGACGCAGCCTGGGACATCGCACTGGCCCATCCCGATCTCTGGGCGGGGCTCATGCTGATCACGCCCACAGCCGACCGCTACGTGCGGCACTACTGGCACAATGCCCGGCAACTGCCGATCTACATCGTCGGCGGTGAACTCGACAGCACCACGATCGGCCGCAACGCCGTCGACCTGGATCGCTATCTCGATCGCGGCTTCGACACGACCTACGTCGAGTACCGGGGCCGCGGCCATGAGCATTACTCCGACGAGATCCTCCGGCTCTTCGACTGGATGGGGCGGAAGCGGCGGACGTTCTTCCCGCAGGCGATCGACGTCGTGTCGATGCGGCCCTGGGACCGGTTCTTCTGGTGGGTGGAAATGGAGTCAGCGCCGCCGCGCACGGTCGTGCTGCCGACGAACTGGCCGCCGCCCCCTAACACGCGGCCGCTTTCGATCGAGGCCAAGGTCGGAGCCAACAACAGCCTGGCAGTGCGGTGCGGCGCCGAACGGGTGAAGGTGTGGCTCGCCCCCGACCTCGTTGATTTCACCCGGCCAGTCACTGTGACAATCGACTCCCGGCAGGCCCACTCCGGCCGAATCACACCCAACATTGGGCTGTTGCTCGAAGACCTCCGCCTCCGCGCCGACCGCCAGCACCCCTTCTGGGCCATGGTCGAAGCCACGAAGAAACGCAGCCCGTGAGACGCGAACACCAAGAAGATCCTTCATTGCTGGCTGTGCGGTGCCGATCTAGAATCGCAGTGGCGGCCAGAGAGATCCGGTTCGCCGTCCCGCCGATCGACCAGCCTGGTCCGCGACTCGGGTGCCCCACCTGGAGTCGGCGACGCGGGTAACCCTGACAGGAGCGTGTCGCATGGGTTGCTCGAAGCGAATCGCGAGCGTGAGGCTCGTGGCCGCGTGCCTCTCACTGGCCTGCGTGGCACGCGCGGCCAATGGAGCCGCGCCCGCCCCCACCCGGCTGTCGTTTAACCGCGACATCCGGCCGATCCTCTCCGACAACTGCTTCGCCTGCCACGGCCCCGACAACGCCAACCGGCAGGCTGGCCTGCGACTCGACACGTTCGACCTGGCGACGGCTGAACTCGACAGCGGCACCAGGGCAATAGTGCCGGAGAAGATCGACGAGAGCGAACTGGTCGCCCGAATCATCTCCGACGACCCCGACGCCGTGATGCCGCCCCCGCACGCCAAGATCGGGCGGCTCTCCGCGGAGCAGGTCGAGACCCTGAAGCGGTGGATCGCAGAGGGGGCGAAATACGAGCCGCACTGGGCATTCGTCGCGCCGGTGAAGCCCGAGGCAGCCAGCGGCTCGGGCTCGATCGATGCGATCGTCGCCGAGAAGCTTGCGAAACGCGGTCTGAAGCTCCAGCCCGAGGCCGATCGCCGCACGCTCATTCGCCGCGCGAGCTTCGATATCACCGGCCTGCCTCCGGCGCCCGCCGAGGTCGAAGCCTTCGTCGCCGACACGTCGCCCGATGCCTACGACAGGCTCCTCGACCGCTTGCTCGCAAGCCCGCGGTACGGCGAACGGATGGCAGCCGACTGGATGGACCTCGCCCGCTATTCCGACAGCTACGGCTTCCAGGTCGATCGCCCGCGGCCCGACATGTGGCCCTGGCGGGACTGGGTGATCAAGGCATTCAACACGAACCTGTCGTGGGATGAGTTCACGCTCTGGCAGGTGGCCGGCGATCTGTTGCCGAACGCCACGGACGAACAGGTGCTGGCCACGGCCTTCAATCGGCTTCACCAGCAGGAGAGCGAAGGGGGCTCGGTCGAGGAGGAGTATCGCGTCAACTACGTGAACGATCGGGTCACGACATTCGGCACGGCCTTCCTCGGCCTCACGTTCGAGTGCTGCCGCTGCCACGACCATAAGTTCGATCCGCTCGCGCAGAAGGACTTCTATTCGCTCTTCGCCTTCTTCGACGACATCGATGAGGCAGGGCTGTATTCGTTTTTCACGCAGTCGGTGCCGACGCCGAAGCTGCGGATGCTCGACGAGACGACAGCGGCTGCCCTCGCCAAGGCCGACGAGGCCGCGGGTGAAGCGGCGGCGGAATGCGAGCGGGCGGAATCGGTAGCCCGCGGGATGGTCGCCGACTGGATCATCGGGAAGGCCCCGATGCCGGTCGCCCTCGAGGCTGCAGGCGGCACGATTCCTGGTGAACTCGTCCGGTACTCGTTCAATGGCCGGGGCACGGATGGGAAGTTTGCCAACGAACTCGGCTCGAAGCAGCCCGCAGCGTCGCCCGGCGACAACACGGTGGTGAACGACACCCGCGGTGGCAGTTCCTGTCAGGCCATCAAACTCACAGGCGACCATCCGGTGAATACGCCCGTGGGCAACTTCCGCCGGAGCCAGCCGTTCAGCGTGTCGGCCTGGATCAAGCCGGCCGTGAAGTACGACCGGGCCGTCGTGTTTCACCGGTCGCAGGCCTGGACCGACGCCGGCAGCCGCGGCTACGAACTGCTCGTGGATGGCGGCCATCTCCGCTGGTCACTGATCCACTTCTGGCCGGGCGATGCGGTGAGCGTGCGGTGTGCCGAACCGCTGCCCATCGGCGAGTGGACGCACGTGGCGGTGTCGAGCGATGGCTCGGGCAAGGCGGCGGGCTTGAAGATTTTCGTGAACGGCCATGCGGCGGCCACGGAGGTCATTCGCGACAGCCTCACCCGTGAGATGACTGGTGGCGGTGGCGACACGATCACGATCGGCGCGCGGATGCGCGATAACGGCTTCAAGAACGGCCTCGTGGATGACTTCCGTGTGTTTGACCGGGCGCTCTCGTCGCTCGAGGTGCGGGATCTCGCCGCGCCGGGCGCGATCGCGGCGGCCCTCGCCGAGAAGCGCGACGCCGAGACACTCGGCAGCTACTTCGCCGCTGCTTTCGCCGACGAGCCGGCAGCCAAGCGGACCGCACTCGAGGCTGCCCGCCGCAGCCGCGACGAGCTCGCCGAACGGCCGCGGGAAATCATGGTGATGCGGGACCTGCCGCAGCCGAAGATGGCCTACATCCTGGAACGGGGCGACTACGACAAGCGCGGGGCGCCGGTGGAGCCTGATACTCCCGCCGCGCTGCCGCCGTTCCCAGCTGACGAGCCGAAGAACCGGCTCGGCCTCGCCCGCTGGCTGATCGATCCCGAGCATCCACTGCTCGCCCGCGTGACGGTGAACCGGCTCTGGCAGTCACTCTTCGGACTCGGCCTCGTGCAAAGCCCTGAGGATCTCGGCAGCCAGTCCACGCGGCCCGAGTATCCCGAGATTCTCGATCTCCTGGCCTGGCAGTTTTCGCATCCCGTAGGCGACGGCGGCATCGGCTGGGACATGAAGCGGCTTATCAAGACGATCATGCTCTCGGAGACCTACCGGCAGCGGAGCATTGCCGACGCGAAGACGATGGCCGACGATCCGCTGAACGTGTGGCTCGCCCGCGGCCCGCGGCACCGGCTCCCGGCGGAGATGATCCGCGACGGTGCACTCGCCGCCTGCGGCCTGCTCGTCGAGAAGATGGGCGGCCCGCCGGTGAAGACCTACGACATGCCCGACTCGTTCAAGCCCGAGAAGGCTGACACGGGCGAAGGCCTCTATCGCCGCAGCATCTACACGTTCTGGCGCCGGACGGGGCCGGCACCGATGCTCGAGAGCTTCGACGTGCCCAAGCGGGTGGTATGTGTGGCCAAGCGCGACACGACCAACACACCGCTCCATGCGTTCGTGCTGATGAACGGGCCGCAGTTCGTGGAGGCGGCCCGCGTGCTCGCGGAGCGGCTGCTCTCCGAGCATGACGGTCAGGCGGAGCGGGCGCTCGACCGGGCCTTCGAACTGCTCACGAACCGGTCTCCGGACGACGAGGAGCGTCGTATCATCCGTCGGATGCATACAGCCCAGCTCGACTGGTATCGATCCCGGCCGGACGACGCGGCAAAGCTGGTGGCAGTGGGCGAAAAGAAGCCGACGGCAGCGCTGCCCGCGGCGGAACTCGCCGCCACCGCCAGTGTGGTGAATGCCCTGATGAACTACGATGGAAGCGTGGTGAAGCGATGAACGCACTCCCGATGAACCGGCGCGACTGGCTCCATTCATTCGGCATGGGATTCGGCGGCCTGGCGCTCGCCGAGATGCTCGGCCGCTCGGCAGCAGCAGACCAGACCGCGGCCGACGGTGCCGGGGGCGTGCTCGGCGGCTTCCATCATCCGCCGAAGGCCAAGCGGGTGATCTACCTCTTCCAGTCGGGCGGCCCCTCGCAACTCGACCTCTACGACCACAAGCCGCTCCTCAAGCAGCGGGACGGCGAGCAACTGCCCGACAGCGTCCGCGGCGGCCAGCGGCTCACGGGCATGTCAGGGAATCAAAGCTCGATTCCACTGGCGGCATCGCCCTACGCATTTTCGCAGTACGGCGACAGCGGGGCCTGGATCTCGGAACTCCTCCCGCATACGGCGAAGGTAGCGGACCGTCTCTGCTTCATCCGCACGATGTACACCGAGAGCATCAATCATGGCCCCGGCGTGACGTTCATGCAGAGCGGCTCGCAGATTCCGGGCCGGCCGAGCATCGGCGCCTGGCTCGACTACGGCCTCGGCAACGCCCACGATGATCTCCCCTCGTTCGTCGTCTTGATCACGAAGAACAAGGGGGGCCAGCCGCTGATGAGCCACCTCTGGGGCGCCGGTTTCCTGCCGGCCAAGCACCAGGCCGTGCGATTTCGCTCGGGGGCTGACCCCGTGCTCTACGTGAACAACCCGCCGGGCGTGTCGAAGGACAACCGGCGGCAGCTGCTCGACGGGCTACGCGAGCTGCACGAGCATCAGTTCGCCGGCACGCCCGACGCCGAGATCACGGCTCGGATCGCCAACTATGAGATGGCATTCCGGATGCAGGCGAGCGTGCCGGAGGTGACCAACTTCTCCGACGAGCCGCAGAGCGTGCTCGACATGTATGGCCCGGACGCAAAAGACCCGGGCACATTCGCGGCCAACTGCCTCCTCGCCCGCCGGCTGGCCGAGCGGGGCGTACGGTTCATCCAGCTCTACCATCAAGACTGGGATCATCACGGTGGTCTGAAGGGGGGCATCACCCGCGAGGCGAAGCAGACCGATCAGCCGGCCGCCGCGCTCGTGCAGGACCTCGCCCAGCGCGGCATGCTCGACGACACGCTCGTGGTCTGGGGGGGCGAGTTCGGCCGCACCAATTACTGCCAGGGGCTCTACAAGCCGGGCAGCGACTTCGGCCGCGACCACCATCCGCGGTGCTTCACGATCTGGATGGCCGGCGGCGGCGTGAAGTCGGGTACGACCTACGGCGAGACCTGCGAATACGGCTACAACATCGTGAAGGATGGCGTGCACGTGCACGACTTCCACGCCACGATGCTCCATCTTCTGGGCATCGACCACGAGCGGCTGACCTACAAGTTCCAAGGCCGCCGCTACCGGCTCACCGACGTGCACGGGAAGGTCGTGAAGGGCATCCTGGCCTGAGCAGGTAGCCCGGTCACGCCGTGACCGGAAAACCATGTCACGGCGTGACATGACCACATCCAACCTATCGCCCGGCGGTCGTCGTCGGCTTCGTGGCGACGTCGGTCGGAGCCGGCGGCAGCGACATGCCTGAGATGAACCAGCCATCCGGCCGGGACTGCATTCCCATGGCCGCCGTGCCGAAGTAGCGGCGGACCTGCTCGAAGTCGGGCAGCGTGCTGCCGTCGAGCCGCTGCTCGCGAACCGTGCCGGGCTTGCCGTCGCCGAAGACTCCATTGAGCAACTGTCCGAACACGCTCTTCGACTTCGGCATCGAGCCCTGCTTCAGCATCTCGTAGGCCGGCCGCACCGTGTCGGCCTCGCGGCCGAACGACCGCAGCGAGTTGCCGCCGGGCAAGAGCCGGTCGATCTCGGCAAGCGCCGCCTTCGAATCGGTCGCCGAGGCGAGGGCGTCGACGCCTCCGGGCGTCACGAGCACCCGCTCGAGGATGTCACGGTGGGAGGCGATGAACAGGTGCCCCTTCGCCACGGTCACCGACGAATGCGGCAGGAGTTTCTCCTCCTTTTCCCGCAGGCGGGCCCGACGGCGATGGGCCTCGTCGTCGGTGTTGTGCCGGCGTTCGTCATCCGCGTGCTTGACCGCACCACCGGGCGTCTCGATCTCGAGCTGGGGCACCATCGCCGAATGATCGATCAGTTCCCAGGCCACGTGCCCTGCGAGATCGATCTTCTTCATGTCGCTGTCGGCATCCATGACCTTGGCGATCGTCGCAGCGACCTTTGCCTCGTCGACGGCCTGGATGGCGATCACCAGTCGGTCGCTGTCGGTGCCGATCGGCTCGAGAGTGTCGGTAAGCATCGAAACGCGGCCGCCGAGGCTAGCCACCAGGTCGTTTTCGACGTCGATCTGCGGGCCGTCGGGATCTTCCTTCAGCGAGGCGATCACGTCGTCGAACACGCCCTTCTCGCCCACGACGTCGTCGACGAGCGTCTCAGCCGAGGCAAAGGCCGTTTTCAGATCCCACTGCAGCGTCGACCAGCCGGTCACGTCGCGCGGCACCCAGTCCGGCGGCACGAGGCTCTCCGCATTCGGAAACCGGAGCATGCGGGCGGCCAGGTCGTAGCAGTCGGCAGCCTGCGGCTGGCGGCCAGGCAGCGGCGGCGCGTAGATCATCGTGTGGTGCCGCAGCGAATGCGGCCCCTCGCCAAAGGCGATCACACCGCCGGCCCCCTTCACGGCATCGAAGCCCTGGCGGCCGAGGATGGCCACGTAGTCGGGGCCTTTTCGCTTTTCCTTCGGCGGGTTCGCTGCCTGATAGGCCTTGGCGAAGGCGAGCGGATCGACATACCAGCGGACCGGATCGGCCGCAGCCGGAAGGGCCTTCTGGCAGGGCTCGGCTACGGCAGCAAATGCCGCGGTGGAGGCGAGGCTGTCCTTGCGGCCCTGGCCGAGGACGGCGAAGGCCTGACCGACTTGGAGCGCGTCGTCGCCCACGACGAGCGCCTGCGGGGCCAACGCGAAGGCCACGCGGCGATTTTTCGGCACGCGGTCGTCCTGCAGGTCGTCCGGAATCTGGTAGGCGGTGAGTTGCGGCGGCGCACCGTTGATCGGCACCACTTTCGCCTTTCGCTCGACCAGCCGAGACGTGATCTTCTCGACCAGTGCTTTCGCAGCCGCCTCGTGGCCGGTGGTGTCGACGATGAGCACGGTCACAAGTTGCCCCGGCTGCGACTCGATCGCGGCCACGGCGAGTTCGCCTCCCGGGATGCCCTCGAGGTCCTCGAGCGTGAGACCGAGCTTTTCCAGCCGCTGCCGGCCGTTCTTGGAAAGCTGTTCCTTGACGCCGTCGATGAACGGCTTCATCGCAGGATCAGCCACCAACTGCCCGTAATTGGAGCGATCGAACCGTTCGTGGAGGCCGCGGGGATCGGTGATGCTCAGCCAGGCCCGGGTCGTGTCGGGAAACACCGTCTCACTCGGCTGGAATCCGGCCGCCAGGGCGACATTCCAGACGGCCGCCGCCGACCACACGAGGCACGCCGCGACGATCACGCGGCCCGAACGACCCCAGCAGGCACATGCACTTCCTTGCACGACACGACTCCTCGAACGACTGGCGAACCTTGCCACGAACCCAAAGTCTCGCAGGAATGCCCGGATTCACGCAACATCAGTCCCGTGGCCAATGCCAACCCCAGTCCGACGGCCAGCACGGTTTCTCGGCTCACGCCGATGCGCCGCAGGCCCACCGAGAGGAGGGTGAGGACGACGGCAGCCGCGGCCAGGCCACCAATGGAGACGACTCGCTCGACCGCCGCGGCCGGAGATGGGGCCAGCACGGCCGCCACGACGAGCGGCCAGCCCAGCAACGCCGACCAGGCCGCCGCCGGCCGCCCGCGCCGCTCGGCTTCTGCGGCCGTCAGCGTGGCCTGCGGAACGGCGGCAGCCGTGAACCACATCGCCGCGAGCAGCCGATACCAGCCCGCTGCATCGGCCTCGAGAAACAGCCATGCCACCATGCCGGTGAGCGAGGTGGCCATCGCGATGCCAGCCAAGAGCCGACCCTCGGGCCCGCAGGCAAACAGCGCCACCGCTCCGGCAGAGCCAGTCCATGCGGCAGGCCCGCGCTGCTGCCGCCAGGCAGCGAGAGCCGCAGAACAGGCGAGCCACGTCAGCAGAACCACTCCGCCGCAGGCGGCATCGCCACCACCAGCACGCGCTGCGACGATCGCGGCAGCCGCTGCCGCGCCGGCGAACGCGAGCGGCATGCTCACCGCATCAGCGGGCGTGGCCCCGGCCCTCACGCTCGCCCGAACCGATTCCGCCGTCGCACCGACCGCAAGGCAGAGCAGAATAGATGGAAACACGCCCTGACCGCCGGCGAAAAGAAAGGCAGCAACACAGGTGGCGGTCGCGGCGACCGCTGCAGTGAGCGGCCAGGCCACCCGCAGCCACACCCAGTCACGGACCGGCCCGTAGAGCCCGCGTGGCACTTCGCCGATCGCCACCACAGCCGCGACCGCGCCGGCCACCACCGCAACCGCAGCGCGGAGTCCTGGATCGGCTGGCGACCGCATCATGAGCCACGCTACCGCGACGGCGGCCGTCGCCGCAGCCAGCCACGAGGCCGGCCGCCGGCGATCGATCCGCAGATGCACGCCGACGAGCCCGGGCGTCATACGCCGCTACCTGCGGGGCCGCACCTGCCCCTGCACACGCAGCGGCAGGCCGAGAATCCGCAGGAAGCCTTCCGCATCGGTCTGGTCATACGAGCCGCCCCCCTCCATCGACGCGATCGCAGCGTCGTAGAGGCTTTGCGGGCTCGTGCGGCTCTTCACCAGCATGTTGCCCTTGTAAAGATCGAGCTCGACGGAGCCGGTGACGGGCTTCTGTGCCTCGCGAATGAACGCGAGCAGGGCATCCATTTTCGCGCAGTACCAGAACCCGTAATACACCATCTCGGCCACCTCGGGCGACAGCCGATCGCGGAGGTGCACAAGGTCGCGATCGAGCGTCATCTGCTCGACGAGCCGGTGGGCCTCGTAGAGCAGCGTCATGCCGGGCGCCTCGTAGACGCCGCGGCTCTTCATGCCCACCAGCCGGTTCTCCACGATGTCGGTGCGGCCGACGCCGTTGCGGCCGCCGATGTCATTGAGCGTGAGCACGATGTCGTGGGGCGCGAGCGTCTTGCCGTTCACCCGCACGGGCACGCCATGCTCGAACTCGATCTTCACCGTCTCGACCTTGTCGGGCGCCTGCTGCGGCGAGACCGTCATGCCGAATTCGACGAGCGACAGGCCGTCGGTCGTGAGCTCTTCGAGGAGGCCGGCCTCGTAGCTCGTGTGGAGGCAGTTCTCGTCGGAGCTGTAGGGCTTCCCCTTCGATGCCTTGACCGGGATGTTCCTCTGCTCGCAGAACTCGATCAGCTCCTGGCGGCCGGGGAACCGCTCACGGAAGGCGGCGATCCGCCAGGGGGCGAGCACCGTGATCGCCGGATCGAGGGCCTCGGCGGCGAGCTGGAACCGGCACTGGTCGTTGCCCTTGCCGGTGGCGCCGTGGGCATAGACCGTGGCCCCTTCGCGATGGGCGATCTCGACGCAGATCTTGCTGATGAGCGGCCGCGCGATCGATGTGCCGAGCAGATACGTGCCCTCGTAGCGGGCCTGCCACTGCAGCGTGGGGAAGGCGAAGTCGCGGCACAGCTCCTCGCGGACGTCCACGAGCAGCGCCTTGATGGCGCCGCAATCACGGGCCTTCTTCATGATCGCCTCGCGATCCTCGCACGGCTGGCCGAGATCGACGTAGACGGCGATCACGTCATAGCCCTGCTCGATCAGCCAGCCGAGAATCACCGACGTGTCGAGCCCGCCCGAATACGCCAGCACACACCGCTTCTTCATGCCTGCTCCTCAGTCTCACACCTGCTGTCACACTTCATGCACGAGGGCCATATTGTGCCCTCCCGTTCCAAAACCGATACCCGCCACCAGCAAAATCCGGTCGCCACGCCTGAGCCGCCCCTCCTTGAGGCCCCAGGCGGTGACGTGCTCGAGCACGCCGTCGATGTCGGCGCCCGCGGCGGCGGCCAGCGGCGTGACGCCCCAGTAGAGGGCCATCTGCCGTAGCGTGGCCGGGTCGTCACTCATGCCGACGGTGGGCACCGCGCCGCGGCGCTTCGAACGAGCGATCGCCGTGAGGCCGCTCTTGCTCGCCACGACCACGAGCTTGGCGTCGAGCTGGGCGGCGATCCGGCTCGCGCCGTCGACCACCGCCTGTGTGATCGGATGCAGGCCGTCGACGAGCACCTCCGGTGGCGGCGGAAAGTCGGTCGCGGCCACCGCCTGCCCCGTCTTGTCGCGGCCGAAGCGGCCCGCAACGTACTGCCAGCGGTCCTCGAGATACAGGTCTTCGGTCGCGCTCGCGATCCGCCGCATCATCTCGACCGCCAGCCGCGGATGGTCGCCGATCGCCGTCTCGCCGGAGAGCATGCAGGCGTCGGCACCGTCGAGAATCGCGTTGGCCACGTCGGTGGTCTCGGCCCGCGTGGGCCGCCGCGAGTGCTGCATGCTGTCGAGCATCTGCGTGGCCACGATCACCGGCTTCTGAAACCGCTGGCAGGTGCGGATGATCTGCTTCTGCACCATCGGCATCCCTGCCACGTCGATCTCCACGCCGAGGTCGCCGCGGGCCACCATCACCACGTCGGCTGCATCGACGATCGAGTCGAGCCCGTCGAGCGCCTCCCGCTTCTCGATCTTGGCCACGACGCGGGCCTTTGAGCCGCGGGTGCGGAGCAGCTCCTTGAGCAGCTTCACCTCGACCGCGCTCCGCACGAACGACAGGCTCACGAAGTCGGCACCGGCGGCGGCCGCCCACTCGGCATGCTGCCAGTCGGCCGTGCTCATCGCGGCCAGGGAGAGCTTCACGCCCGGCAGATTCACCCCCTGCCGGCTGCGGACGATGCCCCCCTGCACGACGCGACAGCGGACCTCGTCAGGCGAACGATCTTCCACGACGAGGCTGATCGTGCCGTCGGCGAGCATCACGGCATCGCCCACGGCCAGCTCGTCGATGAGTCGTTCGTAGGTGACGGTGAACTCGTCGGCAGCGCGGGGCTCGCTGCCGCGGACGAACCGGAAGATCGCCCCCTCGGCACACTCCACGGCTCCGCCCGGCAGTTCGCCGAGCCGGATCTTCGGGCCCGCCAGATCGACGAGCACGCCCACCGGTCGGCCGGCCGCCTCGGACACGCGGCGAACGCGGTCGAGCGTCTCCTGGTGCTGCTCCACCGAACCGTGGGCCATGTTGAGCCGAAACACGTCCACGCCGGCATCCACGAGGCCGCGAAGAGCCGGCTCCTCGCGGCAGGCGGGGCCGATGGTGGCGACGATCTTGGTGCGCACGACCGACGGAGAGGCGGACGACATGGCGGGGCTCCGAGGAGGGCAGGGCGGCAACGTCAGATTACACTCTGACTCCCAATGGCGCATTCCAGGTGGCACAACCGACGGGTGATCGTGGCGGGAGGCACGGCCGGATTCGGCCTCTTGCTCGCGCGGCATCTCGCGGCTGCCGGCGCGCGGGTGGTCGTCGTGGGCCGCTCGGGCGAGGGCGTGCGGCAGGCCCTCGCCTACGGTGAACGTCACGGCGTGAGCCTCCGCGGCTTCACTGCCGAACTCGATCGGCCCGGCGAAGGGGGCCGCGTGGTGGGCGAATGCCTGCGGCTGCTCGGCGGCGTCGACGACGTCTTCTGCTGCGTCGGCCGCTCCGGCCGGGCGACGATGCTCGGCACGAGCAGAGCCGACCTGCAGCAGTACCTCGACGCCAATCTCTTTTCGGCCGTCGAACTCGTGCAGGCCGCAGCCGACGATGTCGCGGCGGCCCGCGGTCATGTCGTCTTCATCGGCAGCCTCGCAGGCAAGTTCGTGCTGCCCTTCATGGGGCCGTATTCGGTCGCCAAATCGGCGCTGGCCGCCTTCGCCGATGCGGTGCGGGTGGAGCTCGCACCACGCGGCGGCCACGTGCTCCTCGTCTGCCCCGGCCCCATCCGCCGCGATCCCGACGACCCGGCCGCCGATCGCGCAGCCAACCGCTACGCGGAAGAAGCAGCCCGCGCCGGGCTGCCGCCCGAGGCCACCGCGCCCGGCGGCACCACCAGCC
>JBAVTF010000070.1:0-7809 GCA_049695995.1 Pirellulales bacterium | reverse complement strand
GCCATCCTGGCTGCGCTCGGCGGCAAACGCCGGCTCTCGGGGCATGGGCACCCCCTCACGACCGTATCCAGGGGCAAGGGCTGCAGGGCCTTTTGCGGCCCTGCAGCCTGAAATGGAGACGAAGGGGATCGAACCCTCAACCCCCGCCTTGCAAAGGCGGTGCTCTCCCAATTGAGCTACGTCCCCGCGACGCGAACATCGTCCCCCTGAGTGTATCCAGACGGCACGAGCCGCTTCAACGGCAGCGGCACGATACGCGGGTGGCGTGACGGTGGCCGCTATACTCCCGCCCTGTTCGGCGGTGCCGGTTCGTTCGTGCCTCGGGAAGGATCTTGATGGCGGCCCTTTTCGCATCGTCGGTTCGCCGCGTGCGGATTCATCGCGTGCTTCTGGCGTGC
This sequence comes from Pirellulales bacterium, assembly GCA_049695995.1. GTDB lineage: Bacteria > Planctomycetota > Planctomycetia > Pirellulales > UBA1268 > QWPN01. Next base: position 7,411 of record JBAVTF010000070.1, on the reverse strand, counting down.
GTGGTCGCGGCCGTCTCAGGCGCGTCCCACGCGGCCGACGTGCCCGACCTCTGGACGCGGCAGCAGGGCGCTGATTGGCCTGCGTTCCTCGGCCCTTCCGGTGATGGAACGAGCAGCGAGAAAGGCTTTTTCGTCGATGGCCGCCTGCGGGGCGCGAAGGTGCTGTGGCATCGGGCGGTCGGCTCCGGCTACGCGATGCCCGCGGTCAGCCGTGGCCGCCTGTTCGAGTTTTCACGACACGGCGGACAGAATCGGCTCGCTTGTCTCCGTGCCGAGACGGGTGAGCCGCTCTGGGATTTCACATACGCCACCGACTACGAGGATCTCTACGGCTATGAAGGGGGCCCGAGGTGCTGCCCCGTCGTGGATGACGACCGCGTCTACATCATGGGGGCCGAGGGCGTGCTGCATTGCCTCTCCGTCGTCGATGGCAGCGTGATCTGGAAAGTCGACACGACGCAGCAGTTTGGCGTCGTGCAGAACTTCTTCGGTGTCGGCAGCACGCCGGTTGTGGAGGGCGAACGACTGATTGCTGCCATCGGTGGCTCGCCAGCCGAAAGCCGCAGCGTGCCGCCAGGGCAGCTCGATCGCGTGCGTGGCGCGGACTCCGGTGTGGTGGCGTTCGACAAGCGAACCGGTGCGGTGAAGTATCAATTCAGCGATGAGCTGGCGAGCTATGCCAGCCCGACGCTAGCCACGATCGCCGGCCGGCGGTGGGGATTCGTATTCGCCCGCGGCGGTCTGATCGGCTTCGATCCGGCGACGGGCCGGCAGGATTTTCACTTCCCGTGGCGGGCCACGATTCTCGAAAGCGTGAATGCGGCCAATCCGGTCGTCGTGGGTTCCCAGGTGCTCATCAGCGAGACCTACGGCCCCGGGGCCGCACTGCTTCGCGTGGAGCCGGGCAGCTGCGATGTCGTCTGGCAGGACGAGCCGCGGACCCGCCGCAAGATCCTCCAGTGCCACTGGAGCACGCCGATCCACCACGAGGGCTTCGTCTACGCCTGCAGCGGCCGGCACGTCGGCGATGCGGAACTGCGGTGCATCGAGTGGAAGACGGGGGCGATGAAGTGGTCTCACGCCGGCCTCGGCCGCAGCAGCCTGCTCTTCGTCGACGGGCACTTCTTCTGCCTCCTGGAGAATGGTTCGCTGTTCGTGTTTCCTGCGAATCCGGAGCGGTTCGAGCCGAGCGAAGAGATTCCCGTCGCGGCCGCGGGGGACGCGGCGGGCGACGAGCCGAAGCGTCTGCTTCGCCACCCGGCCTGGGCAGCACCCATCCTCGCGCACGGCCTGCTCTACGTCCGCGGACCGGAGCGACTCGTGTGCCTGGAACTGGAGCGAGGCGATGGACAGCCCTGAGCAGCGGCTGGCGACCGTCGTGCGGGTGGTCGCCGCCGGGATGCTCTTCTGCATTGCGTTTTCGGGGTCGCTCTGGCTGTCGACGCGGCTCTACCCGCTCACGCCAGCATTCGGGCTCGCGCCCCCGTTCCCCTGGCCGCTCGACGCGCTGGCGGCCGCGGTCCTCGTGGGGCTGCTCTGTGTCGTTTTGATTCAGCCTCTCGCCTGGCCGCCGGTCGCCGCGGTCGTCATCGTGCTCGTGGGGCTCTTCGCGCAAGACCAAAGCCGGCTGTGGCCGTCCTTCTACACGTTCTTTCTGCTCTTCGTGCTCGCAGCCGGGCACGATCGGAGCGGCGGCCCGAACGCAGCGGAGCGCACGCTGACAGGCATGCGGTTCGCCGTCGCAGCGATCTATTTCTGGGGCGGCGTGCACAAGTTGACGCCGCACTTCTTCACCGAGGAGTTCCCCTGGTTCATCGAGCCCTTCACCGCCGTGCTGCCGATTCCCGCGGGATGGATTCCCGGGCTCGGCGTCGCTGCGGCGGTATTCGAGGTGGCATTCGCGATCGGGTTGCTCACGCGGCGGTTTCGGCGATTCGCCCTCTGGGAGGCGCTGGCGATGCACGCCGTGATATTCGTCTGCATCGGGCCGATCCGTGGCCACTGGAACGACAGCGCCTGGGCATGGAGCCTGACGATGGCCGCAGTCGCCTGGGTGCTTTTTCATGCGGCGCCCTCCTTCGACGTCGCCCCCATGCTCGCGGGGCCGATGAAGCGGTTCGCACCGCAGGCGGCCGTCGCGGCACTCGTCGGCATCATGCCCCTGCTCAACGGGGTCAACCGCTGGGACTCGGCGCTGTCGTTCAACGTTTACAGTGGCAACCAATCCACCGCCGTCGTGGTGCTGCGACCGGATGCGTTCACGAGTCTTCCACCCGCCGTCGCCGCCCACGTGACTCGCGGCGACGTCTCGGCCGTGCTCGACCTCAATGCCTGGTCGCTGGGCGAATTCAACGCCGGCGTCTATCCAGAACGCCGCGTCTTCAGCCGGCTCTTTGCCCAGATCTGCGACTGGGTCGGCCCCAACGCCGCCCAGTTGATCTTCGTCGAGAAGGCCACGTGGTTCACCGCGAAGGCCACCACGATCCAGGCGTGTGGCGGCGAGCGATGACTCTGCCAACGGGCTGTGCCCAACCACTGCAATGCGCGCGCCAAGATTCGAACTTGGGACCTCCACCTTATCAGGGTGGCGCTCTAACCAACTGAGCTACGCGCGCGGACGTCGCAAGCGGGCCAAGGTCCACCTGCGTTCCGGCGAGTCTACGCGTGATTTCGCCGAAGTTCAAAGGGGTGCGTTGCTCGTCCGCCGCAGCGAAAAATGGCGCTGGCGCCGCCGGCGAATCCAGATAGGTTGACGCGTCCGATCCGCCACAGGATGGCCTGCCCGAGGAGTTCCAGAGATGATGATGCCAGCAGCACTCATGTCGGTTCTGTCGAATCGTGCCCGCCCCGCGTGCCGCCGACTGCCCGCCGCACGGATTCTGGCCGCCGGGATCGGGGTGGCGATCGCCGGCGGAGCCACCGCCACGTCGGCCGCCGCGCCGTCGGTTGAGGAGGCGCTCGCCCTCGAGCCCAAGCAGAAGGGCGTGGACTACGACCGCCCCACGGCCGACGAGGCCAAGCGTGCAACGATGGGCCAGGACAAGATCGACGGCGTGGCGGCGCTCGTCGTCCGCGGCCCCGCCGGCGAGGTGCTCCGGGCCTTCGCCGATACCAACGCCAACCGCGTCGTCGATCGCTGGAGCTATTACAAGAACGGCGTAGAGGTCTACCGCGACATCGATTCCGATCACGACACAAAGGTCGATCAGTCACGGTGGCTCAACTCGGGCGGCAGCCGCTGGGGCCTCGACACCGATGGCAACGGCACGCTCGACGCCTGGAAGGTGCTCTCGGCCGAAGAGGCGACAGCCGAGGCGGTTGCGGCCGTGCGCGACCGCGATGTCGCGGCCTTCGCCCGCCTGCTGCCGTCAAAGGCCGATCTGCAGGCCGCTGGCTTCGAGGGCACGCGTCTCGATGAACTCGTGGCTCGTGTCGAGCGGGCAGCGAAGAGGTTCCCGGAAGTGGCGGCCGCTCAGAAGCAGATCGGCCCCGGCTCGAAGTGGGCGAGCATGCTCACGCCGCAGCCGCCCGGCATACTGCCGGCTGGTGCGCCCGGAGTCGCTCAGGATGTGACTGCCTACGACAATCTCGTCGCCCTCGTGGAAAACGCGGCAGGCACTGGCGGCGGGCAGGTCTACATCGGCTCGCTCGTCCGGTGCGGCCAGACGTGGCGGCCGATCGACGTGCCGCAGGTCATGGGCGAAAGCGGTGAGATTGCCGGTGCCGACGGCTTCTTCTCGCCGCAGGTTGGCAGCCAGTCGCCGGCGGCCGAAGGCCCGGCCCAGGACGAGCGGCTCAAGCCGCTGATGGCCAAGCTCCAGGAAATCGAGAACAAGATGGCCGGCACCGACGGTGCCAAGCGAAAGGAGCTTGCCGTCGAACAGCTCGGCGTACTCGAACAGGTGGTGCAGTCGTGCGCCGAGGCCGATCGCGGCTTTTGGGTACGGCAGCTCGTCGAGACGCTCTCGGCCTACGTGCAGGAAGGACTCGTGCCCGATGGCATCGGCCGGCTGGAGAAGCTCGTGGAGTCTGCGGCAGGCGATGATCGGCTCGCGGCGTTCATTGCCTTTCGGCTCGCCCAGGCCCGGTACTCGGCCGACATGCAAGAGTCGGGGGCCGATGGCGAAAAGCTCCAGAATCAGTGGTTCGAGTCGCTCAAGACATTCGTCGAGACCTATCCGCAGGCGCCCGAAGCCGCCGAGGCCATGCTCCAGCTCGCGTTTCGCGACGAGTTTGAAGGCCGCGAGAAGGAATCGATCGACCGCTACCAGCAGATCGTGACGGGTTTCGCCGACTCGCCGCAGGCCCGCAAGGCCGCGGGCGCCGTGAGGCGGCTCGAGAGCGTCGGCAAGCCGCTCACGCTCGCCGGCACGTCGATCGACGGTCGCAAGTTCTCAGTCGAGGCGTTCCGCGGCGTGCCCGTGCTCGTGCACTACTGGTCCACCGACTGCGAGCCCTGCAAGGTCGACCTTGCCCAGATTCGCGAACTGCAGTCGAAGTACGGCCCGAAGAAGTTCGGTGTCGTGGGCGTCGCGCTCGACGGCGACAAGGCGAAGCTGACGAAGTTCCTCCAGGCGAAGCCGCTGCCATGGCCACAGCTGCACGAGCCGGGCGGTCTCGATAGCCGGCTCGCCGAGGAGTATGGGGTGCTCGCCCTGCCGACGATGATGCTCATCGATGCCAAGGGCAACGTGGTGGACCGCAACGTCTCCATCACCGAACTGGAGCGGAAGCTCGAGGCCGTGCTTGGGGCGAAGTGAGGCGGGAGGTCGCGGGCAGCCCTGGCAGGCTGCGCAGCCAGGGCCGAGCCGAACTGGGTTTGCGACGGCCTGGCACCGGCCGTAGTGTTCGGCCCGCCCTCGAGGCCTTGCACGATTCCGCCTTCCTGCTGCCGGTGCCCCAATGCTCATCGCGTTCGCCGTGAGTCCCACGCTCTGCCTGCTTGGAGGCGTGCAAGTGCTGGGTGTCGTCGCAGCAGGCATTTCGCGGCTCGCCGAAGGCACGCGGCATGAACGGCTCGGCCACGGACTCTGCCTGGCGAGCCTGGCCGTCATCGGCACGCTGTGCGGCGCCGCCATCCGCATCGGCCCCGATGCCGCTGCGGCCTGCGCGACTACGCTTGCGATCATGACGCTGATCGCGGTCGCCGACTTTTCACCGCGTGACTGACGCCCTGGCCTGCCCGGCCAGCCCATCCTTTCCGGTCTCGCGCGGCCCGCGCGGAGCAATCGGAAAAAACCTCGCCTTCGGTGCGACCAGCAGCCGAAACATCTACGGAGGCGTGCGTCCGACGCCGCCACGGGATCGTGTGCCGACCTCGTTTGCCGTGATCGTCCAAGGAGAGATGCATGTCCCTTTCCAGAACCACGTGGCTTTCGGCCGCGATCGTGGCGTCGCTCATGGGCGGCGTCGTGCGGGGCGAGGATCTGGCGGCCTCGGTCGCCAATCGGCTCCGTGAGTCCGGCTCGCTGGCCGGCTACCGAGTCAACGTCAAGGCGAAGGCCGGCACCGTCTGGCTCGAGGGCCGTGTCGCCGATCAAAAGCAGCTGGCCGCCGCCGTGGGCATCGCCGAGAGCAGCCCGGGCGTGGAGCGGGTCGTGAATCGGCTCGCCATCGAGCCCTCGGCCGCCCCGGCCACGGCCGGCTTTGGCCTGCCGAGTTCCACCTGGTCGCTCGTCGGCGGTGAGGCTCCGGCGGCACAAACGCCCGCCGCACTGGTTGCCCAAAACATGAAGCCCGCCTCTGCGAGCGGCGGCCTGTTCAATCTGGTCGGCGGCGGCGGCAAGACGCCCCAGTCCGACGTGCAACTCGTGCAGGCCGTTTCGCCGGCGAGTCGGGCAGCAGTGGCCCGCCAGGGCGCCCGGCCGATGCCGATGGCATCCACGCAGGGTCGGCCGATGCGCGGCCCAGCCCCCGGTGGTCAGGTAACCCGCACGGCCATGCGGACCGGCATGGGCGAGCCGATGACGCTCCCGGCCCCGGGCGGCTATGACGGCCCGCTCGTCGATGGCCAGATGGTGCCCGGCACGATGCAGTACAGCGAAGGCGGCCCGGTCGAAGGCGGCTATGCCGGCGGCCCGGGTGGCGGTGCCCCGATGGCGATGGGGGGCACCGGTGTCGGTATGCCGCCGGTGCCGATGCGTGGCGACGGCCCCAACATGCCCAACTACGCCTGGCCGAGCTACGCCGCCTCGCCCAACTACGCGGCGGTGCAGTATCCGACCCAGTATTCGCCCACGGCCTGGCCCTACATCGGCCCGTTCTATCCCTACCCGCAGGTGCCGCTCGGCTGGCGGCGGGTCTCGCTCGAATGGGATGACGGCTGGTGGTGGCTCGACTTCGACGAGCGGCACATCCACAGCCACCACCGGTAAAGGCCACTCACAAATTGCCCAAGAGCCGCCCTTCGACTTCGGTCGGGGGGCGGTTTTTTTGTTTTTCCGTCGAGCCACCGCAGGGTTTGCGCAGGTGGAAAAAGCTGAAAGTTCAGGGGGCAGCCTGGCCGATACCACCCGCATGATCGTTCATGTCGACCCAGTCGAACTCGCTCACGACCGCCGAGGAGTCATTGCGATGCTGGCCCGTACCCGGATGCTGACGACGGCCCTGCTCTTGGCAGCGGCGGTGACTTCCCAGAGCGGCTGCTTCTGGCTCACGCAGCAGGGACCGAACCTTGGCCCGCTCGCGATCCCGATCCCAGTGCCTGTCTACCTGCAGAAGCAGAAGGAAGACCAGTTCTGGAACTACGAACGGTACGAGCGGTCGCCCGTGCTCGGACCGCTGCAGCCTGGCGGTCCCTGCGAGGCGCTGGACGAGCCGAGCGACGACGAAGTGATGCGGGCCCTGGAAAAGGCCCGCCCCGTACAGGGCAACTGGCCGTTCCTCTACGAGGTCCAGCGGAACCGCGTGCGGATCACGAAGTGCAAGATCGCCGACTACGTCGACCCGCCCCGGCACCTGCCGCTCGTCGGCCCCGTGCAACTGCACCATGCCCACTACAAGTGCACGGTCTACTTCCAGGAAGTGAAGCGGATCGGCTGGCCGGTGCCGCACACCCTGGTGGACGAAGACTGCCAGGAAGTCGTCTACATCGACCACGACCACATGCACATGGTCGGTGACGTCGATACGGGTTGCGACGCGAACTTCTAGTTTCATGCGGCGACCGTAGCCGGGGTACGCCCCGTAGGCCCGTTGCGGAGCAACAGGCCTACGCCGGTCGTACCGGTCGTGCCGCGCGGGGCCGGCGGAGCGGAATAACGCCGCCCCTGCGGCCGACTGCGTCGATGACCGAAACGCGGCGGAGCATTTCACGGATGGAATGCCGCGGCCGCGGTTTCGACGCCGGGAATTCCCCGATGGCCGCCCGACGGAGACGGAGCTCCGCGTCCCAGCACTCGCTGCTGCACGC
>JBAVTF010000069.1:0-68111 GCA_049695995.1 Pirellulales bacterium | reverse complement strand
CGAAGCGCAGTCAGCATCGAGCGAGCGAAGGGCAGGATGCCCGAAGCGAGCGCCCGGCGAGGGGGCATCGCGTAACCCCGATCCCTATAATCCCGCATCACCCGGGCATGGCCGCCGCGCGCGGAGTCCACCCCATGCCCCACAAGCGCATCCTCTTCCGTTCCGCCGCCCGCGAGCGCATCCTCCGCGGCGCCACCACGCTCGCCGACGCCGTCCGCGTGACGCTCGGCCCCAAGAGCAAGTGTGTCTTGATCGAAAAGAAGTGGGGGGCACCGCTCGTCTGCAACGACGGCGTCACGATCGTGAAGGAGATCGAGCTCGAGGATCCCGAAGAGAACCTCGGCGCCCACATGCTCCGCGAGGCGGCCGAGCGAACAGCCGACGTCGTCGGCGACGGCACCACCACATCGACGCTCCTGGCCCAGGCGATCTTCGCCGACGGACTCCGCAACCTGGCCGCCGGCGCGAGTGCCGTCGATCTCAAGCGGGGCCTCGACCGGGGGCTCGGCGTGGCGGTGGCTGAGATCCGCCGGCTGTCGCGGCCTGTCGCCAGCCGCAAGGAGAAGGCGCAGGTGGCCACGATCTCCGCCCACAACGACGCCGCCCTCGGCGACTTCGTGGCCGAGGCGATGGATCGCGTGGGAAGCGAGGGGGTGGTGACCGTCGAGGAGGCGAAGGGGACCGAAACGTCGATCGAGGTGGTCGATGGCATGCAGTTCGACCGCGGTCTGCTCTCCCCCTACTTCATCACCGACGCCGAACGGCAGCAGTGTCTGCTCGACCATCCGCTGATCCTGCTCCACGAGGCGAAGATCGCAAGCCTCAAGGAATTCCTCCCGTTCCTGGAAGGGATCGTGCAGCAGCGGCGGCCGCTCGTGGTGATCGCCGAGAGCGTGGAGGCCGAGGCCCTGGCCACGCTCGTGATCAACCGGCTCCGCGGCGTGCTCGAGTGCGTGGCCGTGAAGGCGCCCGGCTACGGTGACCGGCGCAAGGAACTGATGCAGGACATGGCGGTCCTCACAAGGGCCAAGTTCCTCTCTCAGGATCTCGGCATCACGCTCGACAGTGTGAAGGTGGCCGACCTCGGCTCGGCCGCGAAGGTGACGGTGGACCGCGACACGACCACGATCATCGGCGGCGCCGGCGACAAGGCCGCGATCCAGGCACGGTGTGACGAGATCCGCCGGCAGATCAAGGAGGCCACAAGCGATTACGACCGTGAGAAACTGGAGGAACGGCTGGCGAAGCTCGCCGGTGGAGTGGCGATCATTCGCGTCGGCGCCCCGACGGAGACCGAGCTCAAGAGCCGCAAGGAGGCCCTCGCCGACGCCATCAGCGCCACCCGGGCCGCGATCGCCGAGGGAATCGTGCCTGGGGGCGGACTCTCGCTGCTGCGGGCGATTCCGCCGCTCGAGGCCGAGGAGGAGCGGTGCGAGGGGGACGAGCGGACGGGCGTGCGGATCCTGCGGCACGCGCTCGAGGTGCCCACCCGCACGATCGCGGAGAACTCCGCCGCCGACGGTGGCGTGGTGGTGGGCGACCTGCGGCGAGGCACCGGCAACCACGGCTTCGACGCCTCCCGCGGCGTCTATTGCGATCTGGTCGAGGCGGGCATCGTCGATCCCACGAAGGTCGTGCGGACGGCCCTCGAAAACGCCGTCAGCGTCGCCGGCACGCTCCTGCTGACGGAGGCCACGCTGACGGAGGTGAAGGAGGAACGAGCCGAGCCACTCCAACCCGCCGTCAGCGACATGTAGGCCCGTCACGGAGTGACGGGCCTACGCGCGTTTCAGATGCGACACTGCCCCAGCTATCCTGTGCCGACAGATCCACGACACAGGAGACGGTTCCATGCACCTGGCACGGCTGCTGATAGTCCTTGCGTTCGCGGCCAGCGTGGCTGCAGTACCAGCCACAGCCGACGCGCTACCCCCCCGCACCACCTCGCCCGCAGGCACGATGACGATCGTGTTCGTGGGCGATGTCATGCTCGACAACGGGCCGGGACACGCGATCGCCTCCGGCCGCGACCCCTTCGCGGCCTGCGCGGGCCTGCTCCTCGATGGCGACTGCACGATCGGCAACCTGGAGTGCGTGCTCGGCCGCGGCGGCACACAGGCGACCAAGGCGTACACTTTTCGCGGGGCACCGAACGCCGAACAGTTCCTGAAGCCCTACTTCACCGCGGTCGGCACCGCCAACAATCACGCCCTCGACTATGGCCGCGACGGTCTCGTTGAGTGCCTGGCCGTGCTCACCCGCGCGGGCATCCCACAGTTCGGCGGCGGCCTCACGGCCGCGGAGGCACGCGCCCCGCTGCTGCTCGAGCGAAATGGCGTCCGCGTCGCCATCATCGGCTGCAACGCGTTCAAGGCCGAGGACTACGCGGCGACCGCCGACACGCCCGGCGTGAACCCGCTCCGGGAGGCCGACCTGCTCGCCGACATCAAGGCGGCCGGCAAGAACGCGGATTTCGTCGTTCCGTTCGTCCACTGGGGCCCGGAGAACACGCCGCAGCCGGCGGCCTGGCAGCCGCCTCTGGCCCGCGCGATGATCGATGCGGGAGCCGCCGCCGTGATCGGCGCCCATGCCCACGTGACCCAGACGGTCGACACCCACCGCGGTGCGCCGATCGTCTACAGCCTCGGCAACTTCGTGTTCGACTACTACCCGGTCGACCCGCCCGAGTGGACCGGCTGGGTGGCGAAACTCTCGTTCACGAAGGGCCAGCCCGTCGATCTGCAGACACGGGCCGTCGTCCTCGACGCCGCCGGCATCCCGAAGCCCGTCACGGAGTGACGGGCCTCCAGGGGCGCGACGGGCCTACGTGCGGGCGGCACGCCGGAGATGCCGCGGGCGGATCACGTTCTTCGCGAGCCCGGTCTGCTCGAGGAGCAGGATCAGATAATACGTCACGTCGATCTCCCACCAGCGGTGCTGCACGCTCGCGCTCGCCGGGTCGTGGTGATGGTTGTTGTGCCAGCCCTCCCCCATCGCCACCAGGCCCACCAGCCAGTTGTTCCGGCTGTCTTCGCTGGTGGAGTAGGTCCGATAGCCGAAGAGATGCGTGAGCGAGTTCACGCTCCACGTGATGTGCCACACGAGCACCGTGCGGACATACACGCCCCACACCAGCCAGCTCACCGCCAACTGCAGGGCGTGCTGCCGATCCCCTCCGGTGAGCCAGCCCACGAGGCCTCCCATCGCCGCGATCACCGCCGCGTGAACCGTGTAGATCGAGAGCACCGATGTCGGGTGCTTTTCCAGAAACAGGTAGTAGCGGTCGGAGAGAATGTCGCGGGCATACTTGTCGAAGAAGGCGAGCGACCGCCGGTGGTGGGCCGGCCGGAACAGCCAGCCCACGTGCGACCAGCCGATGCCGTGCCGCGGCGTATGGGGATCGGGATCCTCGTCGGAGTGCACATGGTGGAGACGGTGCGTGGCCACCCAGCGGGCCGGCGTGTCTTCGAGCGAGCAGACGGCGATCGTCGCAAGCGTCCGTTCCAGCCACTGCGGCACGACGAGGCTCCGATGGGCGAGGAGCCGGTGGTAGCAGAGGTTGATGCCCAGCGTGCCGAACACGTTGGTGAACACCAGCGCGAGCACGACACCAGACCAGCTGAAGCACCACGGCACGAACGCCAGACAGGCGAGCAGGTGCACGCTCGCGATCGGGATCAGGTATTCCCAGTGGATGTCGTGCATCCAACTGCGGCGGGAAGCGATCGATGATGCCACGTGGTTGCCTCGGGAGAAGACGGCCTGGAGATGGCCGCCTCAGAACGCTGATTGTCTGTCTTCCGGCCGCCGCGACAAGGGCGCGGCCTGCGCGACCCGCCGTAGTCTAGACAGGTGCATCCACACAACCCACTTTTTCGTCAGGCTCACCGCAACTGTCGCGCACGGTCCGCCCATGACCGTGCGTCGAACGTCGCCACGAATGCCAGCCGCCGCGTAGGGTTTCTCAGACGTGTCAGGGACACGCCGCCCGCATGCAGCGGTCGGTTCCGCGGCAGGATGCATTCCCGTGCCTTCGGTCGCCGAGGAGAATCGCCGTGCCGCTGCGATATCTGCTCCGTATCGATTGGGACGTCGTCGCCGGCATCATCGCGGCGGTCATCGCGATGCTCCTGAGCTTCATGGGACTCGTCTCGGAAACCGTCGTACGGGGCATCATCCTCCTGCTCTGCGCCCTGCTGCTCGTCCGCGACCTGCGGGGCGAGGCCCGCGAGCACCGGATGTTCGACAAGCTCGACATCATCAAGCGGCACGTCGGCAACGTGGCGGCCGCGAAGCAGACCGATGTTCAGCTCATCGGCCCGAAGCGGATGCGGCACGAGTTCGCAGACTTCGCCACGACCGTCTACGGCGAGGTGCGGTGGTTCAATGCCTGCTGCCGCATGTTCCGCCGCCAGGAGGTGTTCGACGCCACGCTGCGGCCATTTCTCGACAATCCACACGTCACAGCAATCCACCTGCTGTGCCGCCCGACGGAGCGGCAAGCCTGGCTGACCGATCTGTTTCCCAAGTTGCAGAAGTGCGACCACGGCGACAAGGTACGACCGCCACTGTGGGGCGACATCCGCACCGACGTGTCATTCGTACTGGGTGACGTGGATGGGGATGGGAAAGACGAGGCCGTGATCGTCATTCTGGAGGAGCCGTTCTCCACCTCCGCCCAGGGACCGGCCGTGCCGCGGTTCCTGGTGCGGGTCTTCAGCCACTGCGAGCTCATCCCACCGCTCGAAGACATGGCCCGACACGCCCTGAGCGATTTCACGCCCACCGTCGAAGAACCCCTGCCCGACAGGCTCACGACGCGGCCGTGACGGCGGCGGGGGGCGGCACCGCGACGACGCGGTTTTTGCCGTGCTCCTTCGCCTGATACATCGCGTCGTCAGCGCGGGCGAGGAGGGCATCGACACCCTCATCGGGCCGGACGAGCGTTACGCCGATGCTGATCGTCGCCTCGATCATGTCGTCGCCGGTAGCGATCGGTTCGACCGCTTTGCCACGCACCTGTTCGGCGAACGCGGTGGCCTCCGCGAGGCTCTCGATCCCGCGGAGCACCACGACCAGCTCATCCCCTCCGATCCGGCCACCGATGTCGGCGCTCGACCGCAGGCAGCTCCGAATCCTCTCACCGAGTGCCTCGAGCACGGCGTCGCCGGCGGCGTGGCCATGCAGATCATTGATCGCCTTGAAGCCGTCGATGTCGCACCACAGCAGACCGACCGCCGGCTCACCATGTGCCACGATTCCGGCGAGCCGCTCTACCAGTTCCTGGCGGTTGAGCAGCCCAGTCAGCTCGTCCACGCGGGCCCGGTGCTCGAGATCCTGCTCCATCCGCACCTCCGCATCGATGACGTGCATCGAGGCCACCATTCCGCTCACGGTTCCTTCGGATGTGCGGTAGGGGAACGTGTGGACCTCCATCCAGTGGATGTCGCCCGAGGCGGCGCGAACCTGGGCCCGGGAGGTGGCCCCCTGGCCGGCCAAGACTCGGGCCTTGTCCCGCTCGTACTGCTCCCGCGTCTCGGCGGAGGCGAGAAACGTCTTCCCGTCCTGGCCGATGCAATCCGCCTGCGTCCACCCGAGAACTGGGCTCACCGAAGGGGAAATCCAGAGGACGGTGTCGCTCGCGTCGAGCCGCAGAATGATGTCGGTCGAGTTCTCCGCCAGGAGGCGAAACTGCTCCTCCGAGGCGGCGATTTTTTCGGTCGCGTCGTGCCGCGCGGTGACGTCCCGCCACGCCAGGCTGATCCACTCGTCACCATGGATCCCGCGGACGTCCAGCCGCCGCAGGCCGACGCCGCGGAGCATGAACGGAAAATCGTCGAGCACCAGTGGGCGGCCTGTGTCGGATAACTCGGAGATCGCCCTCAGCAGGCCCGACGACTCGACCTCGGGAAACGTCTCACAGAGACGCGCACCGACGAGACAGTTACGGTCCATCCTCAGCCAGGCGCACGCGGCGGGATTCACGTCGAGGTAGGTGAAGTCGACGACGTGGTGGTCGTCATCCCGCACCGGTTCGACGATGGCCAGCGGGTCGAGCATGCCTTCGAGCGTCGCCCGCAGCCGGAGCCGCTCCGCGGCAAGCACCTCCTGGGCCTGTACCTCACGGTGGATGTCATGCCACCCGCCCACGCGGCCGATCACCGCCTGCTGGTCGTCGAACACCGGCCGCAGCGAGATGGAAAACCACTGGTAGCCATCTGCGGCGATCCGCAGTCGCAGCCGCGCCTCCGCGGCCGTGCCCCGCGCCACCTGGTCTTCCATCGCCCGCAGGCGATCCCGCTCATCCGGATGCACGAACTGCGCGAACCGCTCGCCGATCACGTCCTCGGGCTCGAGGCCGATCCGCAGCCGGACCGACGGCGTGATCCAGCGAATGCGGCCGGTGTTGTCGGTCTCCATCACCACGTCGGAGGCGTTTTCGGCGAACAGCCGGAACCGCCGGGCGAGATCCAGTTCCGTCGCCTGCTCCTTCGTGACCACCTGCAGGGCACGCAGTTCGTCCTCGATTCTCCGCAGCCCGGTGACGTCGATCGTCACGCCCCCCATCGAGACCGGCGTGCCATCGGCGGCATACAGGCCGCGGCCCATGACGGCGATCCAATGGTGCGATCCATCGGGGTGCACGACCCGGAACACGGTGCGGTAATCCTGGTGTCCCGTCACCGCGGTGTCGATCGCGGCGCGAACCCGTTCGCGGTCGTCCGGGTAAATCACCGAGTAGAAGTAGTCGAGGCTCGGAGACTGGCCGGGGGGCAGCGCGAACTGTGCTCGGGCCCTGTCGCTCCACTCCACCACGCCGCTCGAGAAGGTCCAGAACCAGACGCCGACGTCGGCCAGTTCCGCGGCCCACCGCAGCGTCTCCGTCCGGCGGGCCAGCGTGTCCGTCGCCTCCGCCAACCGCCGTCGTGCCTCGCGCTGCGTCCGCATGAGCGACCGCCAGAGCCAGGCGATGCACGCGAGCATCACCACGTCGGGCACGAGCGACACCGCCAGCCAGAGCCAGCGGGGCAGTGTGTCGAGCGCCCCGACGAAAACCTGCGTCCACGGCATGTGGAACCCTACGCACGCCGGGGATGACAGGGAAATGTCTCCCCTCCGGACGGGACCACTGCGGGCCGTCATTTCCCGGGGGCATGGACTCGGGCATACAGTTCCGCTCTCGCGCATCCCTCACCGGCTCGAGGTGCCCCGTGGAACTCGCGCTGCCGCACGTCGTCGTCCGAGTCTGTGACCCCGGCGTGGGCATCGACCTCGTGGCGGCGCTGACCGTCCACCCGATCGAAGTGTCGGAGGCCCGCGACGCCTGGGAGATGCACCGGGTCGCGGGCGGACGGCCGGCGATCCTCGTGGTCGTGGTCGATCCGCCGGACGTAAGGTCGATCGTCGCCGAGACGTGGGCCGATTTCCCAGGCGTGCCGATCCTGATCGTCTCCGACTCGGCTCAGCCCTTCACGCCGAGCGAGACCGGCCGCAGCGGCTGGGTCGACACGATCCCGAGCAGCCAGCCTATCCAGGAGATCTGCTGGCTCGTGCTCGAAGCGGTCAGTCGGGCGGCCCGCGTGCCCGGCCTGGTCGAGCACACACTCGGGCCGCATCTCATCGAAGTCGATGACAAGGGCACCGTTTCCTCCGCGTCGCTGACCCCCGATGTCGCGATCGCCGCAGTCCGCCAGTTGCGCCACGGTGACGCCCTGTCATCCTTCGTCGAGCCGCTCGAGCAGAGCATGGTCGCGCGCGCGATCGAGCAGGTCCATGCCGGTGAAGCGCAGTTCCTTACCGTGCGTCACCTCGACGACCGCGGCCACCGGCACACCGTGGCCCTCGGGGTGCGGAGACTCGACGCCGCTCGGGTCGCGGTTCTCGTGCAGCCGCTCATATCGGGAGGCCCCATCTTCGGCCGCCACGTCAACGATCGTGATCCGATCACGGGGCTCCTCACCCGATGGGCGATCTCGCGTGCGATCGAGGCCCACGAGACGCATGGATCCGCCCTGGACAGGTCCACGGTGATCCTCGTCACGCTCGATCATTTCACGGCGGTCAGCAGCTACATCGGCCATCGGCAGACCGACGCCGTGCTCCTGAGCGTGGCCGCGGCACTGAATCAGGTCTTCCCCTATCCGGCACTCACCGGCCGCCTCATGGGAGACTCCTTCGTCGCCTACGTATCGAGCGCTGCAAACGACGAGCATCTGCACCGGGCCGAGCGGCTCCTGCAGATGCTCGGCGATATCGATGTGCCGGGATTCGCGCCGCGGCTTCCTCTTCAGGCCTCGATCGGCCTAGCCCACATGATCGATGGAGACCACGATCTCGCCCTGCGGCTCGCGGAGGCCGCCGCCGCCGAGGCAAGCGCGGCCGGTGGGAATCGCGTGATCGTCGCCCGGTCGCCCGAGTTCACCCATGCCCAGGCCCATGACCTGACGGCGAGCATGGACCGCGGCTCGTGGGAGATGTGGCTTCAGCCTGTGGTCCGCCCCGGCAACGGCCAGGCTTTCTACCACGAGGCTCTGGCCCGGTTCGACAGCGGGCCTCGGCACCTGGCGTCACGAGCCGATTTCTTCACCGCGGGCAAGGCGGAGGGGCTGCTGGAACGATTCGACCGGATGATGCTGCAGCGGGCACTCGAGATGCTCGAGTCGCATCCGGATGCCAGGCTCTCGGTCAACGTCAGCTACGAGACTTTCATCTCAAAGCACTTTCCTGGTGACTTCCTCGACCTCATCCGGCGCGTGCCCGATGGCTGCGAACGGATCATCTTCGAGATCGCGTCCCGGTGCGTGGCAGCCCCGGAGGAGGTGGCCCGGCCCCGGCTCGAGAGCCTGGCAGCGGCCGGGGTCGCCGTCGCACTCGACGACTTCGGCAGCGGCATCTGCCGCCTGCGGTATCTGACGCAGCTGCCGCTCGCCATCGTGAAGCTCGACCAGCTCGTGACCGGATACATCGACGACGATCCGCTGCAGCGGGAATTCGTCCGCACCGTCTCGAGCCTGTGCCGTGCCCGCGGCATCACGACCGTCGCGGAATACACCCGGAGCGAGGAACAGCTGGCCCGCCTCATCGAGGACGGTGTCGATCTTTTTCAGGGTGAACTCTTCGGCATGCCGCGGCCCGCGACCGAGGTGCTCGCCCCCGCGGCCGTCGAAGCCGTCCAGGGCTGAACCTCCAACCCGACATTCCGTCGTGCTGCCCGCACGGCCGCGGCATGAGCCAGCGACACCATCGCTCGCTGGCGCACCCGCGGATCCTCCGACCGGGCCATGTGCTCGACGATGTACGGGGGCACGATGCGCTGCGTGAATCGCTCCTGCGTGAAGGTGGGAAAGCTGGCGAGGGCGGCCGCTGCCAGGCCGGCTCTCGTCAATCTGCGGGTTGGCCGGGCCGATCTTTGCCGGGGGGATAGCCCCTTCACCTAGAGTAACACCATCGAAGGATTCCCACGTGGCTGCCAACCCGTCCCGGCTCGTCATGGTCGCGGCCGTCGCCATCGCCTGTCCGGTCCTCCCCGCATCGGCGGGCGACCACGGCCGGTTCTGGCAGACGATCGCCCAGCCCTTCCAGGCGCTGCACCGCCAGGCACCGCCGACCGGCTGCGAGACGCCCGTCGACGGCATGGCCCGCGAGGTCGACTGGCTCCTTCACCACCTCAACACCAACGGCTCGATCGTGGCCAAGGAGCCCGACGTCTGGGGGCAGAACCGCCTCACGCAGCATCGCTACGACTACGAAGAGCAGATGCGGCGGCAGCTCGGGATTTTCAGCGAGCGGACGAGCGCCGCCCTCCGCCGCAGCGACCAGTCGTACCTCGGCCTCGCACTCGCGCTCCAGTCGGCCTCGGGCAACCGCCGCACGGCCCAGCAGGTAGCCGTACCCGACGTCACGAGCACGAGCAACGTATTCAATACCGTGCAGGGGCTCATTCCCTCCGGCAACGAAACCGGCGGCCGCGCCGAGCCAGTCGTGATCGCACGGACGGCGCCGATGGCGTTTCCGCAATCCCCAGTCGGTTTTCAGTTCGACACCGAGCCGGTGGCGCTCGAGCCGACGATTCATCTCGACCAGCTCTCCCACTACCTCACGCATCTCAATCAGCTGCGGCGGGTGAACGAGGGGGACGACTCGGCCGATTCGCCGGGCTACTCGCTCAACCTCGTGCGGGTGCCGGTGTCGATCACGCCCGGCGGGCACACGCAGAAGGGCTACGGGGCGGAGATCACGTTCACGGCCGAGCCGATCCTCGGCGACGACCTGCTGCCGACCACGTTCCGCAGCCTGGTGCTCAACGACTTGGTCGACATCATCGCCCCCGCCCTCACCTGGTGCGTCAACGACGCCGAGTGCCGCGCCTGGGCCGTCACAATTACCGAGTCGGACACGATTACCGAGTCGGCCACACGTACCGACGGGACCGCGCCTTCGACTGATGCACTGCCCGCGCCGGCGGCCTCCCGCCTGCAGGGCGTTATGGCCGCGATGCAGGCCCTCTCCGCGAAACTGCCGACGATCGCGCCGAAGTCGGCCCCTGCCGTGAAGACGCGGCGGGCCCGCCTCCCGATCCCGTTTTCGCAGCTCGCCGACGTGAGCGGCATCGAGCAGATCGCGATCCTGATTCGCGACACGCATGCCGCGCTCGCGCACGATCCTCGGAACCAGCCGTGCATCGACTATCTCCTCGTGCGGAACCATCTCGCAGAGGAGCTCGAGTCGGCATACGACTTCCTCGCGATCGACTCCCGCCGCGACCTCTGGGCTGAACTGCCAGCCTGGAACCTCGCCGGCCTAATCCGCGGTCGCCAAGCCGCCGAGCTGGCGGCGCTCCGGTGCCGGTTCTTCTCCGCGATCGGTCCGGGCACCAGTGGGCAGGAGATCGAGATGCTGCCCGGGGCAGTCGCCGCGGCCGACGACCCGACTGGCATCCGCTGCGAGGCCGGTCAGGCCCACCGGCCGCTCTGCCGCACCACGACGGCGGTGCTCGCCTGGGGCATCCTCGTGGAGTCGGCTCTGCTCAACGAGCGGCTGATCGCCGACATCCGCGAGTCGGCCACGGCGCTTGGCCAGCCCGCACCCATCGGCTCCTGCGCCGGCCCGTTCTACGGCCCCGATCCGGCGTGCGAAGCGCGGCAGGCCTTCAACGACTACGTCCGCACCCGCTGGCCGATTCGCGTGTTCGCCCTCGACCCGGTCCGCGAGGAGCAGAATGTGGACGACACGTTCTCCCGCCGCCGCGAGGCCCAGATCGCGATGGCCGTCGCCGCGGCCAGCGGCCGGCTCAACGCCCAGGCCCTGGCCCGCTACACCCGGCGGACCGAGCTCGACATGGCGACGGTGGCCCTCAACCAGACGGCCGTCGGGTTCTCGCACGGCAACGACACGTTCGGCTGGCGGTTCTATCCCCGGGTGCAGTCGCCGCCGACGCGGTCGGGCCTGGCCGCCGTCGCCGAGACGATCTGCGGCCCCACGAGCGATGCCGACCTCGCCCAGCGGCGGCTCGAATCGGGACAGCGGGAATGCACGGCGATCATCGTCATGCCGTCGTTCGTGCCCTGCATCCGGTTCGACTCCCATTCCGCCTGGTTTCGGCTCACGCACCCCGGCGTCACCGACCCGAGCATGCGGCAGGCGATGCAGCTCTCGCGGGCCGTGCAGTCCGTGCGACAGCAGCAAGCCGCCTGCACGCAGTGCGCTCATTTGTATCGCGATGCTGACGCCGCGCGTCTGGCCCGCACAGTCGATCAGATCGCCGAG
Organism: Pirellulales bacterium; assembly: GCA_049695995.1. Classification (GTDB taxonomy): domain Bacteria; phylum Planctomycetota; class Planctomycetia; order Pirellulales; family UBA1268; genus QWPN01. Next base: position 56,345 of record JBAVTF010000069.1, on the reverse strand, counting down.
AAGCTGCCACTCCAAACGCTCGTCGCCCGCGTGCCCTACGAAAACACAGCCGGCGGCTTCGAACTGTTTCAGACCGGAATCACCGACCTCGCGCCGGAACTGATCGGCTGGTACGGCGCCCCTGGCATCGATCCAGCCGGCACCACCACGCTGTTCCTGATCGGCAAAGGCTTCTCGGTGCACGACACGAGCGTGATCGCCGGCGGCCGGACAGCCCGGTTCTGGCCGCTCGGCCGCGACATCCTCCGCGTCGAGATTCAGCCCGGCGTGCAGACGCTCGTGCCCGCCGGCTGCGATGCCCCCGAGGCGAGCCACCAGTCAGCCCGGCTGGGTATCCCGCAACTGGGCATCCGGCAGCGCGGCATCCGGCTGGCGACCGCCGCCGACCCGCTCCCGCCTCCGGCGATTCATGCCGGACCGCCAACTGCCTCGACGGCGGCCGCATTGGCCGAGTCGCCCGTCGTCGTTGCCGGCCCCTGCTGCGAGACGAGCACCTGCGCGGTGAACTGCAGTCGCCGCGAGTTCGTCGAGGTGCATCTCGCCACGCCCTACGGCGTGAGCAGCTCGCTCCTCGTGCCGGTCAGCCGCCGCGCGGCCGGCGATGCGTCATGCACTCTCGCTTTCGAATCGTCCTGCTCGCTTGCGATTACGTTCACGACGACGAAGACGGCCGGCACGAAGGTGGAGTCGGCCAAGATGGACGAGTTTTTTGCCGCCTCGTGCGATGCCCTCACGATCCGCGTGCCGACGTCGTTTATCCCGCCGGCGAAGGCCTCGCTGCGGCTCTTGTTGCGCGACGCGGCCAGCGGTGCGACGGCCGCGACCTTCTCGTTTGACAACCCGTTCTTCGACGCGAGGAACTCCCGCTACGTGATTGCCGGCGGCGACCTGCGCAACTTCGTCGGCGACACATCGCGGCCCGCCACCGACAAGACGCTCCGCGGCGCGGTGAAGCCCTACCTCGATCACCTGCTCGCCCAGGGGCAACTGGCCGACGACGGCGACGCCGTGCCTTTCACGCTCTCCGCCGCGCTCGTGGCTGAGCAGCAGGAAGTGCCGATCAACGGCACCGTCGCCGTGCAAGCCACCCGCCGCGGCAAAACCACGATCGAACCAAGTAGCCCGGTCACGCCGTGACCGGATTCTGTCCCTGGTAGCCCGGTCACGCCGTGACCGGAATCCGGGCAGCATGTCACGGCGTGACATGCCCACCCATCCCCTCAATTCACCACATTCCGCGGCGTCCCCGCCGCGAACGCCCGCAAATTCCCGGCCGTGATCTCGATCAGCCGCCGCCGCGCGTTCCGCGTGGCCCAGGCCACATGTGGCGTGATGATGCAGTTCTTCGCCGTGAGCAGCGGGTTCGACGCCGGCGGCGGCTCCACCGTGAGCACGTCGAGCCCCGCCCCGGCCAGCCGCCCGGCATTGAGCGCCGCCGCCAGGTCCGCCTCGTTCACGAGCGCCCCGCGGGCCGTGTTCAAAAGCAACGCCGACGGCTTCATGAGCCCGATCCGCCGCGCGTCGATCAGCTCCTTCGTGTCGGGCGTGAGCGGACAGTGCAGGCTCACGACATCGCTCTCGCGCAACAGCGTCTCCAGATCGACACATTCCGGATCGCTGCCCGGCGTACGGCGATGCGCGAGGATCTTCATCCCAAACGCCCGCCCCACCGCAGCCACGCCCTGGCCGATCCGGCCGTAGCCCACGATCCCGAGCGTGAGGCCGGCGAGTTCCACGAGGTCGCCGTCCCAGTAGCAGAAATCAGGGCAGACCGACCAGCGGCCAGCCCGCACGGTCGCGGCGTGATGCCCCACGTGATTCGTCAGTTCGAGCAGCAGGGCAAACGTCGCCTGCACGACATTCGGCGTGCTGTATTCCGGCACGTTGCACACCGGAATACCCCGCGCTCGCGCCGCAGCCGTATCGACGCAGTTGTAGCCCGTGGCCAGCACGCCGATGTATTTGAGATCGGGCAGCGCCTCGATCGCCTCCCGGCCCACGACGGCCTTGTTCGTGAGCACGACGTCCGCACCGGCCACACGCGGCACGATCTCATCGGGGGCCGAACGGTCGTGCACCGTGAGCGACCCGACCGCCTCGATCGGCGCCCACGAGATGTCACCCGGATTGTTGGTGTAGCCGTCGAGGACGACGATCTTCATGGCTGTGGCTCCCGGATGCAGTACAAGGCGTCGGATGAGCGGATGTAGAGCGAGTTGCCCGCGACCGCCGGCGTAGCCCAGAAGATCTCGTCGGTGTCGCCGAGCGACGACTCAGCCAGCAGTTCGAACGCCGGTCCGGCCTTCACCACGACGGTCTTTCCCTTCTCGTTCACGAGATAGATCCGGTCGCCGATCACGAGCGGCGAGCCGATCGCCGACGTGCCGCTCGGCAGCCGCTTGCGATACAGCTCGGCGCCCGTGCGCTTGTCGAGGCAGACGGCAATCTTGTCGAAGAAGTAAAGATGCTCACCCACGACGACGGGCGACGGCATCCCCGCGCCCGACTTCGTCCGCGACCAGGGCACGCGGTCGCTCGCCTTCTCCCCCTTGCGCAGCGTGAGGTCGCCGCTGCCGCCCCCTTTGATCGCCGCAGCCGGCGCCTTGCTGCCGGGGCTCGATGTCCCGAAATACACGTATTCGGCATCGGCCACCGGCGAGCAGGCGAACGACGTGTCGATGCCCCCGAACCGCCACCGCTCCTGGCCATCGGCCACGGCATGGGCCACGATCATCCCCTGTCCGGCCGACACCACCTCCTCGACGCCGGCGTTCGTCCACACGAAGGGCGTGCTCCACGACGTGCCCTTGGGGCCTGCGGCCGTCCAGAGATCACGGCCCGTCGCGGCGTCGAGGCAGAGCAACTGCCCCTGCTCTTCGTTGTATCGCTGGATGAAGAGCCGCCCGCCATGCAGGAGCGGCGACGAGCCCGTACCGAACTGGTTTTGGATCGGCTGCGGCCCGAGGTCTCGCCGCCACCGCTCGGTGCCGTCGCGATCGAGGGCCACGAGCGTGCCGATCGCGCCGAAGAAGGCATAGACGCCGTCGGCCGCAGCGCACGGCGTCTCGGTGGCAAACGTGTTGGAGGCATGCTTGCCGAACGTCGGCTTCACGTCGGCAACGGTTTTCGACCAGACGATCCGGCCATCGGCGGGATCGAGGCAGAGCACGCGAAACTCGAGCGGGTCGCTCGGCGCCGAGCCCCAGCCCCACGTAGAGAGCGACATCACGCCGCCCATGCCACTCGGCCGCTTGGCGTTGTCGGCCACGGCGGTCGTCACATAGATCCGGCCGCCCGCCACGACCGGCTGCGACCAGCCACTCCCCGGGATCGGCGTCCGCCAGGCGAGGTTCCGATCCGCCGCCCAGTCGAGCGGCACCGTCGCGGCCGCCTTCCCGAGGGCTGCTCCGCCGCGAAACTGCGGCCAGTCGCCCGAGTCGGCGACCGCAGCCGTCCCGCCGAGCACCGCCGCCACGCCCCAGGCCATCATGGCCATCACCCAGTTCACTCGCCGCATGCCATCACCTCCATGAGATGCCGCACCGTATCACACGAGCTGACACTCCGGCCATCGCAGCCGTCAGAAGGGACATTCTGACCGCCACGCTACAGGCTGGCCGTCGTCGGGATGGGCGATCGCGAGGGAAGTCGCGTGCAGGAGCAGTCGAGGTGCCAACGCGAGCGTCTCGTCGTCGGCGTAGAGCGGATCGCCGAGGATCGCGTGGCCGAGCGTGGCGAGGTGGAGCCGGATCTGATGCGATCGGCCGGTGATCGGCTCGACCTCCAGCCCAGTGCGGTCGCCCAGGCGTTCCAGCACCCGCCAGCGGGTCTGCGACGGCCGCCCCGCGACCTCGTCGATCCGATACCGCGGCGGCCGGAGCGGATCGCGGCCGATCGGCAGATCGATGAGCCCTTCGTCGGCCGCAGGCACCCCGCGGACAATGCACTGATACGCCTTGCGCACGGTGCGGGCCTCGAACTGCCGACTCAGCTCCCGCTGCGCAGCGGCATCGAGTGCCATGAGCATCAGCCCCGACGTGTCACGATCGAGCCGGTGCACGACGAGGGCCGTCGGCATGATTCGCTGCACCCGTGCGGCAAGGCAGTCCTGCAGGTCGGGCCCCCGCCCCGGCACGGCCAAGAGCCCCGACGGCTTCTCGAGCACGAGCAGCCGGTCGTCACGATGAATGATGGAGTCGGTCACGCAGCGCCCACTTTACGATGACTTTACCAAAGAAATCCTCTCCTGAGCCCCCGTCGACCCGTCCCCCGGAGGCCCGTTGCGGAGCAATGGGCCTCCAAACCGTTCTTCGGCTCCGAGCAGCCCCGCGACCGCGTAGACTCTTTGGAGGCTGTGCCCCGATCAACGCCCATCGCCTCTCGCGCGCCCCCCATGCACACGCACATACGCCTCGCACTCGCGGCACTGCTCCTTTGCCTGGCGTCGGCGGACCGCGCTGCCGCCGAGCCGCGGTCCGTCGAAGAGATCGCCAAGGCCGCAAAGCACTCAGTCGTGACGATTCGCTTCACCGGCCGGCGGGCGAGCGACGAAGGGCTGGGCACCGGCTTCGTCGTCGGAGACGGCCTCGTCGCCACGAATCTCCATGTTATCGGCGAGGCCCGGCCGATCACCGTGGAACTCGCCGACGGCAGCACGCACGACGCCACGGCCGTGCATGCGACTGACCGCGATGCCGATCTTGCGATCGTGCGGATCAACGTCGGCGGCCTCACTCCGCTGCCCCTCGCCGACCCCGGCACGGTGGTCGATGGCCAGGAGGTCGTGGCGGTCGGCAATCCACACGGCCTGAAGCGGAGCGTCGTGGCAGGCCGCGTCTCGGCCTTGCGCGACATAGACGGCATCGGCATGATTCAGCTCGCCCTGCCCGTCGAGCCGGGCAACAGCGGCGGGCCGCTCCTCGACCTGGAAGGCCGCGTGCATGGTGTCGTATCGATGAAGTCGCTCGTCACGCCCAACCTCGGCTTCGCCGTTGCGGTGGATCGGCTCCGCGACCTGCTCGATCGCCCGAATCCCGTGGTGATCGATCGCTGGCTCACGATCGGGGCCCTCGACCCCGCCGAATGGACGGCGATTGGCGGCGCCCGCTGGCGGCAGCGGGCCGGCCGGATCTCGGTCACTGGCGCCGGCACCGGCTTCGGTGGCCGGTCGCTCTGCCTCGCCGTGGACGCGCCGCCGGAGCTGCCCTACGAGGTGGCCGTGTGGGTGAAGCTCGACGACGAGGCGGGCGCGGCGGGTCTCGCATTTGCCGCCGATGGCAGCGACCGCCATTACGGCTTCTATCCGTCGGCCGGTCGGCTGAGGCTCACGCGGTTCGACGGCCCCGACGTACTGTCCTGGAAGATTCTCGACGAGAAGCCGAGCCCGCGGTATCGGCCTGGCGAGTGGAATCACCTCCGGGTGCGGGTCGCTGCCGACGCGATCTCCTGCTTCGTCAACGACGACGTGATCTTTACCTCTACCGACCGCGGCCTCACGGGCGGCAGCGTGGGTCTCGCGAAGTTTCGCGAGACGGAGGCGCAGTTTCGTGGGTTCGCGGTCGGTCGCGACTTGCCGCGGGCCATGCCGGCAGCCGACGTGATGGCCCGCATCGAGGCCGTGGCCGCCACCCTGCAGGCTGACGCCGCCGCTGCCACTGATGAGCCCGCCGATGATCTTGTCACGAAGCTGCTTCCCGAGGGCGACGCTGCCCGCACGGGGCTGATGCGGCGGGCGGCCGAACTCGAGCAGCAGGCGGCCCGGCTTGAGACGCTCGCGTCGAGCGTGCACACGCGGCGGACGCTCGACGAACTGGCCGGGCTCGTTGGCAAGGCGGACGCCGAGATCGACCTCTTCCATACCGCCCTGCTGATCGCGAAGCTCGACAACGCCGATCTCGACGTCGCTGCCTCGCGACACGAACTCGACCGGCTCGCCACCGACATCCGCAAGCACTTACCCGAGGCTGCCGATGGCGACGCGACGCTCGCCGTGCTCAATCACATACTCTTCGACGAGCTCGGGTTTCACGGGAGCCGCGGCGACTACTACAACCGCTCGAACAGCTACGTCAACGAAGTACTCGACGACCGCGAGGGCATCCCGATCTCGCTCGCCGTCGTCTACATGGAGTTGGCCCGGCGGCTCGGGCTCACCGTTGAGGGCGTGGGGTTTCCCGGGCACTTTCTCGTGCAGTACACGCCCGAGACTGGCGAGCCCCGCTGGCTCGACATCTTCGACCGGGCCGCCGTCCGCACACGGGAAGACCTGGCCGAGGAGCGGGACGAAGTCGGCGAGGAACTCACCGACGCCGACCTCGCCGTCGCGGGCCCGCGGGCAATCCTCGCGCGGATGCTCAACAACCTCCTCGGCATCGCCGTCCGCGAGGGCAAGCAGGCCGACGTGCTGCGCTACCTCGATGCGATCCTGGTGATCGAGCCCGACTCGGCTCGCGACCGTGTGATGCGGATGATCACCTCGGCCCGCCTCGGCCGCCGCACCGCCGCCCTCACCGATGCCCGCTGGCTGCTCGACCACGAGCCGGTTGGCATCGACCTCGACCAGGTCCGCAGCCTCATCGCCCGCCTCGAATCCGCCGACTGAAGACACGGGCGCCGTAGTCCACATGCTCCGCATGTGGCCCACGGTCAAAGCGCCACAGGCCCGCACGACCTCCTTGCAGGTCCGCCGAATAGCCCAGCCCCTCGGCCCTCCTCCCTCCACCCGCACACGGAGTGTGCGGACTACGGGAGCCTTGGCAGATGCAATTCAGGAGAACACGGCAGCTGCCACGGGATCCTCCGCCCGCACGCCGCAGTCCGCAAGCAAGCCGCGAAGCCGTTCCGCGAGCTTCTCACGATCGGCGAGCTGCCCCGGTGTCGCCGGCTGCCGCGACGGCCCCATGCGGAAGCCGCGAAGCCCCACGCACACCCGCACGCCCTCCGGAAAATCCGCCCCCTGCAGGAGCGGATCGAAGACGGCCGTGACCCGGTGCTGGAGTGCGTTCGCGCGGGCGAGATCGCCCGCCTTCACCGCGTCATACACCGCCCGCGTCAACTCGGGCAGCACGCCGCTCGTCGCATTCGTCCCGCCATCGCAGCCCACGAGCAGCATCGGCACGAGGGCCGCATCCCAGCCGGTGAGAAACAGGAAGTCGGGCCGCACGGGCTTCACGGCCGCGATCAGGCGGATCATGTGGGAAATGTCGCCGGTCGAATCCTTGATCCCGATAACCCGCGGAAACTCCTCGGCCAGCCGCCGCACGGTGGCCACGTCGATCGGCGAGGCCAGGGCCGGGATGTTGTAGAGCGTCACGTCGATCGGCGCGTGCTGCATGACCTCGCGGAAGTAGGCATACACGCTCTCCGGCGAGAGCTTGTAATAAAAGGGCGCGACGATCGCCACGGCCCGGGCTCCTGACTCCAGGCAATGCTCGCAGGCCCGGATCGTCTCGGCCACGTTCGCCTCGGCCGCCCCGGCCACCACGGGCACGCGGCCCGCCGCCGCCTGACAGACCACGCTCACGATCCGCCGCCGCTCATCCACCGAGAAACGCGTGAACTCGCCGGTGGAGCCATTCGGATAGAGCCCGTGCACGCCCCGATCGATGAGCCAGTTCACGTAGCGAGCCAGCTCCGCCTCGTCGATCCTGCCGCGGTCGTCGAGCGGCACCATGTGGGGCGACAGAATTCCGGAAATCGGCGCGGCAGCCATGCGGCGGCTCCTCGAGAGGCAGGAAAGCGGGATTCACCAGGCCGGCAGAATAGCACGCCTTTCTCGTGTCCGGAACGCGGTCAACCGCGCATGATGCCGGTGATGATCGCGTTCACGCCGCCTGCATCAGGCCGCGCAGGTAGCCGGCGGCGAAGAGCCGGCCGAGCATCTCGTAGCCGGGCGTTTCGTTCGTCTCGCCGGCCATCGACGGCGCGTGGTCGGGCCGCACGCTGCCCGTGTAGCCTCCTTCTTTCAGTGCCCGAAATACCGCCGGCATGTCGATCGCGCCGTTGTCGTGCCAGGTCTCCGTGAAATGGCGGGCCGTGCCGCGGACGTTACGGGCATGAACGAACACGATATGCTTCGCGAGCGACCGGATGCCCGCCACCACATCGACGCCAGCGGGATACAGGGAACCCACGCAGTAGCAGATGCCGTTGGCCGGGCTCGGCGCCAGCTCGACCACCCGCCGCAGGGCCTCGTTCGACGTGATGATCTGCGGCTGGCCGTTGAACTCCGTGAGCGGCGGATCATCGGGGTGCAGCGCGAGCCGCACGCCGCAGGCCTCGGCCACCGGCAGCACGTCGTCGAGAAACCGCTTCAGATTCTCCCAGAGCCGCTCGGCCGACGTCCGTACCGGCGGGGCACCGTCGGCATCGGTCACGTTGCGGCCGACGTCGGCGAGATTGAACTCCGTGACGAGTGCCCCGCCCCGCTCCTGCACGGTCGAGCTCGTCCGCTGCCAGTCTTCACTCGGCATCCAGTTGTAGCAGGCCACCGTCAGCCCGGCCTCGGCCATGTCGCGCAGGAGCTTCTTGAACTGCTCCACCTCCGCGCCGCGGCCCGGCAGGCCATGCACCATCTGGAGATGCGGAATCTTGCGTTCGACGATCGCCAGCCGCATCCCCGCCGCCTCGACCATCCGCCGCGCTGCAAGCAGCGGCTCGAGCCCTGGGCCGGGATACGTGAGCACGATCTCCTCGACGCCCACCTGCGCAGCCCACTGGAGATTTCGCTCCGTGAACGGATTGACGATCATCGCCAGCTTCATGCCAGCCACACTCACCGTTCCGCCGGGACTGCCGCCACCGCGTCCAGGCCGGCCCGTGCCACGGCGACGCACTCACGAATCTCGTTCAGCGGATCCTTGGGATTCTCCTCGTACTCCAGCGACAGCGCCCCGTCTGCCGGAAACTTCGCCTGCGCAAGCGCCTCGAAGAAGAGCCGCACGTCCACGTGTCCCTTGCCGAGGATCACGCCCTTGGCATTCCCCTTCATTTCGGCAAAGTCCTTGAGATGGATGCCGTAGAGGCGGCCCGCAAGCAGCCGCACGACCTCGACCGGCCGCTCACCCGAACGGATGTAGTGGCCGATGTCGGCACAGGCGCCGATCCGTGAGTCGTGGTTTTCGATGGCCCGCACCACGTCGATCGCCTTGTTGTAGCGATGCCCGGGGCCGTGGTTGTGGATCGCCACCCGCATGTCGAACTCCTTGACGAGCTCGTCGAGGCTGTCGAACGAGTCCGGCGCCGGATCGCCGACGAGCGTCCGCGTGCCCAGGAGCTTGCCGTATTCGAAGAGCCGACGGTTGGCGGCCGTGTCCTTGCTGAAGTTGCCCACGAAGGCGGCCGAGACGGCGAGCCCGAGGCCAGTGACACGGTCCCGCATGCGACTCACAGAATCATCCACGGCGATCGGCAGCATGCCCGGATAAAACTCGACCGCCTCGAACCCGAGGTCACGGGCGTGCTCGAGCGCCCTCTCGGCGGGGTAGCCGCGGAGCGAGAACAGCTGGATACCGAGCTTCCAGGGGGCTGTACCATTGGCCGCCCGCGCGGGAACGAGGCCAACGGCCGATGCGGCCCCGCAGGTGGCGAGGAACGTGCGGCGAGTGACGGGGCGAGTGATCATGTGCGGGCTCCTTGAGGAGCGAATACCGTACCACATACCCGCTCCGAACATCCCGATTATCACCCGCCGGAAACCTTTTACGTTTTTGCCGCCCCCATCACCTGAGCGACTGGAGGCGAGCAACGTCGGCGAGATCCTGCGGGCGTCCGGTCGCCCGCTTGTTTTCCAGGAGATGGCGCAACGACAGCATGTTGAATGCAATGCCATCCACAATGCACGGCACCTTCTCGGCCCAAGCGTCGTCGAAAGCGACACCGTCGAGCGTGGTCAGAAAATCGATCCGGTTCGGAGGCAGGCCGATCTGGTACACGATATCGGGCTGTGTGAACATGTCCGGAGAAAGTGGGCTTCTCGGAGCACCGAACCTCTTGAGGGCCTGCCATAAGCGGGCGGCGTTGTCAGCCGTTGGCCGCCCCCACAGGTCGATGTCACCGGTGGCCCGTGGAATGCCATGACCGGCGACCGCATAGGCACCGACCACGAGGTAGTCAACGCTTTCGGCGGACAACGCTTTCAACATCTCGGCGAAGTCGCGATTCATCCCACGGCTTTCCGCTGAAGGACCAGGCAGTGACGGTGATCGGCCACACCATGTCGATCCGCTCAGCAGGTGTCATGGCCGCACAGGGATCAGGCTCCTTGTCGCCACGTCGTCCAACCCACTCCACGACTGATACAGCCCGCGCGGCGCAGCAAGGCTCCGTGACCGCGGTGCGACCCTGATCCTGGCTCGGCTCTAAATTGATTACGGGATCCATTCGTGTGATGCCGCAAGTATACCTGTCTTTCAGAAAGGAAACCCGGCTGAATTCACGCCCTACGTGGCGTCCTTATGCCCAAGTCGTCAAGGATCCCGGCGAACTGTCGCCGCTCACCGGGGCGAAACGAATCGCAGGGATTGCCACGCGCCGACTCCCGCGTGTGTTCATCACCGGCACGCGGGCTGTTTGACCTTCCCCCCGTTTCCTGATCCATCCGCGATGTTAGGTTTTTTGACCTTGGCATCACCGGAAAGGGTGGGTTTTCGATGGGCAGAAAGCAGTACACGGGGGAACAGATCGCATTCGCGCTGAGGCAGGCCGAGTCGGGTACACCAGTGGCCGAGATCATCCGGAAGCTCGGGGTCAGCGAGCAGACTTTTTATCGCTGGAAGGAGCAGTTCGCAGGGCCCGGCGTCGCCGAACTGCGACGGCTACGGACCTTGGAGGAAGAGAACAGGAAGCTGAAGCAGTTGGTGGCGGACCTAAGCCTCGACAAGAAGATGCCGCAGGACGTGCTCTCAAAGAAACTCTGAGTACTTCTTCGCCGGGAGGGCTGGGTTGTGAACAAGAAGCTGGTCTGCAGGCTGTATTGCGAAGAAAGCCTTGGAATCCGCAGGCGGAAGCCCCGTCGCCGCAAGAGCGTTCAGGTGCGTGAAGACCGGGTGCCGGTCCAGCAAGCCAACGAGACGTGGAGCATGGACTTCATGTCGGACCAACTGGTCAGTGGGCAGCGATACCGGCTGCTGACGCTCGTCGATCACACAGCCGTGAGAGCCTGGCGATCGAGGTAGGCCAGCGGCTGACCGGAGATGATGTCGTGCGGGTTCTGGAGCAGGTGACGGCCGAGCGCGGGAAACCGCACGGCATTCGAGTCGACAACGGGCCCGAGTTCATCTCGAGAAGCTTGGATCTGTGGGCCTTACTTCGACGGCGTGAAGCTCGACTTCAGCAGACTAGGAAAGCCGACAGATAATGCGGTGATCGAGTCGTTCAACGGCCGGCTTCGCGACGAGTGCTTGAACCAGCACTGGTTCTTGTCGCTGGACGAAGTCGCACGGCTGACGGCAGCATGGAGGGAGGATTACGACGCGTGCGTCCGCATGCCTCGCTGGGGCACCGGACACCGTTCGCGTTCGCGCGGCCGGTAGCTGGGCATGCCCAACTACCCGCCCTGCATGGCTCACAACTCGGCTGGTACCAAGTTGGGGGCGGCGTCAGGCACGAGGATTCTCTCACAAGACCTGGATCAGGATTTGGGGAGGGTTCAATCGCGTCGACTCGCAATGATGACCCCACAATTCTAGCCATGACGGAAAGCCTTCGGCCCAATATTATACGTTTGTATACTTCTTGGCAGCGACTGACAACCGAGATTGATGGCAACGCTGATCAATGGAATAATTGTGGATCACGTCATCCGGTAGCCGACGCCGACGACAATCCCGTCTTGGAGGTTCGGGTGAGAGGCCCGAACGTCAGCATGAACTGCAGCCTTGCCACCTCTCGCGTGACCAGTCGCCAGCGGCGTACCGGTGCCGCAACCACCGTGGCGACGGCGGTCGTGCTGGCGGTCGCCCTGCCCAGCGGCACGACGCACGCCGCCGTGCCCGAGCGGATCGACTTCATCAAGCACGTGCAGCCGATCCTGGCCGAGCACTGCACCCATTGCCACGGGCGCGACGCCGAAACGCGACAGGGCGGGCTGCGGCTCGACGTCCGAGATTCCGCCCTCGCCGGCGGCGACTCAGGCTTGGCCGCGATCGTGGTCGGCAAGCCGACCGATAGTGAACTCGTGCGGCGGATCCACTCCCAAGATCCCGACGAGATCATGCCGCCTCCCCGCGAAAACAAGCCGCTCACGCCGGAGAAGATGGCAATCCTCGAAGCCTGGATCACGCAGGGGGCCGAGTATGCCGGCCACTGGGCCTTCGAGCCGCCGCACAAGGCGACGCCACCGCAGGTGGCTGGGGTCTCGAATCCAATTGATGCGTTCGTCCGCGCGAACCTGGCCGAGCAGCAGCTCGCTCCCGCGGCCCAGGCCGACGACGCCACGCTCTGTCGTCGGATCTATCTCGACATCGTGGGCCTGCCCCCCTCACCTGCCGACCTCGAAGCCTTCGCCCGCGACGGCTACGAGAAGACGGTCGACCGGCTGCTCGCCAGCGAACGCTATGGCGAGAAGTGGGCCCGCCCCTGGCTCGACCTCGCCCGCTACTCCGACACCAACGGCTATGAGAAAGACCTCAAGCGAGACATGTGGGCCTGGCGTGACTGGGTGATCACGGCCCTCAACCGTGACATGCCTTATGACCAGTTTGTCGTGGAGCAGCTCGCCGGCGATCTCCTGCCGAATGCTACACAGGAGCAGATCGTGGCCACCGGCTTTCTCCGCAACAGCATGCTCAACGAGGAAGGGGCGATCATTCCTGAGGAATTCCGGATGGTCGAGATGTTCGACCGCGTGGACTGCCTAGGCAAAGCAGTGATGGGGCTCACGACCGGCTGCGCGCAGTGCCACAACCACAAGTTCGACCCGCTCTCCCACGAAGAGTATTTCGGGATCTTCGCCTTCTTCAATGACACCCACGAGGCGCAATCACCCGTCTACTCACCAGCCGACGAACAAAAGCTGGCCGACATTCGCAAGCGGATCGGCGAGGCGGAGGAGCGGCTCAGGATCGAGCGGCCACGCTGGCAGGATGAGCTTGCAGCCTGGGAGCGACAGGTGGCTGCCGCCGCCGTGCCCTGGACGGTCGTCGAGATGGAGGAGATGTCGAGCGGCGGCCTGCTCTGCCACCCGACCCAGCGGGCCGACGGCTCGATCCTCATGATCGGCCACCGCGACAATGTGATCTTCCTGGAGTCAGCTCCTGACCTCGCCGGCGCCACCGGCCTGCGGCTGGAGGCACTCACCGACGGCGATCTGCCCCAGGGAGGCCCTGGCCGCGACGGCTCATGGGGCCTGTCGAAGCTGGACGTCCAGATAAAGAAGCCGGGTGACGACAGCAAGTGGGAGAGGCTCAAGCTCGTGAATGCCACAGCCGACTTCTCGCAGCCCGAGCAGAAGGTGCCGCACCCCGATGCGGCCAAGAAGGAAGGCGACAAGAAAAAGGAGAGCGACAACGCTGCCGCGAAGGATGCGACGAAGGACGAGCCGCCGAAGATGGCGTCGATCGGCCCGGTGGCAAACCTGATTGACGACGATCCACATTCGTCGTGGCGGGCCGATCGCGGGCCGCTGCTGCGGAACCAGCCGTCCTCTGCGGTCGTGCAGTTCGAGAAGCCGCTCGACCTCCCTGCTGGCACGAAGCTCAAGGTGTCGCTCACCATGGCGGGCACGAAGCCCTACGGCGGCGACGGCACGATGCTGGGCTGCTGCCGGGTGAGCCTCACGAAGAGCCCGACACCAGTGGCCCACGCCGTCGATCATGCCGCGATCCTCGCGCTGGCAAAGCCCGCCGAGAAGCGATCCGCCACCGACAGGGCTGCGATCTTCAACGCCTGGCGAAAGACCGTGCCCGAACTCGCACCGCTCAACGACGAGATCGCCGGTCTTTGGGCGTCGGTGCCGAAGCCGCTCACGAGCGTGCTGCATCTGGCAAGCCGCTCGGCGGACGAACACAGGCCGACGCATCGGCTTGACCGCGGTGTGTGGAATTCCCCGAAGGAGCAGATCGAGCCGCACGTTCCCGCCGCGCTCAACCCCTTCCCGGCAGATGCCCCGAAGAACCGGCTCGGTTTCGCCCGCTGGCTCGTGGACGAGCGATCGCCGCTCACGGCACGCGTCGCTGTGAACCGAATCTGGCAGGCGATCTTCGGCCAGGGGCTCGTCGAGACGCCCGACGATTTCGGGACTCGTGCGCCCGTGCCCGAGTACCGCGACGTGCTCGATTGGCTGGCCGTCGATTTCATGACAAAGGGCTGGAGCCAGAAGCAGGCGATCCGGCAGATCGTGATGAGCGACACCTATCGGCAGTCGTCGCGGGCGACGCCAGAGCTTCTGGCGAAGGATCCCACGAACCGGCTGCTCGCCCGCGGGCCGCGGTTCCGCGTCGATGCCGAGGTGGTCCGCGACGTGGCACTGTCGGCCGCAGGCCTGATGACGCACAAGCTCGGCGGCCCCGGCGTGATCCCGCCCGTGCCACAGAACGTGCTCGACTACAACTACACCTACCCGGGCTACTGGAAGGCAGCCACGGGCCCGGAACGGTATCGCCGCGCCGTTTATGTGTTCCGCAAGCGGTCGATGCCCGACCCGGTGCTCGCGAACTTCGATGCGCCCAACGGCGACGTGTCGTGCGCCCGGCGGGTGCGATCCAACACCCCGCTGGCCGCGCTGACGGGCTTGAACGAGCCCGTGTTCGTGGAGGCCGCCCAGGCGCTCGCGCTACGGACGCTGAAGGAAGGCGGCACCGATGACACGAGCCGGCTCGAGCACGCCTTCCTGCTCTGCGCATCGCGAAAGCCGTCCGACGCCGAGAAGCGGGAGATGCTCGCCTTCCTCGCCGCCCAGCGGCAGAAGTTTGCTGACGGCTGGCTGAACCCACGTGAGGTGGCCACGGGCTCCGTGGAAAAGCTGCCGCCGCTACCCGCGGGCGCGACGCCGCAGGATGCCGGCGCTTGGACGCTGATGGCCCGCGTGCTCCTGAACCTCGACGAAACCGTCACGAAGAACTGATCCTCAACAGGTGACACCATGACCATCGACGGCCATCTTCACGAAGCCCGGGCCCGACTCCTGTCGCGGCGGTGGTTCTTCAACGACTGCGGCGTCGGCCTAGCCGGGATCGCCGCCGGCTCGATGCTCGCCGGCGAATCCCGCGCGGCGGTAACGGGGCCCGGCCCTGCCGCCACAGGTCCGCTCGCCCCGAAGACGCCGCACTTCGCCCCCAAGGCGAAGCGGGTGATCTATCTCTTCCAAGCCGGCGCCCCCAGCCAGCTCGAACTCTTCGACCACAAGCCGGAACTGGCGGCGCGTGACGGCAAACTGCCGCCGGCCGATCTGCTCAAGGGCTACCGCGCCGCCTTCATCAATCCCAACTCGGCCCTGCTCGGGCCGAAATACAAGTTCCAGAAATACGGCCAGAGCGGGATCGAGCTTGGCGAACTCCTGCCCCACACGGGCGCGATTGCCGACGAGCTCTGCTTCATCCGCTCGATGCAGACCGACGCGGTCAATCACGCCCCCGCCCAGATCCTGATGAATACGGGGTCACAGCAGTTTGGCCGCCCGAGCTTCGGCGCCTGGACGCTCTACGGCCTGGGCAGCGAGTCGGCCGACCTCCCTGGCTTCGTCGTGCTCACGAGCGCGAAGGGCACGAGCGGCGGTGCGAGCAACTACGGCCCGGGCTTCTTGCCCACCATCTACGGCGGCATCCCGCTGCGGAGCGGCGGCGATTCGGTGCTCTATCTCTCGAACCCGAAGGGCATCGACCAGGCCACACAGCGGGCCTCGCTCGACACGCTGAACCGGCTGAACGACCTCGCGCTCGCGAACATGGGCGATCCCGAGATCACGGCCCGGATCCAGGCCTATGAGATGGCCTACCGGCTGCAATCGAGCGCGCCTGAACTGATGAACTTGGCAGATGAGTCGAAGGAGACCCTCGCGCGGTATGGGCTCCAGGATCCGAACAAGGCCGGCTTCGCCCGCAACTGCCTGCTCGCGCGGCGGCTCCTGGAGCGGGGCGTGCGGTTCGTGCAGCTCTTCCACGAAGCCTGGGACCAGCACGGCGATCTCACAAATGCGATCAAGCGGAACTGTGGCGACACCGACCAGGCCAGCGCGGCGCTCGTGATGGATCTCAAGGACCGCGGTCTTCTCGACGACACGATCGTGATCTGGGGGGGCGAGTTCGGCCGCACGCCGATGGTACAGGGTGGCAACAACGGCCGGGACCACCACAACCGGTCATTCACGATGTGGCTGGCCGGCGGCGGCGTGAAAAAGGGACACGTGCATGGGAAGACCGACGATTTCGGCTTCAATGTCGTGGAGGATCTGGTGCACGTGCACGACCTCAACGCCACGCTCCTCCACCTGCTCGGCTTCGACCATCTCAAGCTCACGTTCCGCAGCCAGGGCCGCGATTACCGGCTCACCGACGTGCACGGCAACCTCGTGAAAGGCATCCTCGCCTGACGACCGCTCCCGTAGGCCCGTTGCTCCGCAACGGGCTATCTGCACCGCCCGTCACGGAGTGACGGGCCTACTTCGTGCGCGGCGCGGGCTTCGCGATCGGCTTGCCAGTGAGCTCGCCGACGATCCAGTCGAGACCCTCCAGGTTATCGAGCAGCCGAGCCTCGGCATCATTCCCCGTGTGATTGAGGATTCCGATCGGGCCGGCGTAGCCACTTCCGCAGATCGTGCGGGCCAGTTCCACGTCGAGATCACCCTGCCCAAGCACCATGATCTTCTGTCCCTTCTTGTCTCCGCCGGCGGTCATGCCGTTGAGATTGAGGAAGTGCAGGTGCGGCAGCATCTTCACAAGCGCCTCCGCAAACCGCGGCAGGTGATCGTGGCCGTGGTGCTGGTTGTAGACGATGCCGACGTTCGGCAGGTTCACCGCCTCACAGATGGCGACCATGTTCTCCGGCTCGCCCGCCCAGCCGCCATGGTTGTAGATCGAGAGGCGGCAGCCAGCCTTGCCCAGCATCTCGGCCAGTGGACGGAGCCTGTCGGCGGCATGCTTCACCTTCGCCTCCTGATCGAGTTCGCCCGGGGCGACTGCCATCACCCAGAACGACGGCTTGAGCCCTCGTGTCGTGAAGCTCTCGAGCAGCTTGGGCAGATCGGGGGGCGTGGTCCAAAAGGCGTCGAGCGCAACGCCATGCTTCGCGAGCGCATCCCACTCCTGCTCGAAGGTCGGCACATGCTCGGGCCTCCAGTCGTAGGCAAAGTGCTTGAAGCCGAGTTTCTCGAGCATCGCCGCCCGCTCCTCCGGCCCGCGTTTCTTCGCATCGAAGGGCACGATGCACCAGGCGACGAGGTTGTCTCGCCGAAACAGTTCCTTCGCTTTCGCGGCGACATCCACGGGCTCCGCAGCGCGACCGACGCCAGCCCCGCGGGTCATCGCCACGACGGTCACAACAAACACGACACTGAGCAGATGACGAAACGACATCGGGGCTCTCCTGTGAGGCGAGGGACGCATGAGGCGGGTCATTCGACGATCAAGACACCGTTCATCAGCTTCCAGTGGCCGGGGAACGTGCAAAGAAACGGATACCGGCCCGGCGCGTCGGGCACGCTGAAATAAATCGTCTGCCGTTTCCCGGGCTCGGTGATGTCGGCGTAGGCGATCACGTCGTCGGTCTTGGGCACG
Source organism: Pirellulales bacterium (assembly GCA_049695995.1). Taxonomy (GTDB): domain Bacteria; phylum Planctomycetota; class Planctomycetia; order Pirellulales; family UBA1268; genus QWPN01. The sequence goes on along the minus strand of JBAVTF010000069.1, from coordinate 38,637 downwards.
TAATGCCGAGCGACGGCCTCGGGGTCGGCGATCAGGCCGTCCGCAGCCGTACCCACGGCGGCAAGCCTGCCGGGCTTCGCGAGCACCCAGTTGTGCGGCACGACATCGGGATTCACGAACGTGACGGCGAGCTTTTCGCCGGGCTTGGCCCGCAGCTCCGGCGTCTTGTAGGCAAGATTCGAAGCGGCCTCGACCGTAAGGGTTCTCGCCCCCTCCGTCTTCACGAGCCACGGGTTCTTCACCGCCGCCTTCAGCATCGCGACATCGCGGAGGATGGGATGCGCCGCCACAGGCCGCGTCACCTCCTGGTAGTTCGGAATCTCGCGGAACGGGTCATCGAGGGCGTGGATCGTGGCGAACACGTCGCGTGTCTCGCCGCCCCCTACCGCCATGTGCAGGTGCAACTGGTTCACCGGCTGGATGTCGGGGATCTCGAGAAACAGGCTCTGGCCGTCGGAGAGCACCGTAGCCGAGCGGATGGCGAGGGGATCGTGCCCGACGGTTCCGTAATGGCTCGGTGAAAACTCGGGGGAACCGTAGGAGGGTCCGTAGCGATAGTTCCAGTACTGGGCGAAATGGCTGGCGGGATCGCCCGCCACGCCGCGATCGAGCGGTGCCGAGAACCGCAGCAGCACGCCATTGCGATGGGCACGAATCCCGACCGGCTGCTGCACCGTGCCGCCAACGTATCGCACGCGTTGGAAGCAGCCGTCGTCGACGCCGTAGACATGCCAGCCATTCATGCCACTCACGTAAAGCTGGCCGTCGGCGGGGCTGAACCGGCCACGATGAACGCCCGAGCGAAAATCACCCGGCAGCGCCACCACCGCCCCTTGTAGCTGGCCGGCCACCTCGTCACGGAGCACCAGAAAATGCGTGCAGGCCCCGAATGAAAAATGAACCACCTGCCCGCCGAGCGGTCCCCAGCGATCGCTCGACACGTAGGTCTGGCCGCCGCTCGAGTGATCGAGGCCGCGCGGCAGGTAGACCATTGGCAGGGCCGGCGGCGTGCCGCGGAAGTTCGGCACAGGCTTGGCTGGTGACTGCCCCGGCTGCTGCCGCACTGCGCAGATCGCCGATGCCGGCGTCCACTCGCCTTCGGACACCGGCACGGTCAGCGTGCCATCGGGGAACAGGCCCAGGCCGTCGGGATTCCGAAACCCGACGGCGAGCACGCCGATCGCCATCCCATCAGGGCTGATCCGCAGGAGCCCCTGGTGCGATGCCGTGAAGAAATTCCCCGCCGCGTCCCGCTCGAGCCCGCATTTGAAGTTGTGCCCACCCGACGGCTCGAACCGGTTCGTCACGCAGCAGTAGAAGTCGGCCTCGCCATCGCCGTTCGTATCGTCGAGCCGCGTGAGCTGATCGCCGCAGAGCACATAGACGGCCTTGTCGTGCACGACGAGGCCGAGCGCCTGGTTGAGCCCGGCGGCCATCCGCCGCCAGCGGACGCTTTTCAACCCCGCATCGAGGCCGGACACCCGCCATACGTCCCCCTGGATCGTGCAGATCGCGGCGTCGCCGTTGGAGAAGAAGCCATGCCCGCCAAAGAACATGAGCGAGCCCCACGGATTGTCGAACGGCGGGGCGATCGTATCGACGGCATAGGGTGAGCCAGTGCCGGGCGTACCGGTCGTCGTGAGCACCTGCGGCCACTGGGGCGGGCCGGCTTTCGCGAGGTATGCGAGCGGATGACTTTCTACCGGGGCGATCTCACGAACGAGCGCGCCGTCTTTCACCCACGGGGCGTCGAGGTAGCGCACGTCGCCGATCGAATAGGAGAAGACGATGCGTTTCCCATGGCGATAAAAGCCGTGATACGTCCGCGGCCCCGGCGGCAGTTTCTCAGCCGCGGGCACCGGCCCGGGCGTTCCCGCGGGTGTTGCCGTGGCAAGAAACCCATACCGCGTCTTCGCAAACGTGAGAAACCCGCCCGTCCACACGGCCTCGACCTGGAGCGTGTCGGGATTGAAGCAGGCCGCGAGTTCGCCCGCATCACCGAGCCGCACGCTCACGGCTCGAGGAATCGTCCGACCACTGATGGCGAGCGGCCAGCACTGCACGGAACCCTGGTCACCCTTGTTCCGCCGCTCGTCGTCCCACGTGGACCACGGAATGCTGCCCCAGTGACCGTGAGTGCCGCCATCGAGCCCGGGCCACGCGGGCAAGAGCAGCGGCATCGGGTCGCGGCCGCGAAACTGCATGGCCTGTTTTGTATAGGCATCGTAGACGCGGTCCTTGTTCACCCATAGGTCGCGATTGGGCCAGTCGGCGGGCCGGAGCGGCTCGCGGGGCACATCGAACGGTCCCGCACGATGCGAGAGCGACTCCAGGCCTGGCGTGCGGCCCAGCTCCAGCAGATACCGCACGAGATCGCGGCGGTCCTCCGCCGGGAGCGACGTAAACACATTCGCCGGCATGAGCGAGCCCACGTCGGTCCGCTCCTCGATATCGCCCGCCGCGATGCGATGGCTCTTCCCCGTCGCATCGACGAGCACGACGGCCTCGGCTGAGTCTTCCTTGATGACGCCTTGGAGCACCCGGCCGTCCGCGAGCGTGAGGGCATAGGCCCGATACTCGGGCTTCACCGACCGCGCCGGCCAGTAGACCGACTCCACGATCTCCTCGGGCGTAAGGCACTTCGCGATCGTCGTGAGTTCGGGTCCAACGGCGCCCCCCTGCCCTCCCACCTTGTGGCACGACGTGCAGCCGGTCGTGGCCGCATTGAACACGCTGGCCCCGCGGCGGGCGTCACCGCGTACGCGGGCGTCGACGAGTGCCTGTTGGACGAACTCAGCAGTCCACTCTAGCCCGGCCGACTGGTCGGCGGCCGTGCCGCCAACGCCGACGACCGCACTCGCGATGACGGCGGCCATCCCGCGGCGGACACTCCGGCAGATCTGCAGTGTGGGGGAGAGGCGATACCGCATCATTCACGTTGTACTCCGCATCGCCGGGGCCGGCTTGCCGGTGGGCGGCGAAGGATGGGACCAGAACGGCGTGCAGGCACCGGCCGGTGTGCGATAATCGTCATGCATCCCGATGCCCATTGGAAACCCACGCATGGCATCCTGCCACGACCTGCAACCGCTCGACCCGGTGGCGGCCGGCGTCGCCGGACTGCTCGACCAGATCGAGGGTGTGCAGTGTTGGATTAAGGACCGGGAGGGCCGCTACTGCTGGGTCAACCGCGGGTTTCTTCTCAACTACGCGCTCGAGCGGGTCGAGGACGTGGTCGGCCGGACGGATCATGACCTGTCGCCGCCGCATCTGGCCGATCAATACCGGGCCGATGACGAACGGGTGTTGGTGGGCAAGCCAGTGGACGGCCGGATCGAACTAGTGGGCCGGTTCGATCGCACCGCCGCATGGTCAGTCACCACGAAGAAACCTCTTCGCGACGGGCGCGGCACTATCGTCGGCACGGTGGGAATGACGCGAGTGGTCGATTCAGCCGTCGTGCACGCAGGGGGCGAAGACGCAGCGCTCGGCTTCGTGCTCGTCCACATGCGCAACAACTTCGCCGAACCGCTTTCCAATGCCGAACTGGCTCGGGTCGCCGGCCGCTCGGTGCGTGCGCTGGAGCGGATGTTTCGCCGGCAGATGCAGGCGACGCCTCAGCAGTTTCTTCGCCGGCTCCGGCTGCGGCTGGCCTGTCGCGAACTGACTGCCAGCCGCCGGCCACTCGCAGCGATCGCCGCTGCCCACGGATTCTGTGACCAGAGCCATTTCGTCCGCGAGTTCCGCCGCGAGTTCGGCATGACTCCGGGAGAGTACCGGAGCCGTCAGGACGACGCTGGCCACAGCGACCGGTCGCAGCGCTAGGCCGGCGTGGGCGGCCCCACGCTAGGCCACCGGGCCGGGCCAGCCTGGCTGCCAGGTGTCTTCCATCCGCGGAAAACGCTGCCTCAGGTCGATGTAGTCCTCGACCATGCCCCGGATCTTTGGCTGCAGGCGGACCTGATAGTCCTGATCGGAAATCGGCTCGAGCGGCAACAGGTAGAAGTGCCAGGTCGGCTTGCGGGTGGCGCTGTGATATCCCATGTGCAGGGTGCGCCGCGGCGTCTCCAAGCCGGGGTTGTAGCCGCGATGAATGAGATTGTTGTTGTAGAGCAGTGCGTGACCGGCGGGAATCTTCACGGGCACGCCCCCCGGCATCACTGCGTCGGTCGGCGCGTAGTGTTTCGAGCCGCCAAATGCCGCATCTTCTGCGGGCGTATTCGGCCGATGATGGCTGCCAGGCACCACCCACAGGCTCTGCTCCTCGTAGAGCGGCAGATTGATCTGCACGCTGTTGTGCGGCCACTCCGGCGAGAACAGCTCGTCGCGGATCTCGGCCTGCGGAATCTGGATCACGTCGCGATGCCAGCCGAGGTTGTAGGCGACCCCGGGGTTGGTCGCGAAGATCGACGCATTGTTGATGACCGGGTGAGGCCCGAGCAGCTCCTCCACGATCTCGAGCACCGCGGGAATGTGGTAGGCGTGCAGAATCGACGCAGCCCTCGGCGTGCCGAGCATGTGGATGTAGTACTGCTTCGCACGTGTTCCAAACGACTCCAGCGGATCGCCGAGGTGCTGCATCGACGAGCACGCCGCCTCGTTCGACGCCGCGCCCTTGGTCGGATCGAGCAACTCCGCCATCAGGCGGCGGAAGTCCTCGACTTCGGCGTCGCTCAGCACCCGCGCGAACACGAATCCATCGCGGGCAAACTGTTGCTGTCTCGGGGTCATCATGAGCCTCCTGCAAGGGGTGGAGAGACGGGAACGGCGATCCGGCGGCCGCTGGCTGCAGACTCCAGGCCGGCCTCGAGGACGGCGATCACCTGCAGGCCGTCGCCGAAGTCGGGATGAATGGGCGTTCCGGTGTGGATGGCGGTGACGAAGTCGGCGACGGCGTGCACGAACGTGTGCTCGTAGCCGATCGTGTGCCCCGGCGGCCACCAGTGACCGCCATAGGGATGGCAGGCTTCCGTGACGAGAATGGTGCGGAATCCGCGGGCATGCTCGGGATCGTTCCGCGAGTAGAACTCCAGCTCGTTCGTCCGTTCGAGGTCGAAGGCGAGGCTGCCCTCGCTCCCGTAGAGCTCGAACCGGTTGCGATTCTTCCGGCCGGCCGCGAAGCGGGTGGCCTCGAACGAGCCGATCGCCCCATTGGCGAACTGCACGTGCATCAGGGAGGCGTCCTCCACGGTCACAGGCCCACGGGCCGTGGCATCCACTCGGCTGCCCGCCGAGAACGTGGCGGCGCCGGCAACGGGGAGCGGCCGCTCGCCGATAAAACTGGCCGTCAAGCACGACACGTTATCGATCCTGCCCACCAGGAAGTGGGCCAGGTCCACGCTGTGCGAGTTGAGGTCACCATGCGGCCCGGAGCCCGCGTGTTCCTTCTGCAAGTGCCAGGTGAGCGGGAAATCGGGATCGATGATCCAGTCCTGCTGATACGTCGCCCGCCAGTGAAAGATGCGGCCGATCCGTCCCTCGTCGATCAGCTGTTTCGCCAACAGGATCGCCGGAACCCTGCGGTAGTTGTGGTTCACGTAATGGCACACCCCCGCCCGGCGCACGGCCTCCAGCATCGCCTCCGCGTCGGCTCGGGTGAGCGCGAGCGGCTTTTCGCAGAACACATGCTTGCCCGCCCGTGCAGCGGCGATCGCGACGGCGGCGTGCATCGCCTGCGGCACCGAGACGTCGATGTCGTCGCGGGCGACGAGTGCCCGCCAGTCGGTCTCCACGCTCTGCCAGCCCCAGCGGCCGGCGAAGTCATCTGCCGCCGCGCGGTTGCGTCCACAGGCCGCCCGCAGCTCGATAGGCCGCGGCAGATCGAAGAACCGTGGCGCCTGCAGCCAGGCATTGGCGTGGGCCCTGCCCATGAAGCTGGTGCCGGCGATGCCGATCCGCAGCGGCGCAGCGTCAGGCATCGGCCACCTCTGCCGCCGCAAGCCGCTTGAGGTAGGCGACGCTGCGTTCGATCATCTCGTCTTCGCGGCCGAGCCACCGCGTGGCCGGCATGTCCACTTCGAAGGCCAGGAGCCCGCGATAGCCTGCGCGGGCCAAGATGGAGACGATTTTGTCGATCTCGACCAGCCCCTCACCGGCCGCCACGCAGGCAAAGTAATTCCAGGCACGAACGCTGCGGCCCATCACCGGCTCAACGTCCTTGACGTGGGTGGCGAGCACGTGCGGAGCGAGCTTTTCGGTCGCCTCGACCGGGTCGTCCTGGACACGGAGAAAGTTCGCCGTGTCGAGATTGACCCCGAAGAAGGGCGAATCGACTTCCTCGATCAACCGCAGGATCTCGTCGGCGTCGTAGTCGATGTGGTTCTCGACGGCGAGGGAGATGCCCTCGCCGGCGGCCACCCGCACCGCCTCCTTGAACCAACTGGCGATGATGCGGAGCTGCGGCTCGTGCGGATCGCGGACAAAGCTGAAACTACTGCCGACCACCCGCATGACGCCCGCACCAATCGCCTGGGCATGGTGGATGTGGCGGATCATGTCGTCCTTCGCCAGTGTGTTCCGGCCCGCCTCGAGACCGTCGGGATGGCCCCACGCATAGACGCGCTCGAACGCATAGGCGTCGAGCCGCGCCCGCACGTCGGCGAGATAGGCGGGGTCGAAACTGGGAAAAAAACACGACTCGAGCGAGATGCCATCACAGCCAATCGCGTGCGCCCGGTCGATTACCTGATCCATCGTGAGGCGAGCAGCCGCAGGCTCTTGCTCCGGGTAGACGTCACCGAAAAACCGGTGGTAGCAGTAGCTGTCGATGCCGACCTTCATGGCTCGCGGTCCCTGAGGGAAAAGACCCGCACAGCCTAAAGACCCCGCGCTGCCGACGCTTGTGCGGGGGCGGCGGGGAACGTGACAGAAACGGCACCCGCGGCGTTTGCCCGACCATCATCGCCGCGCGAATGATTGCCGCGGCGTTGCCGCTTTTCATCAGGGCTCCGTGGTGCCTCGTCTCATGCCCGGTCCTACCGTCGGGTCGCATGTGTGGCTGGATCGCTCCGGGCTTCAGGCTCTGCTCGATGCCCTCGCCGCCACGGGCTTCCACGTGATCGGCCCACAGGTGGCTGACGGCGCGATCGTGCTGCGCGATCTCGACGACGCGACGCAGCTACCGCACGGCTGGCTCGACGAGCAGGATGGCGGCGCTTACCGGCTGACACGCGATCCAGACGCCGGCACGTTTGACCATGTGGTCGGCCCACACTCGCTCAAGAACTTTCTCTTTCCGCCGCGAGAGACGATCCAGCGATTCGAGCGGATTCACGAAGCCGGGCAGGAGGGAGCCTGGCTTGAACAGCCTGTCGCATACGACGAGCGTCCGCTCGCGGTGATCGGCGTTCGTGGCTGCGACCTCGCCGCCCTCGCCGTGCAGGATGCCGTCTTCATCCGCGACGACTGGTGCGACCCAGCCTACGCGGCCCGGCGCGCGCGGCTCTTTCTCGTTGCCGTCAACTGCCGCCGCGCGGTTGCCACCTGCTTCTGCCACTCGATGGGCACCGGCCCCGCGGCTGCCGCGGGCTTCGATCTCGCGTTCACCGAGTTCGCCGACCGGTTCGCCGTCGAAGTCGGCACCCCCGCCGGTGCTGATTGCCTCGCGCGCGTGGCCGAACAGACCGCCCTCCCCTCCTGCACGGCCGCGGAGATCGACGCCATTTGGGCCGTGCCCCGCGACCTCCGCGCACAGATGAAAGCCCGCCTGCCCGAACGTGGTCGGCCGCGGCCTCGGTCGCTCGATACTGCCGGCATCCGCGATCTGCTCTTCGGCAATCTCGAGCATCCGCGCTGGCGGGACGTTGCCGACCGCTGCCTCTCTTGCACGAACTGCACCCTCGTCTGCCCCACCTGCTTCTGTCACTCCGTCGAGGAGGTCACCGACCTCTCCGGCGACCACGTGGCCCGCGACCGCCGCTGGGCCTCATGCTTCACGCTCGACCATGGACGGATGCACGGCGGCAACGCCCGGCCCACCACGGCGTCGCGCTACCGCCAGTGGCTCACGCACAAGCTCGCCGGCTGGATCGACCAGTTCGGCACGTCGGGCTGCACCGGCTGCGGCCGCTGCATCACCTGGTGCCCGGTGGGCATCGACCTCACCGAGGAAGTCGCGGCCATCCGTGGAACGACCGACGCGGAGGGCGGTGCATGAGCAACGCTCTGCCCGCGCTCGCGCAACGGCCGTCATCGTCCGCTCCCTCACCATGGCGAAGCCACGGAACCCGGGTCACGGCGATCAGGCCAGAGGCACCGGGCGTGTTCACGATCGACCTTGTATTTCGTGAGCCCTGCCACGCATTCGGGTTCGCGCCGGGCCAATTCACCATGCTGCATCTGCCGGGGATCGGCGAGGCGGCGATCTCGATCGCGTCAGATCCGGCCGTGCCTTCGCCGGTCAGCCACACGTTCCGCGCGGTTGGCAACGTCACGCATGCCCTCGCCCGGCTCGCCGTGGGAGACGAGGTACTCGTCCGCGGCCCCTTCGGCCGGGGCTGGCCTCTGGCCGCAATCCGCGGGCGTGACGTGATCGTGGCCGCCGGCGGCGTCGGCCTGGCCTCACTCCGAGCCGCGATCTGCCACCTGGCCCGTCACCGCAGCGACTACGGCTCGGTCGCGATTCTTCACGGCGCAAAGACGCCCGCCGACCTGCTGTATCCGCAGGAGTACGACTGGTGGCGTGGCGTGGGACTCAATGTGTTCACGATCGTCGATGCGGCCGACAGCCGCTGGCCAGGAGCGCACGGCGTCGTGCCTGACCTCTTCGCCGACCTCGACATCGATCCTGGCTCCACGAGCCTCTTCTGCTGCGGCCCGGAACCGATGATGCACGCCGTGGTCGCGCGGGCACTCCAGGCGTTCATCGCCAGTAGCGACATCTTCCTCGCGCTCGAACGCAACATGTCGTGCGCCGCCGGCTTCTGCGGCCTCTGCCAGTTCGGGCCGGCGTTCGTCTGCAAGGACGGCCCCGTCTTTCGCCACGACACGATCGCAGCTTTCCTCGCGGTGCCGCACCTATGACTGCATCGCCCGACACAAAGCCCCGCCTGGCCGTCTTCAAGTTCGCCTCCTGCGACGGCTGCCAGCTTCAGCTGCTCGACGCCCACAACCAACTGCTCGCGATCGCCGATCGCGTCGAGATCGCCCGCTTTCTCGAGGCCCGCTCCCGCGTGCTCGAGGGCCCATACGACATCGGCCTCGTCGAAGGCTCGATCTCGACCCCCGCCGACATCGACCGCATCCACGAGATCCGGCAGCAGTGCCGGTTCCTCGTGACGATCGGCGCCTGCGCCACGGCCGGCGGCATCCAGGCACTCCGCAACTGGGGAGACATCGACGCGTTCCTCGGCGCGGTCTACGCCACGCCGGCATTCATCTCGACGCTTGCGACGAGCACGCCGATCGCCGACCACGTGCCGGTGGACTTCGAGCTGCGGGGCTGCCCGATCGACACCAGCCAACTCGTCGAACTGGTCACGGCGGTGCTCGTGGGCCGCCGGCCGCGGGTGCCGGGATACTCCGTGTGCGTCGAGTGCAAGGAGCGGGGCACCGTGTGTGTCGCCGTGGCGCGAGGCATCGCCTGCCTCGGGCCGGTCACGCAGGCCGGCTGCGGCGCGATCTGCCCGGCCCACGATCGCGAGTGCTTCGGCTGCTACGGGCCGGCGGAGAGTCCCACTCTCGTCAGCCTCACCGATTTCTACGAGCGGCGGGGCAGTTCCCGCGACCACCTGGGCCGGCTCGTGCAGAACTTCAACGCCTGGGCGCCGGCCTTCCGCGCGGAGCACGACCGCCTGGGCGGAGGCCCACCGTGACCACTCCGCCGCACGATAGCCGCAGCGGCTCAGTCCGCCGACTGAGCGTCAAGTCGTTGACGCGGGTGGAGGGCGAAGGATCGCTCCGCGTGAGGGTCGCCGACGGCCGCATCGAGATCGCCGAATTCAGCATCTACGAGCCACCACGGTTCTTCGAGAAACTCGTCGTCGGCCGCGAGATTCGTGAGGTGCCGGACATCGTGGCCCGGATCTGCGGCATCTGCCCCGTCGCCTATCAGCTCACCGCCTGCCATGCGCTGGAGCAGGCGCTCGGCATCGAGATCACGCCGCCGATCCGCATGCTCCGCCGCCTGCTCGGCTGCGGCGAATGGATCCAGAGCCATGCCCTCCACGTTCACCTGCTCCACGCCCCCGACTTCTTCGGCTGCGAGAGCGGCTTCACGCTGGCCGAGCAGCGGCCGACTCTCGTCGAATCCGGCATGCGGCTCAAAAGCATTGGCAGTCGCCTTATCGAGGTGCTTGGCGGCCGCGCGGTGCATCCAATTAACGTCACCGTGGGGGGCTTTCACCGCTCGCCCTCACCTGCGTCGCTCCGCGAACTCCTCCCCGATCTCAAATGGGGGCTCGGCTACTGCCTCGCCCTCGTGAACGAGGTGAGCGAATTCGCTTTTCCAGCGTTCGCCCGCGGGTATCACTGCATGGCGGTCTCGCACCCGGCGGAGTATCCGCTCAACGAGGGGCGGATCATGTCGTCGTCGGGCCTCGACATCGACGCCGGCGAGTTCCCGCAGCACGTCAGCGAGCAGCAGGTGCCGTGGAGCACGGCGTTGCAGAGCGTGCTCATGCCCGACGAGCAGCCCTACCTCGTCGGCCCGCTCGCCCGGGTGAACCTCTGCCATGACCGACTCCCGCCGGCGGCCCGCGCGGCCGCGGAGAACTGCGGCCACCCGCTGCCGCTCACGAACCCGTTCATGAGCATCGTGGCCCGGTGCGTGGAACTCGCGGCAGCCTTCGAGGAGGCGGCCGAGATCGTGCAGAGCACGCCCACTGACCTCCGGCCGTGTCATGTCGCCTGGTCGCCCCGGGCCGGCGTCGGCTGTCATGCGACCGAGGCGCCGCGCGGCCTGCTCTGGCACCGCTACGAGATCGGCGCAGATGGCCTCGTGAAAGCCGCTTCGATCGTGCCGCCGACGTCGCAGAACCAGGCCCAGATCGAGGCCGATCTCCGCGACCTGCTGCCCCCGCTTCTCAAGGCCGACGACGCCACGCTCACACAGGCCTGCGAAAGCCTGATCCGCTGCTACGACCCGTGCATCAGCTGCGCCACGCATTTCCTGCGGCTCGATGTCGACCGCATGGGCAACACGGATCCGTGAGGGGCTGCCCATGCCCCAGGAGCCGGCGTATGCCGCCGAGCGCAGGCAGGATGCCGAAGCGAAGGCGGCATTCGAGCGAGCGAAGGACAGGATGTCCGCAGCGAGCGTCCGGCTCTCGGGGCGTGGGCAGCCCCGAACAACGCGATCACCGCTTGTGCCTCACATACGCCTCGCAGGCCGCGAGCGTGACGAGCCCCGCGGCATCTCGCTCCGGAATGTCGATCCCCGCCCGCTTGGCGACGCCGATCAGAAAATTCTGGAAATCGACCGAATCGAGGTCCAATTCCCGCCGCAGGTTCGCCTGCGGCGACACAGCGGCCAGATCGGCCTCCGGCGCGATCCCACCGAGCACCTCCACAATGATCGTCCGCGGATCGTCGGCCATCAGAGTTTCTCCGGTTCCTGCAACAGCTGGGCGATCGCCTCGAGAAACAGCCCGCCACGATGGCCGTCGCTCACCCGATGATCGGCGGCAAGCGTGGCCGTCACGACCGGCCGCGGCCGCACGTCGCCGTCCACCACCCACGGCCGCTGAACAATCGTGCCGAAGCCGACGATCGCCACCTGCGGCGGATAGATCACGCCGTACACGCTCTCCACGCCACGGTCACCCAGACTCGTGACCGTGATCGTGGAGTCAGCCAGATCCGAACTCTTCATGCGGCCGGCCCGCGCGCGGGCGGTGAGGTCGCGCACACCATCCATTAGGTCGTCGAGGCTCCGCTTCGCCGTGTCATGCAAGGCGAGGATCACGAGGCCGCCACCTCGCAACGAGATCGCCACGCCCACATGCACGGTGTCGCGGAGTACGACCCGCTCCTGCTCCCACACGGCGTTCAACTCGGGCACGGAACGCAGCGCAAGAGCCGTGGCCTTGAGCAGCAACACGCCCGCGAGGAGCCGCGTCTCGACAGGCCGCGTGGCATTCACGTCGGCCAGCCAACCCGTCGCGCGGTGCAGGTCGATCGTCGTCGCCAGGTAGTAGTGCGGGATCTCCCGCTTCGACCGTGCCATCGCCGCGGCGATCGTCTGCCGCATCCGTTGCAGCCGATCCGCCACGGGCGCCGCTGCACGTGGCCGCTCCTCGGCCGCCGGCGCCTGCGGTTCGGGCCCCCGAGGAACCGCCGCCCGAGCGGCCAGCGTCTCGGCGGCTCCCCCTGCCCCGGTGGCTCGCCTGAACCGCGCGATCACCGTGCCGACCGGCACTTTCTGTCCCACGGGCACGACGATCTCGTCGAGCACGCCATCATGAAATACCTCGACATCGATCACACCCTTCTCCGTATCGACCTCGGCGATGATCTCACCCCGGCGGACCGCATCACCCGCTCGCTTCCGCCAGGCCACGAGCGTGCCGGCCTGCATGTCAGCCCCGAGGACGGGCATCCGGAAGTCGGTATCGGAGGCGATCATGCTGCCACCATCCTCCGGACCGCCGCGACGATCCGCTCAACCCCGGGCAGCGCTGCCGCCTCCAGGTGCTTTGCGTACGGAATCGGCACCTCAGCGCTGCACACACGGACGACCGGCGCGTCGAGTTCGCCGAACGCATGCTCGCCGATGCAGGCCGCCAACTCAGCCGCCAGCCCACAGGTCTTCCAGCCCTCGTCCACGACGACAGCCCGCCGGTTTTTCGCCACCGATCGCAGCACCGTGTCGGTGTCAAGTGGCCGGAGTACCCGTAGATCGACGACCTCGGCGGAAATGCCCTCGCCGGCGAGCGCCTCCGCGGCGGTCAGGCACCGCGGCACCGAGCCGCCCGACGTCACGAGACTCACGTCGCTTCCCTCCCGCCGCACGGCGGCGTGCCAGGCGTCAAACGCTTGGCCGGCGTCGTCGGCGACCTCGTCCTCCAGCGGATAGGCAAGCGTGTGCTCGAACAGAATCACGGGATCGGGATCGGCCAGCGCTGCCGCGAGCATGAACCGGGCGTCGGTGACCGTGGCCGGGGCGAGCACCTTGAGACCGGGCACGTGGGCATACCAGACCTCGAGGCTGTGCGAGTGCTGGGCGGCCACCTGTCTGCCAGCCCCCGTCGCCATCCGGATCACGAGCGGCACCCCCACCTGGCCGCCGCTCATGTGCCGCAGGAGCGCCGCGTTGTTCACGATCTGATCGAGCGCAAGCAGGCTGAAGTTCACGGTCATCACCTCGACGATCGGCCGCAGGCCGGCGATCGCCGCCCCGATGCCCGCTCCCACGAATGCCGCCTCCGAGAGGGGCGTGTCACGCACCCGTTCCTCACCAAACTCCGCGAGCAGCCCCTTGCTGCACGCATACGCGCCGCCATAGCGGCCCACGTCCTCCCCCATCAGAAACACGCGGTCATCGGACGCGAGCGCCTGGCGGAGCGCCGCCCGCACCGCCTCACGATAGGTCAGTCGTGGCACGGCACGGCCTCCTGGGTCGCTGTGGCCAGCACGTCGCGGCACAGATCCTGCACCGGCTCGAGCGGCGCGGCCGCTGCCGCTACCACGGCCTCATCCACCACGCGATCCGCCTCGGCCGTAAGTCGGGTGAGCCCGGCGTCGTCGAGCAGACCCTGCTCCCGCAGCCGGGCCACGAACAGATCGACCGGATCGCGCCGCCGCCACTGCTCCACCTCGGCCTTCGACCGATAGAGCTCGGCGTCGTACATCGAGTGGGCCCGGAAGCGATACGTGCGGGCCTCCAGGAAGAACGGCTGGCCGGTGAACCGCACCTGCTCGGCCGCCTGCCGCACCGCCGCCTCGACGGCGAGCACGTCCATGCCGTCCACGGCTGCGTGGTCGATCGCATAGGCGTCGCCCTTGCGATGCAGATCCGTCATCGACTGGTGCCGCTCGAGGGCGGTGCCCATCGCATAGAGATTGTTCTCACAGATGAAGAGCAAGGGCAGATGCCACAGGGCCGCGAGGTTCAGCGACTCGTGAAATTCCCCCTCGGCCACGGCACCGTCGCCAAAAAAGCAGGCCGTCACGAGCGGCCGCTTCTGCATCTGGTCGGCAAGCGCCAGGCCGCAGGCCAGCGGCAGCCCGCCGGCCACGATCGCATTGCCACCATAAAGGCCGTGGGCCATGTCGAAGAGGTGCATCGAGCCTCCCCGGCCGCGGCTGCAGCCGGTCGCCTTGCCAAACATTTCCGCCATCACGGCGGAAGGGCTCGTGCCGCGGGCGAGGGCGTGGCCATGCTCCCGGTAGGCCGCCACCACGCGGTCGTCGCGGCCGAGCGCCGCAGCCGCGCCCACGGCCACGGCCTCCTGCCCGATCGCGAGGTGGAGAAAACCGCGGATGTTTCCCTGCTGGTATTCCTCGGCGCTCCGCTCCTCGAATCGTCGAATGAGCAGCATCTGCCGCAGGACCGCGAGGGCGTGGTCAGGATCGATCATGACCGCGCTCCTGCGGCCTGCCCCGACGTTTCGAGGGCCGAGAGATCCCCTTCCGGCAATCCGAGCTCGCGGGCCCTGAGCAGTCGCCGCATGATCTTGCCGCTGCGGGTGCGCGGCAGATCGGCCACGAACTCGATCTCCTTCGGCGCCACGACGGCCCCGAGCCGCTTCCTCGCGTAGCCAAGGATGCTGCGCCGCAGGGCGTCGTCTCGCGTGAAGCTCGGCTTCAGCGCGACGAACGCCTTGACGATCTCGTAGGCTGCCGGATCGGGCTTGCCGATGACGCCCGCCTCGGCCACTGCCTCGTGCTCGAGCAGCACGCTCTCGACCTCGAATGGTCCCACGAGGTGGCCGGATGTCTTGATGACGTCGTCCTTGCGACCGACGAACCAGAAGTAGCCGTCTTCGTCGCGGCGGGCGAGGTCGCCGGTGAGATACCAGCCGTCAGCGAAGCACGCCCGATAGCGATCGGGATCGCCGACGTAGTCGCGAAACATCGATGGCCAGCCCGGCCGGAGTGCGATCTCCCCCTGCTCTCCGGGCGGCACTTCCCGCACGGCCGCACCTGTGGACTCCACGACCGCCGCCTCGACGCCCGGCAGCGGGCGGCCCATCGAGCCGGGACGGATCTCCTGCGAGAGATAGTTGGCGATCATGATCCCGCCGGTCTCGGTCTGCCACCAGTTGTCGTGGAACGGCAGACCGAAGGCCTTGCTCCCCCAGACTACGGCCTCGGCGGCGAGCGGCTCGCCCACGCTCGCGAGGAACCGCAGCCGGCTCGTGTCGAATTGCCGGGCGGTGTCGGCACCGAGCCGCATCATCATCCGGATCGCAGTCGGCGCCGTGTACCACACGCTTACGCCTTCGGCGGCGAGGATCCGATACCAGCGAACGGCGTCGAAATCCCCCTCGTCGAGCACGCTCGTCACGCCACAGGCGAGCGGCGCGACGATGCCATACGACGTGCCTGTCACCCAGCCGGGATCGGCGGTGCACCAGAAGACGTCGTCGGGATGGAGATCGAGGGCGAGCCGGCCCGTGGCGTGGTGTGCCACGACGGCCTCGTGCACGTGCAGCGCACCCTTCGGCTTTCCGGTCGTGCCGCTCGTGAAGTGAAGAAGCGCCGGGTCGTCGGGGCTCGTCGGGCCGATCTGAAAGGCGGGCGATGCCGCGCCGACGACCGTCTCATAGCTGAGCACGCCGGCTGGCAGCGGCGTCTCCTCGTCGCGGATCACGATCACATGCTCGACGCTCGGGCAGCCCACCAGGATGCCGGCGAGCTTCTGTCGGTAGAGGCTCTGGGTGATGACGATCACCCGCGGCCGGCCGATCGCGATCCGGGCCGCGAGTGGCTCCGGTCCGAAGGCCGAGAAGAGCGGCGCGAATACGCCGCGGGCCTTGAGCGTGCCAATCGCTGCCACGATCAGCTCGGGAATTCGGCCCGTGATCGCGAACACCCGATCGCCGGGCTGAATCCCCAGGCCCACGAGCACGTTGGCGAACCGATTCGAGTCTCGCTTGAGCGCGGCGAACGTGATCTCCCGCCGCAGCCCCGACTGCATCAGGCTCACGAGTGCCATCTTCCCGCCGCGGCCGGCGGTCACATGCCGATCGACGCACTCGTGAGCGATGTTCAGCCCGCGCCCGGCCGGTAGCCCATCGAGTTGTCGCCGCGCCTCGGCCCAGGAAAACCGCCGACACGCCTGCTCGTAGTCAGGCATGTTAGGCACGACGGCCTGCACCGCGATCGCATCCGCCATGGACGGGGCTCCTCGGAGGTGCGCCCGTCCATGGCGGAATCTGCTTCGGGGAATTATCCGCCGCCAGTCAAGCCAAAACAGACCTACCGCTTCGACAGCGAATCTCGGATCTCTCGCAGCAAGAGGACATCTTCCGGCGTCGGGGGAGCTTCCTCGGCCTTCTTCTCCTCGAACTTCGCCTTCGCGGTGTTCATCAGCTTGATGACCAGGAACAGCGCAGCGGCGACGAGCAGAAAATCGACCACCGACTGGATGAACGGCCCGTAATTGAGGATCGGATAGTCCTGGAAGATCAGCACTTCCTTGCCATCCTCGAGCACCTTCGTGCCGTCAGGATTGAGCTTCGGGGCGTTGGTGCGAATCCGGTATGCGAGGTCGCTGAAATTCACGCCGTAGCGGCTCGTGAGCAGGTTGAGCGGCGGCATGATGATGTTCGACACGAGCGACCCGATGATCTTGCCGAACGCGGCACCGATCACCACACCGACGGCGAGGTCGATCACGTTTCCCTTCATCGCGAAGTCGCGGAATTCCTTGAAAAGTCCCATGCGTATTCCTTTCTGGAGTTGAGCGAAAACGCCGGTCAGAGCCGGCAAGCCGGGGAGTGTAGGGAATGAGCGCCCGTTTTGGGTAGCACTCGGCCTGCCATTCCGCCCAGCCAGACCTTGCCCGGCCGCGGCCGGGGCTGGTATTTCCCATGCGACCTGCCAGCCCCCGGTTTCAGGGAGTGTCCAGCCCATGCCCCGTCTCACCCGCCGCGTGCTCGTCGCCGCTATCCTCTGGCTCTCTCTCAACGCCGCTGTGTTGCCACCGGTAGCCGCCGGGCCGTTCGAGCCCAAGGAGATCGCGGTCGACAGCCGCAACGTGGCCGATGAACTCGTGGACGCAACCCGGGGCAATCAGATCGAACGGGGCACGAAGCGGCCGGTCCTCGACGGCCTCGGCTGGGTGTTCGGGATTCCCGGGAAGCTGATCCTCTGGGACCGCCGGGTGGACAATCACGCGGTGTCGCCGCGGACCGAGGACGCGATTCGCCGCTATCTCGCCGACAACGACCTCGAGCATGTGAAGGTGAGGATCAATCAATATGCGCCGCTCGACGATTGGCGGCGTCTGCGTAAGAACAAAACCGTCGGCTGGGGCTACCGGTACACGTTCGGAGCGCTTTCGGTGGCGGGCGAGGCGATCTTTCCGGGCAGGCTCTTTGGCGGCGACCGCTACAACCCGTGGACGGCCACGGTGCATCTTTACAGTGACGTGCCGGCGATCGCCCTCCACGAAGGGGCCCACGCCAAGGACTTCACGCGGCGTGACTGGCCCGGCACGTATGCCTTCGTGACGGCCCTGCCCTTCGGCGAGCTCTGGCCGGAAGCAATCGCCACGGGCGATGCCCTCGCCTACGTGCAGCGACAGGAAGACCCGCAGCTCGCGCAGGAAAGCTACCGCATCCTCTACCCGGCCTACGGCACGTACCTCGGCGGCAACGCTGCGAATCTCTTCAGCGCCCCGATCGCTCTACCGGTGTGCGCGGGCACGCTCGCAGCCGGCCATGTGGCCGGTCGGATGAAGGCCGGCGAGGTCGACACGACACCGGCCGCCCCGTCGTGGGAAAGCGAAGCACTTGAGAGCGACGACGAGGCGATCCCCGCCGTCGCCCTCGAGCCGCTGCCGGCAATCGAGTGACGCGACGCAATCCCCTTCCAAGCCCTGAGCGCACGCGAGGGGATCCCACGGCGGAAGCCGCGGAGGGGTCGCCACCACATCGACGCTCCGATGCTCCTGCGTCGGCGATCCCCCGGCTTGCGCCTGGGGGCTTCCTTTGCCACGATTATTTCTTGGGCGCGTTCTTCTTCGCCGCCACCTGCTTGAGCTCGGCCTTCACGCCAGCTCGCGTCGCGCGATGTGCTGCCGTACGCACCTTCTTCGGCGTCGAGCGAGCCGCCTTGAGATTGGCCCCCTTCTTTGCCGCCGGCGCGGCCACGGCCTTCCGCGCCGCCTTGGTCGCGGCCGTCGCCGCGTTCGTGGCCTTCTTTGCGGCCGACTTCACGACCGTGCCGACCTCGGCGAGCCGCGTCTCCAGCCGCTCGAGCGCGCCGGCGAACAGCTCCGACTTCTCCCGGCTGCGGTCGTTGGCTCCCGTGCCGGCCTTCGGCGTCCGCTTCGTGGTCCGCGTCTGCTGGGCATAGAGATCTCGCCACTTGTCGCGGAGCGTGCGGGCCTGGCCGATCGCGGCCTGCAATTCAGCCCGGCCCGCCGCGGCGATCTCCTTGCCGATGCTCGAATCGAACACCTTGCGCTCGGCGGCGGTCAGCATCGCGCGAATCGTCTTGAGATCGAACCCGTCGACGGAAGCCTTGGCCATGAAGATGCCCTCGTGGAGGTGGAAACAGACTGGCGAAAAAGTTGCGTGGCAGAATGTACCAGTTGGATCGGATTGTAGGCGCCGGCAATTCAACAAATCCTGGGCAGTTGCTCGCCAATCGGCATGGGAATCACGCGACTGCCACCGATCGCGGTCCGCATCACCACTCTGCCCGGATGCCGATCGACCACCCGGCCGAGCACAGCCGCTCGCCGCCCATGCTCGTGTCCGCGAAGCGCCCTCACCACGGCGTCCACGGCCTTGCCCGGCACGATCGCCACGAACTTTCCCTCGTTGGCCACGAGCAGCGGATCGAGCCCGAGGATCTCACAGGCGCTGGCGACCGACGGAGCCACAGGGATTGCCCCCTCTTCGATCTCGATGCCGAGCCGCGCCTGCCCCGCGATCTCGTTGAGGCTCGTGGCCACGCCGCCGCGGGTCGGGTCGCGGAGCATGCGCACGTTCGGGCAGGCGGCAAGCAGGGTGGCCACCAGATCATGAAGCGGCGCGGTGTCGCTCACGATCTCCGCCTCGAACCCGAGTCCCTCGCGGGCGCTCATGATCGCCATGCCATGATCCGCAAGCGTGCCGCTCACGAGCACGGCGTCCCCCGGCCGGATCCCCTTGGGGCCGAGCGCGATGCCCGCCGGCACGACACCAATGCCCGCGGTGTTGACGTAGCAGCCGTCGCCGTGTCCCCGCTCCACGACCTTCGTGTCACCGGTCACGATCTCCACGCCGGCCCGCCTCGCCGCCGCCGCCATGGATTCGACCACCCGCGTTAGCTCCGCGATCGCAAACCCCTCCTCGATGATGAAGGCAACGCTGAGCGCCGCCGGCTGGGCACCGCTCATCGCCAGGTCGTTCACCGTTCCGTTCACGGCGAGATCGCCGATCGAGCCCCCCGGAAAGAAGAGCGGCCGCACCACATAGGAGTCGGTCGAGAACGCCAGCCGGCCGCCGGCCGCGACCGCGCCATCGAGGTCGAGCACGCTCGAATCCCCGAGTCGCGCGAGCACGGGGCTGCCGAACGCCGGCACGAACAGGCCCTCGACGAGCTCCCGCGAGAGCTGTCCACCCCCGCCGTGGCCGAGCACGACGCGTTCCCCGCTCCGCAGTCGCGCCGGGCAGGCCACGCGCGAGAAATCGGGGGCTGTGACTGCCGGAGACGCGAGTGAGGCGTTCATATTCATATGCGACCTGCATCATCCCCCGGCTTGCGCCTGGGGGCTTGCATGTGGCTGAGAGCCATCGTGAAACCTCCCGGCGTTGAAGTAGGCCGCGCAGGCCCCTTCGCTCGACACCATCGTCGCTCCGAGCGGCGTCCGCGGCGTGCACTGGCGACCGAAGGCCGGGCACTGGTTCGGCTTGAGCGCCCCCTTGAGTACATCCCCGGCCCGACAGAGCGGCGACTCCGCCGCGTGAATCTCGGCCACCGGGAATCGCTCCTCCGCATCGAACTCGCGATACCCGCGGGCCAGCCGCCAACCGCTGGCCGGAATCGTGCCGATCCCTCGCCACCCGCGATCGACCGGTTCGAACACCTCCGACAGCACGGCCTGGGCCGCCTCGTTGCCCCATTCCGTCACGACCCTGGGATAGGCGTTGTCCAGCTGGGCCCGGCCCGCCTCAAGTTGCACGACCGCGCGGCGAATCCCTTCCAGGAGATCGAGTGGCTCGAAGCCCGTGACGACGATCGGCACACCGAACCGTTTCGCGATCGCCGGATACTCCCTGGTGCCCATCACGCTGCACACGTGGCCCGCGGCCAGAAACGCCTGCACGCGATTGCCGGGGCTTTGCATGATCGCCTCCAGCGCCGGCGGCACGAGCACCTGCGACACGAGCAGCGAAAAGTTCCGCAGACCCGCGGCCCGCGCAACCTTCGCCGCCATCGCATTCGCCGGCGCCGTGGTCTCGAAGCCGATCGCGAGAAAGACCACCTCGCGGTCGGGATGCGAGCGGGCGATCTTCACAGCGTCGAGCGGCGAGTAGACCACCCGCACGTCGCCTCCCGCCGCCTTCACGCGAAACAGATCGTCGTGTGAGCCCGGCACGCGGAGCATGTCGCCGAACGAACAGAAGATAACCTCGGGACGCCGCGCGATCGCCAGTGCCCGGTCGATCGTCTCCACGGGCGTCACGCACACCGGGCAGCCGGGGCCGTGGATCAGCTCCACCTCGGGGGGCAGGATTTCGTCGATCCCGTTGCGGATGATCGAGTGCGTCTGGCCGCCACACACCTCCATGATCGCCCAGGAGCGCGTGGCGATCCTGCCGATCTCAGCCGCCAGCCGGCGGGCCGTTTCCGCATCGCGGTATTCATCGAGGTGCTTCACAGCGACTCAGCCTCCGTGACCGCGTCGGTCGCACGTAGCTCGGCGATCTCCTCATCAAGCAGGCCTAACTCGGTGAACGTGCGGAGCGTCTCGCGGGCCGAGGCCTCGTCGATCCGGCTCAATGCGAAGCCAACGTGCACGATCGTGAAGTCACCGACCGCCACATTGGGCAGATAAGCGAGGCAGACGTCCTTCACGACACCGCCGAAGTTCACGCGGCCCATCCGCACACCGTTCTCGTCGCGGATCGACTCGACCTGTCCTGGCACGGCGAGGCACATCGCTCAGGCTCCTTCACTGATCCAGATCGTCACTCGATTGTTTCCCGAGTCGGCCACGGCGAGATGCAACATGCCGTCACCTGCGGAGCGATGCAGGCAGATGCCATAGGGCCAACAGAGCGAGTCGGCGGTGACGGCCCGCCAGCGGTTCTCGCCGCTCGTGTCGAAGTCATCCTGGCCAAGCCCGGAGGCTGCCGGCGGCCCGGCAGCCTCTTCGATCGGCAGGGGCCAGAGCAGCACGCGGTTGTTCGCCGTGTCGGCCACCGCGAGCAGATCGTCGGCTTGGGAGATCCCGTACGGAAACCGCAGCCGTGTTGGGCCCTGCGGCCGGTGCGGTAGTTCCGTCGTCGTCGTGAAGTCGCACTGGCCGAGCACGCAGTCGGCCGGCCCGTCGGCATCGGGCTGCCCCGCCCACGACAGCACGCGATGATCCCCCGCATCGGCCACGAACAGCCGCTCCACGGTGCCGGCGATCGCATGCGGCCAGCGAAACGAGTCCGGCCCAGCAGGGCCGCCGCGATTCTCCGCAGCCGAGCGGATGTCGGGCTGACCGAGCACGACGTCGGCGGGGCGGTCGTGATCGGGCAGCACACCCCAGATGAGCACGCGGCGGTTGCCCGTGTCGGCCACATGGAGCCGGCCGCCGATCCACGCTAAGCCGTAGGGCCAATACAGCGCATCGGCTGCGACCCTGCCGCCGCGGTTGCGATCCACCGCTTGCAGCGAAGGCTGGCCAAGGCACCAGTCGGGCGGCGTGTCGGACTCCCGTGGCACCTCGTTCCACACGAGGATCCGATGGTGCCACGCATCGGCCACCAGGAGCCGCCCCTCGGCCACGATCACGCCCGTCGGCAGGTGCAGGCCATTGGCCGGGCCGCGGCCCGCAGCTGCCGGCCCCTCCGCGGTGAACGACGACTGGCCGAGCACGACAGCGGCTGGCGCATGATCGTCTATGGGCACGCCGTGCCAGATGAGCACACGGTGATTGCCGGAATCGCAGACGACAAGTTGCTCGTCGTCGAGCCACACACCTCGCGGCGCGTACAGCTGGCTCGCCGTGGGGCGTGCCGCCGGCAGCGCAAGGCCGCCTGGCGCTGGTGCGCCAAGCCAACGGCCGGGCCGCCACGTGGTGCAGCTCGGTGATGCTCCACCCGGACTGATGGCAGAGGTCGTCATGGGATCGCCTCCGCCTGGTTGATCTCCTGCGTGAGCTCCTCGACCGCCGCCAGTTCCTCCGCGCAGCCGTGGGCCGCGAAGATCGCCGCAGCCGTCGTCAGGTTCACCGCCGCCGCCCTGAACCGACCGAGATGCGCCAACGCATTGGCCTGATTCAAGACCGCCCGCGCGTGCCCCACGGGATCGCGATCGGCGGTCCGCACGGCAAGCACATCGCCGTAGGCGGCCACCGCCCGCCCGAGGTTCTCCGCAGGATGCGACGAGGGCAGATACTGCAGCGCATTCGCCAGGTTCATCGTCACGCTCGCCCACAGGCCCGGCTCCTGATTTCGGTCGAGCGCGTCAGACGCCCAGCGAAACGCCTGCACCGCGATCCCCTGCCGCAGCTGATCACTCGCCTCGCGGGCCGGCATCGAGAGATAGGCGAGGCCCAGGTTGTTCTGCAGCCGCGCGAACCACACGGGATGTCCTGCGGGCGTCACGCCCAGTTGCAGCGCCTCCTGATAGCACCGCACGGCCTCCAACAGCGGCCCACGACTCCCGTCACTCCCCACCTCCTGGAACGCCTCGCCCAACTGCGTGAGCAACTCCGCCCGATGCAGCGGATCCCGCGGCGCAGTCTCCGCCCGCAGCCGGTCGCGGAGCCGCTCGACAGCTCGCGCCGGCTCCTCTGGCGGCAACTCGAGCCGCACCGCGAGCACCTCCACAAGCTCATCCACCGCTCGATCGACCGCCGGCGAGAGCGGCGCCCCTGGCTCGAACGCCTCGGCCTCGATCAAAAACGCAGTCACCTGACGCGGATACTCCTCCTTGAGCAGCCAGCGCGCAAACGCAATCGCATGATCCCATCGAAACGCATGCACATTGATCCCTTCGAGCGGCGGCAGACTCTCCACCTCCTCGCCCGGCACTTCATAAATAGCAGCACGAGCGTGGCGGAACCCCGCCGTCACCACGGGAGGCAAGGGGGTCGGCGACTGCTCGAGGAGCATTTGGACCGAGTCCTCGAGGTCCACCGCGACGAGACAGTTGCCGCCCCCGAAGCCGGCACCCCTCAGTCCGGCCCCCTCTGCGCCCCTCTGGTCGGCCGCCTCCCCGCCAACCTCGCACCGACAAGCATCCACCAGAACCACGTGATCGCAGCCGCGCATCTGAAACGCCACATCCATGCCCGCCGTGCCCCCGTCGGCACACTCGACGCCGTCGCGCAACCCCCGGTCCCACAGCCGGCGCACGACCACCGGCCCCGCCGCGTCGTCGCCCCGCAGCAGGTTGCCACAGCCGATGATGAGCGTGCGCGTCCGTCCGTCGTTCATGTGCCCGCGCCGATCCGGAACCGCGACAGCTCACGCCCCGTCTTGCCGTCGTAGGCATGCACCGTGCATACGAGGCACGAGTCGTACGACCGGGCCACGTGCCCCATCTCCACCGGGTCGGCCGGATCGTGCACTGGTGCGCCGATGAACGACTGCTCCATCGGGCCGTGCACGTCGTGGGCGTCCTGCGGGCCGATGTTCCAGGCTGTGGGTGTGATCACCTGGTAGTTGGCGATCTTGCCCTGGTCGATGACGATCCAGTCGGAAAGAGCACCGCGGGCGGCCTCGGTCGATCCGAAGCCGCGGCCCGAGGCATGCTCGACGGGCTTCGCGTAGAAGTCGGCGTGAAGGTCGATTTCGCCGAGCCACTGCTCCACGAGCTTGATGTACTTGCAGGCCTCGTGCATCCGTGCCATCACGCGGACGAGCACGCTCGGGCCGGCCTTCTGCACGGCGTCGAGAAAGAGCGGGTCGTGATCCTGGTGGACCGCAGCACCCGGCCGCCCCGCGATCACCTGCCGCGCCAGCGGGCCCGCCTCGAGCGGCGTCGGCCCCTGGCCAGGAATTTCGTACCGCGGGCTCTTCGCCCAGCTGTACTTCCCCTGCGTGTGCCCCTCGGCCGGATCGATCGGGTCGGTCTGGCCGTCCCAGGGGTGGAGATAGGTGTCGCCGCGATAGAACGAGTGGGCCGTGCTCTCCCGCACGTGAAGCTGGTCGAAGTCGTGGAACTGGCCACCGGCATAGACGCCGGAGCGATTGATGAGGGCGTCATTGCGGCCCTCGATCGTCGGGTGCTCGTAGAGGTCGGGTTTGAAATAGGTGCCGGTGGCAAGGAACGTGCCGCAGCCGAAGCCGAACTGATCGAGGCCGATCGCCCGCCCGTGTCGCAGAAACAGGCCGCAGTCGGAGTTTCGCTGGCTCTCGTTTTCCTCGGCCCAGGCGAGCACATCGTCCCACGATTTGTTCTCGAGCCACCGCTCGACGGAACAGCCGAGCCAGTGTGCCTCCAGCCACTCTCGCTTCCAGTGATCGAGGATCGCCGTGGCCCGCGTCACGTCGGACAGCGTGGGCCCGCACATCACGCCGCCGGGCACCATGAAGCTCGAATGCGGCCACTGACCGCCAAAGATCGCATACACCTCCACCGGTTTTCCCGAGAACGTCACGCCCCGTTCGTAGCTCGTGCCCGTGAACGGCGTGAACCGTTTCACCGCCTCGGCGAAGTCCGGCGCGTGGGCGTAGTTCTTGTTCGTGAGGTCGATCGCGAAGAGGGCGTAGAACCACCGCGGGATCGACTGCAGCGTCTCGCAGGCCTGGCAGATGTTGCGGACGAGCGTGGCGTTACGCGGCACGTGCGTCCGCCAGGCGGTGTCGAGCGCGTAGCAGGCCTTGTAGAGATGGCTGCCGCCGCAGATGCCGCAGATCCGTGGCGTGACCACGAGCCCGGCCTGCGGATCCTTGCCGAGGAGGATGATCTCGAAGCCACGGAACATGCTCGCCTCGGTCCAGGCGTTGGTGACGACGCCGTCGGTCACCTCGATCCGGAGGTCGAGATCCCCCTCGACCCTGCCCAGCGGACTGATCCGCATCGCCTTCGGCTCGGCTGCCACGGTGGCCATGAGTGCACTCCAGAGAGGGGCGGGTGGATCACACCACGAAGAGGTCTTTCTTGGTCCAGTCCGGTGCCGCGAGCTTCGCGGCCGCGGCGTGGGCCAGATACGTGAGCTGACCGGTGCCGGTCTGGTGGTCCTTCGGGATCACGCCGGCGATCTTCTGCGTCTTGAACACGGTGCCTGGCATCAGGTCGTAGAACGGGAACTCCGGCTCGGTGCAGCCCAGGCAGGGCATGCCCGCGCGGGTCTTCGACGACTGCCGGTTCCAAAGAATCTTGTTGCACGACGAGTGGGTCATCGGGCCGCGGCAGCCGAACTCGTAGAACAGGCAGCCGTTCCGCGTGCCCTGGCCGAACTCGCGGGTGTCCTGCTTGTATTCGTAGAACTGCACCCGCGTGCAGCCGGTCTGCGTGAACGTCGTGAAGAAAGTCTGCGGCCGCTGCAGGTCGTCGAGGGCCACGTCCTTCGCCCGGCCGCTGGCGATTGCCACCAGGATCTGCGTCACCCAGTCGGGATGGGCCGGGCAGCCGGAGATGTTGATCACCGGCAGGCCCCACTTGGAGCGGAAGTTCTCGCCGAGATAGCCGCCGCGGTTTCGCTTGAGGTACTGCAGGCCGATGCTGTCGGACGGATTCGGGGCCGTCGCGGGGATGCCGCCCCAGCAGGCGCAGTCGCCGAGGGCGACGACGGCATTCGCCACGCCCGCGATCTCGGCCACCCAATCCTTCATTGGGCGATCCGCGAACATGTTGAACCGTCCCGTCCCGTGCGGGGCCCGGATCACGGTGCCCTCGAACACGAAGATGTCGAGCGGACGCCGCCCCGACACGACGTCGTCCAGAAGGGCTTTCACCTGGTCGCCAAGTTCAAGGCCGAGCGACGGGTGCCAGAGCACGTCGATGCCGAAGTCGGTCACGAGGTCGCAGGCACTCGGCTCCTCGGCGTTGAGGAACGACATCGTGTTGCCGCTGCAGGCACCGCCCTGCAGCCAGAGGAGCGTGGCCATGATCGCCTCCTTCCCATGTGTCGAATCACAATCCCAGCTTCACGAGCAGGCCACAGGCGAGGATCGCGAGGCCGGCCAGTGCGTGGGAAAACCGTTCGAGCCGCGGCACCCGCGCGACCGCCGCGCCATACCGCATCGCCAGCACCGCCACCACCATCGTGCCCACCGTGGCCGCAGCGAACCCCGCCACCACCGCCGCCACCGCGAAGCCATTGGCCCGTGCCGCCGGGTAAATAAGCAGCGGGATCAGAGGCTCGCAGGGTCCGAATACGAAGACGAGAAACAGGAGCCATGGGGTCCAGACGCCCGCCTTCGCGGCGGCTGCATTCTCATCGCCATCTGAATGCGCATGGCCATGCTGCCGCACCGCCGAGATGAGCCCCGACGCGAGATAGGTGGCTCCGAACGCCACGAGCATCCAGCCGGCCACGTCACCCCGGATCGCCTCCACGAGTTCCAGGTTCATCAGGGCCACGCCGATCGCGAGGCCCAGGAGGCCGAGCAGGACGGAGCCGGCCACGTGTCCGAGGCCGCAGGCCACCGTCACCCGGAGCGTCTTGCCCGCCGACCATCCGCCCGCGTGCGACATCGCCGCGAAGGGCACGTAGTGATCAGGGCCGAGCAGTGTGTGGATCGCCCCGACGGAGACCGCCGTGGCGGCGAGGGCGACGGTTTCGAGGGGAACGATCTCGGTGGACATGGGCAGCCTCTTTCGAGCGCCTCGCTGCGCGCACGTCCGAGCACCCCTGCCCCATGCCGTCCCCGGCATCCGTCGCCTGTGTGCGACTAGCGGAACTCTACACGCGGCGCCCCACGAATGCGAATGGCGGCCCGGCCGCGGCTTCCGCCGCGGGATCACCTCGCTCGCGCTCAGGGCTTGTATGTCAGTCCCAATAAAAGCCCCCAGGCGGAAGCCGGGGGATAGTGGACGTCACGCATACAATCGGCGCCGACGCGACACGTGGCCGCGGCGGCGCTCGCGACGGAATCCACCGATGCACGAACTCTCGCTCGCCAGCCGGGTCGTGGAACTCGCGGCGGAGCACTGTCGGGCTGCGGCCGCCGACCGTGTCGCGGCTGTCACACTCCGCATCGGCCGCCTCGCATGCGTGCACGAAGACGCGCTGCGGTTCAGCTTCGAGCTCGTCCGCGAGGGCACGCCACTCGCCACTGCGGTGCTGCACGTCGTCGAGGTGCCGGTAACGGTCTGGTGCCGCACGTGCGGCACGGAACGGACACTGCCCGGCATCCAGCACTTCGCCTGCCCTGCCTGCGGCACGCCCACCGGCGACATCCGCGCTGGTCGTGAACTCGACCTCGACTCGATCGAACTCGAAACGGAGAAGACGGCCACCTCATGATCGAACCCCGCATCCTCGAAGTCCGCACGAAGATCCTCAAGAAGAACGACGAACTGGCTCGTGAGATGCGCCGCCGCTTTCAGGAGACAGGCGTGCTCGTGGTCAACATGGTGTCGAGTCCCGGTACGGGGAAGACGGCGTTCCTCAAGGAGACACTCGCACGGCTGATCGACCGCGGAGAGCCGGTCGCCGCCATCGTCGGCGATCTCGAGACCGACAACGACGCCCGCCGGCTGGCCGAGAGCGGCGCGCCCGTGCGGCAGATCATGACGCACGGGCTCTGCCACCTCGAGGCCGACATGGTGCAGCGGCACCTCGACGGGTGGTGCCCCTCCGACCTCCACTACCTGTTCATCGAGAACGTGGGAAACCTCGTCTGCCCGACGAGTTGGGATCTTGGTGAATCGGTGCGGCTCGCATTGCTCTCGGTCACGGAAGGTGAGGACAAGCCCTTGAAGTACCCGGGCCTCTTTCACACCTGCGACGTGGCGGCCCTGACGAAGCTCGACCTCGCAGCCGCCTGCGGCTTCGACCGGGCAACCGCCCGAGCCAACATCGAAGCCGTCCGACCTGGCATCCGCATCCTCGAGACCTCCGCGAAAACCGGTGCCGGCCTCGACGAATGGCTCGACTACCTGGCGGGACGCCGCACGGAACTTACGGACGTAGGCCCGTTGCTCCGCAACGGGCTGCAAATACCGTAGGCTCGTTGCGGAGCAACGGGCCTACCGTTTTCTCGATTACGATGCGGACAGCGCGACGGCGATCTCGGCCGCGACAGCGGCGTTGTTGATGAGCAGCGCCCGATTGACAACTACGCTCGCACCGCCAGTCGCCGCCCGCATCCGGTCGAGCAGGAAGGGCGTCACGTCGCGTCCCCGGATGCCCGCCTCGTCGGCGGCTGCGAGTGCGGCCGCCAGCGCCGCCTCGTAGACGTCCTGCGGCATCTCGTCCGCCAGCGGGACCGGATTGGCCACGACCACGCCCGTGGGCGGGCCGATCTCGAAGTGCACCCGAATCGTGGCAGTTATGTCAGCGATCGAATCGCAGCGGCAATCGACCCGCAGGCCGCTCGCCCGGCGATAGAACGCCGGAAACTCGTCGGTGCCGAGCCCGAGCACGGGCACGCCAAGCGTCTCGAGCATCTCCACGGTGCGCGGCAGGTCGAGCACGGCCTTGGCCCCGGCAGTTACGACGGCGACACGGTGCCGGGCCAGCGCGAGCAGGTCGGCCGAGACATCCCCCGTGACCTCGGCCTGCCTGTGCACGCCTCCGATGCCGCCTGTCGCAAACACTCGAATGCCTGTGCGTTCGGCTGCCAGCAACGTAGCGGCTACCGTCGTCGAGCCGCATCCACCCGCCGCCACGACGGCCGCGATCGTGCTGGGGTTCACCTTCGCTACACCGGGCGTCTCTGCGAGACGTTCGACTTCGGCGGACGTCATGCCGACGCGGAGCACGCCGTCGAGGATGCCGATCGTCGCCGGCAGAGCGCCATGAGCGACGACAATCCGCTCGAGTTCGGCAGCGACCTGCAGGCCGTCGGGCTGCGGCAGCCCATGGGTGATGAGCGTCGTTTCGAGCGCCACGACCGGCCGTCGTGCGGCGATTGCGGCGGCGACTGCGGGAGAGACTGACAGATGGTGCATGCGCACAGCGTACCCTGAGCAGTCACGCATACGAACTGCCCGTCATGGTGTGACGGCCGCGCGCCGCATCCGGCCGAGCACGGCCTGGCCAAGAGCCAGCCCGCCGTCGTTCGGCGGCACGAGCCGGTGGAGCACGACCCGAAACCCGGCCACTGCCAGCCCCGCGGCCGCCTGCTCCGTGAGCACCGCATTCTGAAACACGCCCCCCGTGAGCCCCACCCTGTCGCCGGCGCCCGCCTGCCGCAGTCGCCCACAGACCTCCATGGTCATCGCCGCCACGGCATCATGAAACCCTGCCGCGATCCTCGCGGGCGACACCCCCGCGAGCACGTCGGCGGCGATGGCGGCGATCACCGGCCGCCAGTCGATCCGCAAGGGCAACCCTTCGTCGACCACGCCGAAGGTATACCGACTGGGCGTGTCACCGCGCGCAGCCAGCGACTCCAGGTTCAGCGCCGCCTCGGCCTCGTAGGAGTTGTCGTGCCGCGTGCCGATCAACGATGCGACGGCATCGAAGAGCCGCCCCATGCTCGTTGTCGCCACACAATTGATCTGTCGCTCCAGCTGTCGCCGCAGGATATCGGCACCGTGGGCCGCTGCCACTGAGGGCAGTCGCTCATCCCACGGAACACCCGCCGCCTGCAGGACCGCGAGCGCCACCCGCCACGGCTGGCGAATACTCGCATCGCCGCCGGGCAGCAGAAACGGCTCGAGATGGGCAGCCCGCTGCATATCGCCTTCCGGCCCGCTAAAAAACTCTCCTCCCCAGATCTGGGCCGGTTCGCCCGGCGCGTAACCCGTGCCGTCGAAGCACACGCCGATCATCGGCGCAGCCTCGTCGATCCTCGCCTCGGCACGCAGGGCCGCCACGTGGGCCTCGTGGTGCTGCACCTGCACGAGCGGGATGCCCCGCGCAGCGGCGAATCGCCGGGCCCAGTCTGTCGAGAGATAGCCCGGATGGAGATCGGCCACGACCGCCGTGGGCTCGACGCGGAACAGCCGCAGCAGGTGCTCGGCCGTGTGGGCGAGCGCGTCGAGCGTCTCGACATTGCCCATGTCGCCGAGGTGCTGGCTCATGAAGGCCTGGTCGGCGTGGGTGATGCAGAGTGTGGCCTTGAGTTCCCCTCCGACCGCCAGCACGTTCGGACCAGGCCCGCCCAGTGCGATCGGCAGCGGCGCATAGCCCCGCGACCGCCGAATCGGTACGACGCCCCCGGCCATCCGCCGCACCACCGAGTCGTCGCAGGCCAGGTGAATGTCGCGATCGTGGATCAGCAGCGCATCGGCGAGCGGGGCGAGCACCCGGGCCGCGGCCACGTTGTCGTGCACGATCGGCTCCTCACTCACGTTGCCCGACGTCATCACGAGTGGGGGCATGCCGCGACAGAGCAGTTCGTGCAGCGGCGCATACGGCAGGAGCACGCCGATGAAGTCGTTGCCGGGTGAGACGGCCGCGGTGACGGGGTCGCTGCCCGAGGCTGCGCACCGCGGACGCAGCAGCACGATTGGCCGCTCCCGACTTTCGAGCAGATCCGCCTCATCGGACCCGACCTCCGCAATCGCCCGGGCCGCGGCGACGTCAGCCACCATCACCGCCAGCGGCTTACCGACCCGCCGCTTGCGATCGCGTAGCCGGGCCACGCCCGCCGGGTTCGTCGCATCGCAGGCCAGATGAAAGCCTCCCAGGCCCTTCACCGCGAGAATCTCACCGCCGCGGAGCACGTCGCGGGCCGCCTCGATCGCGGCATCCCCCACGAGCCGCGCCGCCGTCCGCTCGACGGCTACGGCATCGCTGCGGCAGAGCCACACCGTTGGCCCGCACTCCGGGCAGGCGTTGGGCTGTGCGTGAAACCGGCGACTGGCAGGATCGTCGTACTCCGCCGCACAGGCCGCGCACATCTCGAACGGCCGCATCGTCGTCGTGGCCCGGTCATACGGCAAGTCAGTGATGATCGTGTAGCGGGGCCCGCAGTCGGTGCAATTCGTGAAGGGATAGCCGCGCCGCCGGTCGGCGGGATCGGCCACTTCGGCGCGGCAGGCGTCACAGGTCGCGATGTCGGGAGGCAGCGGCGTGCTGCGGCCGAACCTGGCGGCACTTGCTCGAATCTCGAACGCGGCTTCAGGGGCGACTGGTGATCCTTCTGCGACCGCGACGTGCTCGACGACGGCCAGCGGCGGCGCTGCGGCGGCCAGGCCTGTGATGAACGCCGCCACGGTGTCGTTCTCCCCCTGCACCTCCGCGATTACGCCTCCCGACTCGTTCTCCACCCAGCCCGAGAGGCCGAGGGCCGTGGCCCGCCGCCAGATGAACGGCCGAAACCCTACGCCTTGAACGACGCCCGTGATCGTCAGTCGTTTCCGCACGAGCACGCCGCGCACCTCCGTCACTCATTATCGCGACCCCGTAGGCCCGTTGCTCCGCAATGGGCAGTCGACACAGCCCGTCACGGAGTGACGGGCCTACGCGGGAGAGACCGACCGCCTTGACCGCTTGCATAGGATCCCCTGCCATGCGTCGCGGCGTCACCCTGGTCGAGCTGCTCGTCATCGTCGCGATCATCGCGATGCTCGTCGGGATGCTTCTGCCATCCGTCCAAGCGGCTCGCGAATCGGCCCGCCGTGCTGCCTGTGGCAATCATCTGCGGCAGCTCGCCCTGGCCCAGCTGCAGCACGAACAGGCTCGCCGCCGCCTGCCCCCCGGCTATCGGTTCTCGTTCGATCCCGCGGGAAACAGGGCAGGCTTCTCCTGGGGTCTCCTCGCCCTGCCATTCACCGAGGAAGAAGCGGTCTATGCCGAGTTTCGTCTCGACCGACCGATCTACGATCCGGTGAATCAGTCGCCGCGCGAGCGGCACCTGCCCGTGTTCCTCTGCCCTGCCGACAGCACGTCCCCTGGGGGCTTCGTAGCCATGGGGAATGAACGCTACGCCATGGCCTGCTACGTGGCGAACTTCGGCCCACCCGACCTTGACGAGACGCAGGAGCGGCGGACGGGCGTCTACAGCCGCAACAGCGCCACCAGGTTTCACGACATCACCGACGGCCTCTCCCACACGCTGCTTCTCGGCGAGCGGCACAACGGCCCCTTCCGCACAGCGGGTATCCATGGCGCGCATGTCGAGTATGAAACGACATGGGCCGGCGCGGTTCGTGACCTCGACGACCCGACCGACGATCATGGACACATGGTGCTTTTCCAGACGGGGCATCCGCCCAACCATGCCGACAGCGACGATCGCGACATATCGTCAGCACACCCGGGCCTCGCCCAGTTTGCGATGTGCGACGGGTCGGTGAGAGCCATCGAAGAAACGGTCGATCTCGCGGCCTACACCGCCCTTGGCACCCGCGCCGGCGGCGAGGCCACCCGCCAGTGACGGTGGTGCCTACCACCGTAGGGTGATCGAGTCATCGCGTCCCACGACCGCCCTACAGCCGAATCGGCCGCTGATTCGCGTGAGCGTGTCGGCCAGCCACACGACATCGTCTCCGCGCACCCGCACGAGCTGGAGCCTCCGCATCTGGAGCGGCACGAGGCGCAGGTCAACGAGCCGGCCCGTCGCATCGACTGTCGGGAACACCATCACGACGAGGTCGGGACGAAACGCCTCGTATCCCTCGATGCCTTCGTAGTCGTCAATGAAGTCGCCGCAGCCGTGGAGGATGAGGCGGTTTCGATAGACCTCGATCGGTCGTAGGTGATGCGACGAGTGGCCGTGCACGATATCGATGCCACCATCGATGAGGGAGTGGGCGAACTCGACGAACGGCTTCGACACCTCGTAGCCCCAGTTCGTGCTCCAGTGAATCGACACCACAGCGATGTCTCCGGACTGCCTCGCGGCGGTGATCCGCTCGCACACCTCCCGGGCCGTCGCCCGCGACAGATCCGGCAGCAGGTCGATGCCCGGCCGCATCGGCGTCGCCGCCCAGCTCTGTGGCACGCCGCTCGTGGTTGAGCCACACGACACGACCACCACCCGGCCGCCGCCGGCGAGTGGCACACATGCCGGCCGTCGCGCCGCAGCATGGTCGCGGCCCGCGCCCGTGGCCCTGATGCCAGCCGCATCGAGCATGCCGAGCGTTTCGAGCAGGCCAGCCTCACCCCAGTCGAGCACGTGATTGTTGGCGATCGCGGCCACGTCGATCCGCGCGGCAGTGAGGCAGCCCACATTGGCCGGATGCATCCGGTAGTGAATCTGCTTGTCGCGACACCAGTCGTCGCTCCGGGTGACCGCCGTTTCCAGGTTCACGATCCGCGCGGCCGGCCGCACGGCATCGAGTTCCGCGAGTGCGTCGCCCCAGACCGCCGCCGGCTCCAGTGGCCTCGTGATCGTCCCGTGGGCAGCCTCGGCCAGCTCGACATAGTGCCCCGCGTCGCGCACCCACGGCTCGTGAAGCGTCGGATCCCCGGGATGTGGCAGCACCTGGTCGATCCCCCGACCGGTCATCACGTCTCCGCACAGAAACAGCGTTGCCATGAGATAAAGGTGGATGCAGCCCGTTGCGGAGCAACGGGCCTACACGGGGACACGCCGCGACACTCCCTGGAATCATTATCGCGTCGGGCTCCGCTAGCCGTTACATTGCGGTTCGTGGAGAACTGCCCGATGCCCGCCTGCTCCCAGTTCCGCGGTCTGCCCCGCGCCCTGCTCTGCGGCTGCCTGCTCCTCGTGGCGACAGCCTCGCGGGCCGCCGATCCGCCTCTATCGAGCGACGCAGCGAAGACAGCCTATGCAGCGGCCGCGGCGTTGCAGAATCGCGAGGCCTGGGAACTGGCCGCCGAAGAGTGGCAGGCGTTCATCACCGCCCATCCCCAGGATCCGCTCGCGACGAGCGCCCGCTACTACCTTGGACTCTGCCGGATCAAGCAGAAGCAGTGGGCCGACGCCGCCACGACACTCGCAGAATTTGTCGCCGCAGCCCCGACGCACCCGCAGGCGGGAGACGCCCTCCATCTCCTCGGCGAGGCGCTCTGGCAGGCCGGCAAGCGCGACGAGGCGGTTGCGGCCTGGCAGCGATTCGTTCGCGAACAGCCCACGTCGCCCCGGCTGCCCGATGCGCTCTACGCGCTCGGAGTGGGCGAGGCGCAGACCGGCAAGAAGACCGAGGCCGCCACAACGCTCGCACGGTTTGCCAAGGAGTTTCCCCAGCATCCGCTGGCTGCCGACGTGGCGATCTGGCGAGCCGATCTCGCGCTCGCCGCAAACCAGCCTGCCGCCGCCGATTCATTTCTTGCGCCGGTGGCAGCGACCGCCGGCCCCCGGCAGGCCGAGGCGCTCGACCGCCTTGGCACGGCGCGCTGGAACCAGAAGCAGTGGGCCCCCGCCGCGGAGGCCTTCGCGCAGCTCGTCGCGACGCATCCCACATCGCCGCTCGCGGCGCGAGCCACGCTCGCCGCCGGCCGCGCCTGGCTCGAGGCGGGCCGCCCCGATGATGCCCGGCCGCTCTTGGAGAAGGCCGCCACAGGAAAGAGCCCCGAGGCATTCGACGCCGCCCACCGTCTCGCCAGGCTCGACCTCGACACGAAGCGGCCGCAGCCGGCGGCCGATCGCGCGAGCCAGGCGCTCGCCGCCGCCAAGGGCCGCACCGATATCGCGGCCGACACACTGATCGACCTCGCCACTGATCGAGCCGATGCCCTGCTCGTGCTCGGCAAGCATGCCGACGCGGCGAAGGCCTACCAGGAACTGGCGGCGACGCATCCGAAGTCCGACCGCCGGCCCGACTGGCTCCTCGTCGCGGTGCGGGCCCTCCGCGATGCGGGCGATCGCCCCGCGGCACTCGCGCTCGCCGAGAAACTCATCGCCGATCACCCCTCCGGCCCTCACATTGACATGGCCTGGTATCGCATGGGCCAACTGCGGCAAGACGCCGGCAAGCATGCCGCGGCCATCGAGGCGTTCACGGCGTGCGTGAAGGCGGCGCCACAGGGGCCGCGGGCCGCATGGGCGCTCCTCGCCACGGGCTGGTGCCACGAGGCGCAGAAGCAACTGCCGGAAGCCATCGCAGCATGGAACGCCGTCATCGACCAGCATCCGCAGTCGGCAGCCCTCGCCTCCGCGCTCGTGGCCCGCAGCGACGCCCGCCAGCGAACGGGTGACTTTGCCGGCGGCCTCGCCGACGCGCAGCGGCTGCTCGCCGCCACCCGCGACAAGAAGCTCGAGATCGATGCGGCCGCAGCGGCAGAGGCGAGACTGCTCGAGGGGCTGTGCCTCGCGGGTGAGAACAAATATGCCCAGGCTGGCGCCGCCTTCTCGGCCCTGCTCCGCGACCATCCGAAGTTTCCGGCCGCCGATCGCGCGGTGTTTGAACTCGGCGTCGTTCAGACGCTCGATGGCAAGCGGCTCGAGGCCGCTGCCACGTTCGCCTCGCTCGTGGCGAAATATCCCAAGAGCCCCTATGCCGCCGACGCATGGCTGGAAGTGGGCGAGGCGCGGTGGGCGGACAGGAAATGGGACGAGGCCGCGACGGCCTATGCGGCGGCGATCGCCGCTGCGGGCAGGGATGGCGGCCGCGCTGCGATCGTCCGTGAGCAGGCCCGCCACAAGCTCGGCTGGACGCAGGTGATGCGTGGCGATCACGCCGCGGCCGCGCAGGCCTTCACAGCCCAACTCGCCGACGCGCCAGAGGGAGCCTTCGCCCCTGATGGGCGGGCGATGCTCGGCGGCTCCCTCCTCGCCCTGGGCCGCACCGCCGAGGCGGAACAGGCCTTCGCGAAGGCGCTCGCCGATTCATCGACCCTGTCGTCAGCCGCACTCCGGGACGCGACGTTCATTCGCGCCGCCGAGGCGGCCGCCACGCAGGAGAAATGGGCCGAGTCGCTCGCGATCGCCGAGAAGTTTCTGGCTGCCGCGCCGCAGTCGCCGCAGGCAGCGCAGGGCCGCTACGCTGCCGCGTGGGCTCGCCAGAATCTCGGCCGACTCGACGAGGCCCTCGCCGGCTACCGCAGCGTGGCTGATGGGCCACGAACCGATCTCGCCGCGCGGGCCCGGCTGATGGAAGGGGAGGTGCTCTTTGAGCAAGGCCAGCACAAGGATGCCATCAAGGCCTTCTTCAAGACCGCCTACGGCTTCGGGGAGCAGGCCGCGCCCGCCCCCTTCCATCCCTGGCAAGCGCAGGCCACGTTCGAGGCGGCCCGCTGCTTCGAGGTGCTCGGCCAGCCCGACCAGGCTCGAAAACTGTATGCGGAACTCGTCGACCGCTACCCCACGTCCGAACACGTGCCGCCGGCTCGCAAGCGGCTCGACTCGCTCGGTTCGCCAGCCGCGTCCGGCACCCAGTCAGGAGACAAGCCCCAGTGAACGGCTACGAACGCGTCCAAACCCTGTGGCAGTTGTTCCTCGCGGGCGGCCTCCTGATGTGGCCGATCGTGGCGATGTCGCTCGTCGTCGTGACGTTCGGCCTCGAACGACTCGTGGCCCTGCGACGGGCACGGTTCGTGCCGCGGAAGCTCCGCGACGGTGTCGCAGCCCTCGTGAAGCCGGGGCCTTTCGATCCGCGGAAGGCGTACCGGCTCTGCCAGCAGTTTCCCTCGGCCCTCGCCGACGTGCTCACCGCGATGCTCGAGAAGCTCGGCCGACCGATCCCGGAGATCGAGCGAGCCGCCGAGGTGGTGAAAGACCGGGAGGCCTCGCGGCTCTACGCCAACATTCGACCGATCGCGCTGGCCGTCACGGTCACCCCGCTGCTCGGCCTGCTCGGCACCGTGCAGGGCATGATCCTCGCCTTCTACACGACCGCTACCCTCGACGCGGGCGCCAATCGGGCCGCCGAGCTCGCCCAGGGCATCTACGTGGCACTCATCACGACGTTCGCCGGCCTCTGCGTCGCGATCCCTGCAGCCATGATCGCCCACTGGCTCGAAGGGCGAATCCTGCGCGGGTTCCGTGACGTCGATGCGGTCGTGGACGACGTCTTGCCCTGTCTCGAGCGGTACGAAGGCAAGGGCCGTGTCACCCCCGAGCAGCTGGCGGCTGAGCCGGCGGGGACGGCCCGCCCATGAGCGTCACGATCAATAAGGGGCGGTTCGCCGGCGGTCTCGAAATGACGCCGATGATCGACATCGTCTTCCTGCTCATGATCTTCTTCCTCGTCGCCAGCAAGCTCGACGAGGACGACCGGTCGATCGAGGTCATGCTTCCCCAGGCGAGTGCCGCGAAGCCGCTCACGAGCCGACCGCGGGAGTTCGTGATCAACATCGACCGCGACGGCAACTACTTCGCGGGCGCACGGCCGGTGCGACTCGACGACCTCCGGCAGTTGCTCAAGCAATCGGCTGCCGACAACCCGAGCCGGCAGACCGTGATCCTGCGGGCTGACGAAAACGCCCTGCACAAGTTCGTGGTGGCGGCAATGGACGCCTGTGTGCAGGCAGGGATCGACGACTACCAGGTGCAGTCGGCCGCCGACGCTCCGTCGCCATAGGGCACTCGCATGCCACGCCGCGGGCTCCTCGACACCGCATGGGCCTATCGCCGCCGGCTCCTCGCCGCCGCGGTCGCGAGCCTCGCGCTGCACGTGCTACTGGCCCGCGGCTTGGCCGTCACGCGGCTCGGCCTCGAGGGCAATCAGGCCGCTGACACAGCCGCCGCCAAGATTTTGAAGCCCAAGCGCCGCAGCGACTACCGGCTCGAGGTGCCCGCCTCGCCGTCGTCGAATCGTCCGGCCCACGAGCGACCGCTCGACGTGCGGCTCGCACCGCCACAGTCCACGCCGCGAAAGGTCACGACGCCTGTGCCTGCCGAACGTCGCGTGGCCTCGCGGCGCGAGGCCGATGCGCCACCACTCGTGCCGCTGCCACGGCCACAGGCCACCGCGACGGCCATGAATACCGCAGCCGCTCTCGCCCGCGGCAACGTGACGGCCACGAGCGAACGGGTCGATGCGTCGATCGCGGGCGTGGGCAGCGTGCGCGATCCCGTCGAGCAGCCAGCCCCTGCCGCTGCGGCGTCAGCCGCGGCGACCAGCCGCGGGGAGTCGGCGGTCGTCGCTGCCCCGCGGCCGCGCGAGGTCGCGCTCCTCGAACGCCTGACGAGTTCATCTCAGCCGCGTCGTTCGACCGACAGCATCGCGCCGCTCACCGTCGCCGGCTCCGCGCCGGCACGATCCGCAGCCGTGGCCTCAGGGATCACGGCACAGGTGAAGGCGAGCGAGGCCACGCCAGCGACGGTCGCAGACACAGTCGCCCCGCAGCCCACGGCTCGGCCTCTCTCTCGCCCGCTGGCGACGCAGCCGCTCGCAGCCCCCGTGATGGGC
>JBAVTF010000068.1:0-1609 GCA_049695995.1 Pirellulales bacterium | reverse complement strand
CCGCCGCAGCGCGCGGAACGTGTGCCGGAACCGCGGCCGCCGCGCGCGGAGCGCGTGGCGATCATCGCCGCGGAGCTTGGCGGCGACATCTACGTCAACCCGAAGCGGCTGCCGGTCCCGAAACAGCCGCGACCGATGCCCGCGCCGCCACCGAAACAGCCCCTTTGGCTGACGTTGCTGCCGCTGCTCGGGCCGTCGCTCTTGGGCTTCCTGCAGCCCGGCCAGGGAAACCGCACAGTCGTGCGGCTCACGGACCCGTTGACCCGGCCGCAGCCTGATTCGCCGGGCGGCAACCCGTTCCCCTTGACACAGCCTCAGACGCTCGTGCAATCCTTCGGGGCATTCGGCGGGACGCCTGGCGCCGTGGGGACCAACACCTGCGAGTGCAAGGCGCCGCGCAAGAAGGGCCGGAAGAAAAAGCGCACCGTGTGCTATTCCGGGACATACATCGAGCGTGCAGACGGCACGCGCAAGACGAAGAAACGAAAGGTACCCTGCAAATGAGTGGCGTAATTCAGAGAGAAACCGCAGTGGCCGCCGGCGGCGTGAATGACAACGTGCTGAGCGGCAGTGCATTCGAGTACGTGAGGCAGCCCGGCGTGGTGTCGATCGGCGCCGTCGCCAGCGCGACCGGCGGGTTCATCACGATTCAGGCCGGGCCGACGCTGATTCTCGAAGAGTCGCCGCCGACCGTGAAAACGACCATGCCTGTCGTGCCGGACGATTTCCTGTACCAGTCGGCCGTCGTGCCGGGCGATCGCCTCGTGGTGCGGTTTCGCAACCCGACGGGCGGCGCGCTCACGCTTCGCACCGTCGCGCAGCTCTCGCCGTAATGGCGGGCCCGCAAGACATTCAACGCTACCCGCGCGGGTTGATTGACCTGCTCGGGATGCGTGCGACGGGTGAGACGCCGCACAAGCTCGCCCAGGATATGGGCGGCGTGCTGGAGCTGCTTGAGCTGTACCTATTCGACCGGATGGTCCCGAATGCATCGACGGCAGTCGGGGCCATCGCGGCCGTTGGCGATTCGAACATCCCGGGCCTTACGGTCCCAAGTCGCGAAATCTGGCTCGTTTTCGAAATCAGCCTTAGCAGCACGACCACGGCCCCGGCGACGGGATTCACCGCGACCGCTGGCATCCTGCGGAACGTGGGATCTGGCAACGTGTACAACGCGCTCACGCCGCCCGTCGTGGTCGGCGCATCGGCGCAGGCAAGTCATGGCATGAAGTTCGACCGGCCGGTCCTGGCCGGGCCAGGGGCGCTATTCAACGTCCGTTGCTCGGCCATCACGGGCGCGCCAGCGGCGACGCCAGCGATCAGCATCTTCTACGCCGCGGTCGGGATCTAGTCAGCCCCTGAGCCCGCTCCGTGCGTTCTAGGCCCCTTCGGGGGCCTTTTTCTTGGGGGTGGGGAGAAGGAACCCTGCTGCGCCCTTCTATGCCAACGCATCCGGCCGGATCTGGTGGCGCCGCTGGCAGGGTTCCAACCTCCTATCCTCTCGCAAAACCTCTGATCCGTTCATACCGATTACTTCTCAGAATCGGCATTTCGATTACTTTTCCACCGCGCAACAGACTACAAATGAAGTTAGGGTAGGGAAGAGGGG
>JBAVTF010000067.1:0-1547 GCA_049695995.1 Pirellulales bacterium | reverse complement strand
CTCCCGGCCCGTTCGGCCGCACCCCGGAAGACCCTCATGAGCACCGCCCGCCCCATCCGCAACATCGCGATCATCGCGCACGTCGACCACGGCAAGACGACCTTGGTCGACTGCCTGCTCAAGCAGTCCGGCACCTTCGCCGCGCACGAGCGCGTCGGCGAGCGCGTGATGGATTCCAACGACATCGAACGCGAACGCGGCATCACGATCCTCGCCAAGAACTGCGCGGTCGACTACCAGGGCACCCGCATCAACATCGTCGACACCCCGGGCCACGCCGACTTCGGCGGCGAGGTCGAGCGCGTGCTGTCGATGGTCGACGGCGTCTTGCTGCTGGTCGATGCCGTCGAGGGCCCGATGCCGCAGACGCGCTTCGTCACCCGCAAGGCGCTCGCGCAGGGCCTGAAGCCGATCGTGGTGGTCAACAAGATCGACCGCCCGGGCGCGCGCCCCGACTACGTGGTCAATGCCACGTTCGACCTGTTCGACAAGCTCGGCGCCACCGAGGAGCAGCTCGACTTCCCGGTCATCTACGCCTCGGCGCTGAACGGCTTTGCCGGCACCACGACCGACATCGAGGAGCTGCGCAAGATCGGCCACATGCGGGCGCTGTTCGATGCGGTGCTCGAGCACGTGCCGGTGCGCAACGACGATCCGGACGGCCCGCTGCAGCTGCAGATCTGTTCGCTCGACTACAACAGCTACGTGGGCAAGATCGGTATCGGCCGGGTGTCGCGCGGTCGCGTGCGCGCGGGCCAGGAAGTGCTGGTGATGCATGGTCCCGAGGGCCAGCAGAACGCACCGACCACGCGCGGTCGCATCAACCAGGTGCTGAAGTTCAAGGGGCTGGAGCGAGCACTGGTGGACGAGGCGCAGGCTGGCGACATCGTGCTCGTCAACGGCATCGACGAGCTCGGCATCGGCACCACGCTGTGTCCGGTCGATGCCCCTGATGCGCTGCCGCTGCTGAAGGTCGACGAGCCCACGCTGGTCATGAACTTCTGCGTGAACTCCAGTCCGCTGGCGGGCCGCGAAGGCAAGTTCGTGACCAGCCGCCAGGTGCGCGAGCGCCTGGAGCGAGAGCTGAAGTCCAACGTCGCCATGCGCATGCGCGAGACCGGCGACGAAACCGTGTTTGAGGTCGCGGGCCGCGGCGAACTGCACCTGACGATCCTGATCGAAAACATGCGGCGCGAGGGCTACGAGCTGGCGGTGTCGCGTCCGCGCGTGCTGTTCAAGGACATCGATGGCGTGCGCCACGAGCCCTACGAGATGCTCACGGTCGACGTGGAAGAGCAGAACCAGGGCGCGGTGATGGAGGAGCTCGGCCGCCGCAAGGGCGACCTGCAGGACATGCAGCCCGACGGCAAGGGTCGGGTGCGCCTCGAGTACCGGATTCCGGCGCGCGGGCTGATCGGTTTCCAGGGCGAGTTCATGACGCTGACGCGCGGTACCGGCCTGATGAGCCACGTGTTCGACGAGTACGCGCCCGAGAAGCCGGGCGGCGTGGGCGAGCGGCGCAACGGCGTGCTGATCAGCCAGGACGA
>JBAVTF010000066.1:0-7619 GCA_049695995.1 Pirellulales bacterium | reverse complement strand
CGCGGGGCGTGCGCTCACGGGCCTCGTTGACCGTCAGCGGACGGCCGTTGATCTCCTGCCCATTGAGGGCGTTGATCGCAGCCTGCAGGCCGTCGTCGGTCTCCATTTCAACAAAACCGAAACCACGCGAGCGTCCGGTCTCACGATCGGAGATCACTTCGGCGCTCCGCACGGCGCCGTGCGGAGCAAACATCGCTTCGAGATCGGTCGACGTGGTGGACCAAGGGAGGTTCCCCACGTAAATCTTCCGGGACATAGCAAACAAAACCTCTGGGACTCGGGAACTGGACCAACGAACCAAGAATCGACTCAATCGACCATCGCCAAAGCACAAACCGCAGTTCCCGGACGGACAGGAGTGCGGACGAGAGTCAGTCGAACATGCAAAGTTGTAGCATCCGGCGGCAATCCCCACAACACCGGGGTTCTGGGCCGTCCAGACGGGCGGCCGGGCAGGGGGCAGGCAGGCCCGGGGCTCAGTTGAGTTGACTGGCCGGTGCGATGCGTCGGCGGACGAAGGCGAGCACGTCGGGGTTGCTCAGGAAGCCTGCGTGCCGCACGCTCCCCTTCGTCGCATTCCAACTGAGGTCGTGGGGCTGCCGGGTGCCGTTGCCCCACGGCTTCACGACGAGCGTCGGGTCGTTCGCATAGGTGGCCGCGAGCGACACGGCAGGCACCATGTCGTCGCCCGCGGCGAGCCGCTCTCTCACGTGGACCCGTGTGCCGGCAAGCGGCACGATCGGCTTCGGCAACTGGAATGGCCAGGTCGAGCCTGTCCGCCCGTCGGCGACCACATCGCGCACGAACGTCTCGGTGAGCACCGGCCGCCCGGTGAAGCGGCCGACGGGATGCACGCCGAACGTGGCCGTCGCCTGCCGCACCAGCGCGGTCCAGGGGTTCACGCCTGGACTGCTCGTGGCGTTGATGTCGAGCAGCAGATAGTTCGCAGATGGTGTGTTGTTGATGTCCGTGAGCCTGCCGTCGGCATCTCTCAGGAAGCCGTACGTCGGCATCAGATCCCGCAGCGACGCGAGGTAGCGTTGCAGGAACAGGAGCGGGTCGGGCTGGCCCGTGACCGGGTCGGTGATCGCGGCCCGGTCGATGATGCCGTCGGGGCCGGTGACGGCGCGACCCTCGCTCACCACCTGATAGTACGCCGGCTTCAGGAAGGTCCGCATGAGGTTGATGTCGGCCAGCACCAGCGAGAGCGTGAACGACGATGTGTCGTTGTTCCACAGCGGGTAGGAAATGGCTGAGCCCAAGCTGGGCGTGGCCAGAAGGATCACCGAGTCGACCGTCGGCAGGGTGTAGGCCCTGCCATCCGAGGTGAACGACGCCCCATAGGCGAGGCTCTGGATGTAGGAGCGGGCCATCAGGCCGCCGTTCGAGTGGCCCAGCATGTCGACCGTCACGATGCTGGGATCGTGCATGACGAGCTGCTTGAGGAAGGTGCCGAGATAGCCCAGCGCGAACGTGGGCTGCGGCTGCAGGATCGATTCCACGGTCACCTGCGACAGCACGCCGTCACGCACGCCGTCGTCGGGGGCGATCCGCATCCGCCAGTCGTAGGGCACGAGGAACTGGTCCCGGCCTTTCTCGTAGCCGGCCGCCGCGAGCGAGGTGCGCAGGTCTCCATACACCACGGCCTTGGCCACGCCCATCACCGCCAGCTTGTCGGCCGGGTAGCCGCGCTGCATGAGAAACTCGGGCAGGTCGAACAGATTCCGCGGGCCGCTTGTCGCCCAGCCGGGGACGATCACCACCGGTGTCGGCCGTTGGTGCACGGTGATGCGGTGGCCGGCCCGTTGGCCAAAGGCGTCCTCGGCGCTGACGTCGATGCGGTTGACCGTCGACGGCTGGAGCCGAAGGTCGACGCTGGCCGATCCATCCGCAGCGGCGGCCCGTCGCGCCCGCTCGCCGGTGGCCGTGTTGACGAACAGGACCATCGCCCCAGCGTTCGTGGTCGCCGCGATCTGGCTCGACGCCAAGCGAACCACGCCCTCGTGGCTGGGAGTCGCGGCGCCGATCCCGGCCTGCAGTCGAAGTGGCCTGATGGACGTCGAGGCGCCGAGGTTCGAGCCGGCCAGTTGCAGGTCACGGCGATCGATCGAGCCGTTGCCATC
The DNA here is from genome assembly GCA_049695995.1 of Pirellulales bacterium. Taxonomy (GTDB): domain Bacteria; phylum Planctomycetota; class Planctomycetia; order Pirellulales; family UBA1268; genus QWPN01. Next base: position 5,496 of record JBAVTF010000066.1, on the reverse strand, counting down.
GACGTCGGCGTTGTCCCGCTGGGCCCGCGTCAGCGCGGATGGTGTGTGTATGCCACTCTGAATCAAGTCGAGGTCGGTCGCCGTCACGTCGTACGAGCCATCGACGTCGCCGGCGAGCCGGTAGTCGATGGCGTAGGCCACGTTGGGGGCTGCCCAGCCGAACCGAGCCGATACCGCATGAGAGCCCGGCCCCACCTGCACGAGCACGCCGCCATCGGCCGCCCGGGCCTGCGACGCTGTGGCCGTCATGCTCAGCCTGGCGAACCTGTCGGTCGCTGCTCCAATCCGGCCGTCGATCTTGAGCAGGACGGACCCAGCCGCAGGGAGCTGGAAGTCGGCTTCCTGAATCGTGAAGTCGCGAGAGACAGTGAAAGCGAAGCCTGCACGCGAGCCCTGCTGCAAGGCGAAGACACCCAGTCCCTCGACGGCGGCCATGACCGCCCGCTGCTCGAGTCGCTCGAACGCAATGGCGGGGCGGGGCCGCTGAGACGTCGAGCGCATTGATTCCACGGACACGATGACTGGATTTCCCGGAGGCCCGGACGCCGTCGCCACGAGTGAGCCCGACCCTATTCGCGAACGCCGGTGACGTCAAATGCTCGGTTGTCTCCGCGTGCAGTCCCACGCCTGCTTGCGGCTGAGCCGAAGTCGACGTCGTGGTGCCATCGACGCCCGTGGCGCTGGCACGCTCGCGGTGGGCCCGGCTATTCTTTCGCCGTGTCGCGCCCCTCTTCCGCCGATTCGCATGTCTCGGCCAGCCCTGTGGCTGGCCGAGAGGGTGTGATCCTGTTCACGTTGGCCGCGCTGCAATTCGTCAGCGTCGTCGATTTCATGATCGTCATGCCCCTGGGGCCCCAGCTGCTTGTGGCGCTGGGCATCGAAGCACGGGAGTTCAGCTGGGTCGTGTCGGCCTACACGCTCGCGGCGGGGCTCGCCGGGTTCGTGGCGGCACCGGTGCTCGACCGGGTCGGGCGGAAGGCCGCCTACCTGACGCTCTCGATCGGCCTGCTCGTAGCCACGGCGGCGTGCGGACTCGCGACGAGCTACCCGCTGCTCCTTGCTGCCCGATGTGCGACCGGCGCGTTCGGCGGCGTGCACGGCGGGCTGTCGCTGGCCATGGTGGCCGACGTGTTTCCGGAGCACCGCCGCGGCCGCGCGACGGCCACGCTGATGCTGGCGTTCGCCGTGGCGTCGGTGGTAGGCGTGCCGATCGGCATCGTGCTCGGCACCCGCTTCGGCTGGCAGGTGCCGTTTCTCGCGCTGGCCGCCCTCGGGCTGCCGCTGGTGGGCATGGCCGCATGGATGATTCCACCGCTGGCTGGCCACGTAAGCGATTCAACTCGGCATCCTGTGGCCCAGCTCGTTGACACGCTCACCATTCCGTCCCACCGGCGTGCCTTCGCCCTGATTGCGATGCTGATGTTCGGCGCGTTCGCGGTGATTCCCTACATCAGCACCGCGTTCGTGGCGAACGTGGGCGTGACGGAGGCCCAGCTGCCGGTGATCTTCATCGCTGGTGGGCTGCTCACGCTCGTATGCACGCCGCTCGTCGGCAGGCTCGTCGATCGCTACGGCCCGCTGCGGGTGTTTCGCTGGGTGGTGCCGTTCTCGGCGGCGATGATCCTCGTGATGACCCACCTGCCCGCGGTGGGCCTGGCCGGGGCAGCCCCGGTGACGGCTCTATTGATGGCGACCAATGCCGGCCGGATGGTGACGGCGATGTCGCTGATCACCGCGAGCATCGAGCCCCGGCGCCGTGGCGGCTTCATGTCGGCCAACGCATCGGTGCAGCACATCGCCAGCGGCCTGGGCACTATGTGCGGCGGGCTGATCGTGCAGGGGGGCGCAGGAGAGCCCCTGCGTCATTTCGGGACGGTCGGCATCCTCGCCGCCACGACCACGCTCGCGAGCCTGTGGCTCGCAGGCCGCGTGCGACCAGCGACCAAATGGGCAACACAGGATTCGAACCTGTGACCTCTACGGTGTGAACGTAGCGCTCTAACCAACTGAGCTAGTTGCCCGGTTGAGGAAGTGTAGCACGCCCCGGGGGGCCTGCCACCGCGCGCCAGCAGCGGTCGGCTAACGGAGTCAGGCGGGCGTGTCGGAGGCTGGCGGCGGGTCGAACCGCGGGGCCGCCACCTGGTGGGCATCGGCCTCGTCGCTTGCGTAGCGGGTCGTGACGGCCGGACGGGGCGTGCGGCCTTCGATGTGCGCCGCCACGTCGAGTTCTTTCGCCAGCGTCGTCCACTGCCGCCGCAGTTCGCCAAGCGTCTTGCCGGCTGATCGGCCCACCTCAGGCAGCCGCTTGCCATAGAGCATGACGGCGATGGCGCCGATTACGACGATCTCGAACGGACCGAGCCCGAACATGCATCAATCCGAGGGGAGGGCAGGGCGGAGGGAAGACGCCGACCGACGGGCAGGATCAATGACCTTCGACGCGGCCCGTATCGCGCGGGCGGCCCGACTCGTCCTCGATGCCCCCCTGCACGCCGCGCTTGAATTCGACGATGCCTTCGCCGAGCGACCGCATCACCTTCGGCAGTCGCGAGCCGAACAGGAGAAGCACGATGCCCGCCACGATCAGCAGCTCCATCGGGCCGAGACCGAACATGGCAAGAACTGGCGAGGCGTGCACGTGACGATCTCCGTATCAGGGCGACGGGATGATTGGCCCGCCGAGGACGGCCCGGCCGGCAAACGCGGCCCAGGCACTTGAAGTGTAGTTTTTGCGGGAGTGCGGTCAAACTGCCGGTGGTGTGGCCCGCGCAACCGTCACGACCGTGCGCCCGTCAGGGCGCCCGTGCGAGCCGGCCCGGCTGCCGATGCATCGGCAGATACCGGTAATAGACCTCGAGCATCATCGCCGCCAAGGCGGTCGCATAGACGCGGCCGCCATGCATGCCCCAGACCGGGTCGGGATCCCAGCTACCGGCCAGAGTGCCGCCTTCGCGCTGTTGCAGGGGCAAAAGTGCGGCCTGAAGTGCGGCGTTCCAACGCTCCCATTGCGGCCCACCGGCATGGAACGATGCCAGCGTCGCGTAATACCAGGCATAGGCGTTTGGCCGCGCCCGATCGGGGGGCGATCCGCCGATCATCGCCAACGCCTCGGCGGCGGCCGGATGATCGACCGGCATCCCGAGGAACATCCGGCAGACGAGCGCCTCGGCCGTCATCGCCATGCTCGGCCGCTCGCCCGCGCGGTAGGCGGCGAGCCCACCGGCCTGACCCGACGAGACACTCTGGAGAAACGTGCGGGCCCGGGCCTCGGCAGGCTCGAGGCCGCCGATCCCCGCCTGCCGCGCACTGGTAAGCACCATGACCTGCCAGCCGAGTTGGCTCGTGTCGCCACGGTCGCCGGCCGCATACCGCCAGCCGCCGGTGAGTGGATGCTGCATGGCGAGGGTGTGCCGCACAGCGCGATCGAGCGCGGGCCGAAGCGAGTCGTCGGCCGTGAGGGCCGTGCATTCGGCGAGCGCGAGCGTCGCCATGCCATGACAGTACAGAGCCGCGAAGAACTCAGCATCACCGGCCAGCGATCCGTCGGCGCGCTGCCGCGACAGCAAGAACCGCAGGCCACTCTCGACCTGCTGGGCATGGGTGCCGGTGCGGTGCGTGGAGCCTGCGCCCAGAAACGCGAGCAACGCAAGGCCCGTCACGCCGTGGTCGCTCTGCGCACCAACGCTGCCCTGATGCTGCCCGCCTGTCTGGCGTGCCCGGCCGGCGCCGTGTCGCGCGGCATCCCACCGGCCGTCGGCCTCCTGCGCTGCTGCCAGCCAGGCAAGGGCTGCCTGCACCGCCTGCTCGGTCTCCGCCGAGCCGCCGCGTTCGGCAGCTGCCGCGGCTCGTCGCGACTCGCCACGATCGGCATACACCTCGGGCACCTTCGGCTGTGGAGCCGAGGGGGCGGCCGCAGATTCGGCGGCCGGGGGCTGCGTCGCTCTCTCGCTCGCCGCGGGCTCCGCGTCGGCTGCGACATCGAGCAGTGGCACGAGGTCGGCGGGCGCGGCCTCGGCGATCGGCACGAGGGCTGGCGGAGCAGCGGCTTCAACGGGGGCATTGGCTGCGACGTCCGCCGACGGTTCCTCCGCCGTGGTGGCGTCTGCCGGAGTTGTGTCAGCCTCTGGCTCGGTGCACATCACCACCGTCATGGCCATCGGCCCGTCGTCGCGTGTGCCCCACGAGGCCGGCGAGAAGCCCCCTACGAAAGCGCAGACTGCCGCCAGCACGACATGGATGCCCACGGAGAGCGCCACGCATTTTTCGAGGGTGCGCGACTGCAGCCAGCGGGTGCGCACGAGCAGGGCGATGCCGGCGGCCGACACCGCGGCGATCACTCCCCAGACGATCCACCCGGCCTGCATCGTGAGCCGTCGGTCACTGCCGGACCGCCTCCGTTCGCGGCCGCACGGAGATCGCCACCCGCCGCACGCCGGCGGCCCGGCAGGCCTCATAGATCTCGGCCATGCGACCATGGGGCACGGCCCGCTCGCCGCGGATCATCACCGCCACGTCGGGGTTCGCCTCGCGGATCGTCGCCAGCCGCGGCTGCAGGTCATCGATCCCGAGATCCTCGCCGCCGAGCCGCACGTCGCCATCTGCCTCCACCTCGAGGATCTCTGGCCGCGGCCCATCGACGGCGGCCGCGGCGTCGGCGGGCGGGAGGTCGAGGTCGAACTTTCGTTCGTCGCCGGAGAACTTCGTAGCGCACATGAAGAAGATCGTGAGCACCAGGATCACGTCGATCATCGGCGCGAGGTTCGGCGCCGGCTCTTCGTCGTCGGACAGTCGCACCAGCGGCATGGCTCACCCCGCCTTGCGCTTTGCGGCGCCGACCGCCTCGTCGGAGATCTCGTCGATCACGAGCTGGCAGGTCTCGTCGAGCCGCATCGCCAGTCGGTCGACGCGACTGGTGAACATCCAGTGGAGCACCATCGCCGGAATCGCCACGAGCAACCCCATCGCCGTCGTGATGAGCGCCTCGCCGAAGCCGCGGGCCAGAAGGTCGGGCCGGCCCATCGCGCCCGACGAGGCCACGTCGTTGAACGAGCGGATGAGGCCGAACACCGTGCCGAGCAGGCCGAGCAGCGGGCCGATCGTCGCCACGCCGTTGAACACCCGGCGGTAGCGACGGAGGTGGTTGAGTTCGCGTTCACAGGCGTCGATCGCGGCCTGCTCGATCTCGACGGCGGGCTTGCCCCAGCGGCGGAGCGCCGAGGCGAACACGCGGGCCGCGGGGCTGCCGTTGTCGTCGCACACGTCGAGCGCCTCGCCGCGGGTGATGTCGCGGGCCTGGAGCCGCTCGATGAGCCGCTCGACGAAGATCTTCGGCACGACACGACTCGTCCGCAGGCTCACTGCCCGCTCGATGCCGAACACGGCTAACGCGAAGGAGCAGCCAAGGAGCGGAATCATGAGCACGCCGCCGTCACGAATCGTGGCGAGCAGGTTGCCCGTGGGGATCACAGTCTCCTGGGCACCGGGGGCGTCGGCAGC
>JBAVTF010000065.1:0-8413 GCA_049695995.1 Pirellulales bacterium | reverse complement strand
CTCCGGCATCCTGCCTGCGCTGGGCAGCTCACGCCGGCTCCCGGGGCATGGGCAGCCCCTCACGGCCGAACTCAGAGGCCGTAGGCCCGTTGCTCCGCAACGGGCTGAAAGTAGCCCGGTCACGCCGTGAGCGGTGAAGCAGCCTGTCACGCCGTGACAGGCCCACGCGGAGTGACGGGCCTACGGACGGGGAACCGGTCGACTACGGTGGCCGGGCGCAAAATCCCGGTGGTAGACTTTGACGGCACGCGCGTGGGCCGGCGGCACCGGCCCAGCGACCGCCCTTGGAGCTCCCTCGATGGCTGCCGACGACGACAAGAACCAGGCCCCGGATCCGTGGGCCGACCTCGTGGCCGATGACCTTGCTGGTGGCAGTCAGGACGGGGGCGGCGAGGAGATGTCGTTCTCGTTCGTGGAAGAGACACAGCAGTCCGCCGAGCCTGCTCCTGACGCCGAGGCGGCTCTCGATGCGTTCGTCGCGGAGTCATTCGAGGCGCAATCGCTTGACGAACCGTTGCTCGACGCGCCGCTGGCAGCCGACGTGACCAATAGCCCGACCGACGAAGCAGCTGCCGTCAACGATGATGACGTGGGCGCGTGGCTGACGGCGGGGGATGACGACTCGGCAGGTGCTGGCACGGCAGTCGCTGCTGAAGCAGAAGCCACGGATGTCGCGCCGCCCCTTTCCGTGTTCGCGCCCGAGGAAGGTGCGGCGGAGGCGACTTCGCAGTCGTCGATCGAGATTGGCACCGGCTTCTCGGGCATCGACATGTCGGCTGGCGACGGTGGCTCGCAGGCCGAGACTGCGACCGAGGGCCTCGAGGGCTGGGGCGGCTTCGATGCCGACAGCTCAGCTGAGAGTGACGAGACCGTTGCCTTTGCGGGAGTCGCCGCCGATACCGAGGCTGGTTTTGGCATCGATGCGGGCGACACCGACGCGACCGAGACGGAGGAATCAACTCTCTCGTTCGAGGCAGCCGCCCCCGTGGCGGCAGCTGCGGCGACCGCCGTGGCCGCGCCGCGTGCCGTGGCCGCGAAGCCGCGGGCCAAGGGGGGCGGTCTCGGGCCGATGATCGGCGTGGTGGCCGGTGGCGTGATGGCCATCCCGATCACGATGGCGATCCTGCTCTGGGGCTTCCAGCGGGATCCTTTCGGCGTTGCGAAACAACTTCCGGAGTCGGTGGCATTTCTGCTCCCGCAGAAGTTCCAGCCGGGGTTCAAGAAGCGGGCCGCTGCGTCGCCCGACGCGCCGGCAGCACCGTCGCTCGATGACCTGGCTGCGACCACGCCGACTCCCGATGCGCCGGCAGCCGACGCCACCGCGCCGGCGGCCGATGCGGCTCCGCTGGGCGACACGCCCGTGGCCGAGCCTGGTGCGGAGCCAGCCCTGCCCGATGCGGCGGTGGCTGCCGTTGATCCACTCGCCCCGGCGACAAACGCGATCCCGAAGCCGGATGCGACCGCGCCCGAGCCGTCGGATCCTCTCTTCCCGGACCCCGACGCGCCTGCACCTGTGACGCCAGTGACCCCTGACCCGCTCGCAGCTGGCGAGACTCCTGCTGCAAGCCCGGCGCCGGTGGCTCCCGTCGAGCCGGCGGCCCCCGCGCTGCCGCCGCTCGACACTGCCGCGCTCGAGACCGCAGTGGCCGAGGCGGCTGCGGCGCTCGAGGCTGCTGCTGCAGTGCAGGATCACTCCGACATCGCAGGCAAGAAGCTGCTCGTTGGCTGGTACAAGTCGTTGGCTCGCACCGCCGACGAGCTCGTGAAGCTCGAGAACGAGGCTGCCGACACCGGCCGGCCCCTCGAGGGCGCGCAGGAACGGCTGGCGGAATTGCACACAGGCATTGCCGCGCAGGATGCGGTCGCTGCCACGTTGCCGACGCTGGCCCGCGATTGGCTCGCGTATGCTCGCCGCGACAGCGAGGGCATTCTGTTGCCGGTCACGTTCGACTCGGCCAAGAAGGTGGGGCCATACTGGCGGTCGAAGGTGCAGCTCGAGACCGGCGATCAGGCACGCGAGCTGGCGATCATCACCCGCGAGGAGCCGGCAGCAGTGGCGGGCGACAAGCTGATTGTCACCGGCATCGTGTTCGACGGCGGCGTGATCTGGGCGGCCGACGTCCGCTCGCCCGCCTCCGAGCCCGCGACGGTCGACTTTTAGCGAGGTGACCATCCGATCCCAGCCGGTGCCTTGTCCCGACTCGGCCGTCGCGATCGCGACGGCCGTGCGTGAACGACGAGTGACGGCCGTCGAGGTCGTGGCTGACCATCGGGCGCGGCATGCGGCGACGAACCGGCAGCTTAATGCGCTCGTGCAGCTGCGGCCCGAGGCCGAGGCCGACGCGCGGGCGATCGATGAGGCGGCGCTCAGGCTCGATGCCGCGGCGCTAACGCCGCTGGCGGGCGTGCCGGTGAGCGTGAAGGAGTGCTTTCCGGTTGCCGGGCTGCGGACGACGCTCGGCATCGAGAGCCGTCGGCACATGGTCGATGCTGCCGACGCGCCGCTCGTGGCCCGCCTCAAGGCCGCCGGCACGGTGATCGTGGGCAAGGGGAACGTACCGCAGGCGATGTATCTGCACGAGACCGACAACCCCGTCTGGGGTCGCACGAATCATCCGCTCGCGGCCGATCGTGGGCCCGGTGGATCGAGCGGTGGCGACGCTGCGCTCGTGGCCGCCGGCGTCGTGCCGCTGGCGGTCGGCAACGATCTGGCCGGCAGCCTCCGGCAGCCGGCCCACGCCTGCGGCATCGCCACGCTCATGCCCCGCTCGGCGACCCTCGGCGACGGCGGCGCCTTCGACACGATGCCTCACCTCACCATCGTGCGGCCACGGGCCGGGTTCCTGGCCCGTTCGGTGGCCGATCTCACGTGTGCCGGTGCGGCGGTGTCGGTGCCCACGCCGGCCCCTGCGACCACCGGTCATGGGCTCCGGATCGGCTGGTGGGACGACGCGGGGCCTGTGCCGGCGTCGCCGGCCGTGATCCGCGGTGTCGCGGAGGCGGTCGCGCGGCTCAGCGCTGCAGGCGCGACGCTCGTGCCGCTCGATCCGACGCTCGCGAGCGAAGCCGCCTGGCTGCACCTTGCCATTCTCGCCGCCGATGGTGGCCGCCATGTTCGGGCACTATTTGGTGGCTCGCGGCCGATCCCGGGCGTGGCCCGCCTGCTCCGTATCGCCGCGCTGCCTCGCGTGCTCCGGCCGCTCGTGGCGACGCTCGCCCGGATCACCAGCCGACGGCTGGAGGCTGAGGCGGTGGTGAGAACGGGTCCGCGGGATGTTGCCGAGTTCGCGGCGCTCGGTGCAGCGCGGATCGACCTCGCCGCGCGGTTCGCCGCAATGGTCGCCACCTGCGATGCCGTCATCTGCCCCGTATCGGCTGTCCCTGCCTTGCGCCACGGCACCGCCGCGAGGCTGATCCTCGCCGCAGCGCCGTGCCTGCTCGCTAACCTGCTCGACCTTCCCGCCGGCGCGGTGCCGGTCACGACCGTGCGGCCGGACGAAGAGAACGGCCGTCCCCGGTCACGTGATCTCGTGCTTCAGGCAGCGGCCGCCACCGACCGGGGCAGCCGCGGCCTCCCGATCGGCGTCCAAGTGATCGGGACACCGACCCGCGACGAAGCCATGGTCCTCCGCGTCATGCGGCTGATCGAATCCCCCGGCTGAACATGAAAAACCGCCGCCCGCTGTCTTTCACCCTGGCTGCGTTCTCGCTCGTAGGCAAGCCGGGATCGGCGGAAGCTCGAGGAGCCTTGGACCGAGTCCGCGAGGTCCACCGCGACGAGACTTCTGCCGTCCCGGCGATGGTTCAAGAAAACGTCCCGCTGCCTCATGCTCCGAAGCGGGCGGCGACCGCGCGCGGCATCTGATCGATTGCCAGCGTCTCACACGCCGCCCCCGCATCGATCGCCGCCTTCGGCATGCTCCAGACCACGCTCGAGGCCTGGTCTTGGGCGACGGTATGCCAGCCGCGGCTGCGCAGCTTCAGCAGGCCACGGGCCCCGTCCTTGCCCATGCCGGTGAGCAGCAGTGCCACGCCCGTCTGCGGCCAGTGTTCCGCCACGCTCTCGAAGAACACATCCACGCTCGGCCGGAAGAAGACGTCGCGGGGCTCCGTCTGGTATTCCAGCGTTCGCCCCTTCGAGAGCACGAGATGGTCGTTCGTACCGGCCAGGAGCACGTCGCCCGGCTCCGGCCGCTGGCCATGCTCGGCGACCCGCACCGCCCTGCCCGTTCGGTCGCCGAGCCAGCGGGCGAGGCCCTGGGCGAACGCCACGTCGACGTGCTGCACCACGACCGTGGCCACGTTCCAGTCACGGGGCAGGGGCAGGAGCAGGTCGGAAATCGCCTTGGGTCCGCCGGTCGACGCGCCCACGAGGAGCAGTCGGAGCGGCGCCGCCGCAGTCACGGGCCGCGGTGTCTTGCGGGGCTCGGACGTCGCGCCCACGAGCTTGGCGATCGTGCCGATCTTCTCGACGAGCGCTCCCGCGCCACTCACCTCGCCGGCAGGCCCGAGGATCGGCGTATCGACGGCGTCGAGGGCGCCATGCCCCATCGCCTCGTAGACCAGCGAGATGTTGCCGCTCACCGTCGCCGTGACGACGAGGATCGCGCACGGCGCCACCGCCATGATCTGTCGCGTGGCCTGCACACCGTCGACGTGCGGCATCACGAGATCCATGAGGATCAGGTCGGGGCGGTCGCGTTTCGCCATCGCGATCGCCTCCACGCCGTCGGCCGCGGTCCAGGCGACCTCATGGTCGGGGAGGCTCGTGACCACGCGCCGCAATGCCTCGCTGGCGGCCCGCATGTCGTTGACGATCGCAATTCGCATCGTGGCTGGTCTGGCGTGGTTTCGCGTGGGGTGCCGGCTCGGCGACGGCAGAAGTCTCGTCGCGGTGGACCTCGAAGACTCGGTCCAAGGCTCCTCGAGCTTCCGCCGATCGCCTTCGCCTCGCGTTGTGGTGCGCAGGTCCCGGGATGAAAGAATCGTCGAGCCACTAGCGTGTTGGCTCGCCGATCAAGTCCATGATCGTATCGATGAAGGTGGCGTCGTGGAAACTGCTTTTGGTCAGGTAGCGGTTGGCGCCCGCGTCGAGGCCGCGGAGACGGTCTTCTTCGCGGTCCTTGTAGGAGACGATCACCACCGGGATCTCCTTGCGGGCCGGGTCGGCCTTGAGGAGCGACACGAGGCCGATACCGTCCATTCGTGGCATGTCGACGTCGGTGACGACGAGGTCGTAGCTGCCCGAGCGGATCGCGTTCCAGCCGTCCATGCCGTCGACGGCCACGTCGACCGCATAGCCGCGGGCCTGGAGGAGCTGCCGCTCCAGTTCGCGGACGGTGATCGAGTCGTCGACCACGAGGATCCGCTTCCGCTGCCGGGCCTGCTCGGCGAGCTTCTCAAACTCCACACGGGAGAGCCGGCGACCGGCGAGCACGTTGTCGATCGACCGCACGAGATCCTCGACATCGACGATCAGCACCGGACTGCCATTTTCGAGCAGCGAGGCGCTGTTGATGTCGGGCACCTTGCCAAGCCGCGGGTCGAGCGGGCGGACCTCGAGGTCGCGCTCGCCGAGGAACGCGTCGACGATCAGGCCGAACTGCTGGCCCCGGTCGCTGATCACGACCACGGGCATCGGGTCGGCGGGATCGGCGGCAGGGGCGTCGAGAATCTGGGCGGCCATGACGAGGCCGATCGAGACGCCGTCGCGATCGAAATACTGCCGCCCTTCGACGGTGCGGATGTCGGAGTGGCTGCAGAACAGGATCTGGTCGATCCGGGTGAGCGGGAAGGCGTAGGGCTCGCCCCCCACTTCGACGAGCAGCGCCCGGATCACCGACATCGTGATCGGCAGCTGGAGCGTGAACACCGTCTGGCGGCCTGGCTGCGTCGCCACCCGCACGCTGCCCCCCACCGCCTTCACCATGCTCTGCACCACGTCGAGGCCCACGCCTCGGCCGGAGATCTCGGTGACGCGGTCTTTTGTGGAGAAGCCCGGCAGGAACAGGAACTCCAGCAGTTCCAGCTCGGAGAGGCGGTCGGCGACGGCCTGTTCGACGAGGCCGCGGCCCACGGCCCGGTCACGCAACTGGTCGACGTCGATCCCGCGGCCGTCGTCGGTGAGCGTGATCTGGAGCATGCCGGCGCGATGCCGCGCCTCCAGGCGGACGGTTCCTGCCGGCGGCTTGCCGGCGGCGGCACGAGCGTCGGGCATTTCGAGCCCGTGGTCCACGGCGTTGCGGACAAGGTGTGAGAGCGGCGACTCGAGCTTGTCGAGAATATCGCGGTCGACGCCCGTCTGCTCGCCGCGAACCTCCCAGCGAATCTGCTTGCCGAGCGCGCGAGCCAGATCCCGCACGAGCCGCGGAAAGCCACGGATGCCGTCGGCCAGCGGCCGCATCCGGCTCACGATCACCTCGTGATGGAGGCGGTTCGAGAGGTCTTCGTTGCGCCGGGCGAAGCCCTCGAAATCCTCGATGTGCTCGCTGAGCCGGGAGAGGCAGCCGTCTGCCCGATCGCGAATGCCGGCGAGCATGGCAGCGAGGGCTGCCGGGAGTGGCACGTCGGCCGCCTTGAGTCGCTCCTCGAAGGCCGCGATCCGGTCGCAGAGTTCGACCTCGGTGCCTCGCAGCTGAAGCAGGGCGTCGACGAAGGGCCGCAGTTGCCGGGTCTCGACGAGTGATTCCCCGGCGAGGCCCACGAGTCGCGTGAGGCTGTCGGCCGAAACCCGGACGATGCGATCGGCCTGTTCAGCGATGGGCCGCGGGGCGGGGGACTCGGCGGGAGCGGCTGTGACGGCCGGTTCGTCCGGCGGAGGCTGGACCACAGCCGGCACCGTCTGCTCCGGCCGCGGGTGGGGGGACTCGACGCCGGCGGCTGACGTGGTGGCGGACGGTGCTGCGATGGGCTGCGATGCCAGCGGCGCGTGGGCCAGGGCCGCCGGCGGTGATCCCGCAAGGATCGCCGCGAGCCGCGTCACGAGGTCGTCGGCCCGGGGCGACCACGGCGAGACGGGTGCGAGCGCGTCGTCGGCCCGGGCGATTGCGCCGAGAAAGTCGATGGCGGCGAGCAGCAGGTCGGCATGCTCGGGGCGGACGTGGAACTGCCCCTTGCCTGCGGCGACGAACACGTCTTCCAGAGCGTGGGCCACCCGCACGGCGGGATCGAGTCCCACGATCCGCGCCGCGCCCTTGAGCGAGTGCGCGGCCCGCATCAGCGACTCGACGGTGCTCGGTGATCGCTCGAGCTCCTCGATGGCGAGCACGCCGGCCGAGAGCACGGCCGTCTGGCTTTCCGCTTCCAGGCGGAAGAGTTCCAGCATCGAGAATCCGCTCAGGTCGTCGGCCATCATGCACCCCTCATCCCGACACCATGCCACGGAGGCCGGTGAATACGCGGGCGTCGTCGAGCAGGCCGACCGTGCGTTCCTGCCACTCGAAGAGGGCCGTCGAGCAGCGGGCCTGCGCCTGGCTGACGGTCGAGGGCACCGCCCGGACGGCAGACCGAGCCACACGGTGTACCCCGGCGACCTCATCGACACCGAGCACCCACCGGTCCAGGCCGGCGTCGCCGGTCCGCTCGACGACCATCAACCTGGCCGTGGAGTCGCCGGCAGCTGCAGCAGCCGTCTCTGGCCCGCCGGCGAGGCCGAGGAGGGCGTGCAGAGACATGCAGAGCTGGAGTTGACCACGAATGTTGACGATGCCGGCCAGCCCATCGCCGGCCCGGTGGGGAATCCGGTGGAGCGGCCGCGGTGTCGTGACTTCGACGAGCACGGCGGCGGGCAGGGCGAACCACTCCGTGCCGAGCCGGAACACGAGCACGCTCGTGCTGTCCGTCTCGACCGCAGCGGCCGGCTCCTCGAGGATCTCCCGCCAGATGTCGAGATAGCCGGCCGGGGCGTCGCGGTCGAAAAAGGTGCGGGCGGCCTCGGCGAGCACCGGGCAGTTGCGGCAGTGGATGAAGGTGGCGAGCTCGGGGCAGGTCTTATCGCCGGTGATACCGATCGTCCGCCAGCATTCGGGCTGCGGTTGCGTGACGACATGGGGTCGTCGAGCGGAGGCATCGCTCATGGCGCCTCCTTGCGGGCGAGCACGCGGGCCGCCGACTGCCGGTAGGTCTCCGCCATCCGCGCGTCACCACGCTGGGTGGCCAGCAGCGCCAAGGCGAGGAGCGCCTCGTCGTGCGCCGCGTCGAGATACAGCGTCTTATGGAAGCAGCCTTCGGCCCGATCGAGGTCGCCAGCAGCCTGGTGCAAAATGCCCATCAAAAAGAACAGCCGCGGCGACGGGCCGTGGGCGGCGCGAGCCTCGTCGCAGAGCACGAGCGCATCGTGATAGCGGCCTGCATTGGCAAGCTGACCGGCCTGTGCGAGCACGTCGTCGAGGGTTTCGGTCGGCGCCGGCTCGAC
>JBAVTF010000064.1:0-4888 GCA_049695995.1 Pirellulales bacterium | reverse complement strand
CTGCCTGACCGTGATGCTGCTCGCGGCGATCGGAGCCGATCGCCTCGGCCGGCGGGTCGGCGTGCGGCCGCTCGTGGCCGCCGTCGGCACGGCGGGCGACACCGAGGCGTGGGCCAGCTACCGCTGTAGCGTGCCCGGGCTCGTCTTCTATTCCGGCGCGGCGGCGCGGAACGGCGCCGTGCCCAAGTGCGACGACATCGCCGCCGTCAGAGCCTTCTTCACGGCTCACTCGCATGGCCGAGTCGTCCTGCCCGCAAGCGCCGTCGAGGAAGTGCTCGGAGAGGCTCCTGCAGGGCATTCGGTGCTCGCCCGGTCAGCGAGCCTGACTCGTCACAAAGAATACGTGCTCGTCGGCCCCGCTATGGCCGCTGGCATACCCCGCACCGCCGCTCACACCGATCTCAACACCAGCGAAAGGGATACGCGTCGATGACCTCCCGCCCGCGCAATGAATCCCCATCAGAATCGGCCTCGATCTCGGTCGTGATTCCCATCCATGACGAGGTCCAGAACCTCGAGCGGCTCGTCGCCGCGCTCGATGCCAGCGTGCCGCCGCTCGGCCGTGAGTACGAGTATGTGCTCGTGGACGACGGTTCTACCGACGGCTCGACCGATCTGCTCGATCAGCTGGCCGCAGGCCGACCCGACATCGTGCCGGTGCATCTCCGCCGCTGCTTCGGCCAGACCGCCGCGCTTGATGCCGGTATCCGCACCAGCCGCGGCGACGTGATCGTTCTCCTCGATGCCGATCTGCAGAACGACCCGGCCGACATTCCGCTCATGCTCACGCGGCTCGACGAGGGATACGACGTCGTGCACGGCTGGCGGGCCTCACGACAGGACCGCTTCTGGTCGCGGCGGCTGCCGTCGGTGGCGGCCAACCGGCTCATTCGTTGGGTCACCGGCGTGAAGGTGCACGACCTCGGCTGCGCCCTACGGGTGATGCGTCGGGAGATCGCGGAAGAGTTGCCGCTCGAGGGCGACATGCATCGGTTCATCGCGGTGCTGGCCGATGCCCGTGGGGCACGGTCGTGCGAGGTGCCGGTGCGGCACCATGCCCGCACCCACGGCCGCTCGAAATACGGCCTCTCTCGCACGCTCAAGGTCATGGCCGATCTGCTCGTGCTCTCGTGGTTCACGCGGCTGGCCGTGCCGATGGTGCGGTTCTCGATTGGCGCGGGACTCGCGCTGCTGGCCACGGCGGCGGTTGCGCCTGTCGGGGCCGGTGTCGCCGCACTCGCCGGCTGGGGCGTGTCGTGGAGTCTGACGGGGCTCACGGTGCTGGGCTGCCTCGCCGGGGGCCTTCAGCTGATCGGTCTCGGTCTCGTCGCCGCAACCGCGTCTTCAGCCTGGTGGCGATCGCGTGGGCTGCGGCCGTGGAGCGTGCGGGCCGACACTCATGTGCACCAGCCCAGTTCACCCGGCCGACGGCAGGCGGCCTGATGTTCGCACGGATTGAAAAACTCGTGCGGGTCACACGCTGGCGGCTCGCGCCGCACCACTGCCTGCCGCTCTGGTGGCACGTGGGCCGGCCGAACTTCGGCGACGACATCAACCCCACGTTTTTCGGCATGCTCTCCGGGCGATGCACCCGGTTTGCGAGTGATCGTCGGCGGCCGCATCTGCTCGGCGCCGGCAGCATCCTCGAGCGGGCCACGCCCATGTCGGTCGTCTGCGGCTCGGGCCTGCTTCAGCCACCTCACGGCCGACGGGTGCCTCAGGCGACGCTCGTCGCCGTTCGGGGCGAGCGGTCGCTCGCAGCGTTCGCGCCGCGCGGCGACGTGTTCCTCGGCGATCCCGTCGTGCTCGTCGATGCCTGGGCCACTCGCGGTGAGATTCGGCATCGCTTCGGGCTCGTGCCGCACGTGCGATCGGTGCCGCGCTGGCGGCAGCTCAACACCCGCGGCTTGCATCTGATTGACCCGGGGCTGCCCCCGTGGCAGGTGGTCGAGGAGATCGGGGCCTGCGAGACCCTGCTCAGTCAGTCGCTGCACGGACTGATCGTGGCCGACGCGCTCGGCGTGCCGAACGTGTGGATCTCGCCGAGCCGCGACATGGTCGGCGACCGGTTCAAGTTTGACGACTATTTCAGCACGCTCGACATCGCGAAGGAGTGCGTGCCGGAGAGTCGGGCCGTGTTCGAAACGCCCGGCTCGTTCGCGGCCGGAATCGGACGCTATCGATACTCGAAGGCCGAATATCGGGGGGTGCTCGCCCGGGCCTGCGCCGAGTTTGCGACGAGATCCGCCGCGGCCTGATGAGCGGTCAGGCTGCGAGGCTGTGCCGCCGGCCGTGCAGAAGGAGGGCGGCAGTCACTCCTGGCCGCGACCACCACGGAAAGTCGAAGCCGTTCGCGGACAGGAATGCGAGCAGATCGATGTCAGCTGCGTTGCGGGTGAGGCCGAGGGAGAACCGTAGGAGCCGCATCACCGAGTGGTCGCGGCCGCGGCGGTAGGCGGCCATGTCGAACGTGTCCGCCACAGCATCGAGCGACCCGATCGCCTCGGCATGCAGCAGGAGCCGGGCGCACTTGTAGCACCGGCCACAGTTCAGGGCTGCCCTGTCGCGGCGGAAGCCCCGCATGCAGACCAGCAGCATCGACCGCAGCCGCTCGTCGGCCAGCACGTCGGCCGTTTTGCAGAGGCGGGTGGCGTCGCCGCCAAAGGCATGCCAGGACACACGATCGGTATTGAAGAGCGGCAGGAGTTGGGGCTCGAGGGTGGCGATCCCTGCGAATCGGGTGCGAGCCGCGCAGGCACCGAAAGGCTCAGACGACGCGTACTGAAAATGTGAAAACAGGTGGTCGAGCGTCATCGATGCCGCGACGTTCCGCATCGTCTGGCAGTGGATGTAAGGCATGTTTCGGTAGGCGTCTGCCAGCTGGCAGCGGGCGCCTATCAATGGCAGGCCGAACGAGTCGGCGACACGCCGGGCGTGGGCAAGTTGCTCCTCGAACACCCGGTCGTCATCGCCGTGGGCACCGACGTGATGGTGGACAAGCAGCCGCAGTGTGAGTGATTCGGGGACAGCCGGATCGAGCAGTCGGTGGTGGACAAGATGCATGCTGTCGATGCCACCGCTCATGGCCGTGGCCGCGCCCGCCGGGCGTGGTCTCTCCGCAGCCCTGCGGGCAGCCGCATCGATGGGCACTCGCCGCCAGGCGGGGTCGAGCAGGCAGAGCGTGGCCTGCACCGGACCCTGGAGCGCGAGCAGGAGCCGCTCATCGACGGTGCCTTCGATCACGAGTGGCTCGCCACGGATCATGGCCGGCAGCAGAAGGGCCACGGCAAACGGATCGAACGTGTCGGTGCGGTCGCGCAGGCCGGGATGGTTGCCGAACCGCTGAAAAGCAAGCCGGCGCGTCATACCGTCGAGAGTGACCTCGGCCGACACGTCACACGCGTCGGCCGAAAAGTCGCTCTCGAGATGACGAACGACGATGGCCATGCGGATGGTGCTAGGGCGACTGTAGGATCGAACCGTGGCGTGTTCTCGCACATGCCAGTGGCTCAGGAAAAGGCCAGGCAGTACCATGCTCGCGGTGTGGCTCTGCAGCTGCGTGGGACTCGGCACGAGGAGGCGACGATATGACGGCAGTAGGCGAGAGTTCAGGCACGGGGCGTGGCTCCCTGTCGCGGCGGGCGTTCGTGGCGGGCGTGGGCGCCGCCGTCGCGGTGGCCGGCCGGCCGGTACAGGCTCGGGCCCGCCGGCTTGCAAATGAGACGATCGTCGGCTCCGGTGCCCACACCTTCCGCGTGCGACATGACTTTCCGCAGCTGCCCGATCGGTTCACCTGGCAGACGACCCACAATGTGGCGGTCGACTCGGCTGGCAACGTCTACGTGATCCATGAAGGCCAGAAGGCCAAGAAGGATCATCCGGCGATCTTCGTCTTCGATCCGACGGGCAAGTTCATCCGCGCCTTCGGCAGCCAGTTCCAAGGGGGTGGCCACGGGATCGAGGTCCGCCGCGAGGGGAACGAGGACTTTCTCTATGTCTGCGGCTATCAGGGCGTGAAGGCGTTCGCGAAACTGACGCCCGACGGCGAGACCGTCTGGTATCGCAAGGCGCCGATGGAGTCGGGCGACTACGAGGCCGGCGAGGATGTTTCGACGAAGCCGAACTGGAGTCGTAAGGGCTTTCTGCCGACCAACTTCGCCTTTCTCGACGACGGTGGCTTCCTGCTCGCCGACGGCTACGGCACGTTTCGCATCCACCGCTACGACAAGGATGCGAAGTGGGTGAGTGCCTTCGGCGGCGCGGGCAAGGGCGAGGGTACGTTCAACACGCCGCACGGCATCTGGATCGACCGCCGGCCGGCCGCCGACGGCTCGGCCCGGGAACCCGTGATCGTGGTCTGCGACCGGGCCCACGGCACGCTCCAGACCTTCGCCCTCGACGGCACCTACAAGTCCACGACCCCCGGCTTCGGCCTGCCGGCGAACGTCGACACGTGGAAGAACCTCCTCGTGGTACCGGAATTGAAGGCCTGCGTCACATTGCTCGACGAGGACTTCAAGGTGGTCGCGCAGCTCGGCCGCGCGGTCGAGCGGCTCGACCAAGTGAAGAACCTGCGGGGCCAGCCCGCGGAGTGGCTTCCGGGCCAGTTCGTACACCCGCACGACGCCTGCTTCACGCCCGAGGGCGACATCATCGTCGCTGAGTGGGTCTCCACGGGCCGGATCACGAAGCTCGAACGCGTGTGAACCTCGGCTCATAGAAGCCCTGAGCGCCAGCGAGGGGATCCCGTGGCGGAAACCGCGGGCGGCGCAACCTCCTGTGGCGTGGGTTCGGGGCTGCCCATGCCCCGAGAGCCGGACGCTCGCTACGGACATCCTGTCCTTCGCTCGCTCGGATGCCGCCTTCGCTTCGGCATCCTGCCTGCGCT
>JBAVTF010000063.1:0-27158 GCA_049695995.1 Pirellulales bacterium | reverse complement strand
CATCCATGCCCTTCGCTCGCTCGGATGCCGCCTTCGCTTCGGCGTCCTGCCTGCGCTCGGCGGCATACGCCGGCTCCTGGGGCATGGGCAGCCCAAAGCCTCCCCCTATGCAGTTCAATGCGGGAAGGCTCGGGGTTGCTCGTGCCCTCGAGCGGGCTGGGGGAGCAAGCGCAGGCATGGATGCCGAAGCGCAGCGGACGAGCTCAGGCCAAGTGCCTTGACTCTGGCCCCATCTACGGAGAATGCGTAGAACAACGCCCATGAACGACGCCGTCACTGAAACGAATCTGCCGCTCGGCACGCCCTTTCGCGGGAAGGTCCGCGACTGCTATCGGTTCACGTCGGACCGCCACGGCGACGTGATGCTGATCGTGAGCACCGACCGGATCAGCGCCTTCGACTGGATCCTGCCGACACCGATCCCGGACAAGGGGAAGGTGCTGACGGCGATCTCGGCCTTCTGGTTCGACCTGCTCTCACGTGGCCCCGCCCCGATCGCGCACCATCTGCTCTCCACCGACGTCGATGCAATGGGGCTACCCGCTTCGATTGATCGCGGGCCACTCCGCGGCCGCACGATGCTCGTGCGGTGTGCCGAAGTGATCCCATTCGAGTGCGTTGTTCGCGGCTGGCTCGCCGGCTCAGGTCTGACGGAGTATCGCAAGACGGGCACGGTCTGCGGTGTGCCGCTGCCGCCGGGCCTCGCGCCGGGCGGTCGTCTGCCCGCCCCGATCTTCACGCCGGCGACGAAGGCCGTGAGCGGCCACGACGAGAACGTGTCGTTCGACCTCATGGCCGACCGGATCGGAGGTGACCTCGCCGCCACCCTCCGCGACAAGAGCCTCGACGTCTACGCGCGAGGCGCCGAGCATGCCGCCGCGCGGGGCATTATTCTGGCCGACACGAAATTCGAGTGGGGCCGGCTGCCTGACGGCACGCTCCTGCTCGTGGACGAGGTGCTCACGCCTGACAGCTCTCGGTTCTGGCCCGCCTCAGCAGCCGGCGCTGGCCGCGTGCCCGATTCGTTCGACAAGCAATTCGTCCGCGACTGGCTCGAGGCGAGCAGCTGGGACAAGGCAAGCACGCCCCCCGCCCTCCCCGCCGACATCGTCGCCAAGACCCGCGACAAGTACCTCGAAGCCTGCCGCCTGCTCACCGGCACCGCGCCGGTCGAGTGACGGGCACGAATACGGCTCTCAGGTGAGTCGAGAGCGTCGTGGTGAACCGGCACTACTCTCGCGGACTCCGCTACAGCCAAAGCGGGCAGCCGGTTGGGGGTCGCGCGCAGCCGCCGGTAAATTCTGCGAACGCTTGGCCGGGCTACTGTCCGAGAGAGCAGTGAACTCGCAAAATCCGCCGGCGGCGAGCACGTGCCCCCAATCGGCGGCGCCACATCGCTTCGCGTGCGACTTCCAGCGGCATTTTGCCCGCTCTGGCTGCTCTAGGGCCGGCCGAATTGGCCAACTAGACTCTGAATGACACCCCACAGCCTTAACCCCCAGCCCGCAATGCTCCGCTACTGGACCGCCGGTGAATCCCATGGCCCCGCCCTTGTTGCCCTCGTGGACGGTTTCCCCGCCGGCCTGACGGTGGACAAGGCCGCGATTGACACCGAACTCGTACGGCGCCAGGGGGGCTACGGCCGTGGCGGTCGCCAGCGGATCGAGACTGATTCCGTGACGTTTCTCTCGGGTCTCTGGCGCGGCATCACGCTCGGCAGCCCGCTCGCGCTCGAGGTGATCAACAAGGACGCCAAGCTCGAGCGGCTCGAGGATGTCGATCGACCGCGGCCAGGGCATGCCGATCTGCCCGGCTCGATCAAGCATCTCGGCGGCGTGCGGGCCGTGCTCGAGCGGGCGAGCGCCCGTGAGACTGCCGCCCGGGTCGCCGCCGGCGCACTCGCCCGCCAACTGCTCACCGTGTTCGGTATCGAGGTGGCTGGCTGGGTCACCGAGCTCGGTGGCGTGGTACTCGGCGACCGAGCCGGCTCGCTGCCAGAGCTCCGGGGGGTCCGAGATGCGAGCGCCATCTATTCGCTGCACCCGGAGCGAGACACCGAGGTGACCACGCTCATCGACCGCGTTGGCAAGGAGGGCGACACGCTTGGCGGCGTGGTCGAGGTGCGGGTGGACGGCCTGCCGATCGGCCTCGGCACCCATGCCCAGTGGGACCGCAAGCTCGACGGTCGGCTCGCCCAGGCCGTGATGGCGGTGCAGGCGATCAAGGGCGTGGAGATCGGGATGGGCTTCGAGGCAGCCCGGCGCCGGGGCTCGGAGGTGCACGACCCGATCCACTACGATTCCGCCCTGCGCGACTCGCCCCAGCTCGGCTTCACGCGGCCCACCAACAACGCCGGCGGCCTCGAGGCCGGCATGACCAATGGCCAGCCGCTCGTCGTGCGGGCCGCCATGAAGCCGATTAGCACGCTCCGCAAGCCGCTCGGGTCGGTGAATCTGCGGACCAAGGAGGCGGAAGAGGCTGCCTACGAGCGAAGCGACGTGTGCGCCGTGAGCGCCTGTAGCGTGATCATCGAGAGCGTCGTCGCATTCGAGGTCGCGGCCGCAGTCATCGACAAGTTCGGCGGCGACAGCATCGAGGAAATGCAAGCTCGCTGGCAGCTCTACCACGACCTCGCCCGGAGCCGGTAACGCCGGCCGGCCCGCGTCGCGCCACCAGAACCACACGTTGCAGGAACAGGGATGTTCGTCGCACGCTCCGCCGCCAGGATCGCGCGGGCCAGGGTGGCTTTCGTGCTGCTCGTGGTCCTGCCCTGTCTCGGGCTCGGGGCATGGGCCGTGCACCGGCGGTCAGCAGCGCATCGCGACGCCGTGCGGCTCGCCTGGCAGCGACAGGTGGGGCTCCCGCTGACCGTGTCCACGATCGAGCACCCACGGCCCGGCGTGATCCGCGGCCGCGAGTGCGTGCTGGCGACGACCGACGGCCGACCGGCCATGACGTTGCCGCTCGTCGAAGTGGAGACAAGTGCCACCGAAGTTCGATTCCACATCGACCGCCTGCGGTGCGCCGCCACCGGTGCGGCGGTCCTCGCCTCGGTTGCCGGCGAATGGCTGGAACGCGGCGCCCGATTCGATCGTAACTGCGTGATCGAGATCGCCGACTTCGCCTGGGACACGCCTATCGGGAGCGGCGACGATCCTTCACCTCTGCGGATCGAGTGCGTGGTGCAAGCAGGCGATCGGGCAGTGCGGATCGTGAGGCCCACGTCTTCCGGATCTGACGACGAGGTGAAGATCCTCCGCAGCATCGATGCCGGCTCGGCTGGCGATCGTGATGCACGGCAGACGGCCGTGCGATTCGAGATCGAGGCCGACTGCCGCCGCCCGCTGCCGTTCCCAATTCTCGTGGCCTGCGCCGGCGGCACAGTGCTATCGGGCTGCAACGCTGGCGACGAGGCCATCGTCACGGGCAGGGTCCGTGCGGCCTACGACGCCACCGGGTGGAGTGGCACGGCACACGGTCTCATCGAGCGGGTCGATCTTGCTGCCTGCACCGCAGCCCTCGCAGGGGGGGCCGCGGGCGCAGCGACGATCGCGGTCGATGATCTGCGCTGGTCGGGAGGCCGCATCGAAGCCTCCGACATCGCCTGCACGGCCAGCCGCGGCCGGATCGAGCAACGGCTGCTCGATGCGCTCGTCGGCACGCTCGGCTGCCGACCCGGCCCGGCCTACGGGCTGTCCGACGGCCGCGGACGAGCGTTCGATGTGGCGGGATGGCGACTGTTGATCGATCGACGAGGCGGAGAACTACGAGCCGCGCCCGACGCAGCGGCGGGGCTCGGTGGCAGTCTCGCGAGCGCCGGTGGGGGGTCGATCATCGATCCGCCGCCCGGCGGATTCCCCGTCGATCGCCTCGCGTGGCTGCTGGCTCCTCCGGACGCCGCATTCGTACCGGCGACTGGCCCCGGCGCCTGGTTGATGTCGATCCTGCCGCGGTCCGGCGGCCGGGTCGAGTGAAATTTGACCGGTTCTTGACACTCGCCCGACCGAAATTGGACGGCTTCCCGGTGTCAAAACCGCCTCCGATCGTCAGAGTAGTGAGGACGTACAGCCCATCGCCCGGCAGCACATTGCCTGGCCTCCCACTTCCGCGATGGAACCGCACCCATGACGCCCCCTGCCACACTCGCCGATGCTCCTTCAACGCCGGCCGCTGACCTCGAGTTCGGCCGTTCCGCGGTCATTGATCCGTACGAGGCCATCGACGGCGACGCGGACGGCGAGTCGCTGCGAACAGAGTCCGGCACGGACGGCTCGCTCAAACTCGACTGGCCCGTCGTGCTCTGGATTGGCGGCGTCCACCTCGCCGCGCTCTTCGCCCCCTTGTATTTCACATGGTCGGGGCTCGCGATCTGCCTCGTGCTGTATTGGGTGACCGGCGGCCTGGGTGTCTGCCTCGGCTACCACCGCCTGCTCACGCACGGCAGCTTCCAGACCTTCGCTCCCGTGCGGTTCTTCTTCGCCTTCCTCGGCGGTATCTCCGGCGAGGGATCTGCACTGGATTGGGTGTCGAACCATCGCAAACACCATGCGTTCAGCGACCAGGACGGCGATCCCCACACGCCGCGCGACGGCGGCCTCTGGTCACACATGCTCTGGCTTTTCCCCATGCACACGCCCGAGGAGACGGCAGCGCGCGCGAAGCGGTGGGCCCCCGACCTGGCCCGCGACCGGGGCGTGCGGTTCCTTCACCAGACGTTCCTGCTCTGGCACTTTCTGATCGGCGCTGCCCTGCTGGCCAGCGGCTGGTCGCTGTACGGTCGTGATGTCGGGATCTCGTGGCTGCTCTGGGGCCTCGCCGTGCGGATGGTGATCGTGTTCCACGTCACCTGGTTCGTGAATTCGGCGACCCACATGTGGGGCTACCGCAACTACGAGACCACGGACGACTCCCGGAACTTGTGGTGGGTCGGCCTCCTCGCGTTCGGCGAGGGCTGGCACAACAACCACCACGCGTACCAGCGGATGGCCGCGCATGGCCACAAGTGGTGGGAGGTCGACGTCACCTACTGGGCGATTCTGGCGCTCGAGAAGCTCGGGCTGGCCTGGAACGTGGTACACACCCCCCACGGCGTCGGCCGGCGGCCGAGCCGCTGAACCTCGGCGAAAACCAGGCGAAAGAACGGCTCCGGTTTGCAATCCGGGCCTCCCCGGATAGACTTCCGCCCACAAGAATCCTCAATCCAAACAATCACGCCACCCACAGGTGGGTGGAGTTCGGCTGATGACGCTCACGAAAGAACGCAAGCAAGAGTTGATTGGCGCTCACCGGCGGGGGACCGCCGACACCGGATCTGCTGAGATCCAGATCGCCCTGCTGACCGGTCGGATCACCGATCTGACCGATCACTTCAAGAAGCACTCGAAAGACTTCGCCAGCCGGCGTGGTCTCTTGAAGATGGTGAGCCGGCGTCGCCGGCTTCTCGACTATCTCAAGCGCGTCGCGCCGCAGCGGTATCTCGACATCATCAAGCGGCTGGAGATCCGGAAGTAGGCCACCGTGCCCGTCAGGGCGTGGTCCTCTCCGGACACTGGCCGTGGATGGCGTTGATTGGTGCGAGTTTCGCCCGCAGATGGGCCGGAGCCGCACGGAGCGAGGATGGCGGGAGCGTGTCGCTCCCGGACCATGGTGACGGCACGTTCGCAGCCCTGCATAGGCAGCCGCCGCGAGATCGAAGGCACGAAAGGGAACGACAGTGAAGCAGCGCGTTGAACGGCAGATCGGGGATCATGTGTTGGCGATTGAGACCGGCTTTTTGGCCAAGCAGGCCGCCGGGAGCGTGCTCGTCTCCTACGGCGAGACCGTCGTGCTCGTGGCTGCCGCAACCGGCGCCCCCCGCGCAGGCATCGATTTCTTCCCGCTGACCTGCGACTACCGCGAGCGGGTTGCTTCAGCCGGCAAGTTCCCGGGCGGCTTCCTCAAGCGGGAAGGCCGGCCGACCCTCAAGGAAACGCTCACCAGTCGCCTGATGGATCGGCCGATCCGGCCGCTCTTCCCCGAGGGCTTCTACGACGAGGTCCAGGTGCAGGCCAACGTGCTGGCCGCCGACAAGCAGAATGATCCCGACGTGCTCGCGATGAATGGCGCCTCGGCTGCCCTCTGCATCTCCCCCCTGCCCTTTCGCGGCCCGCTCGGCAGCGTGCGGCTGGCACAGATCGATGGCCGCTTCGTTCCGTTCCCCACGCAGGACCAGCTTGAAGAGAGCGACCTCGACCTCGTGGTCTCGGGCAGCCCCACTGCGATCCTGATGATCGAGGGCTTCGCCCGAGAGATGCCCGAAGACCGCATGCTGCAGGCGCTCGACGAGGCCCACCGCATCATCCGCGTGCTCTGCGAGATGCAGGAGGAACTGGTCCGCAAGGCGGGCAAGCCGAAGAAGGAATACGTCCTCGCCGACTACTCCGCACTCCGCAGCCGGCTCACGACTGGCTACCTGCAGGCCCTGAAGGCCGCCAAGGCCATCGCGGGCAAGCAGGAGCGGGGCCAGGCGGTGAAGGAGCTGAAGGAGAAGGCGAAGGCCGAGGTCATCCCGACCGAGGCGGCATTCGGCTTCAAGCCGGGTGCGGCCGGTGGCGTGAGCGACGCCGACTTCGCTCATGTCTGGCACGCCCTGGAAGAGCAGGCGGTCCGCGAGCTGATCCTGGAGGGCAAGCGGCCCGACGGCCGGGACTACAAGAGCCTGCGTGCGCTCCATTGCGAGGTCGATCTGCTCCCCCGCGTGCACGGCTCGGCCCTGTTTCAGCGCGGCGAGACACAGTCGCTCGTCACTATCACGCTCGGCACCGGCAAGGACGAGCAGCGCGTCGACGGCCTGATCGACGAGTACTCGAAGAAGTTCATGCTCGACTACTACTTCCCCTCGTTCTCGGTGGGCGAAGTGCGGCCGATCCGCGGCCCTGGCCGTCGCGAGCTGGGTCACGGTGCACTGGCCGAGCGGAGCGTGAAGCCCGTGCTGCCCGAGCCCGATGTCTTCCCCTACACGATTCGCGTGATCTCCGACATCCTCGAGTCGAACGGCTCGAGCTCGATGGCGAGCGTCTGCGCCGCCACACTGGGCCTCATGGCCGCGGGCGTGCCGATCTCGCACCCGGTGGCGGGCATCTCCGTTGGCCTGGTGAAGCAGTCGGAAAGCCAGTGGGTGCTCCTCACCGACATCATCGGCGACGAAGACCACTACGGCGACATGGACTTCAAGATCGCCGGCTCGCAGAACGGCATCACGGGCATCCAGCTCGACCTCAAGATCGACGGCATCTCGCCGGCGATCATCGAGGCCACGCTGCGGCAGTCGCGTGACGCCCGCCTCGAGATCCTGCGCACGATGCTCTCGGCGATCCGCCGGCCGCGGCCGGAGATCTCGCCGTGGGCGCCGCGTCTGTTGCGCACGCAGATCAATCCCGAGAAGATCGGCCTGCTCATCGGCCCCGGCGGCAAGACGATCCGGGCGATCCAGGAATCAACCGGCGCCAGCATCGAGGTCGAGGACGACGGCACGGTCACCGTGGCCAGCCACGACTCCGAAGGGGCGATGGCGGCCATGGCGAAGATCGAGGCGCTCACCGCATCGATCCAGATCGGCCGGATTTACGAGGGCCGCGTGACGAGCATCAAGGACTTCGGCGCTTTCATCGAGCTCGTGCCGGGCAAGGATGGTCTCTGCCACGTGAGCGAGCTCTCCGACGAGTTCGTGAAGAACGTGGCCGACTTCTGCAAGATCGGTGACACGATGCGGGTGAAGGTGATCGCGGTCGACGACCAGGATCGCGTGAAGCTCAGCCGCAAGGCAGTGATTCGCGAGGAGGCGGGCGGTGGCCAGCCCACGTGAGGCCGGCCTCGCCGCCTGCGGGCCGACGCTGACCCGACTTCCCCGACCATCATCCGGCGGAGACGGCCATGGCGCCCGACGACGAGTCGGCCCGTTCGCGGGCGGAAACCTATGCGGAATTCGCGGCTCTCGTGGGCGGCCTCGCCCACGAGATCCGCAATCCTCTCTCGACGATCCGGCTCAACATGGAGCTGCTCGCCGAGGATTTCGCGGCCGATGATCTGGAGTCGCCCACGAAGCACCGTGACCGACGGGCCCGGGCCAAGATCGAGCTCGTGCGACAGGAGTGTGATCGGCTCCAGAAGCTACTCGGCGACTTCCTCGACTTCGCACGGCAGGAGTCGCTCACGCTCGAGCCCGGCAGCCTCAACGCAGAACTCGAGCAGCTCCTCGACTTCTTCGCCCCGCGGGCCGTCGAGGCGGGCGTCGACATCGTGCGGTACCTCGACCCTGAGCTGCCGGCGGTCCGGATCGACCGCGAGACCTTCCGCTCTGCCGTGCTCAACTTGCTACTCAACGCCGTGCAGGCCATGGAGGGGGGCGGGCAGCTCGTCGTCCGCACGCGGCCGTCGGGCCTCGGCGTCATGCTCGAACTGATCGACACCGGTCCGGGTATGGATGCCGAGACGCTCGGCAAGGTATTCCAGGCCTTCTACACGACGAAGCAGGGGGGCTCCGGCCTCGGCCTCCCCACGGCCCGCAAGATCGTCGAGGCCCACGGCGGCACGATCGACATCGAGACGGCGCCCGGCCGCGGGACGAAGCTCACGATCTGGCTCCCCGCCCCGCCCCGTCTCCCTCCGCAACTGGACGGCATGCCGCAGAGCTTCGTACGATCGCGAGCATGACAGGCGTTCCACCGAAAGATTCTGGCGCATCTGCCGGCTCCGTGCCGATGCGGGTGCTCGTCGTCGACAACGACATCGTGCATGCACGGACGATGGGCGAGGGGCTGTCGCGGCTGGGGCACGACGTGACGGTGGTGGGGAGCGGCGGCGAAGGCGCCCGCCGAATCGAGCAGGAGACGTTCGACATCGTCGTCACCGATCTGATGATGACCGACATCGGCGGCCTCGAGATTCTCGCGCGGGCCAAGAAGGCCTCCCCAGAGACGGAAGTGATCGTCGTCACCGGCCACGGCACGATTCCATCGGCCGTGTCGGCGATGCAGCAAGGCGCCTTCAACTACCTGCAGAAGCCGCTCGACCTGGGCCATCTCCGCACCGCCGTCGAGAAGGCGGCCGAGAGCACACGTCTGCGGCGGCAGAACCTCGAACTCAACCGGCGGCTCGACGAGAAGTTCGGCTTCGAAGGCGTGGTCGGCTCGAGCCCCCAGATGCTCGGGCTGATCGAGCGGCTCAAGCGGATCGCGCCGACCGATGCCACGGTACTCATCCAGGGCGAGACGGGCACGGGCAAGGAACTCGTCGCCCAGGCGATCCACCAAAACAGCCCCCGAAAGAACAAGCCGTTCGTGGCCCTCAACTGCGCAGCCCTGAGCGAGAACATCCTGGAGAGCGAGCTCTTCGGGCATGTCCGCGGGGCCTTCACCGACGCCTCCAGCGACCGGGTCGGCAAGTTCGAGTATGCCAACGGCGGCACGCTGTTCCTCGACGAGGTCGGCGACATGCCGATGGCCACGCAGATCAAGCTGCTGCGCGTGCTCGAATCGGGTGAGATCACCCGCGTCGGCTCCAACACGCCCGTGCGGGTGAACGTGCGGATTCTCTCGGCCACGAACCGCAACCTCGAGGAGGCGATCGCCGGCGGCGGCTTCCGCAGCGATCTCTACCACCGCCTCAAAGTGGTGACGATCGCCATCCCGCCGCTCCGCGAACGGTCCGGCGACATCCCGCTCTTGATCGAGCACTTCGTGAAGCAATTCGCGAAACGGCACGCCAAGACGATCAAGGGTGTGTCGCTCGCCGCACGCACGAAGCTCGGTTCCTTCGCCTGGCCGGGGAACGTGCGTCAGCTCCGCAACGTGATCGAGAGCATGGTGGTGGTCGACTGCGATGAGACGCTTGACGTCGATGATCTGCCGCTGGAGCTCGAGCCGGCAATGCCGGTCGCCACGCCGGTGCAGCCCGATGGCTCGGCCGGCATCGCGTCGCTCGTGGGACGGCCGCTGGAAGAGGTCGAGCGGATCTTCATCACCGAGACGCTCAAGCTCACCGGCGGCAATCGGGAGCAGGCGGCGGAGCTGCTCGGCATCGGCGAGCGAACGCTCTATCGAAAAATCAAAGAGTATCAACTGTCCTAATGCCGCGGATCCAGAAACTGCCGCCTGCGGTCGTCAACCGCATCGCCGCCGGCGAGGTCGTGGAACGGCCGGCGAGCGTTGTGAAGGAACTCCTCGAGAACGCGCTCGATGCGGGTCCCACCCGAATCGACGTGGCGCTCGAACAGGGGGGCGTGGCGCTCGTGCGGGTGTCCGACGATGGCTGCGGCATCCCGCCGGACGACCTGCCGCTCGCCATCGCCCAGCATGCCACGAGCAAGCTGCGGGTGGCCGAAGACCTTGAACGAATCGGCACGCTCGGCTTCCGGGGCGAGGCGCTCGCGAGCATCGGCGAAGTGTCGCGGCTCGTGATTCGCTCCCGCACGGCCGACGCGGCCGGTGCGTCGATCACGGTCGATGGCGGACGCATGGGCGAGGTCGTGCCCGAGGGCTGCGGCGTGGGCACGACCGTGGAGGTGCATCAGCTCTTCGGCAACGTGCCGGCTCGCCGGGCGTTTCTCCGCGCGGCGCACACGGAGTGGTCGCATTCTTCCGAGGCGTTCGTCCGGACGGCGCTCGCCCATCCGGGCGTGGCCTTCACGCTCACGCACAACGCCGCCACGTCGCGCGGCCGCCGCGTGCACGACCTGCCCGCCACCGACTCCTGGAGGCGACGGATTTCTGACCTCTAT
The DNA here is from genome assembly GCA_049695995.1 of Pirellulales bacterium. Classification (GTDB taxonomy): domain Bacteria; phylum Planctomycetota; class Planctomycetia; order Pirellulales; family UBA1268; genus QWPN01. Next base: position 16,402 of record JBAVTF010000063.1, on the reverse strand, counting down.
GGCGAGACGCTCGGCAGCCGGCTGCTCGAGGTCGAGGCTGCCGACGACGACATCGCGGTGTCGGGATTCGTGGGGCGGCCCGAAGACGACATGGCGGGGACGCGACTCCAGCACTTGTTCGTGGCCGGACGGCCGTTTCGCGACCGTTCCATCCTGCATGCGGTGCAGGAGGCCTACCGCGGCATGCTGCTCTCCGGCCGCCAGCCGATCGTGTTCCTGCAATTCACCGTGCCTCCCGACGCGGTCGACGTCAACGTGCACCCGGCCAAGATGGAGGTGCGGTTCCGCGAGCCGTCGCGTCTCTATCGGCTCGTGCTGGCCGCGCTGCGCACGCGGTTTCTGGCCGACGACATGAAGGCGCGGCTCAAGCCCCCCATTGCCGCGGCCGAGTCCGCCTCCACGAGCAGCCGGCTGTGGGCCGACGAGCCCGTCGTTGCCCAGACCCCGCCAGCCTGGCGGCCGGAGCCGGAGTTCGTGCCGTTTCCCTCACGTCCCTCGACATCAGGCTCGCCTCCACCCGCGGGTTGGACCGGCGGCCGAGATGCCGTCCCGGCCTGGGAACAGGCTGCGCCGTCCGCCGCCGCTGACGAGCGGGCTGTGCAGATGCATAATCGATACCTCATCGTCGAGGCCGGCGACGGCATCGAGGTGATCGACCAGCACGCCCTCCACGAGCGGGTGCTCTACGAGCGACTCAAGGCGGCGGTGGAGCGGGGTGGCCTCGACGTGCAACGACTCCTCGTCCCAGAACGGATCGATCTTTCGCCCGCGGAGCTGGAACTGGTGCAGGAACACGCGGCGACGCTGGAGCAGGCCGGCATGCAGGTGGAGCCGTTCGGCGGCACGACGGTGATCGTGACCTCGAAGCCGGTGCTGGCGGGGAACGCGCCCGCGGCGGCGATCGTCCGCGAGGCGCTCGACCGACTGGCAGCCGTGGCGGCTGCTCCGGGCCGGACCGCGTCGCTGCTCGTCGACGAGGTGCTTCACGGGCTGGCCTGCAAGGCGGCGATCAAGGCGGGCGACCCGCTCTCCCAGGCGGAGGTCGACGCCCTCGTCCGCGATCGGCGACTTGTCCGCGAATCGCACCATTGCCCGCACGGGCGGCCGACGTCATTGACGCTGTCGCGTCAGGAACTCGACCGCCAGTTTCGGCGCACCTGAACGGAGGATGGCAACGACCATGATTTGCGTGAGCATCGGCCGCGGCCGACATCGGCATGTCATCGCCGAACACCGCCACCTGGCGGAGAACGGCGTGCCGCTCGTCGAACTGCGGCTCGACTACATCCAAGGCACCGTGCAGGTGAAACGGCTCCTCGCGGAGCGGCCCTGCCCCGTGATCGTCACCTGCCGGCGAGTAGCCGACGGTGGCCGCTGGGAGCAGTCCGAAGAGGACAGACTCATGCTCCTCCGCACGGCGATCGTCGAGGGGGCCGACTACGTCGATCTCGAGGACGACATCGCCGCCAAGGTGCCGCGATACGGCAAGACGAAGCGGATCGTCAGTCACCATGACTTTCAGAAGACCCCCGCCGACCTGACGCTCCTCCACAAGCGACTCGCCGACCTCAATGCCGATGTCGTCAAGATCGCCGCGATGGCGAACCACCCGACCGACAACCTGCGAATGCTGGAGATGGTGCACGCCAGCCGGATTCCTACGGTCGGCATCTGCATGGGCGACATCGGCGTGCCGACCCGGATCCTGGCCGGCCGGGCGGGCGCCCCGTTCACGTTCGCGACGTTCCACGATGATCGCGTGCTGGCACCCGGCCAGATCGGCTGGCGGCACATGCGCGACATGTACCGTTTCGAATCGCTCTCCCAGACCACGAAGATCTACGGCGTGGTGGCAGACCCGGTAGGCCACAGCCTGAGTCCGGTGGTGCACAACGCGGCCCTCGCGTCAGCCGGCATCGATGCCGTCTACGTGCCCTTCCGCGTGCCGGCCGAGCAGATCGACGAGTTCCTGGCGAATGCCGGCCGCTGGCCGCTGGCCGGCCTCAGCGTGACGATCCCGCACAAGGAGACGGTGCTCAAGCACTGCGCCATCCAGGATCCGCTCGTGCAGTCGATCGGGGCCGCAAACACGCTCTCGTTCGCCCCCGGCGGGATCTCGGCCGCCAACACCGACGCTACGGCCGCGGTCGAGAGCCTCGAGGCGGCGCTCGCCGATCAAGAACAGAAGCCCGGCAGCGGATTCGGCGTCAAGACGGCCCTTGTGCTCGGAGCCGGCGGTGCGGCTCGGGCCGTGTCATTCGGCCTGCGGCAAAAGGGAGTCGAGGTGACGGTGGCGTCGCGCACGCTCGATCGCGCCAAGAAGATCGCCGGCGAGGTCGGATGCAAGGCGATCGACTGGGACTCACGCTATCGCCTCCCCTATGACTGCGTGATCAACGCGACGCCCGTCGGCATGCACCCCAACGTCGATGAGACGCCCTTCGACAAGGAGCACCTGCGGTCCTACATGGTCGTGTTCGACACGGTCTACAATCCGGAGAACACGCTCCTGATCAAACAAGCGAGGGAGATCGGCTGTAAGATCGTCACGGGGGTCGAGATGTTCGTGCGACAGGCAGCCATCCAATTCCGCATCTGGCACGGCGTCGAGCCGCGGCACGAGGTGATGCGGGAGGCCCTCAAGCGGGCCACTGCCTCGGCCAAGCAGCCTGTCTGAAGGACCTCCAATGCCGCAGGTCACGCTGATCGGCTATCGAGGCACGGGTAAATCGACCGTCGCGGCGGTTGTCGCGGCACGACTCGGATGCGACTGGCTCGACGCCGATGCCGTCCTCGAGTCACGGCTCTCCACCACGATCGCAGCGTTCGTTCGCGACCGCGGCGAGCCGGCCTTCCGCGCCGCCGAGGCCGAGATCCTCGCCGACCTCCTGGGCTCGTTTCGCGGTGTGCTGGCCACCGGGGGGGGCGTCGTGCTTCGCCCTGAGAATCGCAGGCTCCTCCGCGAGTTGGGCCGGCCGGTGGTCTGGCTCACGGCTCCGGCCGACGTCATCCGCGGCCGGCTCGCCGCCGACCCGACCACCCCCGACCGGCGGCCGGCGCTCACGTCAGCCGACCCTCTCGCCGAGGTCGAGGCGGCGCTCGCGGCTCGCCTGCCGCTCTACACGGAATGCGCCGACGTGGCTTTCGACACCGGGACAGAGCCACCAGCTGCAGTCGCAGAGCGGATCGTGCACTGGCTCGCGGCACGCGAAGGGGATGGCCGATGATCGCCGAAGCCGCCCCGCCAGCCTGGCAGTGGCTGTTCGTCGCCGTCCTGGCGGCAGTCGGCGCGCGGCTTTTCACATTCATCGTCAGCCAGCTCGTCGGCCCCGGGCCGGACACCGCGCCGAAGGCACGCCGTGGGATCGAATGCGCGTTCGTCACCGCAGCGGTCGCCCTCTGGTGGTGGGAAAACTGCCGCCGCGGCGAACTCCCCGCCGCTCTCGCCAGCGATCGCGTTGCCGACCAGATGCTCGAGGCCAGATACATCGCCCACGTCGTCCTCATGACGCTTCTGGCCGCGGCGACATGGATCGACTTTCGGCACCGCGTGATCCCCGATTGCATCACGGTCCCCGGCGTGCTCCTGGGCCTCATGGCAACGACGGTCGAGCCTGCCACCCTGCTGCCGGTGGGCCACGAGGTAATGCGTTCGTATGCCGCTCCGCTCGTTGCACCCGACCTGCTCGGTGCGTTCGGCCCGCTCCACGGATTGCCACCGCCGGCCTGGCTCGCCTCCTGGCCGGCTGGAACAGGACTCGCTGCAGCCATCGCGGTCGTCGTCCTCTGGTGGTGGGTCTGCACCGCACCAGCCGAACCCGCGGGCGATGCACCACATGCCCAGTCCATCTCGCTCGATCCGCGGTGGATCGTGCTGCTCTGTAGTGTCGGACTCACCGGCACCGCCTGGTGGCGCGGCGGTGATCACTGGCTCGGCCTCCTGGCATCGCTTGGAGGCATGCTCGTGGGGGCCGGCCTCGTCTGGCTCACGCGTGAAGGAGCCTCGCGGGCCCTTGGCCAGGAGGCGATGGGGCTCGGTGACGTGACGCTCATGGCCATGGTGGGTGCATGGCTCGGCTGGCAGGCCTGCGTGCTCATCTGCCTTCTCGCTGTCTTCATCGGGCTCGCCCACGGCCTGCTGCAGGTCATCCTGCGCCGCGAGAACGAACTCCCCTTCGGCCCGAGCCTGTGCCTCGCGGCGGTCGTCGTCATCGTGGCATGGCAACCGATCTGGGAACGCACCGCCACCACCTTCGAGCGGCCTGGCGAACTTGCCCTCGTGGCCGCCGCCGTCGTCGTCCTCACGGCTGCGAGCCTGTTCGTTCTCCGCCGCATCCGCGGGGGCTGATTATCGGCGCGTGCCCAGACTAGCCGAAGCCGCCGGTCGGTGGCACGTGCTCGCCGCCGGCGGATCGTGCGAGTTCACTGCTCGCTCGGGATGGAAGGCTTTTTGGTCCGCACGATTCACCGGCGGCTGCGCGCGACCCCCGACCGGCTCCGTGAACGAATACACCGGTATTTGCGGCCTGCGGCCGTATTGCCGGGCTTGTGCCCGTCCCCTATCATCCCCACCCCCAAAGGCAGGGACTCAGGCATGGTGTATGGGCCAGATGGTGGCGGCAGTCGGGCCGTCGTGATCGCGGTCGCGGTCACGATCGGTGTGAGCGGCTGCGCGAATAATCCGTTTCGCACCGCGCCGCCGGCTGGCCCACTCAGCCTGGAGCCGCCTCCCGGAGTCGCCACGCCCGCGCACATGCTCCCGCAGACCTCGGCGGTGCCCCCTGCCCCGTCGTACGCCGATCTCGATGGCCGGTCGCTCGCGTCGTCGCTCGAGCGCAGCCGGCAGGAGTCGCAACTCATGCAGGATCAGGTCGCGGCGCTCCGCGATCAGCTGGCAAGCACGTCGACACAGCTCGCACAGGCCCGCTCCGCTGGCATGCCGCCCGCTGTGGGCAATACGGGCGTGCCTGCAGCGCCCGCTGCGGCAACACCGTCGACGACACTCCGGTCGGCAATGGGCCAGCTCGCGATCACGGGCGCCGATGTCAGGTTCGACGGCGCGGTGGTGCGACTCGACATCCAGGCCGAGCGGCTCTTCGAGCCGGGCACGGCGAACCTCCTGCCCGGCGGCGCTGCGATTCTCACGCAGGTTGCCAGTGAACTCGATCGCGTCTACCCCGGCCACTTCGTCGGCATCGAAGGACACATCGACACCGAGCCTTTAGTGAACGCCGCGTGGTCGTCGCCGCATCAACTCACGGCTGCACGCGCCGCCGCCGTGTTCGACTTCTTCACGACCCGCACGCGTCTCCGGGAGGCACAGTTGTTTCTCGTCGCCCACGGGTCCAATCATCCATTGGTCTCGAATGCAACGGCCGCAGGCCGCACCCGCAACCGCCGCATGGAACTCGTCATCTATCCGGAAGTGGCCGCCACGGCCGCACCGTGACCGCGGCCCGCAAGCCGGGTATGATCGGGCGATGATCACGATCGTCGACTACGGCAGCGGCAACCTGCGGAGCGTGCAGAAGGCGTTCGAGCGGCTCGGTGCCGCGGCCACGATCACCGACGACCCGAACGTCGTCGCCGCCGCCGAACGGCTGGTGCTCCCCGGCGTGGGCGCCTTCGGCGACGCGATGAGAGAACTCGACGCCCGGGGCCTCGTGGAGCCGATCCAGACGCATGTCCGGGCCGACCGCCCGTTCTTTGGCATCTGCATGGGCCTCCAGCTCCTCTTCGAGACGGGTTGGGAGGGTGGCCGGCACGCGGGGCTTGGCCTGCTCGCGGGCGACGTCGCCCGATTCGACATCGCTCCCGATCTGAAAGTGCCGCACATGGGCTGGAACACCGTGGCGTGGCGAGGCGCGATGGCCGCCCGGCCGCCCGTCGCCGATGGCAGTTACTTTTATTTCGTGCACTCGTATCACGCGCGGCCGCAGGACGAGTCGATCGTTGCGGCCGTTACCGACTACGGCACTCCGTTCTGTTCGGCCGTGCGCCGTGGGCGGCTGTTCGCCACGCAGTTCCACCCCGAGAAAAGCCAACAGCGAGGTCTCGATCTGCTTGGCTCCTTCCTCGCATCTGCCTGACACCCGCCTGCACACCGCCTTCAGCCTGATTGGAGACTCTCCCGATGGAACTCTGGCCCGCGATCGATCTGCGCGGTGGCCGCTGCGTGCGGCTCCTGCAGGGCGACTATGACCGCGAGACGGTGTTCGGCGAAGATCCGGTGGCCATGGCCCGCGGGTTCGCCGCCGGCGGCGCCAAGCGGCTTCACATCGTCGATCTCGACGGCGCGAAAGCCGGGGCCCCCGTGCAGGCCGACCTCGTGGGCCGAATGGTGGCCGCGACGGGCCTGCCCTGCCAACTCGGCGGCGGTGTACGGTCACGCGATACCGCAGCCGCCTATCTCGCCGCGGGCGTGAGCCGCGTGATCATCGGCAGCCTCGCGGTCGAAGAGCCCGACGCATTCACCTCTCTCGCCGAGGAATTCCCCGGCCGCATCGTGCTCGGCCTCGATGCCCGTGACGGCCGCGTTGCCGTCCGCGGCTGGCTGGAGACGAGCGGCGCACTCGCCGTCGAGATCGCCCAGCGACATGCCCATCTTCCACTCGCCGCGATCGTCTACACCGACATCGCCACCGACGGCATGCTCTCGGGTCCCAACCTGCCCGCACTCCGCGAGATGATCGCCGCCACGCCGCTGCCGGTCATCGCCTCGGGCGGCGTGGCGGGCGCCGACGACATCCGCCGCGTCGCCGAAATCGGCGCCGCCGGCTGCATCGTCGGCAAGGCCCTCTACGCCGGCGCCGTCACCCTCCGCGCCGCGCTGGCCGCCGCTGGCGAGTGAGCGGGGCGCAGTGATTCGGGAGTCCACGTGCCTCACCGGCGAGGGGCTGCCGGTGCCCTCTCGCTCGAACGTTCGCTTTGGGCATCCATGCCCTCCGCTCACTCGGAGGTGGCTGCGCTCTCGCCCTCCAGGCTTCGCTAGCCACCTACGCCGGCTCGAGGGCACCGGCAGCCCCTCGCCTCCTCAATTGAAATACGGGAAGGCTCGGGAGTGCCCATGCCCCGGGAGCCGGCGTTGCTGACCAGCGTAGGCAGGATGCCGGAGCGCAGTCAGCATCGAGCGAGCGAACGCATGGATGCCGTAGCGAGCGTCCGGCGATGGGGGCGTTGGCACTCCCGAGCCGGCGCCCCTTCATGCGGCCGACCGACGTCCGCCCGCAGCCTCGGCGGCCGCAGGGTCAGCCAGGGTTTCCTGGCCTTCCGGAATCAGCGGGCGAGTGGCCCGATACGCCGAACAACCCTCAATTCCGGCCCTCCCGCCCGCCGATGCACGAGGGCATTGTTTGCCGGGGTTCCGGCCCGCCTCTACCATCGACGCCATGGCCACTGACGTGCGGATCAAGGAACAGCTGCCCGAACTGACGCGGCGGATCGTCGAGACGTATCAAGACGTCCCGACGATCAACTATCTCGGGCACTGCCCACTGCCGAACTACGAGTCGATCATCGCGGCCTGCGAGGATCTCAAGGAAATTCTCTACCCTGGCTACCGGCGGCGGGAGAACCTCCACCTCGGCAACGTCACCTACCACGTCGGCGACCTCGTCGACGGCCTGCACGACAAGCTCACGACACAGATTGGCCGGGCCCTGCGGCACAGCCTCTCCGCGCAGCGGCTGGCTGCCGAGCAGGGCGTCGAGCTGCCGGCGGCGCCGGATGCAGTGCAGCACTGCACCGAGGAGGCCGATTTTGAGGCGCTCGGCCAGGCCAAGGCGGTGGAGTTCCTGGAGCGGATTCCGGATTTGCGGCGAGTGCTGGCCACCGACGTGCAGGCGGCCTACGACGGCGATCCGGCCGTCCGCACCCTCGACGAGGTGATCTTCTGCTATCCGGGGCTCGAGGCCGTGACGATCCATCGGCTGGCCCACCTGCTCCATCGCCTCGACGTGCCGCTCATCCCGCGGATGATGGCTGAGTGGGCCCATGCCCGCACCGGCATCGACATCCACCCAGGTGCCACGATCGGCGACCACTTTTTCATCGACCACGGCACGGGTGTCGTGATCGGCGAGACCTGTGAGATCGGCAGCCACGTAAAGCTCTATCAGGGCGTGACGCTCGGCGCCTTGTCGTTCCAGACCGACGCCGACGGTCATCTCGTGCGGGGCACGAAGCGCCATCCGACGATCGAAGATCGCGTGGTCATCTACGCCAACGCCACCGTGCTCGGCGGCGCCACCGTCATCGGCCACGACTCCGTGATCGGTAGCAACGTCTGGCTCACACGGTCGGTCGACCCGCACACCACCGTCGTGCTGGAGAAGCCCAAGCTCCGCATGCGCGGCGAAGCCCCGGAGCCGGGCATCGACTGGCAGATTTAGTTGCTCCCCACCATGCGGCGAAGGACGTCGACGACGTCCATCAGGCTGCCTGCCTGGGCGGAGAGTTCCTCGGCGGCGGCCGAGCCCTCCTCGGCTCCCGAGGCAGCCTCCTGGGTGACCTGCTCGATCTGCCCGAGCGCGGTGCCGATCCGCTCGACGGCCTGATGCTGCTCCCGGCTTCGGGCATCGACCTCGTCGACGAGCACGCGGACGGCCGCCGACTGCTGCGCCAGTGCGTCGATCGCCGCGGTGACCTCGCCCATCTTCCGCCGGCCGGCCTGCGACCGCGACAGCGAGTCTCCGATGAGGGTGGCCGTTTCGCGGGCTGCCTGCGCCGAGCGCTGTGCGAGGCTGCGCACCTCGTCGGCCACCACTGCAAAGCCGAGCCCGGCTTCGCCGGCCCGGGCCGCCTCGACCGCGGCGTTGAGAGCGAGGATATTGGTCTGAAAGGCGATTTCGTCGATCACCTTATTGATCGACGAAATCCGCGTCGCCGCGCCGTCGATGGCGACAATGGCATCGACCATCTCGCCGAGCAGCCCGGCCGCGGTGCGAAACTGTTCCTGCTCTCGGCCGACGAGTTCGCTCGTCTCACGGGCCCGGCGGACGTTGTCGGTGGCCGTCCCGCTACTGATGCGAGCCGCCCGCGAACTATCCTCCACCGCGGCGAGCTGCTCGGACGTGCCCTGGGCGAGCGACAGGCTGGCGGCAGCCACCTGCGCCGCTCCGGCGTTCACATTGGCTGCCGTCGTCGACAACTCGTCGATAGCCCGCCGCACGGCCCGCGCGTGGTTGCGAATGGCCAGCCACACCATGCCGGCAGCGAGGGCGGCCACTCCGACGACCAGTGTCATGAGCAGGTCGCTGCGCCGGCGGGCAGCAGCCACGGCGGCAGCAGTCCTGCGGTCGAGCAGCTGCTCGAACTCGCCGATGGGCTGCATGATCGCGTCTTTGTCGGTGTGGTACTTCTCATCGTGCATGATCCGTTGCGCGAGCACCGAATCCGGATCGCCACGCTTCGTGTAGCCCCCCTGCCCGTCGGCGAACAGCCCCTTTACGGCATTCATGGCGATCGTCTCGGTCGTGACGAGCGCGTTGGAGTTGTCTTCGGCTCGCTTGAGGCAGGCGAACTCATCGATCGTGAACCCCTGTTGCTCCATCAGCGTACGGAGCGGTATCCGGTGGCCATCCTCGCGCGGCTTCGTGCCATTGCGCACGGCGAGGACGTGCCAGTACTGCCGTTCGTAGGCCGGGTCTCCGGTCACCACGTAGGTGCGGGCGAGCCGAGTGAGCTCGTCTGAGCTGTGGCGGAGCTCATGGGCGAGCCGGTATGACGCGTAGCGATCGAGGTGGGCCCGGTTGAGCCCCGCCTGGTTGAAAAAGGCCAGCAGCGATAGCGCCACGAGGCCCAGCACGGGCCCGAGGGTCATCACTTTCAACAGCCGCATCGTGTTCATGGACCGCTCCCGCAGGTGTGGCCAAGTGTAGGTCGCGTTTTCGGCCGGTGTGACCGCCCGGCAAACCGGCCTAAAACTGGCCGCAGGACGGCCATTTGGAAGCTAGGATGGGGACATGGCCCCGGAATCGCCCCCTCCCGCTGTCGCCCGTCACCTGCTCCAGCAGATCGGCCTGGAGATGGCGTTTCTGGATCTCGCGAGCCCGGGAGGCGGATCGGCCGGCGCGGTTCTCATCGGCCTGCTCGCCGAACTCGAGTCGGCAGTCGTGGCGGCACCCGAGCCGATCACGCGGCTGGCGGCGCAGGCCCGCGAGTACACGACGCAACTGCAGGCCGCACCGCCTGCCTCCATCCTTTCCCTCGCCGACTGGCTCTCCAACTGGCATGTATGGATGGAGGAGACCGTCACATCCTGGGAGCGCGGGCAGCCACTCCCGCCCGTGCCGCAGGCTCTCGAGGCTGTGCCAGTGACTACGGCTTCGACGGTAGCGACACCAGCTGATGCACCACATCCGGCATCACGATCCACCACCTCGGCACCAGCCGCAGGTCGGCGGCTCGTCCTCGACGATCCCGCGAGCTGCCAAGACGTCGTCGTGCTACCGCCGGATGCAGACCCCGAACTCGTGCGGCTGTTCTGTGCGGAGTCGCACGACCTGCTCCGCGACATCGAGCAGGGTGTGCTGGTGCTCGAGGCGACACCGAACGATCCCGACACGCTCGCAACCGTGTTCCGCGCGTTCCACACGTTCAAGGGCAATGCCGCGGTTATGAAGCTCGCGGAGCTGCACCGTCTCGCCCACGAAGTCGAGTCACTCCTCGATGCGGCGCGGCGTGGCGGACGCAGCCTCGACCGCGAGGCGATCGACGTCATCCTCGCCGCCGCCGATTGCTTTGCCCGGTTCGTCACGGAGATGGCGCAGCAGGTCGAGGGCATCAACGCTGGCCACGCCTTGAGCCTGCCAGTGCCCGCGATTCTCGAAGCCGTGGCGACCCTTCTCGCGGCAGCACCAGCACCGCAGACCACCCGCGGCCAGGCTCCGGCACCGCTGCCCACGCCGCGGGCGGCGGTCGTCGCCAGCGAGCAGGCGGCGGCCACGCCTCCACCCAGCCCTACCCAGACTCCGAAGGCGACGGAGCCGACCGCACCGGCCAGCCCCACGCCGGCGGTTGCGGCAGCGCCGCTCACGATCGCCGGGGCATCCATCCGTGTCGATACGCACAAGCTCGATGGCCTCATCGACCTCGTGGGCGAACTCGTGATCGCCCAGTCGATGGTCGTGCAGGGAACCACGACCGAGCGGCCGGCCGACGAGCATCTCACGCGGGCTCTGGCGCGACTCCGGGGCATCACGTCGGACCTCCAACGGACCGCGATGGCGCTGCGGATGGTGCCGATTCGGGGCACCTTCCAGAAGATGGCCCGCCTCGTCCGCGATACGGCCGCCGAACTCGACAAGGATGTCAGGCTCGTGCTTGAGGGAGAAGATACCGAACTCGATCGCACCGTCATCGAACAGATTGGCGATCCCCTCGTGCACATGATCCGCAACGCGATCGACCACGGGATCGAGCCCGCGGCGGCCCGCGCGACGGCCGGGAAGCCGCCGACCGGCACGATCCGGCTCTCGGCGTTCCACCAGGGGGGCTTCGTCGTCATCCGCATGACCGACGACGGCCGCGGTCTCGATCCCACGCGGATCCGGGGCAAGGCCATCGAGCGTGGCCTCGTCGGGCCAGACACCGTGCTCGATGACCGCGAGACGCTCGACCTCATTTTCGCGGCGGGCTTCTCGACGGCCGAGCAGGTCACGGGGCTCTCCGGCCGAGGCGTCGGGATGGACGTCGTCCGGCGCAACATCGAGGGCATCCGCGGCAAGATCGAAATCGACTCCGTGGTCGGGGCAGGCACCACGTTCACGATGTACATGCCGCTTACGCTCGCGATCATCGAGGGGTTGCTGGTGGCCGTCGGTGACCAGCGGTTCGTCGTTCCCACACTCTCCGTCCGCGAGTCGCTCCGCCCGCTGCCGGGCGATGTCACCACCGTGCACGGCCGCGGGGAGCTTGTGAACGTCCGCGGCCGGCTCGTGCCATTGCTCCGAATGGGGCCACATGTCGGCGTGGCCGCGCGGGCAATCGATCCGGCCGATGGGATCGTCGTCGTCGTGGAAGCCGGCCAGGAATGCCGAGGGCTGCTCGTCGATGACCTGCTCGGCAAACAGGAGGTGGTGATCAAGAGCCTCGGTGAGACCTTCGCGGGCCGGCACGGATTCGCCGGAGCCGCCATTCTGGGGGACGGCCGCGTGGGCCTGATCCTCGACACCAATGCCCTGGTGCGGCTCAAGCCGACCGTCGCCGGATCGGCAGCCTGACGAGACGCGACCTAGACTGCATCCATGAACACCTCGACCTCAGGACAACCCGCCGGCCCGGTGACCGCCCAGCCCGGCAAGTATCTGACGTTCACGCTCGGCCGCGAGACCTATGGCGTGCCCGTCATGGTGGTGCGGGAAATCATCCGCCTGTGCCCGATCACGCCCGTGGCATCGATGCCTCCGCACGTCCGCGGCGTGATCAACCTCCGCGGCAAGGTGATTCCCGTCGTCGACCTCCGTATCCGGTTCGGCCTGCCCGATCCAGCCGCTCACGACCGCACCTGCATCGTCGTGACCCAGGTCGCCGCCGCCGGTGGGGGCAGCCGTCCCTACGGCGCAATCGTCGACGGCGTCGAGGAGGTCGCTGCCTACGCGGCCGAGGATCTCGTGCCCACGCCCGACTTCGGCACCGCCATCGACACGCGATTCATCACCGGGATGGCACGATCAGGTGCCGGCGTCGTCACCCTCATCGACCTCGAAGCCATCGCCCGGGCCGACCGGGAGCCAGCCTGAAGGAAATCCCATGAAGACTCTCACCATCCCCCGCCGCATCGCCCTTGGTCTGGCCGCCCTGGTGTTCACCGGTCTCCTGCTCGGCGCCATCTCGCTCTGGCGGATCACCAGCATCAACCAGCACGTCGTCACACTGTCGGGAAACGCCCTGCCGTCGGTCGTCACGCTCAGTAGCATCATCGAGAGCAACTACGTGGCGATGAAGTCGGTACGCTCGGCCTTGCTCGCGGCCGCCGACGCCGACGCAGTGGCTGGAACAGCCGCCCGCACGAACTTCGACAGGGTGGTGGCCGAGGGGACGCGGCAGTGCGACGACTACCAGTCACTGATCAGTGACGATGAAGATCGCCGCATCTTCACCGACGCCCAGGCGGCCCGCGAGGCCTTTCTCGCCGAAGCCCGCCGCGTGTTTGACCTGCTCGACAACGGCAAGGAGGCGGAGGCCCGCACGCTGATGCGGAGCGGTGTGGAAAATACCGCCCAGGCCTGCATCGACCTGTTCAAGGCCGATATCGAGTACAATGTGGCGTTCGCCGGTCGCGCAGTGGCTGCAGCAGGCGACACGGTGCAAAACAGCTTCGTCTTGATCGGCTCGGCGGTCGGCCTGGCATCGCTCCTGGGGGTGCTGCTCGGCACCGGCGTGATTCGTTCAACCAGCCGCGTGCTACGGACAATCTCCGACACGCTCGAGGACGGCGCCGCGCAGGCCGCCACGGCCTCCGGGCAGCTCGCCACGATCAGCCAGACGGTGGCCGCCGGCTGCAGCGAGCAGGGGTCGAGCGTCGCGGAGACGAGCACGGCGCTCGAGCAGATGTCGGCGATGATCCGCAGCACGGCCGGCAATGCCGCCCAAGCCAAGGAGCTGGCATTACAGGCCCGCACCGCTGCCGAGGCAGGCGCCCGTACGATGGTCGACATGAATGCGGCCATGCAGGCGATCGAGAACTCGAGCGCGGAGGTGGCCAAGATCGTCAAAGACATCGACGAGATCGCCTTTCAGACCAACATCCTCGCCCTCAACGCCGCCGTCGAAGCAGCCCGCGCTGGCGAGGCGGGAGCCGGATTCGCCGTCGTGGCCGACGAGGTGCGATCGCTGGCCCAACGGAGTGCCGCCGCCGCCCGTGAAACGGCGGCCAAGATCGAGGCGGCGATCATCAGCAGCCGTCACGGTGGCGAGAGCTGCGATCGCGTGGGCGCCTCGCTGGATGAGATCGCCGCCAAGATCACAGCAGCCGACACGCTCGTGGCTGAGATCGCCACCGCCGCCCGCGAGCAGTCGCAGGGAATCGGCCAGATCGGCACGGCGATGTCCGAACTCGACACGGTCACTCAGGAAAACGCCGCCCGGGCCGAGGAAGGCGCGAGCGCTGCCGCCGAACTCACGAGCCAGGCGCAGCTGATGCGGGAACACGTGGAGTGGCTGCGGTCGCTCGTCTCCGCCGCTGCCGCCGTGAAGCGGTCAGCCGCGGCTCCCGCCGCGCGACAGGCGGCCCCCACCCCGCAGCCGGCCCCTCTCCCTCGGCCCGCGCGTCTCTCCGGCACCGCTGTCCGCATCCCGATGCCCGGCGACGCCGCCGGCATGGCTGACACCGAGGACCGTCACTTCAAGGACTTCTGACCGGCCCAAGCGGCCTTTCATGAGGTCGTCCACCGCCGCTGACGCCATCCCATGCCCTTCTCCGAGGCGGAACTCTCGTCCGCGACCTTCGCCTTTCTGGCAGGGCTCGTCTACGACCGCAGCCGCATCCGGCTCGGCCCGGACAAGCGGGCCCTGGTGGCGGGCCGGCTGGCCCGTCACCTCGAGTCCCGTGGCTGTTCATCCTTCGATCAGTACTGCGAACTCCTCCGCCGCCCCGGCGCTGACGACGAGATCGGCACGCTGATCGACCTGATCTCGACGAACCACACGCAGTTCTTTCGCGAGCCGGCGCACTTCGACATCCTTGCCCGTGAGCTCCTGCCGACACTCGCGGCTCACGCGGTTGCGGCAGCCAGGTCGTTGCGGATCTGGTCGGCCGCAGCCGCCTCGGGCGAGGAACCATACTCGCTGGCGATCGTGCTGGCCGAGCAGGCACGACAGACGCCCAGCCTGTCCTGGGAGGTGCATGCCTCCGACATCTCCCGCCGCATGCTCGACCGCTGCCGTCTCGGCATCTACGATGCCGACCGGGTGAGGCTGCCCGACCCCAGCTTGCTGCCGCGGTATTTCCGCAAGGGCTTTGGCCGTCGTGAGGGCTCCGTGCGGCTCAAGCCCGAGATTCGTCGGCGCCTGGCCGTGGAGCATGTCAATCTCTTCCAGCCGGCGTACCCAGTACCCCGTGGCCTGGACGTGGTGTTCTGCCGCAACGTGATGATCTACTTCGACGTCGAATCACGACAGGAGCTCGTGGGCCGGCTGTTCGACCAGCTCGCACCGGGCGGGTATCTGTTCGTGGGGCATGCCGAGAGCCTGCTCGGCTTCACTCATCGCTTCGAGACCGCGCGGCCCGGCGTCTACCGGCGGCCGACATGAGGTGGAACCGCGCATGATGACGCCTCAGCCCGACCGCCGGATTCGCGTGCTCGTCGTCGACGACTCGGCCCTCGTCCGCCGGGCGATCACCGAGGCGCTGTCACGCGACCCCGCACTCGAGGTCGTGGGATCGGCGTGCGATCCCTACGTGGCCCGCGAAAAGATCGAGCAACTCGCCCCCGATGTGCTCACGCTCGACCTCGAGATGCCACGGATGGACGGCTTGACGTTCCTCCGGATCCTGATGAAGCACCATCCGCTGCCGGTGGTCGTGGTGAGCTCCCTGGCCCAGCACGGCTCCCAGGCGGCCATGGACGCCATCGAGGCGGGGGCAGTCGACGTGCTGGCCAAGCCCGACGGCACGATGTCGATCGGCACCCTGGCCGACCGGCTCGCCTACCACGTGAAGGCCGCAGCGGTCGCCGGCGTGGGCCGCCGCGCCCCCGCCGAACAGGCTCCCGCCGCGTCGCCGCCGCTGCCCTCGCCCGGCGCACCGTTCGACAGCCGCCAGATCATCGTCATTGGCGGCTCGACGGGGGGCGTCGAGGCGCTGCGCACGCTCCTGCCCCGGTTTCCGCAGGGCCTGCCGCCGATCGCGGTCGTGCAGCACATCTCTGCTTACTTTTCCCGTGTCGTTGCGGAACGGCTCGACGCCCTCTCCGGCCTCGACGTGCGCGAGGCCACCGACGGCGGCATTCTGCGATCCGGCAGTTGCGTCATCGCTCCCGGTGACTTCCATCTCGCCGTGGAATTCGTGGGCGGGGCCTATCGCACCAAGCTGCTCAAGACGCCCCCCATCCATCACTGCCGACCGGCCGTCGACGTGCTGTTCCGGTCGGCAGCCGAAGCGGCCGGACCGCATGCCGTGGCCGCACTCCTCACCGGCATGGGAAGTGACGGCGCGATCGGCATGCAGGCGATCCGCCGCGCCGGCGGCACGACCATCGCCGAGCACCAATCGACCTGCGTCGTCTACGGAATGCCCCGCGCCGCCGTCGAACTCGGCGTCGTCGACCACACGGTGCCGCTCCCCGACATCCCAGCGGCGATCATGAAGGCGGTGACCCGCCGCTCCCCGCGGGCGTAATGTGTGATCACGGTTGTGCGTGGGAGTTCGGGGCTGCCCATGCCCCATCGCCGGACGTTCACT
>JBAVTF010000062.1:0-15257 GCA_049695995.1 Pirellulales bacterium | reverse complement strand
CGCGCAGGCCGCGCGGCCCGGCTACGGTGCGGCGCCAGCGCCCAGCCTCAATGCAGGCCGGCCACTGACCACCACACAGCCGACAGCCACGCCGCGGCCGCTCAACGCCGCGGCCAGCGCCCAGCAGGCCACCGGCGGACTGCGTGGCCCCGGGCCAACCGGCTCGGGCAACGGTGCCCAGGCCCAGCGGCCACGAGGCGGTCTCCTGCCCCGTCCGCCACTCCAGCCGCTGCCACGATCCCGTGACCTCTACGATCCGTATTGAATGGCCGACGTGGAGGACGTGATCACGACACCGGCGGCAGCGGTCGCCGAAACGCTCCAGGCCGCCGGTCACCAGCCGCCGGTGCTCATCGTGGCCGACAACACCGCCATCGCGGATCACGCTCCTGACTGGGCACGGTCTTTCGCGGCACTTGGCTGGCAGCACCGCGTGCGACTCAGCGACGGGCCAGCCGATGAGATCGAGGCCGAAGCGATCGCCGCCGAGGCCCGCCATCTCGGCGCCCGCGTGATCGTCGCCGCCGGTGGCACGGCCACCCGGGCAGCCGCCCGAACCGCTTCCGCCCGCACCGGAACACCATGCCTCGTGCTCGGCGATTGAGCCGACCCCGCGTCACTTTTAGACTCCGCCTCGTATTTGTTTCGGATTTGGAGACATCATGAAGTCATCGTGTGCCTGGCTCCTGGCGGTCATGGTATTGGTGCCTGCGGCGGTCACGCGGGCCGACGAGGCCGTGCCGAGCGTGACGGCCGCCGGCAAGGTGTTCGTCTCCGGTGTCGACGAGCCGTTCACGGCCGTTCGCGAGGCGGTCGAGCGGGCCAAGGCGAAGAGCGGTCGCGACTACCGTGTCGTGGTGGTGGATACGGCGGGCGCGGCAGGCGATGCCCGCGGGCTGCTCGACAGGATCGTGGCCGAATGGCGCCACGATGACGAGAGCGGCTTCGATCCCGCAGCCGATGTGACGATCGTGCTGGCGGTGGGCGATCGCCGGATGGCGATGGACATGCCCTGGGCGCTCGAAGTGGGCAGCGGCCTCGATCGCGAGACGCTGGAACGCGAACTGATCCAGAAGGTGTTCGTGCCCCGCGCGAAGGACGGCCTCTACGACCGGGGACTCGCCGATCTGGTCGATGCCACCGAGACCTGGGTGACCACACGGGCCGACGAACAGCAGGCCCGGGCGGAGGCGGCGCGGGTGTTTCGTACCCGCACGCTCCCGATTGGACTCGCGAGCATGGCCGGCGCCGGACTGCTCGGGGCGCTGGCCGTGCAATGGGCCCGTCACGGCCGGAAGCTGCGACATGCGCGGGAGAAGCTCGCCACGTTCAAGAGCGAGGTGGTGGCCCTCTCCGATCTGCTCGACGCCGAGCAGGAGCGGCATCGCATGCTGCCGCACACTGACCCCGACTTCCAGACGCCGATGGAGGGCCAGACCCGCGCCGCCTACGACAACGTGCAGACTGCCATTCGCCGCTACCGCGAGCGGTGGCTGGGGCTGATGGACGTGTGGGAGAAGGCCCAGCAGACCGTCGACTCGGAGCGATTCCTCGGCACGAAGGCATCCGACGAGGCGATCCGCCTGCTCGACTCGGCCGAGGCCCGACCGCCGCTCGACGCCGTGGCCGGCGAATGCCGCGGCCCGCTCGACGTGCTCGAGCAGGCCCATGAAAAAGCCCGCGAGCTGGCCGCCGCGCTCGACACCGAGGCCGCCGCGGCTCAGGCGCGGCTCGATGGCCTGGCCGGCCGCGGCCGGTCGAGCGCGGTGTTCCAGCCGGCGCTCGCCGACATCGCACGAGTGCGTGCGCAGTGTGGCGCCGAACTCGAGCGGGATCCGGTGGCCACCCGTGGCCGCCTGGAGACAGCCACCGCCACGCTCGCGAGCACGGTCGCTCACGTCGAGCAGATCGAGGCCGCCGACGACCGCCGCACGCGGGCTCTCGAGCAGGCTGCTGCGGTCGAGGGGGAGGTGCGGCAACGCCGGGCCGAGGGCTGGCTCTTGGCGGAGCACGGCGCGAATCCCGACGACCGCATCACCGCCGCCCGGCATGCCTGCGATCTCGCGGCGCAGCTGCTCGACGCCGGTGAAACGACGGCTGCGCTCGTGCACGTCGAGCAGGCCGAACGGCTTCATGCCGAGGCCGCCGCACTGGTAGAAAGCATCGTCGCCGCCAGGACACGGGCCGAGGAGCTACTGCCCACCTGTGCCGCGCGGCTCGAGGCGTTGGCCACACGACGGTCGGGCACGGTGCGGGCACTCGAGCACCTCGCCGCGTCATACGCCGAGAGCTCATGGTCCGACGTGGCCGACAACGTTGGCCGGGCCGACGAGGGGCTCGTGCGGGTCGAGCAGTTGATCAAGGAGTCCCGCGTGGCTCTCGAGCCGGCACGGCAGGAATACTTCCGCGCCGTCGCGCTGCTCGAAGAGGCGGTGCGGCAGGAGGACTGGATCGAGGGCTGCCATACGGCGGTCGGCGACCGGCGGGCAGAGCTCGATGAATTGCGGGCCTCCGTGCCCGCGCGTCGGGAGCACACCGGCGACCGCGTGGCGGCTCTCGAACGGCGGCTGCATCGCCAACAGACCGACCGGGCCCGGGCCAACGAGCGGTGCCGTGAGGCTTCGCGGCTGCTCGACGTGGCCGGAACGGCGCTGGCCGTCGCCCGCCCAGATCTGCGGCAGGCGTCCCAGCTTGTGGAGGCGGCCGACGCCGCCGCCGCGCGGGCCGAGCAGTTTGCCGACGACGACGAGCGGCTGGCCCATCAGGCCGCGGGCGATATCGAGGAAACCGATGCGCTCCTGCGGCGCGTGGCGGCCTGGTATGCCGAAGGGGTGCAGGCCGACGTCCGCGGCGCGGTCGCCGGCCTCGAGACCGCGCGTTCGCTGCTCGGCCGCCAGCGGTACGAAGACTCTATCAAAACCGCCGGTGAGGCGGCCCAGGCGGGCCGAGCGGCGTATGCCGCGGCCACGGCCGAGGCGGAGCGGCGACGGCTCAGGCGGCAGCAGGAGATCCGTCGGCGGCAGCTCGAGGAGTCCTTCACGCGGATGTCGCGGGGGGCAGGCCCGTGGGTGATTCAGCTGCCCGGCGGCATGTTCAGCGGCCCCGACCCGTGGCGGTCGATGCAGTCAGCCCCGCGGCCTTCGGCGCCGTCGAACACGGCGGGCGGCGGCTGGTCGCGCGACGTCGCCCAGGTCGGCTGGTAGTCAGCGAATCTCGATCGGCACGGTGTCGAGTCGGCCGATCTCGGCCACGGGCCTCGTCGCAGCCGGCCGCTCGAGGAGCCGCTCCATCTGTTCGACGCGAGCCCGCACCGCCAGGGGCATCCGGCTGCGGCCCTCCGGCGTGTCGATCGCGTCATTGAACACGACGCGGCCTTTTGCATCGGTGACCACGAGCCGCTTCTCGTCGCTGGCGACGAGTCGAATCTGGTAGTCGGCATCCTGCCGCACGAGCGTCTCGTCGGCGGCGGGCCGCGCCGGTCGCGGGCCGGCTGCCTGCGACTGCGGCAAGAGCGAGAGCGTCGATGCCGAGGGACGCAGGGATGCCGCGGGACGCCCGCCGGCCGCGGGGACGGCAGCTGCTGCGACCGGCGCTGCCGGTGCACCGAGCGGAACCTCGATGATGCGGCCGGCTCGCAGCACATGGCAGGTGCAGGCGGCGCCCGCCGTCGCTTCGAGGAGGGCGTTGAACTGCTCGGGGAGCACGAGCATCTGGTCATCGAGCTTCACGAGCACGTCGTGCTGGCGGAACCCGGCGCGGTATGCCGGCGAGGCTGGCGTCACATCGTCGACGACCAGACCCGCCCCGCGGTCGAGGGCAAGTTGCTGGCGCAGCACGGCCGAGGCGCGGGACAGCCGCAGTCCGAGATCGCCCGCCGTCTGCGGCACTTCGACGTCGCCGACTGGCTCGAGATGAGAGCGGCGGGCGGGCTGATCGGAATCCGCCGCTGTGGCGACAGCGACGCCGGCCCACACGGCGGCAGCAGTGAGGCCCGCCACCAGCAGGGCGTACGAGTTGAATCGGGGGGCAGTCCTGGGGGCGAGCGTGTGCATCTCGGTGTTATCCGCCGGTTCCGGAAGACAAGAGAACGGGTATGTGACGCGCCGCGGGCTTTGACGCCAGAGGACCTTCGGAAGGCGGCGCACCGGACGGCAAGCTGGGCAAGGCACGGGCAACCTGGCAAGCTGCGGCCAGCGGGTGAGCGAGGTGGGTCGGAGGAGTTCATGGCGATGACGGCAGTCCGGGATATCCGGGTTCGATCGCCTCCGGCTGCGGTGTCGATACCACGGTCGAAGCAGGCGAATTCCGGTCACTCACGGGCAGGGGGCAGCAGATCATGGGCGTGCGGCACAGCGGGATGCGGAGCGTGATGTTCACGGCGACGGCCTGTCTCGCCATGGCATCAGGCATGACCAGGGCGGCCGAGAAGGCGCCGCTGCCGCCCACCCCGAAGAAGCCGGTGCTTGTGCCGGGCACGGGCACGGTCGCGAAGAACGCCCACGATGACTTCGAGGACGAGAAGTGGAAGTGGTATTACAACCACCCTAAGAGCTCGGAGGAGCAGGACAAGCGGATGCGCGGCCCACTGGGCAAAAGCGCCAACGGCCGCTGGTTCGAGGGCCCCAAGCGGGGCACGCCCGACATGGTCAAGCGGATCGAGCTACCGGCGCCGGGGCTCGAAGGCAGCAGCTACGGGCTGCTCCTCGCCACGCAGCATGCCGGCATTCCGAACCGCGTCACCTACCAGATGCAGCAGGACGACTTCGTCTTCAACATGAGCCGCGCTGCCGGCCGCGGCTTCTCGGTGGCCGACAGCCCGAGCGTGGTGACGCGGGTCTACATGCCGCCGTTCGACCAGTGGGAGAACCGCAGCGGGCCGTCGTTTGGCTTCCGGGCCGGCTGCTTCACGCATGCGATCATCACCGGCGACGACCATCCCGACGAGGGGAAGTTCGGTCTCGAGGAATACTGGCCCGGCATGTTCGTCTGCTATGAGAAGGCCAACCCCAAGAAGAACACCGAACGGCAGGCCTACATCCGCGTCCGCGGCGGCCGCAATGGCGGCGAGATCCGCGGCCCGACGATCACGGAATCGCAACTCGGCTGGTGGACGCTCGGCCTCTCCTTCTCGCCCGACGGCATGGTGCACTACTTCGCGAGCGAGGGCGTGGACGATCTCACGATGGATGATCACATCACGTCGCAGTATCCCTACGGCTACCGCACGGAGTGGCTGAAGACCTTCTTCTTCAATGTCTGCTCCCACGACGACGGCCGCGCCTGGAGCACGCCCTGGGTGATCGACGACCCGAAGGTCTACTTCGTGAAGCGGCCCCAGATGGCCACGCAGCAGTCACGGCCCACGAAGCGGTAGCCGCCGTGGCTCACAGCCGCGTCCGCCACCAGCCGGCGAGCAGGCTGCCCATCACCGAGTGGACGACGCTCGAGATGGCGCACGGTACCGCCGTGAGTGGCTCGGCTGAAAAATGCTTCTGGGCGAGCACGACGCCGAGGCCTGAGTTCTGCATCCCGACCTCGATCGAGATCGTGCGGGAGACCGGCCGATCGAAGCGAAACGCCCGCGCGAACAGGTAGCCGACGCCGAAGCCGAGCGCATGGACGGCAGCGACGGCGGCGAGCAATTGCAGGCCGCTGGTGCGAATCGCCGCGGCGTTTTGCCCCACGATGCTCGCGCAGACGAGCGCGATCGTGACCACGCTCACCAGTGGCGCCACCGGCTGCACCGTCTGCACGACCCGCGGCAGGAAGCGATTGATCGCCACGCCTGCCGCGACCGGCAGCACCACCACCTGCAGCGTCGAAAGAAAGAGCCCGAGGGCATCGACCTCTACGAGTCGGCCGGCCAGCAGCTTGACGAGCAGCGGCGTGAGCACCACCGCCCCCAGCGTGGAACAGGTGGTCATCAGCACCGACAGGGCGACGTCGGCTCGGGCGATGTAGGTGACGACGTTCGAGGCCGTGCCTCCGGGGCAGGCCGCCACGAGCATGATGCCCACGGCGAACGGTGTCTCCAGGCCGGCCGTCGTGGCGACGAGCCAGCCTGCCAGCGGCATGATCAGAAACTGGGCCGCGAATCCGGCTGCAACCGCGCTGGGCCGCGTGGCAACGCGAGCGAAGTCGGCGAGCGAGAGCGTGATCCCCATGCCAAGCATGATCACCGCGAGGCCGACGACGATCGCCGGCCCACGAAACCAGACGAACCACGCCGGCTCGACGAGCGCCAGCCCGCAGGCCACGAGCACCCACACGGGAAACGCATTGGCCAGCAGATCGAGCGCACGCCGCATACGGTGAGAGCCGGCCGGCTACTGGCTGCGGGCGGTGCGGGTGAATTCGCAGGCCGGGGGCACGACTTCGGCCAGCGACTCAGACGAGCACCGCACAACGAGGCCGTCGACGCCGACTCGTTCCAGCGTGCACGCACACTCCACACCCTCGTCACGGCCCCGTCCCTCGATCCGCACCGTCCAGGCATCACCCGCCTTCGTCCAAGTGGCTTCGGCGAAGCGGCCGGTCGACGTGAAGATCCACGAGCGAACCGCCTGCCGCTCGGGATCCCAGCCGATGATCTCGGTGAGCTCACGAGGACCGGCATCGGCGGCGGGCAGAAGACCGGGGATGCGGGTGTCGCCGGCGGCGGGCACGCTCTCCGGTGCCTGATCAGGCCGCACTGCATGACTCCGGACGATGAACGCCCGCCCCGCGCTCCAGAAGCATTGCGTGCTGGCCGTCACGCCCTCGCCCACGTCCTCCCAGGTGCCGAGCAGCCAGGCCAGCTCGTCGAGCGGCCGAGCGTTCGCGGCTGCCGCGCCTTCCGCCGGGAGCGGCGACTCCCTGAGGCTCTCCACGAGCCAGCGGCCGTCCTGCTTGACGACCACCGCTGAGAACCGGCTGGCGGCACTCCCGCCATCGGTGAACCCGAGCCGCGTTTGGCCGTCCACCACGGCCACGTCGTGCCGCACCGGCCGCACGCTGGCGACATCGATATCGATCGTGGCGTCGGCTTCCGTGGCAAAGAGGGCCGCAAATACATCGCGGACGGCGGCCCGGCCGGCAGTCACCTCGCCCGACGCGAGATCGACGCTCTCACCGCCATCGGCCCAGTGGGCGGCGACTGCCGCGGAATCGTGCCGGTTGAAGTCGCGCAGGTAGCCGTTGAGCATCTCGCGGATCTCGGCGGCGACCTCTCCGGCGACCTCCGCACGAGCCGCTGCCGGCGCGACATCGGCAATGCGAAACGGCCGCGGCGGCGAAATGACTTGGGGCACGGCCGGACGAGCCGCCACCGGCACCGTCTCGACCGTCTTCCCGGCCGAACAGCCGACCAGAACCACCACCGTAAGCACACTCATCAGCCGCATGATCTCACCCTCCGTGATGAAGCCCAGCACGACAGGCCACATGATACCGGCCGCCCCGCCTCATGACGAATCGCACCGGCGACGAATCACACCAGCACAGAAACACGGGAGCCAGTCGGGGGTCGCGCGCAGCCGCCGGTGAATCGTGCGGACCAAAAAGCCGTCTATCCCGATCGAGCAGTGAACTCGCACGATCCGCCGGCGGCGAGCACGTGCCCCCGACTGGCGGATTACGTCAACCGGCGTGAGTTCGGGGCTGCCCATGCCCCGTCGCCGGACGCTCGCTACGAACATCCTGTTCTTCGCTCACTCGATGGCGGCTGCGCTTTCGGCATCCTGCCTGCGCTCGCCGCCAAACGCCGGCTCTCAGGGCTCTGGGCAGCCCCTCACGGCGTGTTGGTTGGCTGCGCGCGGCGGCTTTACTTCGCGTCGATCGTCACGCCGGGGAAGTCGTCGGTGCGGAACGGCGTGAGCGGCAGTCCGGCGGCCGAGTACATGTTGCACACCGGGTTGTCGGCCCAGGCGTAGCGAACCGCGATGGGGTCGGCCACCGCCTCGCTCGACACCTCGATCCGGCCGTCGGGCAGGATCGTCGCCTTGGCGGCCACGAACTTCCGGTCGGCGCCGGCGATCGTGAAGCCGATCGGCTCGGCGACATCGAAGGGCCGCCAGCCAGCCGCACCGCCCGAGACGTTGTCGAACGAGAGCACGATCTTCGAGCCCTGCTTCTCCATCGACTTGTAGAGCGGGCTGCGGCAGACGATGCCCGGCACCTTGTAGGTCTCAGCCAGCGCCCAGCGGGCGAGCCGCTTGGCGACGTCTTGCTTGTTCTTGGGGTGGATGTCCTTGCCTTCGCCGATGTCGATGATCACCGCCTCACCCGTGGCAGGCAGCGCCTTCATCGTCATCGTCTGGGCCTCCCGCAGCTCGGCCCAGTCGCTCTCGGCCGGCTCGGACTTCTCGGCTTTGAAGTCGGCCAATTGCACCCAGAAGAAGGGGAAGTCGCCAAGGCCCCACTCCTCCCGCCAGGTCTTGATCATGAAGGGAAAGAGTTCGCGGTATTGGTAGGCCCGACCGGCATTCGACTCGCCCTGATACCAGATCGCTCCCTTGATGCCGTAGCCGATCGAGGGCGTCAGCACGCCCGAATGAATGTTGCCGGGGCGGGCGTTGCCCTTCATCTGCCCGTCGGGGCTCCCAGGCTGCTTGGGGGCCGGCTTGCCTTCCGCCTTAGCCTTCTCGACCTCGACCTTCCATTCGGCGAGCTTCTTCTCGAACTCGGCCATCGCGGCCGGCAGCGCCTCTTCCATCTTCAGCCACCGCTCGTGGATCGCCTTGAGCGTGGGGTGGGCGGCGAGCTTCTCACGCTTCACCCAGGCGTCGGCGGCGCTACCGCCCCAGGCATTGTCGATGAGGCCCACCGGCACGCCGAGCGTCTGGTGGAGCTGGCGGCCGAAGAAGTAGCCGACGGCCGAGAAGTCGCCGACCGTCTCGGGGGAGCAGGCGGCCCACTTGCCGTTGAAGTTCCACTGCGGCTCCTGCGTGCCCAGCTGCGGCACCGAGAGCAGGCGGATGTTCGGGAACTTCGCGGCCGCCTTCTCGATGTCGGGATCGTTGGCCTGGTTGACGCTCCAGCCCATGTTCGACTGGCCGGCGCAGACCCAGACCTCGCCGATGAGAACGTCGTTGAAGGCGACCTCGTTCTTACCCTTCACCTTGAGCGTGTGCGGACCGCCATACTCCTGGACGGGGTCGAGGAACACATGCCACGTGCCGTCGGCCGCGGCCGTGGCCGTGTGGCTCTGGCCCCCGAGCGTGACCGTCACCGCCTCGCCCGGATCGGCCTTGCCCCAGACCTTGTTCTTGATGCCCTGCTGCAAGACCATGTGGTCGCCGAACATATTGTTGAGCGACACGTCGGCGACGGCGGGCACGGCGGCGAGGACCGCAAAGGCCAGCCAGACGGGGGCGACACGCGGGCGGAACATGGGCTGAGTCTCCAGAAGGGATTACCGATTCGACTCGGAATCAATGCTCGCAGAATAGCCGCGGTCCCGGGCGAACGGAACCGTCTCCGGCTGTTCGTCGATGTGCTTTTCGTGTTTGCCCGCAGGGTAGGTATCGTGTCGTTCGACCCACGCCAGGAGCCCGCCATGCATCTCGACCCTGACGACGCAGCTTCCCAGTCCACGCCCGGCTCGGGCCACAGCGAGGCACGCCACGCGTCTCAGCCAGCCCCCGCGTCATTCGCCTCGGCCGTGGCAGTGCCCTTGATCGCGCTCGGGCTGCTCGGCGCCGCGGTGTGGTTCGGATCGACGCCGACACCCGCGCCGACCGCCCACCCGGCCGCTCCGGCGATCGCCACCGACCCGTTGCCGAGCTGGAACGACGGGCCGACGAAGCGGGCGATCCTCGAGTTCGTGGCCGCCGTGACCACGCCCGGGAGCAAGGACTTCGTGCCCGCGGCCGAACGCGTGGCCGTCTTCGATCACGACGGCACGCTGATCAGCGAGAAGCCGATCGCCCACGGCATGTTCCTGATCGATCGCGTGAAGGCCCTCGTCGAGCGGCGGCCGGAGCTGGCCCATGAGGAGCCGTTCACGACACTGCTCACCGGCGACCTCGACTTCGTGCGGCGGCTGGGGAAGAAGTTCTTCGCCGACCTGTCGTTCGCGGCACTCGGCGGCGTGCCGGAAGAGAAGCTCGAGGCCGAGGCCCGTGACTTCATCCGCACGGCAAGGCATCCCGTGTTCGACGTGCCGCTCGGCGAGACGACGTTCGCGCCGATGAAGGAGCTGATCTCGCTTCTGCGGTCGCGGGACTTCTCTGTCTGGATCTGCTCGGGGAGCGGGGTGCACTTCATGCGGCCGGCGGCCGCGGAGTGGTATGGCATTCCGCCCGAGCGCGTGATCGCCTCGCGGCCCACGTCCGTGATGCGTGAGATCGAGGGGCTCGAACTGGCGGCCGGCGACTCCCCCAACAAGCGGCTCGATCTCGTCGTCCTGCCGGAGCTGCAGGTGCTCAACGACGAGGAGCGCAAGCCCGTGAGTATCGGCGAGATGATCGGGCGACGGCCGATCTTCGCGGCCGGCAACGTGGGCACCGGCGGCGACGTCGACATGCTCCGCTGGTCGCAGTCGGGCGACCGCCGCAGCCTGCAACTGCTCGTGCTGCACGACGATGCAGAACGAGAGATGGCCTACGCCGAGCCGCAGGACGAGTCGCTGGCGGCCGCCGAGCGGTATGGCTGGCAGGTCGTGCGGATGGCGACGGACTGGAAGGCCGTGTTCGCCCGGCCGCTCGAAAAGAAGGCCGCGCCCCATGCGTCAGCGTCGGCCGTGGCGACACCCGGCCCGGCTGCGACCGCGACTCCAGTAGCACCCGGCCCGCCGCCGACACGCTGGGGCGAGGAACTCGCCGCATTCGGCCGCGCCGACCGCGAGACGCCCGCGGCCCCGGGCGGCGTCTGCCTGCTCGGCTCCTCGAATATTCGGATGTGGAACACCCTGGCCGACGACTTTCCAGGCATGAACCCCGTGAACCGGGGCGTCAATGGCTGCCGGCTCGCGGACCTCGCCGAATTCGCGCCGGTGATCGCAGCGCCGCTCAAGCCCCGGCTCGTCGTCGTGTCGGCCGGCACCAACGACCTCGCCGCCGGCCGCACGCCGACCGACATCGCCGCCGACTTCGGCCGCCTCGTGGCGAACCTCCGCCGCGAGTTGCCTGACGTGAAGGTGGCGTTCCTCGCGATCTCGCCCACGATCAAGCGGTGGGATCAGCGCGACACGCAGGCGGCCGCCAACGCGGCCGTCCGCGCGGCCATCGAGTCCGGCTCGCTGGGCACAGGCATTGCCTTCATCGATGCCAACCGCGCCTTCCTCGGCCCGGACGGCATGCCCGCGCTGGAGTGCTTCCTCGACGATCAGCAGCACCCCAGCACGATCGGCAACGCCCGCCGGGCTGAACTCATGCGACCACTCCTCGAGCAGCTCCTGTCGGAGTGATCGGCGACGGTTACGCGCGGCGGTGGATGTAGTCCTCGACCTGGTGCAGCGCGGTTTCGCAGCAGGCGAACCGATGGGCGTTGACGTCGCCGATCGATACCACGCCGACCACGTCGCCACCGGCATCGAGCACGGGCAGATGCCGCACCCGCTGGCTCCGCATGAGCTCGGCGATCTCGTCGATCCCCATTTCCTGCCCGCAGCAGATCACGTCGGCCGTCATCACGTCGGCCACGGGCGTGTCGGCCGGGGACAGTGATTCCCCGACGATGCGACGGAGCACATCCCGCTCGGTGAAAATCCCGGCGAGCCGCCGGCCTCGGACGACAAGCACCGAGCCGATCCCCTGATCGTTCATGAGCGCGGTCGCCTCCCAGACCGTGGCCTCCGGCGGCACGGCGACGATTCCGCGCAGCGACTTCGCATGCAACAGATCGAGCACGGTTTCCATGATTGCTTTCCTCCCCGCGTGATGCTCGCGATTCACCCTCGACGCCTGCCCCCGACACGTGAGACATTCTACCCGGTGCCGACGGAGGCGGTCCATGCCGCGACGCTTCGGAGGAGCGAGGAGGACGACCGATGAACAATGAGACCGGGACGGATGAAACTGGCACCGCGGCGGCGATACGAAACGGTGGGCCAGCGTCCGGCGGCTGGGGCATCGACACCTGGCTGGGGCGGTGTGTCCGCGGCGACTGGCTCCCGTTTCTGCCCGAGCGGCTTCGCGAGCCCGTGGCCCGAGTCGCGATCCAGGTCGTCGCCGCCGCGGCAGTGATGCTCCTCGTCGCGCCGCTCGTCGACGCGCGAGGCGAGGCCTGGCTGGACGCCACGTTCGCCCGCACGCTCGGTGCGCTGGCGGCGACGCGGGGCCTCGACAGCGCCATCTCACTCGCCCAGAGCTCCGAGGTGAGCTTCAGCTTCGGCCCGGGCGGCAGCCTCGGCATCGGTCAGGCGCTCGATCCGGTGAACGACCTCGTGGAGCAATATGCAGCCGTGCTGCTCACGAGCACGACCGCGCTCGGCGTGCAGCAACTGGGCATGCGGGTCGGCCGGGCGCTCGGCTGGTGGGTATTTCTACCCGCTGGTGTCGCGGCATTGGCCGCGGCCGCCTGCGTTGGACCATCCCGCGAGACCTGCCTCGCCTGGAGCCGTCGGCTCTTTGGCATCGCGCTCTTCGTCCGGCTCGCGATCCCCGCCGCCGGTTGGATTGATTCGCTCGTGGCAGACAGATTCCTCGAGTCCAACTATCAGACCGCTTCGGCCATGGTGGCCGACACGGCCGCACGCATCGAGCAGGTGGAGAAGGCCGACGCCGACAGGCCATGGTATGAGCGGTACAACCCGGTCGATGCGATCGGCGACCGCGCCCAACGGCTCTATGACACGCTCGCGGCGTTGGGCG
This sequence comes from Pirellulales bacterium, assembly GCA_049695995.1. GTDB lineage: Bacteria > Planctomycetota > Planctomycetia > Pirellulales > UBA1268 > QWPN01. The sequence continues at coordinate 2,466 of JBAVTF010000062.1, read as the reverse complement.
AATCGATCGTGAACCTCGCCATCTATTTCACCGTCTCCACGATCGTGTTGCCGCTGGCCACGCTCTGGCTGCTCTCACGTGTTTCGGGCATCGTGTTCGCCTCGCAGTCGCGGTGACTCACGAACCGCCATCGCCGCATACCTAGCACTAGGTGTCCAACGGAGAACCGCTTTTTTTCTCGGACAAAAGGCGGTTTTTGCTGGCCGGAAAGCCCCACCGTTCGCGGGATTTCGTTCGATCCCCAAGAAATCCGGCGGTTTCGTCGCTCCTGCGACTTGCATGCCGCGCAAGTCAACGTAATCTATCCAACTTATCAGGCGGCCGAGTCGTTCGGTCGTCGTAAGAGAAAGGTCTCTTCGACCGACCGATTTCGGGCGCGTTCGAGACAACCTGCTCGGTTTTCTGTTCGTTCCTGTTTTTCTCCCTGGAGGTTTGCGTGATTCGCAAAGTTCTTTCTTGCCTCCTGCCGGCCGTTGCCGTCGTCGCCATGTGCACCAGCACGTGGGCTGCCGACTGTGGCGCCTGCAGCGGCGGCTGCCAAGGTGGCTGTGAAGGCGCCGTCGTCAGCGGCGGTGCATGTGGTGGTTGTGGCGATGCCGGCGCAGCGTGCGGCGGCACCAAGACGGTGTATCAGCGGCAGTACGTGACCGAGATGAAGACGGTCACGAGCACGGAATACACCACCGAGACGCGCGAGCGGACCTACACGGTCACCAAGCGCGTTCCGCGAACCGAGGAGCGGACCCGCACGGTCACCGTGCAGGTTCCCGAGACTCGGACAAAGACCGTGAACTACACGGTCAACAAGAACGTGACGGAGACCAAGACGGCTGAGTACACCGTCCAAGTTCCGTACACCGAGTCGGTCGAGCAGACCTACACGGTGATGGTGCCGGTGAGCGAGGAGAAGACCTCGACCTACACCGTCATGGTTCCGAAGCAGGAGGAGAAGACCTCGACCTACACGGTTCAGGTTCCCTACACCGAGTCGGTCGAGCAGACCTACACGGTCATGACCTCCGTGCCCGAGGAGAAGACCTCGACCTACACGGTCCAGGTTCCCTACACCGAGTCGGTCGAGCAGACCTACACGGTGCACGTGCCGGTGAGCGAGGAGAAGACCTCGACCTACACCGTCATGGTTCCCCACACCGAGGAGAAGGTTTCGACCTACTCGGTGAGCGTTCCCTACACCGAGCAGGTCGAGCAGACCTACACGGTGAACGTGCCCTACTCCGAGGAAATGACCGGCAGCCGGACCGTGCAGAAGCGCGTCCCGGTGACGAGCATGAAGTCGGTGCAGGTCCGCGGCGGCCACTGGGCCACGCAGCAGGTCGAGGTGCCCTCGAGCGGTACCGATGCCTGCGGCTGCCCGTGCCCCCCGAAGGTTTGCTGCAAGCGCGTCTGGGTTCCGACCTGTGAGACGAAGGAAGTGCCCTGCACGACCTACCAGTGCGTCTCGGAGGAAGTGCCCTACTCCTACACGGTCACGAAGTGCCGTCAGGAGCAGCGCAGCCGGATGGTGAACGTGACGAAGCACCGCACCGAAGAGCGTCAGCGGACCTACACGGTCACGACCTGCCGCCCCGAGGAGCGGACTCGCACCTACACCGTCACCAAGATGGTGCCGGAGCAGAAGACCCGCACGGTCAACGTGACCAAGTACAAGTCCGAGGAGCGCACCCGCACCTACACGGTGACGAAGTGCGTGCCGGAGACGAAGACCCGTACGGTCAACGTCACCAAGTATCGTCCGGAAGAGCGGACCCGCACCTACACCGTCACGACCTGCGTGCCGGAAGAGCGGACCCGCACCTACACCGTGACGAAGATGGTGCCGGAGCAGAAGACCCGCACGGTCAATGTCACGAAGCACAAGGCCGAGACTCGCACCCGCGAGTACACGGTCACCAAGTGTGTCCCGGAGACGATGACCAAGGAAGTTTCCTACACGGTCATGGTCCCGCAGCAGAAGGAAGAGAAGTACTCCGTCACGGTGTATGACTCCGTCCCCGAGACGAAGACCGAGAGCTACTCGGTCCGCGTCCCCCACACGGTGACGAAGGAAGTGCCCGTGCAGAAGTGCGTGACCGTCGCCGTCGAGGTGCCCGTCGAGGGTGCCTGCGGTGGTGCGGCCGGTGCGTGCGGCGAAGGTGCCGGTGCCTGCGGTGACGCTGGCGCCTGCGGCTCGGCTGGTGCCTGCGGCGACGCCGGTGCGGCTGCCTGTGGCGATTGCGGCTCCTCGAAGAAGGGCTGCCGTCGCAAGGGCTGCCGTCGCTGCGGCTGCTAAGCCCGGCTCGGCATCTTCCATGTTGTGAATCAGAGGGGGTCGGACGACCGTTCGTCCGACCCCCTCGCTTTTTTGGCCGAAAAATTGACGGTCTCCGAACCCCGGGGTAGGAGTAGCCGTAGAGAGTCTCTGCCATGCGTCGTCGTCGCCCCGCCCACCGCCGCTCCGCCCATTCG
>JBAVTF010000061.1:0-43027 GCA_049695995.1 Pirellulales bacterium | reverse complement strand
CGCGGCTGCGGTCGCGCGATGCCCGCTCACCACGAGCGCCGAAGGCCGTGGTGGTGGTGCCGGCCGACGACCTGGGCCGGGCCACCGCCGAGGCGACGGCGGCGGTCGAGGCGATGCTCTGATGACGGCGGCTGTGAAGGTGGCGCAGATCCGCGCACCGGCCGCCATGCGGGCCGCCGTGCTCGAGGCGCGGGCCGCCGGCCGCCGGATCGGCTTCGTGCCGACGATGGGTGCGCTGCACGCGGGGCATGCGAGCCTCGTCGAGCGGGCTGCCGCCGAGTGCGACGATGTCGTCGTGTCGATCTTCGTGAATCCCACCCAGTTCGGCCCCACGGAAGACTTCGCCCGCTACCCGCGGACACTCGCCGCCGATGCGGCGCTCCTCGAGCCGCGTGGGGCGCGCTGGATCTTCACGCCCGAGCCCGCCGACATGTACCCGCCGGGCGCCGCGACCCGCGTGGTCGTCGACGGGCCCGCGCGGCCGTTCGAGGGAGAGATTCGGCCTGGGCACTTCGCCGGCGTGGCGACGGTCGTGTGCCGTCTCTTTCATTGCGTGCCGGCCGACGTGGCCTACTTCGGCGCGAAAGACTGGCAGCAGACGCTCGTCGTGAAGCGGATGGTGTATGACCTCGGCCTGCCGGTCGAAATTACGGTCTGCCCCACCGTCCGCGAAGCTGATGGATTGGCCATGAGCTCGCGGAACGCCTATCTCGGTGCCGACGAGCGGCAGCGGGCCGTCGCCCTGCACGAGGGACTCTGTGCTGCCGAGCGGCTCTGGCAGGCCGGGGCCGACGTGGCCGCAGTCGAGCAGGCCATCCGTCTGCCGCTCGAGGCGCGGGGCATCGCCATCGACTACGCGGCCGTCGTCGCCGCCGAGACGCTCGAACCGCTGCCCGTTGGCTGCCTCGAGCCGCCTGCCATCGCTCTGGTGGCTGGCCGCCTCGGCTCCACGCGGCTGATCGACAACCGGCTGCTGCCGCCGCGGTCGAGGACTGGCTGACACGATGCGATCGACGCTCTTCCACGTGCCGTTGCACCTGGGCTCGGGCCCAGACGCCTGGCCGCTCTTCGGCTTCGGCATTCTCTTGGCCGTGTGGGCCGTGGCTGGCGGAGCGGTGTTCATCCGCGCTGCGGTCCGGCACGGCGTGCAGCAGGCGGCGTCGGCCCTCGGCCTGCCGTTGCTCCTGGCCGGAGCCATGATCGCCTGGGGGCTGCCGGCGCTCGACGATGGACAGGGCGTGCCGGTGCGCGGCTACGGCGTGATGCTGCTGGCGGCTGCCGGGACCGGCACCTGGCTGTCGATCGTGCGCGGCCGCGCGGCCGGGTTCGATGCCGACACGATTCTCGCCCTCGGGATGGAAGTTTTTCTGTGGGGGCTCGTCGGGGCGCGGCTCTTTTACGTGATCGAATATCGCGAGCAGTTCTTTCGGCCCGGCATGAGCCTGGTCGAGTCGCTCGGCAGCGTGCTGAACTTCGCGGCCGGCGGGCTCGTCGTGTTTGGCTCTCTGCCGACGGCGGCCTGGGCGGCCTGGCGGTTCGCGCGTCGCCGTGGCCTGCCGCTACTCAGGCTCGCCGATTGCATCGCGCCGGGCCTGCTCGTGGGACTCGCCCTCGGCCGCGTGGGCTGTTTTCTGAATGGCTGCTGCTACGGCGGGCCGTGTGACCTCCCGTGGGCGGTGCAGTTTCCGCCGGAGAGTCCTCCGTGGCTCGATCAGGCTGCTCGCGGGCTGCTGCCCCCCGCTGGCGAATCAGTGGGACAACCCTGGAGCCTGCCGATCCATCCGGCCCAGCTGTATGCCGCGATCGACGCGGCGCTGCTCGCCATCGTGGCGATACTCTTCACACCGCTAGCCCGGCGTGACGGCCAGGTGTTCGCCCTCGTGCTGACGTTGCATCCGCTGTCGCGGCTGCTCTTGGAGGCGATCCGCGTGGACGAGCCGCCAGCCCTCGGCACGCCGCTGTCGATCTCGCAGCTCGTATCGCTCGTGCTCTTGGCCCTGGCCGCGGCCCTCTGGTGGTGGATCGCCCGGCAGTCCCCCAATCAGCCCGCCAAGGAGCTGCCATGAGCCAGTCAGACCAGCCAGACCAGCCGCGACGGCCCACTGATCAGCCCCCGCGGCCCGCCCCGCCCGGGAGCCCGGTGGTCACGATCCGGTGTCGGGAACATGGCCCACTCGTCGTCGAGCTGCCCGTCCTCGATGGCCAGGCGCAGGTAGGGCTGCGGGTAACCGACCACACCGGGAAGGAGTTCCCGCTGCCCAGCCACAAGCGGGCCGTCGCCCTGTGCCGCTGCGGCCAGACGGGCACGCGGCCGTTCTGCGATGGCTCTCATAAGGACTGCGGGTTCACCGCGAGTGACCTCGCCCCCTCCACACGGGTGGATTTTCCAGGGTCCCCATCCTGACAGACCGGCAAGGTCGACGGTGTCCGTGCCGGATGTGCCGCCGGTGCATATGGCGGAAGCTCCTCTCAGAAAACGACTTACGTCATACGGCGTGGGCGAAAAATGGGCGTCGGGCGGCCCGAGAGATATGGACTGACCCTGGAAACACCTGTAGGGTTTCTCGTCCTGGCGGGTTTGAAACCCGCCTTTCGCAACGGCCCGGACGACATCGATGTCGCAGCAGTCGCACTCCCGGAAGAACTTCTACCAGCGGTATAGCGTCGGGATCCTCGCGGTCCTGGTGTTCCTGCTGCCGCTCGTGGTGATCGGTGCGATCAAGGCCAAGGGCAACAACCGCAACGACGTCAAAGGCTGGCTGCCCCTCGAATACCCGGAAACCCAGACCTACCGGTTCTTCCGCCAGAACTTTCAGGGTGAGGAGTTCGTCCTTGTCAGCTGGGACGGCTGCACGATGGCCGACCCCCGGCTCGAACTGCTGGCCCGGAAACTCCTGCCGCCCCCGGAGGAGGCCTCCCGGATCGACCGGCCGCTGTTCTTCAAGACGGCCCAGACCGGCCCGCGGGCGGTTGCCCAGATGTCGCAGGAACCGCTCAACCTCGATCCGGCTGAGGCCGTCAATCGGCTGACCGGTGCCCTGATCGGCCCTCCCCCGGCCGGCATCGAGCGCAACTCTCCTGCCGACGACCACGCCGCCCGGCAGACCTGCCTGGTGCTGACCCTCTCTGACACCGCCCGGGCCAACCTGCACGGGGCGATCGACACGATCAAGCGGGTGGCGGTGAAGGAGTGCGGCATCCCCGAAGCCTCCGTCCACATGGGCGGTCCGCCGGTCGACAACGTCTCGATCGACAAGGCGGGACAGACGAGCGTGACGGTACTCTTCGGCCTGTCGCTCGTGGTCGGCGGCATCGTCAGCTGGTGGAGCCTCAAGAGCCCGATGCTCGTGAGCCTCGTGCTCGCCTCGGGCGTCTACAGCATGTTCGCGAGCCTCGCGATCGTGTGGTACTCGGGCTATCCGGTCGATGCGATCCTGCTCACGATGCCCTCGCTGGTCTACGTGGCGACGACGTCCGGCGCGATCCACCTCGCGAACTACTACCGCGACCAGTTCGCTGAAACCGGCGTGCAGGAGGGGGCGGCCGGTCACGCGGTCCAGCATGCACTCCTGCCGCTCACGCTGGCCACCGGCACCACGGCCGTGGGGCTCGCCACGCTCGCGGTGAGCGAACTGGTGCCGATCCGGATGTTCGGCATCTTCTCGGCGCTCGGCGTGCTCACGAGCTTCGTGATCCTCGTGACGCTCATGCCGGCCGCGCTCGAGCTCTTTCCCCCCAAGCTCAAGATCGGGGCCGCGGCCGGCGACGAAGAGAAGTCGGCTACGTGGCGGCCAATCGAGGCGAGCCCGTGGTGGAAGGTGGGCGAGTGGATCACGCAGCATCATGCGCTCACGGCCACGGCCTGCCTGCTCGTGATGGCCGGCATCGGCTACGGCATGACCCGGGTCGAGAGCAGCGTGCAGCTGATGCGGCTGTTCTCCCCGAAGGCTCGGATCCGCACCGACTACCAGTGGCTCGAGGATCACCTCGGCCCGCTCGTGCCGATGGAAATCCTCGTGCGGATCGACGACAAGGCCTGTCCGCTCAACTTCCTCGAGCGGATGGAACTTGTCGGTGAGATCCAGCAGGAGATCGGCGGCCTCGACGAAGTGGGGAGCTCGCTCTCGACCGTCACGTTCGGCCGGAGCCTCGACGTGGGCGACTCGGGCGACGGGATCGGCGGCGTGGCCGGCCGCGCCATCGGCCTCAATGCCCGCACGCGGCGGAGCGTGCTCAACCGCCGGCTCACGGCCCATCGCGACGATTTTCTCGCGGGCGACTATCTCCGCGAGGCCCATGTGCCCGGGCCCGATGGCGAACTTCACGCCCAGGAGCTGTGGCGGATCAGCGCCCGCGTGAGCGCCGTGAAAGAGGTCGACTACGCCCTCTTCAAGGCCGACCTGCAGAAGAAGATCGATCCGATCCTGGCCCGGCTCGAGGGTGAGGGCGTGCCCGGCGTGTCGGTCGACTACACGGGCCTCGTGCCGCTCGTCTACAAGGCCCAGCACTCGCTGCTCGATGGACTCCGGATCGGATTTATCTGGGACTTCGCGATCATCGTGGCGGTGATGATCGTGCTCTGTCGGGCCGCTTCGGCCGGGCTCGTGCTTCTGCTGCCGGCCGCGTTCCCCGCGATCATGGTCTTCGGCGGCATGGGCTGGGGCAACTCGATCCTCAAGTCGCTCGGCACCGGCAACCTGCTCATCGACATCGGCACCGTGATGGCCCCGAGCGTGGCGCTCGGCGTGACGGTCGACGACGTCGTGCACTTCATGCTCTGGTTCCGCCGCGGCATTGCCGAGGGGCTCGACCGCCGGCAGGCCACGATGCTCGCCTACAAGGGCTGTGCCCGGGCGATGTATCAGAGCTGGGGCGTGATCGGGATCGGCCTCTCGGTCTTCTCGCTCTCACCCTTCGGTCCGACGCAGCGGTTCGGCTACATGATGCTCTCGATGCTGACGATCGCGCTGGTCGGCAACCTCGTCCTGCTCCCGGCACTCCTGGCCGGCCCGCTCGGGGCCGTGTTCAGCTGGAGCGTGCTGCGGATCGAACGGAAGAAAGCCGACCGCGAGGGGAGACGCCGCAAGGTGAAGGTCGACCCCGGCAGCGATGCCCTTCCCGCGCCACACGTGCTCCCTGGCCCGACCAAGCAGGTCGTGCATGCCTGACGGGCCGGACAGTGATCCCGGCACCGGACTGCCGACCGCGACCGTGGTGCTCAAGCCCAAGCGGGCCCGGCCGTTTTTCGGCCGGCATCCGTGGGTGCTCGACTCGGCCGTGCTCCGGCTCGACGGCGCGGCCGCGGAAGGCAACGTGGTCGATCTGACGACCCACGACGGCACGTTCGTGGCCCGCGGCCTGTGGAATCCCGCCAGCCGGATTCGCGTACGGCTCTATGCCTTCGATGCGGCCACGCGGCTCGATGCGGCATTCTGGCGGACACGGCTGGAGGCCGCGGTCGGCCTGCGGCGGGCGCTCGGCCTCGACGATCGTGCCGGCAGCTGCCGCCTCGTGAACAGCGAAGGCGACGACCTCTCCGGCCTGATCGTGGATCGCTACGGCGACTCTCTGGCTGTGCAGGTGACGGCCGCGGCGCTCGTGCCGCGACTGGAGATGATCTGCGACATCCTCGAATCGCTCGTGGCCCCGCGGGCCATTCTCTTGCGTGGCGCCGACCGCGGTCTGGCGAAACTCGAGGGCCTGCATCTACCCGACCGCGTGATCCGTGGCACGCCCCCGGCCGGCCCGATCTTCGTCGCGGAGCGGGGCCTGCGGTTCGGCGTCGATCTCGCCGAGGGGCAGAAGACCGGCTACTACCTCGACCAGCGCGACAACCGGCAGGCCGCGGCGGCCTATGCCCGGGGCCGGCGGGTGCTCGACATGTTCTGCTACTCCGGCGGCTTTGCCGTGGCCTGTGCGGCCGGCGGTGCCCGCAGTGTGCTGGCAGTCGATTCGAGTGCGAAGGCGACGGCACTGGCGAAGGCCAACGCGGATCTCAACGGCGCGGCCAACGTGATGGTCGAGACATCCGACGCCTTCGAGAAGCTCGACGCCCTGAGCGCCGCGGGCGAGCGGTTCGGGATGGTGATCCTCGATCCACCGAAGTTCGCCCGCAGCCGCGCGAGTCTCGACGACGCGCTGCGGGCTTACCACCGCATCAACCGCGTGGCCGTCGATCTGCTCGAGCCGGGCGGCATCCTCGTCACCTGCTCCTGTTCCGGCTCCGTGCCGCGGGACGACTTCCTGCAGATGCTCGCCGGCGTGGCCCAGCGGTCGGGCCGGCCGATCCAGCTGCTCGAATGCCGCGGCGCGGCCCCTGATCACCCGGTCAGCGCCAGTTGCCTCGAGGGCGAATACCTCAAGTGCATCATCGCCCGCGTGGCGTAACTCACCGTAGGCCCGTCACGCACCCGTAGGCCCGTCACTCCGTGACGGGCTTCTGCACAGCCCGTTGCGGAGCAACAGGCCTACAGCCGGCGGATCACTTTGTGTCGCCGGCGGGCTTCAGCAGGTCTTCGAACGTGCCGAGGCCGTCGTCCTCCTTGGGCGTCGTCTCCTTCTCGGCAGCCGGTTGCTGCTCCGGCTTGTCGGTGGCCGGCGTGGCCGGCGTGGCGGGCTCGGGCGGAGCCGCCTTGCGAGGCCAGCGAGTGGCGACGATCGCGTCGAAGAGTTCCTGCCGCGCCGGGTTCGGCCGGGGCACGCGGCGGACCGCATCGACGGGCGTGAGCCGCGGCGGCGGCTTGTCGGGGTCGGTCTCCTTCGGCGGCTCCGCGGGGGGCGGGGGCAGGATATCGATGCCGTCGAGGCTCACGGGGCGGTCAGTCGCCTCGAGGAGAAACAGGAGGCTGGCGAGCGTTGGAAACACCCCCGCGTCGGGCAGGGCCACGTGCGAGGGATAATGTGTCGCCCACCCGCCGTGCCAGTGCGGATGCAGCATCGACTGGTAGCTCACCGGATCGGGCACGCCGATCTTCACCGGAGGATTGCGGTTCAGCGCTGCATGCCAGTAGTTGGCGACGCGGCCGATCACGATCGACTCGCTCGCCGTCGAGAGCAGCTGATTGCCGGCGATTGACCACTGGCCGTGTTGATCCTGCAGCGCGACGAGCCGATAGGCGATCTGGCGGAACAGATCGCTTGCAAAATGCTCCTTGGGCTCGCTCCCGGCGAACAGGCCGCGGAACCCGGGCACGATCCGATAGAGGCAGCCCGACGGCCCCCACGGCAGCGATTCGACCGCGGTGTCGGATGGGGACGGTACCGCGAGCTTGCCCGATTTCGTGAGATCAGCATGCGACACCTGCAGGGGTGCATAGATGCCCTTCCAGGCGTCCGCGGCGGGATTGGCCGATTCCTTGTACCAGCGTGACGCAATCTGCTTCGTGCGGTCGCGGGCCCGCTTGCGCGGCTCCGCGAGCTGCTTGTCGACAGCGGAATCGATGGCCGCAAGCGACTCAAGCGTCTCCTGGGCCGCCACGGCCGTGCAGGCCGTCTGGAAGCCGAACATCGGCGGCATCGCGTCGGGCGTGGCGAAGTTTGGTGCCGGGAACCCGGTTTTCTCGAAGCCCGTGTTGTCTGCCACGAACGCCAGCGCCGTCGCGCCGCCTTCGTCGTCGATCGCGGCGGCCATCCGTTTGGCCGCCGACTTGACCACGGCCTCGGTCTTCGTTGGCGGATGGATCTTCTTACTGCGGATGGCCAGCCGTTCGGTTTCCCTCGGCAGCAGGCCGGCTTGTTTCGCCACCGCGAGTGCGAACGTCGCAGCCTCGGTCGACTCGACGTCGGAGACGACCCATTGGTAGGCGTTGTAAGGGAGGCCGGGCAGGATGGCATCCTGCTCGAAGGGATACGCCAACTGAATCTGGAGCATCCGCGTGCCGGCGCGAAACACATCGCGGTGGGTCTTCGCGTAAGCTGTGGCGACCGCCTGCATCTCGTTTCCCATCGCCACGAGCCGGGCCTGATCCGCCCCCGTCGCGGTCTCGAGCTTCTTGGCGATGGTCACATCGAGTTCCTGGCGCACCGTCTGCCCCAGCGTGAAGAGCTTTCCGTAGTAGCCGTAGTTCACGCAGACCGGGCCCCAGAGGCCTTCGAGCTCGCCCTTTTCGCGAATTTGGCCGTCGATGAGCTTTGCGATCAGCCGTTGCGAGACCTTGACGTGCGGCGAGTTCGGCCCGAGCGAGGCGAAGCCGGCCGCCATCCAGGCAACGTCGAACGTGGCGTCGGGCAGGCCGATGTATTCGGTGGCGTGTTCGGCAAGGGCGACGGCGTGCTTCACCGTCGCCGGGTGCTTGCCGAGGCCGGCCTTCACGAGCACGTAGAGCGCCATGCCGTTGAGGCCGGGCAGGTTCAACGGCCATGCCGCAGGACCGCCCGGTTCATACTTTGGCCACTTCATCGTCTCGCTGCCGTCCTTGTCGGGCACGAGCTGTTCGACCATCCGTGTGCCGATCTTCTTGCCCGGCACCCGCCTTTTGACCTTCGCAAACCGGCCGGTTGGCTTGCCGCTCTCCATGACCGGCTCGACGACCTCGACCTCGACCATCTCCCACACCGGATACTCCACCTCCACCCGCTTGGCCGGCACGTCCACCATCTCGATCAGTTTGACCGTTTGCAAAGGGGGAAAGGCGAGGCCGAGATCGTTGCCCTCGGCCGTCATCCGGGCCACGAGCGTGGCGACGCCGTTGGCCACCGCCTGCCGCACGGCCGGCGCGAGAAACTCGGCGCCGATCTGGTCGGCCGCGGGGGCGGCCAGGTATTCGGCCTCTTCCTTCTTTGTTTGGCCGTGGGCGGCCGGGGGAAGCAACCCCACGACGGCGATCGACGCGATCGCCAGGAAGGAACGCAACACCGCGAGTGCAGCCTTCATGCCCGAGCCCCTGTCTGTACGAGGTACAAAATCTGCTACGAGCCGACAGGATCAGTATAAGCCTGCCGCGGTTTCCGCACAACGAACCGCGAGGGCGGGGGCTCCGGTGCACGCGGATGCTGCGGCCGCCGTTACAGCCGGCGGAGCCGCGTGAACTCGTCGATCGTCACCGTGGTGAGTTCGCCGTCGTCGCGGGCGAGGATCAGCACGTCGCTGTAAACCTTGTCGTCGGCGTTACGGCGGAAGTGGAGGCCATGCCGCCGCCGCTCCGTCCGCAGCACCTTGCCCACGGTCGTGGTGCTCCACTTCGCGCTCGAGCCCACGGTCACGCCGTGCGCCACCTCCACCCGGTCGCCCGGCTGGAGCTGCTCGTAGAGGCTGCGGGCCTGGTATTCCTCGGGCGTCATCACACTCCCTCGCTCAGGCTCGTCGGATCAGACTTCCTTGCTCTCGATCCACTTCATCATCTTGCGGAGCTGGCGGCCGGTGTGCGTGAGCTGGTGCTCTCGCTCGCGGCGGCGGGTGCTCTTGAACATCGCGGCGCCGGCCCGGTTTTCCAGGATCCAGTCGCGTGCAAATTCGCCGGAGCGGATCTCCTCGAGGATCTTCTTCATCTCCGCACGCGTCTCGTCGTTGATGATCCGCTTGCCGCGGGTGTAGTCGCCGTATTCGGCGGTGTTCGACACGCTGTACCGCATGTACTCCAGGCCGCCCTGGTAGAGCAGGTCGACGATCAGCTTCATCTCGTGGAGGCACTCGAAGTAGGCCATCTCGGGCTGATAGCCGGCCTCGACGAGCGTGTCGAAGCCCGCCTTGATCAGTTCCGAGACGCCGCCGCAGAGCACGGCCTGCTCACCAAAGAGATCGGTCTCGGTCTCCTCGGCGATCGTCGTCTCGATGACACCGCCGCGGGTGCCGCCGATGCCCTTGGCATAGGCCAGGCCGATCTTCTTCGTCTCGGCCGAGGCGTTCGGGCCGAGGGCGATCAGGCAGGGCACGCCGCCCCCCTTCACGTATTCGCTGCGGACAAGGTGGCCGGGGCCCTTGGGCGCCACGAGCAAGATGTCGTGGCCGGCCGGCGGCTCGATCTGGCCGAAGTGGAAGTTGAAGCCGTGGCTGGCCATCAGCACGGCGCCCTTCTTGAGATTCGGCTTGATCGCCGCACGGTAGACGTCGGCCGCCAGCTCGTCGGGCAGCAGGATGTTGATCACGTCGGCCTGCTTGACGGCATCTTCGACCGACATCGGCGAGAAGCCGTGGCTCTTCGCCAGTTCATAGTTGGGGCCGCCCGGACGTTGGGCCACCACGACGGTGAGGCCGCTGTCACGCAGGTTTTGGGCCTGGGCGTGCCCCTGGGAGCCGTAGCCGATGATGGCAATGGTCTTGCCCTTGAGGGCGGCGAGGTCGGCGTCGGCGTCGTAATAAATCGTCGCGGGCACGGGATGCTCCTGGCGTGGTAGGGGATGTGTGTCAGGCGAGTGAGTCGGTGGCGTCGGCGTCGGCCGGGCGGCCGCCGTCGGCGGCCTCGGTGAGCTCGCGGGTCGGCATGCTGCCCCGCACCATGGCGATCCGGCCGGTGCGGACGAGTTCGAGGATGCCCCGCGGCCGCATGAGCTCGATGAAGCCCTCGAGTTTCTTCTCCGTGCCCGAGATCTCCACGATCACGCTGTCGCCGGCCACGTCGACGATCCGGCCACGGAAGATCTCCGCGAGCTCCTTGACCTCTGTGCGGGCAGCGCCGGCCGGAGCCGCAACCTTGAGGAGCATCAGGTCGCGCTCCACGTAGTTGCGGGAGCTGATGTCGTCGACGCGGACGACAGTGACGATCTTCTCGAGCTGGCGGCGAACCTGGTCGAGCACCCGATCGTCGCCCCGGAGCACGAAGGTCATTCGGGAAAAACGTGGGTCTTCGGTCTCGCCCACGGCGAGGCTGTCGATGTTGTAGCCGCGGGAGGCGAGCATGCCCGAGACGTGGGCGAGCACTCCCGGGACGTTTTGGACCGTAGCCGAGAGGACGTGGCGCATGTCTGCGAAACGGCGGCTGTGAGGCCGGACAAGAGGGCGGATGAGTCGGGAGCCCGGCGAGTCTAGCATCCCCCCGGAAAAATCCAGTCTCACCGCCCCGCGGGCGGCATTTCCGGGGGTGGCGGGGCCGCGTTGACACGGCCCGAAAAAAGCCGATAGTGTCAAAGTTTCGCAGCCCCAGCCCGGGTTTTCCCTCCCCTCCCTCCGAAGAGTGTGTTTGCGTGTCGAACGTCCTGGCCCAGGAATTGATCGAAGCGGGTGTTCACTACGGCCATCGTGCCAGCCGCTGGAACCCGAAGATGCGGCCCTACATTCACGGCCGCCGCAACCTCATCCACATCATCGACGTCCGTGAGACGATCCGCGGCCTCCTGCGGGCCAAGAAGTACCTGAAGCAGGTCGCCTCGACCGGCAGCATCGTGCTCTTCGTCGGCACGAAGCGGCAGGGAGCCGAAGCGGTGGCCCGCGAGGCTGCCCGCTGCGGCATGCCCTACGTGAACGAGCGCTGGCTCGGGGGCACGCTGACCAACTTCCGCACGATCCGCAACCGTCTTGCCCGCCTGGAAGAACTCGAGGCGCTGCTGCCGTCGGACGCCTTCTCGACCTATTCCAAGAAGATGCAGTCGTCGCTGCGGCGCGAGCATCGCAAGATGCTCCGCAATCTCGGCGGCATCCGCACGCTGTCGCGGCTGCCCGAGTGCCTCGTCGTGTTCGACCCCAAGAAGGAGAAGAACGCGATCAACGAGGCCCGCAAGATGGGCATCACGACGGTCGCCCTGATCGACACCGACTGCGATCCCGATGTCGTCGACCTGCCGATCCCCGGTAACGACGACTCGATCCGCTCGATCGAACTGGTGGCCGCGCGGCTCGCCGATGCGATCGCCGAGGGCAAGGCCTCGACGGCCGCCGAGGGTCAGGCTGCCGCGGAAGGAAGCGATGCCGAGGCCAAGCCGAAGCCGAAGGCCCGCCCGATGGTTGCCAAGCGGTCGGTGCCGAAGCCCGCGACCTGAGCCCTGTCTGCCGGTTTCCGGAGGCGGACCGTCGTTCGCAGGCTGGAGTTTGTCCGTGGATGGCTGGGTGCCACCAGCCTCTGCGGCACTGCTGCATTCACGTTCTCCGCATGCACGTCTACCATGCCCCTCTACATACTGTTCCCAGGAGATTGACCGATGGCTGAGATCACTGCCGGGGCCGTGATGGCCCTCCGCGAGAAGACCGGACTGCCGATGATGGAGTGCAAGAAGGCGCTCCAGGAGTGTGGTGGTAACACGGAGCAGGCCGTCGAGTGGCTGCGGAAACAGGGCATCAAGACCCAGTCGATGCGGGCCGACCGTGAGACCTCCTGCGGCCGCCTCGCGGTCTACACGGATCCGGCGAAGGGCGTGGGCACGATCATCGAGTTCAAGTGCGAGAGCCCGCCGGTGGCGGGCAGCCCCGACTTCAAGGATCTCTGCAACGACATCGCCAAGACCCTGGCCCTGGGGCCTGGAGCGGCCACCCCCGCCGACCTGATGGCCCAGAAGAGCCAGGCCCACCCCGGCAAGACGCTCGCCGAACTGAAGGACGACCTCTTCAATCGGATGCGGGAGGTGTTCGAACTGTCACGAATCAAGCGGATCGACGCCCCGTGCGGCGGCTACGCCCACCACGACGGCTCCAAGGCCGCGATCGTGGAGGTCAGCGGCAACACGTCGGCCGCCAACGCAGCCGAGGTGGCCAAGGACATCGCCATGCACGTCGTGGCGCTCGCCCCGCAGGCGGTTCGCAAGGAAGACCTCGACCCGGCTGTCGTCGAGAAGGAGCGGGAGATCCTGTCCGAGGCCGCCCGCAAGGAGGGCAAGCCGGAGAACATCATCGCCAAGATGATCGAGGGCCGGCTGCGGAACTTCTTCAGCCAGTGCGTGCTGCTCGAGCAGCCGTTCGTGAAGGACGACAAGCAGACCGTGGGCCAACTGGCGAAGTCGGCCGGCCTCGAGGTCAAGTCGGTCGAGAATTGGAAATTGGGTGGATAGCCGGTCCGATGCGGCGTCAGCACCGCCCGTTGCAGCGGACCTTCGGCCGCTGAATGTTCGCGACCCGCGATCGCCGGCGGTGATTGGCTCGAGTTGTGGATGAAACAGGCAGCGATGAACCCGGTTTCCTATCGGCGCGTGCTCCTCAAGCTCTCGGGCGAGAGCTTTGCCCGGCAGGGTGAGCGGGGCATCTCGATGGACGAGGTGGTCCACATCGCCCGGCAGACGGTGCAGGCGGTGGCCCGCGGCACGGAGCTGGCCGTCGTGATCGGCGGCGGCAACATTCTCCGCGGTGGCTCGTTTACGGCCGGCAACGCCGCGATCCAGGAGGCCACGGCCCACTACATGGGCATGCTGGCTACGGTGATCAACGGCCTGGCGCTCCAGGACGCCCTCGAGAGCCTCGGCGCCCAGACGCGGCTCATGACGGCCATCCGCATGGACGGCGTGGCCGAGCCCTACATCCGCCGGCGGGCGCGGCGGCACCTGGAGAAGGGGCGGATCGTGATCCTCGCGGCGGGCACCGGCAGCCCATTCGTCACCACCGACACGGCCGCGGCCCAGCGGGCGCTCGAGCTCGGTGCCGACATTCTGATGAAGGCCACCCGTGTCGATGGCGTCTATTCCGACGATCCGGAAAAAAACCCGCACGCCGTGCTCTATCGCGAGCTCTCCTACCAGCAGGTCCGCGAACAAAACCTGCGGGTGATGGACGCGACGGCCATTTCGCAGTGCATGGAGCACCGGATGCCGATCCTCGTCTTCAACTACCGTCGCGACGGCAACATCGAGCGCGCGGTGACGGGCGAGCGGATCGGCACGCTGATCGGTGGCCCCGACACCGTCGCTGCCGGGGCCTGACCGGCAGGCAACCCACCGCCTGCTTGCCCGGCGTGCAGGACCCGTGCCACAATCCCTGGTCTCGCGCGGCCGCGGCCACGGGAGATGAGTCACCCCAGGAGCGGCCGAGATGCCCGTCGACGACATATTGCTGGATGCCGAGGAGCGGATGGAGAAGGCGGCCGACGTCTTTCGGCACCAGCTCACGGGCATCCGTACGGGCCGTGCGAATCCCGGCCTCGTCGATTCGCTGCGGGTGGAAGTCTATGGCTCTCCCACGCCGATCAAGGCGCTCGCCAGCGTGGGGGCGCCCGAGCCCAACCAGATCGTCGTGCGGCCGTTCGACCCGGGCACGATTAAGGACATCGAGAAGGCAATCCAGGCCAGCGACCTGGGCTTCAATCCGCAGAGCGACGGCCGCGTGATCCGGATCACGATCCCCGCTCTCTCGACCGATGTGCGCCGCAAGATGTCGGCCCGGATCAAGGAACTGGCCGAGGAGGCCCGCGTGGCGATCCGCAACGTCCGCCGCGACGCCAACAAGGCGGCCGACACCGAGAAGGGAGACGGCTCGCTCACCGAGGACGATTGCGACTCGTGCAAGGAAGAGGTGCAGGAACTGACGAAGAAGTATGAGACGAAGGTCGGCGACCTCGCCAAGGCGAAGGAAGCCGAGGTCATGGAGCAGTGACCCCGGCCCGGGCCACCAACCGCCGGGAGCAGGCCTGTGATCGAAGTCGTCGATCTCGTAAAGCACTACCGGGCGAGTGACGGCGGCATAGTGAAGGCGGTCGATGGCGTGTCGTTCGCCGTCGCTGCCGGTGAGATGGTAGGCCTGCTCGGCGCGAATGGTGCCGGCAAGACCACCACGCTGCGGGTGCTCGCGACGCTGCTCAAGCCGACGTCGGGCACCGCGTTCGTGGGCGGCCGGGATGTGCGCGAGGATCCCGTCGGCGTGCGGCGGCTGCTCGGCTACGTGTCGGCGACCACGGGCGTGCCGGACCGACTCACGCCCCGCGAGGTGTTTGACTCGTTCGGCCGGCTGCATGGCCTCGACCCAGCGTCCCGTGCGGCGCGGGTCGAGCGGCTGCTTGACGTGCTCGGCCTGCGATCGTGCGCGGATCGACCCGCGGGCCGGCTGTCATCCGGTCAGCGGCAGCGGGTATCGGTGGGGCGGGCGCTCGTGCACGATCCGCCGGCGCTCGTGCTCGATGAGCCCACCAGCGCGCTCGACGTGCTCGGCTCTCGCGACCTGCTCGCGCTGCTCGTCGACCTGCGGGCGGAAGGACATGCGATCCTGCTTTCCACCCACCGGCTCCATGAGATCGAGTACCGCTGCGACCGGTTCGTCGTGATCCACGGTGGTCGCGTGGTGACCGCGGGCACCCGCGCGGACCTCGTCGCGGCGGCGCCAAGCGGCGGCCAGGCAACGCTGGAGGCTGCCTTCTTTGCCGCGATCGACGCGACTGCCACGGGGGCCGCCTCATGAATGCCGCACGCAGCGGATGGCGCAGCGGCCTGCGAGCGGCGCGTGCGATCGCGCGCCGTGATCTCGTCGAGTTTGTCCGCGACCGCCGCACGCTTTTCATCACGCTGCTCCTGCCGGTGGCCACCTATCCGATCCTGGCGCTCTCGACGGCACTCGGCGTGCGAACGGCGGCAGTCGAAATCGAGGCCGAGCGGGCTCCGACGCCGGTCGTGGTGGTCGCCTCGGGGCGCGAAGCCGGTCCTTTCGCACAGCGAGTTCTCGCAGTCGATAGGGCGACGACCGGTGCGGCGCGGCAGGGTTGGCCGTCAGCGCTGCGGATGGACGTCGTCATGCCCGACGAAGCCCGGCGACGGGTGGATGTGGGTGAGGCCGACCTCTGGGTGGAGACGCGGCCGGGCATCGTCGCCGACCTCGACGGCAAAGGTACCGTGGTGGTCCCGGTGCGGTGGAGTACGAAGCGACCGCTCGCGCGGCGGGCGCGGGAGCAGTTTGAGGCCGTGATGAAGGGCGTCGCTGCCGACGCCCGCGGGCGGCGGCTCGAGGCTGCCGGGCTGCCTGCCGACCTGCTCGAACCGGTCGCGTTGGCCTACGCCGAGGAGAAGGCAGGGGCCGCAGCCGCGCCCCCGAAGCCGATCGCGCCGGTGGTAGCCGGCGGCGTGTTGGTGCTCCTGGCAGTGCTGACGCTCACTGGCGCGTTCTATCCCGCCATCGACGCGATCGCCGGCGAGAAGGAGCGGGGCACGATCGAGACACTGCTGATCGCCCCGTGCGCCTCCCGCGACATCGTGTTCGGCAAGTTTCTCGCGGTGTTTGCCGTCACGGTGGCCACGCTGGTGGTCAACGTGCTCTCCATCTGCGCGACCGGCGCCGTGGCGGGCCGGTTCCTCCCACAGGGCCTGAGCCTGGGCCTCCCGGCCGGCGGCCTGCCGATCGCCGTGAGCGTGCTCGCGTTCGTGGGATTGGCGGCGCTCTCAGCTGCGACGTGCCTCGCCGTCACCACCGCGGCCAAGAGCGGCAAGGAGGCGCAGAACACGCTCACTCCGGTGATCCTGCTGGTGAGCGCCTTGGCCGGGACGGCGCTGCTGCCCGGCATGCGGGCCGCGAGTCCGATCGCCGCGGTGCCGTTCGCCGGGCAGGTGCTCGTCGGCCGCGCCGCCTTCGATCTCGGCGAAGGGGCAGCAGGTTCACTGCTCACGGTGCTGACGGGCCTCGCGGTCACGCTCGTGTCGTCATGCCTGCTCACCGGCCTGCTGCTCGCGCTCACGTCGCTGATGCTCACCGACGAAGACATTCTCTTCCGCGGCCCCGACGTGGCTGCGTCGGGGCTGGCCCGACCTGGTCGCCGGGACCGACCCACGGTGGTCGAAGGCGTCGTGCCACTCATCGGCGGCCTGGCCGCGCTCTGGTATGCGCAGGGTCTCACGCCCGACGACCTTGCCCTGGCGATCCCGCTGCAGCAGGTGCTCACGGTGCTGGGGCCGCTCGCGCTGGCGGTCTGGTGGCAGCGGGTGAACCTCGTCCGGACGTTTTCGCTCCGCTGGCCGTGGGGGCTGCCGCTCGGCGTCGGCGCACCCGTCGGCCGCCTCGTGACGTCGGTGGGCGGCGCGGCGCTCGTGGGGGCCGGCATGTTCGGCCTCGGCGCCGCGGCTCTCCTGGCCGTGAGGGGCACGAGCCTGTCAATCGAGGCCGAGGACCTCAACCGCCGGCTTCTCGACCTCATGCTGCAGCAGCCGCCCTGGCTGGCATGGTGCCTCATGGCTCTCGTGCCCGCGGTGTGCGAGGAGTTCTTGTTTCGCGGCTGGGTGCTGGCCGCGTTCACGGGCGGAGGTCGTTCGCTCCGGCGATTGACTGCCGCTGTGGTGGCACAGGCGGCCTGCTTCGCCGTGTTTCACCTGCTGCCCGAGCGGATGCCGCAGACGTTCGCTCTCGGTCTCGCGCTCGGTGCAATGACGATGGCCACGCACAGCATCCTGCCGGCGATCGTCTGCCATCTTGTGCACAATAGCCTGCCGCTCGTGCTCGTCATGCTCGCCGGCGGCCGCATGGCCCTGGCGAGCGCGGTTAAGTCGGCAGGCGGGAGCGATGGCGTGACGGCCATTCCGCTCTGGGCGGTCATGGCAGCGGTGATCAGCACGGCATGCGGCATCGCGCTGCTTGCCGCGGGCACGCGCGCAGCACGCGATACAGGGCAGGCACGGAGCGACGAACGATGATGCAAAGACAGATGCGCCGACACGCATGGAGAGCGGCCTGGATCTTGGGACTTCTCGTGGCTGCCGCGGCCGCACGGGCTGACGAGCCGGCACGGGTCGCCCCGGAGCCGGCGGCCGCCGCGGGCCCAGCGGAGGTGCCACGTCTACGGGTGGGCGTGATGCCGATTGCTTCCGCCGTGGACTGGACCGGCGATCGGCCCGTCGGGGTGATGATCGACGTCTGGGAAAACCTGGCAGGCCGGCTGGGCGTGGAGACCGAATTCGTTCGGGTGGATGCGTTCCCTGCGCTGATCGACCTGGCCACCTCCGGCAAGGCCGACGTGGCGCTCGGGCCGATCGCGATCACCGAGGACCGGGAGCGGGTGATTGATCTCACCCACTCGATCTTCCACTCCGGATTGCGGGTCGCCGTCCGCCAACGGAACGAGACGGGCTTTCTGGCCGCCGTGCGGTCGATGCTTTCGTGGCAACTCCTGGAACTCGTGGGCATCGTGGTTGCTCTCGCCCTAATCTCGGGGCACCTCCTGTGGTGGTTCGAGCGCGGCCGCAACGACCACTCGTTCCCCACGGCCTATCCGTGGGGCGTCGGAGAGGCGCTCTGGTGGATCATGTCCACGATCATGACCGGCGGCTGCGATGACAAGCACGTCGATAGCGTGCTCGGCCGGAGCATCGCCTTTGCCTGGATGGTCGGGGGCATCAGCCTCATCGCCGCCTTCACGAGCGTGCTCACCGCGACGATGACGGCCGACCGCGTGACGGGCACGATCCACGGCCCGCGGGACCTCGCCGGCCGGGTCGTCGGCGTACAGGCTGCGGCCGTGACCGGGCCGGTCGTACGGCAACGCGGAGCCATCCCCCAAGAGTTTCCCTCGATCAATGCCGCACTCGACGCGCTTGCGCTGGGCATGGTGGAGGCCGTCGTCTCGGAGAACCAGCAACTGATGTTTCTCGTGTCGCAGGCGAGCCGTAATTCACTCCGCCTCGTGGGGCCGGTGTTCGAGTCGTTCGACTACGGCCTCGGCCTGCCCCCGGGCAGCCCGCTCCGCGAGCCGCTCAACACGGCGATCCTGCGGATGCGGGAAGACGGCAGCCTCGGGCGATTCATCGAAGAGTGGTTCGGCAAGCACGAATGACGGGGCGACCTCCTGTGGCGTGGGTTCGGGGCTGCCCATGCCCCGTCGCCGGACGCTCGCTCCGAACATCCTGTTCTTCGCTCGCTCGGATGCCGCCTTCGCTCCGCCATCCTGGCTGCGCTCGGCGGCATACGCCGGCTCCCGGGGCCTGGGCAGCCCCTCACGAGTCTTGGGGGCGTGAAGAATCACGGCGGGGAGGCGAAGGGGGTCGGTGCAAGCTCGAGGAGCATTGGACCGAGTCTTCGAGGTCCCCGCGACGAGACTTGTACCGCCCCCGAGCCGGCGCGTACCCGCCCACGATAAGGCAGCGTGTCCCGCGTCAGGCGATGCCCTGGGCCTTCATGTCGGCGAGCTCGGCTTCGGTCGGCGTCACCATCGTGCCGAAGAGCCAGTCGCCGACGAGCAGGAACACGTTGAAGTTCTTGTCAGGATGGCGGTGATGGAGGAAGTGGTGCTGGGCGAGCTTTCGGTAGAGGGGCCACTTCGCGAAGAAGGTGCCCTCCGGCTTGTGCATCTCGAGGTGCACGAGGTTCCAGGTCAGGTGATGGAGGCAGACCACCAAGGGAAACATCAGGGCGCCGACGGTCGAGAACAAGGCGAGCAGGAACGCGATCGGGAGCGATTCCACGAGGCCTTCCCAGACGTTGAGACGGATCCCCCGGTCTTCGCCGTGAGGCACGGGTTCGTCGTGGAAGTCCTTCAGGTATTGCCGGTGATGCTCGATTGCATGGCTCGTGAACATCCGCTGCCTGGCCCGCAGATTTTTGAGAAAGGAGAGCCTCGGCCGCTTGTGCATCATGCGGGCATGCACCTGATGCTCGACGATCGACATCACGATCGAGAGCGCGACGAACCAGGCGACGATCTGCAGAGCCAGAGGCATGGGGGAGCACCTCGAGGGTGGGGCGAGCCGAAGGTCGGGGGGAAGTGCCGACCCCTGCGGATCAGTGCCGGAGGGTGTACCAGAATGGGCGGGCTGCGTCGGCGTCAGTTTTTCGGGTATTTCGTGCCGCAGAACCTCCCGCTCGGCGTCGTTGACGCCCTCCGGCCCCGAACGTAGATTCTGGCTGGTTTCCCGCAGAAAAAGCGGTCCTCCCCGTTCCCTTTCCGAAAGGCATCGTCCCGCACATGGCCACCACGACCCGCACGAAGTCCGCCGCCAGCAAAGCCGCCTCGAAGTCGGGAGGTGCCGGGGGCAAGGCGGGGCGGATGATCTACTACTTCGGGGCCAAGAAGTGCGATGGCGACGGCACGATGAAGGCGTTGCTGGGCGGCAAGGGGGCCAACCTGGCCCAGATGACGAAGATCGGGCTGCCGGTGCCCCCCGGCTTCACGATCACCACGCAGGTCTGCATCGACTACTACAAGAACCACAAGAAGTTTCCGAAGGGCCTCGAGGACGAAGTCGCCTCTGCCATGAAGCTCATGGAGAAGGAGACGGGCAAGAAGTTCGGCGATCCGAAGAACGCGTTGCTCGTGAGCGTCCGGTCCGGTGCCCGTGACAGCATGCCGGGCATGATGGACACGATCCTGAACCTCGGCCTCAACGACGAAACCGTGAAGGGGCTGGCCGCAGCCACCGGCAATCCGCGGTTCGCCTACGACTCCTACCGCCGCTTCATCCAGATGTACGGCGACGTGGTGATGGGCGTGCAGAAGCGGCACGAGAACGAGCACGACCCCTTCGAGGAGACGATGGAGGGGCTGAAGCACCAGCTCGGCATCCACGACGACACCGACCTCGGCGAGGAGCACCTCCGCGAGCTCATCAAGCGGTACCTCAAGCTGATCAAGGAGCGGACCGGCAAGGGCTTTCCGCAGGATCCCTTCGAGCAGCTGATGGGCGCCGTGGGCGCAGTGTTCGGCAGCTGGATGAACGAGCGGGCGATCATCTATCGCCGCAAGTACAAGATCCCCGATGAGTGGGGCACGGCCGTCAACGTGCAGAGCATGGTGTTCGGCAACATGGGCGACGACTGCGCCACCGGCGTGGCCTTCACCCGCGACCCCGCCACAGGTGAGGACGTTTTCTACGGCGAGTACCTCGTCAACGCCCAGGGTGAGGACGTCGTTGCCGGCGTGCGGACGCCCAAGCCCGTCGCCGAGATGAAGCATGAGGCGATGTTCGCCAGCACCTACAAGGAGCTGGAGAAGGTTCGCCAGACGCTTGAAAAGAAGTTCGGCGATGTGCAGGACTTCGAGTTCACGGTCGAGAAGAAGAAGCTCTACATGCTGCAGACGCGGCATGGGAAGCGGACGGCCCTGGCCTACGTGAAGATCGCCCACGACATGGTGAAGCAGAAGCTCATGTCGCCGGAGCACGCGATCCAGTCGGCCGACCCCGACGCCCTCTCGCAGCTCCTGGCCCCGATCTTCGATCGGGCCGACTACGAGGCGGCCAAGAAGGCCGGCCGGGTTTTGACGACGGGCCTGCCCGCCGGCCCCGGTGCCGCTACCGGCCAGCTCGTGTTCACGGCCGTCAAGGCCGAAGAATTGGCGAACAAGGGCGTGAAGGTGGTGCTTGCCCGTGTCGAGACGTCGCCTGAGGATCTTCGCGGCATGATCGCCGCCGAGGGCATCCTCACGAGCCGCGGCGGTGTGTCGAGCCATGCGGCCCTCGTGGCCCGGCAGATGGGCAAGGTGTGCGTGGCCGGCGCCGGTGCGATCCAGATCGACTACGCGAAGGGCACGCTGAAGTGTGCCGGCCAGACGCTGAAGGAAGGCGATGCGATCTCCATCAACGGCTCGACGGGCGAGGTGTTCGCCGGTGGCATCAAGACGGCCGACAGCGAGCTGAAGCAGGTGCTCATCGCCAAGACGATGAAGCCGGCCGACTCGGAGGTCTTCCAGTACTACGACTTCATCATGAAGCTCGCCGACAAGCACCGGAAGCTAGGCCTGCGAACCAACGCCGACACGCCCGAGCAGGTGCGTCACGCCATCGCCTTCGGCGCGGAGGGCATCGGCCTCACGCGCACTGAGCACATGTTCTTCGAGGGCGACCGCATCGACGCGATGCGGGAGATGATTCTCGCCGAGAACGAAGAGGCCCGCCGCGAGGCCCTCGCCAAGCTCCTTCCCTACCAGCGGGAAGACTTCGAGGGCATCTTCAAGGCTCTCGACGGCCGTCCGGCCACGATCCGCTTCCTCGATCCGCCGCTGCACGAATTCGTGCCGCACGACGAGAAGGCCCAGGCCGACCTCGCCAAGAAGCTCAAGCTGCCCGTCGAGACGGTGAAGGCCCGCGTGCACGCCCTGCACGAGTTCAATCCGATGCTCGGCCACCGCGGCTGCCGCCTCGGCATCAGCTATCCCGAAATCTCGGAGATGCAGGCCCGGGCCGTGTTCGAGGCCGCCGCCAAGGTGCAGAAGGCCGGCATCAAGGTGAAGCCGGAGATCATGATCCCGCTCGTCGGCTTCAAGAAGGAGCTCGACAACCAGGTGGAGATCGTGCACGCCGTCGCCGAGAAGGTGCAGAAGGAGACCGGCCAGAAGATCAAGTATCTCGTCGGCACGATGATCGAGATCCCGCGCGGCGCCCTCACGGCCGACGAGATCGCCGAGACGGCCGAGTTCTTCTCGTTCGGCACCAATGACCTCACCCAGACCTGCCTCGGCATGAGCCGCGACGACATGGGCTCGTTCCTACAGACCTACACCGATGCCGGCATCTTCAAGGCGAACCCGTTCGCCTCGATCGACGTCTCGGGCGTGGGCCAGCTGATGGAGGTCGCGGTCGAGAAGGGGCGAAAGACCCGCAAGGACATCAAGCTCGGCATCTGCGGCGAACACGGCGGCGATCCCCACTCGGTGGTGTTCTGCCACCACGTGGGTCTCGACTACGTGAGCTGCTCGCCGTTCCGCCTGCCAGTCGCCCGCCTCGCCGCCGCCCAGGCAGCCCTTGGGAAGACCTACTGAACACCAGCCCGCGGGCGCCACTCATGGCGTCCGCGGGCGTGTCGGTAGGAAGGCGAGTGACACGGAACCGCATAGGTTCGGCCGGCGGTAATGCGGGTGGCAGATAAGCAAGCCCGTATTGGTTCGGCCGGCGGTAAGACGCTCCGTCGTCGCCTCGGGATTCCTCCCGCCACCCGTGTACCCGGTGGAACGCACATAGCTACGGATATCCCTGCGCTCCTCCTCCGGTCCCACCGACCGTCCTCCTCACGATCGAGTATCGAGTCGCGCATTCCTCGTGTGGCAGATGGAAGCGGTGGAACCTCGACTCCAGATCGTGAGGAGGTCGGTCGGGGACGCCGCGCAGCCGTCCGGTGAATCGTGCGGACCAACAAGCCACCTATCCCGAACGAGAAGTGAACTCGCACGATCCGCCGGCGGCGAGCACGTCACCGCCGGCCGAACCAATACGGTAAAGTCCTCCGTCTTCCGCAACCGGGGCGACGCCGGCCGAACCAATGCGGCCCTGACTCGTTGCCCAAGCCAGCGCGCCACCCGGCCGGTACACTCGCCGTCATGGACCTGACCCCTGAAGCGCAGCGGCTGGCGGTGATCGTCGGGGTCGTCGTCGTGCTCTGGTTCACCGAGGCGCTGCCGCTGGCAGTGACCGCGCTGCTCGGGGCGGTGGCCTGCGTGGTGTGTGGCGTGGCGCCGGCGAAGGAGGTGTTTCGGCCGTTCGCCGATCCGCTGATTTTTCTGTTTATCGGGTCGTTTCTCTTGGCGGAGGCGATCCGGCTGCATCGGCTCGACCGGCGGCTCGCATTCGCCGTGCTCGCGGTGCCCTGGGTGGGGGAGCGGCCCGTGCGGATTCTGGCCGCGGTGGCGATCGTGTCGATGGTCATCAGCGCGTTCATTTCCAATACGGTCACGGCGGCGATGATGCTGGCGATCGTGTCGGGGATTTTGGCGGCGGTCGAGGAGGCGGCTGGAGAGGAGCGGCGACCGGCGTCCGGCTTCGCGACGGGGCTGTTTCTGTGCATCGCGTTCGCGGCGTCGATCGGTGGTCTCGCCACGCCGATCGGCACGCCCACGAACCTGATCGGTTTGGGATTCATTCGTGATCAACTCGGGATCGCCGTGTCGTTTCCCGGCTGGTGCGCCGTCAGTCTGCCCACGGTGGCGATCCTGGGAGCGATCCTCGTCGCCGTGCTCACCCGGTTGTTTCCGGCCGGCGTGGAGCGGCTCGATGGCGTGACGGACTTCGTGCGGACGGAGCGGAGCCGGCTCGGGGCGTGGACGACCGGGCAGCGATCGACAGCACTGGCGTTCACGATCACGGTCGTGCTGTGGGTGGTGCCGGGGCTCGTGCTCGTCGCCGTCGGGCCCGATCATCCGGTGAGCGAATGGCTCCGAACTCGGCTGCCCGAGGGGGTGGCGGCGCTTATCGGGGCGATTCTCCTGTTTCTGTTGCCGGGTGACCGGCGGCCGGATGGCCACCGATCGCGGGCCGTGGTGTGGAGTGAGGCTCGGATCGACTGGGACATCGTGCTGCTCTACGGCGGGGGGCTCGCCTTGGGCGAGCTCTGCTTCTCGACAGGCCTGGCCGCGGCCGCGGGCCGGGGGATCACCGCCTGGATTCCGCACGGCCCCTGGGCGGGCACCGTGCTGGTGGCGGTGGCTGCCGTCGTCGCGGTGGTGACGAGCGAGTTCACGAGCAACGTGGCCAGCGCCACG
Source organism: Pirellulales bacterium (assembly GCA_049695995.1). Taxonomy (GTDB): domain Bacteria; phylum Planctomycetota; class Planctomycetia; order Pirellulales; family UBA1268; genus QWPN01. Next base: position 18,806 of record JBAVTF010000061.1, on the reverse strand, counting down.
ATGGTGGTGCCGATCGTGATCGCGCTGGGGCAGGCTGCGGGGGCCGAGCCGGCTGCGGCGGCGCTGGCGGCCACGTTCGCGGCCAGCCTCGGCTTCATGATGCCCGTCAGCTCACCCTGCAATGCGATCGTCTACGGCTCGGGCCGGATCCCGCTGCGGGCGATGATGGCAGCAGGGGTGATTCTCGACGTGATCGGCACCGTCGTGATCACCGCGATCGTGCTCGCCGTCACGAGCCTCTGGGCATCGACCTAGAAACCACCCTCGATCATCGCGCCGCACTGGTGGCACCGCGGGATCGCGATCGGACGCGGAGTGGGCATCTGGCCATCGGCGCACAGCCCGTGCAGCCGCGGAAAGCACGGGGGCAACTGGGCGCCGCAGCGATTCCACGGGCAGAGCATGCCGAGCTGCCCGCACGGATTGGCCTGGAAGATCCGGTTCCCATGGTGCATCGGCGGGCAGCTCATGCCGTTGACGTTGCCATGCCAAGGCGGCACCTGCTGGCTGCGGCAGTTGCAATCGCCCGCGGCCGGCCCCGCGTCATCCATCACGATGGTCGTCTCCTGGGCATGCGACTCCCGAAGCGCGGGGAGCGCGCCGCACGCGGCGATGATGAACGCGGCGAAAGCGAAGCGGAGATGGATCACCGGAGGACTCCTCGGGGTAGAGGCTGCGGACGTTGCCAGCCAGAGAAAAGTGTCGGCGGTCCGGTGGCTCCGCGGTGAGCGGTCGCACCGAAGGGTCCGGATGTGCGGGCGGGTGAAGCTGGATGGGCATCCGGCCGCGGCATCGCGGCGGGAGGCTGCCGTTCGGGCAGGGTGTGCCGTACGATTGCGGTTCCTCCCGCTGTCCACCACAGGTTTCGCCACCGTGAACCCCATCGAGATTTGGTCCGGCCACGACGCGCCACTCCTGTTCGAGCCCGAGTCGGGCACCGAAGTGGTGGAGTGCGCCGGCCCGGACGGGGTGTCGGGTCCGGCCGCCCGTGAGATGGTGCGGGCGGCGGTCACGGCGCCGGCGGACGGACCGCCGCTCGAGGCGCATGTCGTGCCGGGCGATCGGGCGGTGGTGGCGGTGGTCGGGGCGGTGCCGGAGGCCGACGCCGTCCTGGCGGCGATCACTGACCGGCTGCGCAGCGCCGGCGTCGAGACAGCCGACACGAAGGCGCTGTTCGCCGAGCCGCTCGAGCCGCTGCGACCGCGGGCCGCGCTGGCGACGGCGACCGCCGAAGGCTTCGGCGAGGTGGCCATGTTCGATCCGGCGAACGAGGCGGCCACGGCCTACCTCGTCGCCGACGAATCCGGCAATCCACTCTATCTCGCTCGCGGGCTCGTCGATGCCGACGTCGTCGTCGCGGTCGGCACATGGGGCTGGAATGCGTCGCTCGGCGGTCGGTCGCTCGAGGGAGAACTCTGGCCGACGTTTGGCAGGAGGCAGTGCCGTCTCGATCTCGTGCGGTCGCTCGCCCGCCGTGGTCGGCACGCGCTCGCCGACTGGCGGACGGGGATGCAGGAGATCACCTGGCAGTTGGGCGTCTGCGCCAGCCTCCGGCTCGTGCCCGGCCGGCAGGGTACGCTGCATGCGGCGTTTTTCGGACTTCCCGATTCGGCTGCTCGGCAGGCACGGGCTGCGGCGGCGGCCTGGTGCCCGCAGATCGACGACCCGGTCGAACTGTCGATTGCCTCACTCTCTGATCCGCACGCTGATTTCGGATGCATCACGCGGGCGGTCGCGGCGGCGGGGCGAGTGACCCAGCCCGGCGGCACGATCTGCGTGGTCAGCCGCGTGGCCGAAGGCCCGGGCGTGATCTTCCTGCGGTGGCGGCAGGGCGCACCGCTCGAGCAACTCGTCCACGAGGCGGTGGCCACGGGTGACCCGACGCTGATCGCCGACGCCCTCCAGACGCGGCTCTTTGCGCGCGCCTTAGGCGAGCGTCGGCTCGTGCTGCTCTCCGACATCGACGAGGCCGCGGTGGAGGAACTGTCGTTCGGCCACGCCGCGACCGCCGACGTCGTCGATCGGCTCGCGCACCGGGCGGACAGCATCGCGGTCCTGCACGAGGCCGATCTCATGCTCCCGAATGCGGGGTGAGCGGGCCTTTTCACGGGATGATATGGCGGAGGTGGCTGAGCGGGATCGGGCCCCACTGCCGCGAATCGGTGCTCGCGGCAGGGTGATCGCCAAGCACGAAGCACTCGTCGGCGTTCAGCGACCATGAATGACTGCCGTTCGCGCCGGGTCGGTAGAGCACGTCGCGCCACAGCGAGGCCCGCTCGAGTGAGACCGTGTCGGGCGGTGCCTCGCACATGATCGCCAGCTGCGGTGAGGCCAGCTCGTCATCGCCAGTGGCAAACCAGGGCACCGCCACCTGCCACCGCGCCGGAGGCAGTGCCGGCAGGCAGGAGCGGCTCGCGTTGCGAGACGCCCCTGCCTGCACCAACTCCCAGGCCACTGCCACCAGATGCCCGTCGAGTCGCCCGGCCACGATCGCATGTCGGCCGGTCGCGGTCAGCCGCCACGGCACCACGTGTGATCCCACCTGCACCCGCACGCGGACGAAGCCCTCCACCGGCAGTTCACGCACCAGCAGGATCACAGCCACGCCCACGTCCCGCACCGGCAGCAGCACGTGACTCCGCACCGCTTCGACGCCCACATCATCGAGCACCTCTTGCGGCGCTGCCGTCCAGCGTTCGTCATTCCGCCGACCGGTGACTGGGGGCGGCTCTCCGGGGGCAACGGCAAGCCCGAGTTCCGCAAGCAGTCGCGGTTGCTTGAGGACCGTGCGGTCGTCGATCACGAGGTCGCCGTCCTGGAGCGCCACCCGTTCTCCAGGTAGTCCCACGACCCGCTTGATCGCCGTGCCATCGGTCGCCGCGACCGCCCACCGCTCGAACCGCCGCGGCTTCCGCCAGCGGTCCCCGAGCGAAAACCAGCCCGACCGCACCACGTCCCCGGCAGCGAGTCCGGGCGCCATCGACACGCCCTCGACGACATACCGCGCTGGCAGGCCGGCGGCGATCACCAGCAACGCTGCGAACAAAAAAAATGTTCTACGTGAAGCGACTGATGGCAACCAAAGGCTCCGTCGCTGTCTCTTCATGGACGAGTCGACGGGATCGGCGGAAGCTCGAGGAGCATTGGGCCGCCGCGGCCCACCGCGACGAGACTTCTGCCGTCCCGGAGCCGGTTACAGCACGTTGACCCACTGATGGCTCTTGGCGCTCTGGAGAACGGCGTCGCAGACCTTCTGCGTCTCGAGCGCGTCGCGGAACGTGGGGTGCGCGGGCTGCTTCTTGGCGTAGGCCTCGAGGAAGTCGGCCACCTGGTGCACGAACGAGTGCTCGTAGCCGATCGCCAGACCCGGCACCCACCACTTATCCATGTAGGGGTGGTCGCCGTCGGTCACGTGGACGCTCTTCCAGCCCCGCATCGGGCCCTCGTCCCGGTAGTCGAATACCTGGAGCCGGTGGAGATCGTGGAGATCCCACTTCAGGCTCATGTGCTCGCCGTTGATCTCGAACGTATAGAGGGCCTTGTGGCCGCGGGCGTACCGCGTGCTCTCGAAGAGACCGAGCGAGCCGTTCTTGAAGTGGCAGAGGAAGGAGCAGGCATCGTCGATGTTCACCTTCTCCACCTTGCCGGTGAGCTGGTGCTTCCGCTCCTTCACGAACGTCTCGGTCATGGCCGTGACGTCGGTCACCGACCCGTTGAGCCAGAGGGCCGTGTCGATGCAGTGGGCCAGGAGGTCGCCCGTCACGCCGCTGCCGGCCGCGGCCGAATCGAGCCGCCACAGGGCCGCGCCCCCCTGCGGAAGATCGGCGTTGATCGTCCAGTCTTGGAGAAACTCGGCCCGGTAGTGGAACACGCGGCCGAGCTTGCCGGAGTCGATGATCTGCTTGGCGAACGTCACCGCCGGGATGCGGCGGTAGTTGTACCAGACCATGTTGGGCACGCCGGCCTTCTCGACGGCGGCGCACATCTTCTCGCCCTCGGCAGTGTCCATCGAGAGCGGCTTCTCGCAGAGGATCGCCTTGCCGTGCTTGGCCGCTTCGATGGCAATCTCGGCGTGCAGGTTGTTGGGCGTGCAGATGTCGATTGCATCGACGTCGTCGGCCGCCACCACCTTCCGCCAGTCGGTTTCGACGCGGGCGTAGCCCCAGCGATCAGCGAAGGCCTTGGCCTTGTCGGCGTCGCGGGCCGCCACGACCTGCAGCTTCGGCAGGTACTCGAGGTCGAAGAAGTCCTTGACGCGGTTGTAGCCATTGGAGTGGGCGCGGCCCATGAAGCCGTAGCCGATCATGCCGATGCGGAGTTGCTTAGCCATCAATCAGGTCCTTTTCTGTTGGGTGAGAGTCATGTGTGAGGCGCCGGCTTCGGGATGGCAGCTGTCTCGTCGCGGTGGGCCGCGGCGGCCCAATGCTCCTCGAGCAGCCGCCAGTCCCTCCGCCTCGTCTCAAAGTCGTTCAACTCGGAGCAGCTGTTGTCGCGGGCCGTGTCAGAGGAAAGGCTCCGGCCTCCTGGGAATAAGAAAAGTGAGGGGTTACGCCCAGCCGTGGGCGTCGCGGACGGCGATCATGGTCTTGAGAATGGTGTTCCAGGTCTGCGGGTTTTCAAGCGTCGAGTTCGGGAACATGCAGCCGTCCCAGCAGATGTGCTTGATGCCGCGGTCGGCGGCGCCCTCGAGCCAGTAGCCCGAGCACTTCACGATGTCGAGCTTGCCGTTCGGGTCGTCGGCCCGGCAGTGCTTGCCCGTCTTGTCGTGGGAGCCCGCGCCGTGTACCTCGCCGTCGTTCTGGGCCACGTGGAAGTCGATCGTCCAGGGGCGGAGTTTGTCGGCCATCTGCTTGTAGGCCGGCCAGAACTCGGCGTCGGAATAGCCGGGCTTCACGAGGGCGTGCTCCGGGGCGTTGTAGCCGAGCAGGTAGAGGTAGGTGTGGGCGAGGTCGCACTGGAAGCCGAGTGAGCCCGGCATGTCGACCGCCTCCAGGAGGTCCAGCACGTCCTTCCAGGAGTGCATGCCCGCCCAGCAGATCTCTCCCTCTGCCGCCAGTCGTTCGCCATGGGCCGCCGCCACGATCGCCGCCTCGCGGAACGTCGCTGCGATCGTCTTCGTGTTGGCCGCCGCGTTCTCCCGCCACTTGTTGACGCCGAATTCGGCCGAGTCGATGCGAATGACGCCGTACTGACGCACGCCGTGCTCGTTGAAGATCTGCGCGATGCGGCAGGCCTTCTTCACAGCGGTGATGAACTTGGCCCGCTGCACGGGCGTGCCCATCGCCGAATCTCCGACCGTGCCCGGCCAGATCGGGGCCACGAGCGAGCCGACGGTGAACCCGTGGGCCGCGATTGTGTCGGCGATCCGCCGGATGTCGCTCTCCGAGGCGTCGGGGTCGGTGTGCGGGAAGAAGAGGAAGTAATCGATGCCGTCGAACTTCTGCCCGTTGACGTTCGCCGCTGCGGTCAACTCGAGCATCCGCTCGAGGGAGATCGGCGGCTCCTGGCCGGGATCGGTGCCCTTGCCAACGAGGCCGGGCCACATCGCGTTGTGGAGCTTGGGGGCGGTGTGCGACATCTCAACGCTTCTTTCCGTGCTTGGGGAGATCGGGGTGGACGTCGGGGCCGAAGTAGCGGAGGGAGACGAGGGGGCCGGGGCCGGTGTTCTCCACCGTGTAGCCGGCGGCCGCTGCTTCGGCGCTGATGAACAGCTCGTCGGCTGTCATCTGGCCGAACCGGATCAGCGTGGGCGTGGCGACGTCGTGCACGCCCACCTTGCCCTCGCCCTGCACCGTGATCCAGCCGCTGGCGCCCGCGTCATGCACCGTGATCTTCGCGCCCGGCTCGAGCGTCAGCTCCTTCGCGCTGAAGAGCTGCCGCCCGTCCACGTGGCCGTAGACGATCCAGCGGTCGGTCGCGCCGGGAACGCTTCGCTTCGCGTCAACGATCGGCGAGAGGAAGTTGCTCTCCTTGTAGTGGGTGTCGACGTTCTTCTCCCAGTCGAGCTGGCCGATGATGAAGTCGAGGTCGTGGTGCTTCTCCTTCGGCATGTCCTTGACAAGCAGGCTCCACGGCACCGCCCGGCCCTCGACGAGCGACTGGAACATCGCGAAGACGTCGCTGCCCCACTGCGGCTCGTAGGTGAGGAGCGAGCCCGGGGCATGCAGCACGCCCGGTGGGATCAGCCAGCCCGTGCCCCGCTCGAGCCGGTAGGCCTTGGAGTGGTAGAGGATGCCGTTGTCCCCCTTGTTCCAGTTCTCGAGGCAGCGGCGGAGGTCATCCTTCGTCGTGCCCGGCTCCAGGCCCATGAACGTGTAGGGGAAGTTGTTGTCGCAGTTGTTGTACTGCGGCGGGAAGTAGTAGCTCTCCGGCTTGCCTTCCTGGCCCACGAGCTTCGCGTCGTCGAACGACTGGTGCATGTGGTGAGGGATCGGCCCCATGTTGTCAAAAAACTTTGAGTAGACAGGCCACTTCTTGTAGGTGTCCCAGATGGCCTTGCCGACGAGCTTCGCGGCTCCTTCGCTCACGGCGTCGCGGAGCAGGAACCGCTCGCCGTCGAACACACACCACGACAGGCCCTCGTCGGGCACGCGGCCTTCGTTCGCCGCTTCCGTCGTGCTGGCGAACCACCGCTCATCGATGCCGCCGCGGTCGAGCCCGTAGGCGTAGTAGTCGTCGGGATGGAGCCGCACCCGCTTGCCGGGGTGGAGGAAGCTCCGGGGCACCCACGTGGGCGAGAGCCGGAGGATGCCCTTGCCGGCGTTCATCGCCTTGTCGAGGGCGGTGCCGACATTCTTTGCCTCGGGAAGTGTGGCGGACGTTTTCGGTGCAGTGGCCGTGGCCATGACGGGAACCCCTGAGCGTGAGAAGCGGAATGCGAGCCCTGAGTTGTACGAATCCCCGGAAATGCCCGCAAGAAGTGACGGGAAACGGTCGCGCTTTCGACGGTCAGCGGGCAGCCCTTTCGTCCGCGGCCGTGATCGACTCGGCAAGCCGCTGCACCGAGAGCGGGGCCGATCCCTCCGCCTTATTGTTGATGGTGATGAACACGTCACGGCCTGCGGCCGCAGCACGGCGAGCGAGGCCGGCCAGAGCCGCCCGCGTGGGCGCATCCTCTTCCACGAGGCGGTTGAAGGGAGCGTACTCGGTCCGGGCCTCCTCGTAGCGTCGGCCCGCGTGCAGATTCCAGCGGGCGACCATGGGCAGCCGACAGTCGGCCACGTCGAGGCCGAACGTTACCGCCTGCTCGCCCGCGGGCGGCATCCGGGCATGCACCGCGAGGCAGGGAGCGACGCCGGCGTCCTGCAGCGCGGCGGCGAACTCGGCGCAGACGAGCTGCGGGTCGCGGACTTCGACCGCGTAGAGCGGGCCGCGGGGCAGTACCGCCATGAACGCCGCGATCCGTGCCGCCAGCCGTGGCACATCGGCGAGCAGCCGGTGGCCGAGCGGAGGAAACTGGAACACGAGCGGCCCGGCATGGATCCCGAGGCCCTGCAGCGAGGGCTGGACGAACGCCGTCGTCGCGGCCGCGGCATCGAGGAATGACGGATTGTCGCGGGCCGGCTCTCCCGACCCGCTCCTGCGGATCACGGGATCGGTGACCGCAGCGGGCGCCTTCACCACGAACCGGAAGGAAGCCGGCACCTGGGCCGCATAGTGGGTGAACTCGGCCCGCGAGAGCGGCGAGTAGAACGTGCGGTCGAGGCTCACCGTCCGCATGAGCGGATGCCGGGCATAGGCTGCCAGCCCATGCTTTGCGAGCACCTGTTCCGACGCCGGTCGCCCATTGCGATCGGCGTAGACGATCCCGGTCCAGCCGGGAAAGGACCAGCTCGACGTGCCGAGATGAATGCGGGCCGGAAGCCTCGCCCCGAGGGCCTGTACGGCGTCGTCGACCCGGGCCGGATCGACGGCATCGGCATCATCGAAGAGCGACAGCTGCGCCGTGGTCATGGCATCACCGTCATCACACTACACTACGGCGGCCGTGTCCCGGCAATCCCGTCCCCCCGGATATGTGCTCCATGCCCGCGACGACGATCGTCTGGTTTCGCCACGACCTGCGGATCGACGACAACCCGGCGCTCATCGCCGCGGCCGCCCGCGGGGCCGTGGTGCCGGTGTTCATCTGGGCGCCCGACGAGGAGAAACCCTGGCCGCCGGGGGCCGCGTCACGGTGGTGGCTGCATCACTCGCTGGAGAAGCTCGCAGCGGTTCTGGAGAAGCTGGGTGCGCCTCTCGTCATCCGGCGCGGACCGACGCAGGCGGCGCTCGAGTCCCTCGCGAAGGAGACGAAGGCGACCCACGTGGTCTGGAACCGGCGGTACGAGCCGGTCGTCATCGCCCGGGATACGGCGATCAAAAAGAAACTCGCCGCCGCGGGGCTCGACGTCGAGAGCTTCAACGGTAGCCTGCTCTTCGAGCCCATGCACGTGGCGACGAAGGAGGGCAAGCCGTATCAGGTATTCACGCCGTTCTGGCGTTCCCTCCTCGGCCGGGATGAGCCGGCGGCACCGCTGGCCGGCCCGAAGAAGCTCACGGCGGTGGCAGCCACACCAAAGAGTCTCGCCGTCGCCGATCTCGGCCTCTTGCCGACGATCGACTGGGCGGGCACGATGCGGAAGACATGGACGCCGGGCGAGGCCGGTGGGGCGAAGCGGCTGGCGGTGTTTCTCGCCGACCGTATCGGCGGCTACGGCACCGAGCGGGACCGTCCCGACCACGAGGGTACGAGCAGTCTCTCGCCTCACCTGCACTTCGGCGAGATCTCGCCGCGACGGGTGTGGCACGACGTCCGCGAGGCGGCGGGAGGGAAGCCGGCCGCGAAGATGGTGGGGAGCCCGGAGGTGTATCTCCGCGAACTCGGCTGGCGGGAATTCGCCAACCATCTCCTCTACCACTTTCCGCACACGACCGACGCGCCCCTGCGAGCCGATTATGCGCGGTTTCCGTGGGCGAACGATCCGGTGGGCCTGCGGGCCTGGCAGCGGGGCCGCACCGGGTTTCCGATCGTGGATGCCGGGATGCGGCAGCTGTGGGCCACCGGCTGGATGCACAACCGGGTGCGGATGATCGTGGCGAGCTTTCTCGTGAAGGACCTGCGGATCTCGTGGCTGGACGGGGCGAGGTGGTTTTGGGACACGCTCGTCGATGCCGATCTCGCCGCCAACACGCTCGGCTGGCAGTGGGCCGCCGGCTGCGGCGCGGATGCGGCGCCCTACTTCCGGATCTTCAATCCGACGAGTCAGGCCGCGAAGTTCGACCCCGATGAAGCGTACGTCCGCACCTGGGTCGATGTCGCCGCGGCCGACTACCCGGAGCCGATCGTCGACCACGCCGCAGCCCGCCTGCGGGCGCTGGAGGCGCTCAAGGTGGTCAGCAAGGGGAAATGACTACGACTTCCGGCGCTCGATTTCGTTCTTCGCGGCGCGAACCTTGGCCTTCGCGTTTTCCTGAGCGTCGGGATCGCCGACCTTGCTGGCCGACTTCTCCGCCTCGGCGATCAGCTTCAGGGCCGCCTTGCGATCGCCGTTGACGCTCGTGGCGTCGGCGACGGCGACGAGGGCATAGGTGCGGTTCTCGGACCCCTCGATCCCCTTGGCAGTCGATGCGGCCTCGCCGAGCAATTCCGTCGCCTTGTCCTTGTCACCACTCTGCGCCCGCACGTTGCCTGCAGCCGCGAGGGCCTCGGCCCGGGCCCGGGGGCTGTCCACGCTGCGGGCGCTCTCCTCGAGGGTGGCGACCATGTCGCTCGCTTCCTTGGCCAGCCCCGCGTTTACGTAGCCCATGGCCACGGCGGCGAGCGCCTGGGCGAGGAATCGCTTCTCCACGTTGCCGGAGATCGCCGTGGCCTCCTTGAGCGACCGGCGGGCCGCGGCCGCATCGCCGATGCCTCCCTGCCGCACGCCGTAGATGCCGCCGGCCGTGGCAAACAGGGCCGAGCGGCTGATGTCGTCGGGAATTTCCGGCGCCATCTTGATCGCCTGCTTGATCACGTCGCGGGCTGCGCTCTTCTCGCCCAGCTCTGAATAGACGGCGGCGATGTCCACGAGGAGCGGTGCCGCGAGGACGGGATTGATCACCCGCGGCGGCTCTTCGGGAACGACCTCCTCGGGCGGCGGCTCCGCTGCCGCGACGTCGCCCTCGGCGGGCGGCTCGGCGTTGCCCTCGGGTGCAGCTTCACCGTCTGCCGCCGGGGCTGCGTCGGTGGCGGCGCCTTCAGCGGCAGGTGCCGCCTCGGCCGGAGCTGCGCCGTCGGCAGCGGGCGCGGCTTCAGCGGTCGGCTCCCCTTCGGGCTGCGGCTCGCCGACAGCCGCTTCACCGTCAGTCGGGGCCGCTGCCTCGGCGGCGGGCTGTGGCTTGGGCTTTCGTGGCTTCGACGGCGACAGCTTGCTGCGGGCCTCCGAGAGCGTCTTCGACGCGCCCGACCTGTTGCCCGAGCGGAGCTGGAGCCGGGCCACCCGAGTGAGCTCCTTGGCCTGGGCCTCGTCGGAGCCTGCGGTACGCGCCCGATCGAGCAGTTCGGCGATCGTGGGTGGCTTGCGCTTGCGCGAACCGCAGCCAGTGGCTGGCACGAGCGACATGAGCACTGCGAGCAGCGACACGGCGACGATGGCTGGTGAACGGAACCGCATGATGTGAATGCCCTCGTGACGGTCAGAACTTGAGCCGCGCCCGCAGCAGCCGGGCGTGGGTCTCGGCCATCAGATCGTCCTCGGCCGCCTCGTCCTCCGCCTCGTATGTGGCGGAGAATCGCAGGTAGGCGCCGCAATCGTCCCACGGCACGGTCGAGATCGACAGTTCATGGATCAAGAACTGGCTGGCATCCTGCGCCGTCGCGAAGGCGCGGTCGCCCGCGGCCTTCGGAGACCGCGTGTAAAGGAAGTAGGTGCCCCCCGGCATCTCGCAGTCGAAGCCGACGGCCCGCAGCACGCCCACGAGCTTCTCCAGCCGACGGCGGTACTTTTCCCGCACCTGTCGCGGAATCTCCGGGTCGGCCAGTGCTGCCGCCCCGGCCTTCTGGATCGCCATGAACTGGCCGGAGTCGCAGTTGTCCTTCACGTCAGCGAAGGCCCGCACGATCTTCTCGTGGCCGCACACCCAGCCAAGCCGCCAGCCGATCATGTGGAAGCCCTTCGACATCGAGTGCACCTCGACGCCGACCTCCTTCGCGCCATCGACCGAGAGGAACGACAGCGGCTCGTCGTCGTACGAGAGCATGATGTGGGCCGCATCCTGCACCACGATGATCCGGTGCTTGTGGGCGAACTCGATTACCCGCTCGTAAAAGCCGCGGGTGGCCGTCTTGCCGGTGGGGCTGTTGGGGTAGCAGAGCACGAGCATCTTCGCCCGTTCGAGCACGTCGGCGGGGATGCCGTCGAGGTCCGGGAAGAAGTCGTGCTCCGGCACGAGCGGCAGCCGGTGGACCGTGCCGCCGAACCACCGCGTGGCCGTGCCCGCCACGGGATAGCCCGGCACGGTCATGAGCGTGACGTCACCGGGATTGATGAAGGCGGCAGGCAGCATCGCATAGGCCGTCTTCGAGCCGATGCAGTGATTGACCTCCTTCTCGGCATCGAGCGCGACGCCGAACTCCCGCTTCATGAAGGCGGCGACCGCCTGCTTGTAGGCGGCGATGCCGTTGTCGGCGTAGCCGCGGTTTTCGGGGCGGTCGATCTCCCGCCGCATCACGGCCCGCACGCCCTCGGGGGCCATCTCGTCGTTCTCGCCTATCCCGAAGTCGAGCATCCGCCGCTCGGGATGGTCTGCCAGCGCCTGCCGCTTCGCCCGCTTGATCAGTTCGAACTTGTAGATCTCGTTGCCCTTGCCGTACGCGGCACCGCCGATGCGATCGGCGAACAGATCTTGGAACCAGGGATCCTGCTGGTGCGGGCTGGGGGTGGCGGCAGATGAGGTGGCCATGAACTCGTCGAAGAAGGAGGGAGCGAACCGGCCGGGGACTCCACCCTCAAAGGGGGTGTTGCAGTGTGCGGCTTGGACGCGATGTCCGCGGGCAGACTAGCGGTTTTCTTCGGCGGAATTCAACCATTTGCTTCCGGCCGGGGCCGAGGGTGGAGTTTCCATGAAAGGAACCCTGCCATGCCCCACGCCTGCCGCCAGCCCGCCGTGTTCGGACCCTTCGACGGCGACTTCGATCCGTTCGAGGACGAGGAGGAGTTCGGCGTGCTGATCACGTTCGGCCGCGCGGCCGAGTGACCCGCCACCGTTCAGTTCCTTATTCCGCGAGGCATCGGCGGCTCAGGCCTTTCTGCGGCGGCGAAGCTGCCGAAAGACGGCGATACCGATGCCGCTCGCGGCGAGGATCGAGACCGGTGGCTCAGGGACCGCATACGTCGCCGACGTGAACACGATCTGCGTGCCGACCGGGTTTGGGGCGAATTCCCCGATCGTGTTCGAGACGTTGAATTCGAGCGTGTTGAGACCCTGGACAAACCCAGACGAAATCGTGAACGCTCGGGCGGTGAAGTCGTACTGCAGCAAGCCTGGAGTGATCACGTTCCCATTGAGCCGGATGTAGTTCGTGATCTGGCTGACGTCGGGGGTGTTGTTTGCGAAGTTGGGCACCTGTCCGCCAAAGTTGTCAGCCGCCCACAAACCGGTGATCAGAGCCGATTCAAATGCTTCGGGAATGGTGAACGTGGTGCTGAACGTGTAGAGCCCCATGTTGCCATTCACGTCCTGATCTTGGAATTGACCGGGCAGGAGCGTGGCCAGGCTGGGCACGATCCAGGTGGCTGTTCCTGAATTCGGTGTCACGGTGGTCCACTCAGTGACCCAATCGGCCCGCGTCTGGCCGTTGTAGTAGTTCGGCGTCGTGCCAGTAATCGTTACGGTACCGCTCCAGGTTGCTTCAAAGGGGCTTGCCACGATCGTCCAATGGGGATCCGTGGTGTTTTCAGTCAGGGCGTTGCCTGAGGCATCAACGCCTGTATTGAACAGGCCCTGAATGGCGCCGGCCCGGGTCGCCTGTGCGCAGGGGAACGCGAGTGCGGCGACTGTCAGTGCGGTCGCGACCGTGCGGAATCTCATGAGCCTGATCCTTGCGTACGTGGCTGTGGGTGGCTGTGCCGGGTCGCAGAATGTATTGATTAGGGCCTCACCGCAATGGTGCGCCTAGGGGGGACAACCGTACACCGGAAACGAGGCCCAGGCCTGCCGCCACGGCGGGCACTGGACCAGGGGATCGTGGTTTTTCGGCGAAAAACCCCGCGCAGTCATCCAGCCGCCGCGAGGGATCGGAGTCTGTGCGGCACGTCGTTCGGGCCTTACCTAGACGAGAACGCAGGCCGCGGGCCAAACCGGATGATTTTCCGGTGGCGCGACCGTCCTGGCGGGCGTAGCGCAGGTGTCTCTGCAGCTGCGCGTAGGGCGAAGTCCGCAGGCTGGTTTGCCGTCACGTGACGACCGTCACGTGGCTGCGGCGTGGCCCGTGGCAGGCTGGTCGTCGCCCACGAGCGTCCGCCAGTGGGCGACCGACTCGCGGGCCATCTCCCGCAGCAGCCGCAGCCGCTCCCGCTGGATCGCCTCGTCGTCGGCGAATCGCGCCCGCCCCGGCTTCAGACGGCCGAGGAACTCGACGGCGGGTGCCGACTGGACCCACTCGACCCTCCAATCGCAGGCGCCGGCCTGGGCGAGATCGAGGATCAAGAGCGTGAATGACGCGGGGGTGAACTGCCAGGCGTGGGCGTCGCGGTAGCCGTCATCCGGCCGACAGACGGCGTCGAACACCAGCTTCGCGCGGCCGGGTGGATGGGCGAAGGCGAGTTCTTCGGCAGCCGCCCCGGCCGCCCAACCCGGCTGGCCGCGGAGCGTCACCGAATAGGCCACCTCGTCGAAAAGCGTGGCCGGGCAATGCCGCTCGCGGTGGTCGTGATGGGCGAGCAGCACGCGGCCAGCCAGCGTGGGCGGGCGGAAGAAGTCGAACGACCAGCGCTTGTCGGGAAGGGCGAAGACGAGGCAACCGTCGTCCCGCACCAGCCGCCGTGCGCTGTCGAGGAAGGCGATGAGGTCGGGCATGTGCTCGAGCACGTGCGAGGCGATCAATGCATCGAACGTGCCGAGCTGCTCGCGGGGAAATGCGTCGTGGAGCCGTCCGCCCGTCCAGAGCACGTCGACCTCCTCGATCGAGCCCGGATCGATGGTCGCGAGGGCGTACTTTGCCAGCAGTCCCTTCCGCGTGTCATGGTCCACGATGCAGGTGTTCCAGCCGTCGCGTTTCGGCGCGAGCGGGCGGAACGAGGCGCCGATCTCGACAAGCCGCGAGGTGCGCGGGATGCCTTCGAGGAGCTGATCCCGCCTGGGATCGGGCGGGAGCGACGCAGCGAGGGGCTCAGACATGACGGAGCACGGCCTCACAGATCGTGTCGCCAAAGCGATCCCATCCGTAGCGATCGCGGACGAGCGCCGCATTCGCCTCGGCCGCGGCCGCATGGCGGGCCTCCGATCGGACGAGCGCCACCGCCCTGGCGAGGGCGTCGTCCCACTCGTCGGCCCGGGCCAGCTGTCCGATGTCGGGGGAGGTGATGGCGGCCTGGAACGTCGTCGTCGGCGTGGCGATCGTCCACGTGCCCACGGCCGCCGCCTCGAAGAACTTCAGCTCGCTCTTACAGTTGGTGAAGATGTTGTCCTGCAAAGGGGCGATGTTGATCTCCACTTCGGCGATCAGCTTCTGGAGATTGATCCAGTCCTGAAGCGGAAACTCCTCCACGCGGTCGGCGTATGCCGCCAGGGGGCCGGTGGAGTCCATGAAGCCCACGATCCGAACGCGGATTGCCGGGTCGGCGTCGAGCAGTCGCACGAGCGCCGGAGCGGCGATGGCGAAGTCGCGTCTATGGGTCGGGGAGCCGCTGAAGTAGCCGATGCCGACCGTGCCGTCGCCGCGGTAGCCGCGGGCAGCCTTCTCGGCCAACAGGATGTCGGACGTCCGCTGCTGATAGCGGTTGAGAAAGTTCGGCACCACGCTGGCCGGGCCGCGGACCACGTCGGTCATGCGCGTGGCCAGAAAGTCGTTGGTGGTGATGCCCCCGTCGCAGAGTCGGGCCACCGCCTCCAAGCGACCGACGTAGGCGAACCAGCCGTCGAAATTTGCCGAAGCGTGCGTGTCTTGGTCGAGGGTGTCGAGCACGAGGTGCACGAAGCGGGCGTCGAACACCAGGTCGTCGCAGTCGAAGAGCACGGCCACCCGCTGGGCGCGGGCCAGCGCGATCAGCCGG
This sequence comes from Pirellulales bacterium, assembly GCA_049695995.1. Classification (GTDB taxonomy): domain Bacteria; phylum Planctomycetota; class Planctomycetia; order Pirellulales; family UBA1268; genus QWPN01. Next base: position 3,573 of record JBAVTF010000061.1, on the reverse strand, counting down.
GCGACCGAGGCGTCGTAGCGGACGCGGGCGAGCACGAGCACGTCGAGTTCCGGCAGGCGGGAGATCAGGGCATCGATCTCGGAACCGCTGAACCACGAAGCCGCGACCCGCCGCGGCGTTTCGTGCCGTAGGCACTCCACCATGTTGAACACCCGGTACCGAAAGGTGCTCGTGTCGGGCCGTTCATAGAGCCAGGCCACGCGGGGCAGGTCTTCGTCGAGTGCTGCGAGCCGGTCTTCGAGCGACTGCGAGTCCCACGGCGGCACGTAATGGAAGCGGTCGCAGACGAGTCGTTGATACATGGCGACGTCGTGGGGTTCAGCCGGCCCGGCGCAGCGGCACGCCGGAGAGACGGATGGGCTGCCGCTCACAGCCGAAGTGGTGGCTGATCCGGGCGACCGTTGCATCGAGGGCCTGGTGCCAATCGCGGCAGATGCGATCGTTCTCGACGGCGGATGCACGGGACTCGTCGTCGCTGGCCGCTCGTGCGAGTGCCGCAAGGCCGGCCCGCAGCCGGGCCGGCGTCGGCGGGACGACGGAAATGTTGTCGGAGTAACACGACAGATCCTGCTTCAAGCCGCGGGCGTTGGTCAGTACCGCAGCGCCCGCTGCCGCCAGATCGAGCGGTGGATACGACGGGTGCGGCGTGTCCATCAGCACGAAGCCGGCATCCATCGTCTGCACGAGCGCTTGGTAGTCGGCCCAGCCCAGCCCCGCCACCCGGTGCGGCCGCAAGCCCCGCGGGAACAGCAACTCGGGAACGTCTTTGCCGACCAGAAAGATGTCCCACTCATCGGGATGAAACGTGCCGTCGGCGACTGCGTCGGCGAGGGCCTGGATGCCGAGTTCGAACAGGTTCCGCAGGTTGTTGGGCCGAGCGTAAAAGAAGAGCCGGCGCTTGCCGGGCATGCGCGAGGCAGGCGAGGCAGCGGCGGCAGGAAAGGCCGGCTCGAACCATATTGCCCTGTCGGCCAGATCGGGGATCGGATCAGGGCCTTCTACCAGGTGGTCGAACAGCAGTCGTGAATTGACGACCGTGAGCACGTCAGGTTCGTGGAGCGTCTGCTCGCATCGCAACCGTTCGTCGCCATACGGATAAAACATCCGCTCGTCTTCCTGCAGCAGATAGGCGATCCGCTCACGGTGCACGGTCGAGAGCAGGCTGCGGGTCGTCCACCAGGACGTGGAGACAAAGAAATCGTCGTCGGATAGCGGCAGTTCACGGCCGTCCCGGTGCGGTGCGCAGACCACTTCCATGCGGCCTTCGAGCCGCACGCCGTTGGCCTCGAGCACGCGGCCGACGGCAGCCGCATCCGGCGGCACGTTGCGTGTGACCAACCGGAGCACGGCCTTCGACTGGTTGGCGACAAGGGCGCCCAGCACCAGTGCTGTACCGACGCCACCGAACAGGTGTGCCGGGTCGATCGCATCGGTTACGAGCGAGATCCGCAGGCCATCCGACGGCGCCGGAAAGCAGTCGATCGGCCGGATCGCCGGCCAGCGGGCATCGAGCCAGGCAGCCACGGTAGGGGGGAGAGGCGGGCTCGGCTCGGGGGGCGTTGCCGGGGTGTGCCGCGTGGAGGACTGCTCGGACTGAGTGATCGTCGGCGCGTGTGCGTCTCGCAGCATCCGCTGCTGACGAGCACCGATGCGATACGCTTCCGCGAGTCGTCCGACGACGGGGATGCGGGCGATGCGATTGCCGACGATGGTGCCGATCTTCATGGTCAGGTCTGCTGGGCAGGAGCCGGATGTGGACGCGGGGCGTGGATCAGGCCGCTGTGCATCGCGTGTCGAGGGTAGGTGCGCCGTGATCGCGACATCGGACGGAAAAGTCTGCGTAGAAGCGTTCGTACGCGGCGTAGTCCTCGGTAAATGCCTCGCTGATGAGTGGCCGCGTGGTGGCGTTGAGAAGCACGCTCGCTGGAGGGCCGCCAAGCTGCCGCAGCAATTGACCATCCAGGGGCATGCCTGCCGCGTCCGCGGGCCACGGGTGTTGGCCTGGGGGTGGACTGTGGTGTGGACTCTGTGACAACGCGTCGAGCGGTGATTCTCGCAGGCCACACAGTCGCTCCAGTGCGTGGAGGCCTGGCCCAAGTTTCTCGAGCGGGATGTACCGCATGACGAAAGGATCCTGCGCAGGATTCCACTGCGGCTGCAGGTGATGGTCGAGCGGCTTGCCGTCGGCGCGGCTGTCACACACGAACCGCAGAAAGTGCGAGAAGCTCGCATTCAGCGTCGGAGCGAGTCCCTGGGATCGCTTCCAGTCGAGGAACGCAGCCCAGGTGTCGTGAAAGACCACGTGAGGATCGCGGATGAAGTGGATGAAACTGCTGACCGCGCGGTGGGCAGGATCACGAACGACCTTCACGGTCAATTTTCGAATCGGCCCCGCAAGTGCGTGAAAGCATTGCTCGCCGTAGTTGGGCTGGGCCGTGATGTGGGCATGCCAGAAGAGATGTATCCGGTCAGGGTATTCGGCCACTGCCTGCTTGAGCAGGCCCGTCTGGAAGAGAAACCACTTCAGCATCGTGGTGTTTGCCGACTTGTGAGCCCAGCAGACCGCGATCGGAAAGTCGCGAGCCACGAGCGGCCATGCGACTCCGAGGCCGTTCGGAAACGCCAGTTGCGGATACCAAGCATTCATGGGGAGCGCGCACGGCGGGGCGGTCTGGGAAGAAGGGCTTATCCCAAACCCGTCGGCTCTGGGACAATCCCAGTCCCATCGCCAAAAAACAGATGGCCCGGGCCTTGCGGCCCGGGCCATCCTCGTTCCCAGTCGTTTCACTCGTCACCCGCCTTGCGTAGGGGCGGGGGCTCACAGGAGCCGGTTCGCTGCGATCACTCGCAGCAGGGGACCTCGCGGTACACCACCTTCGGCACGCAGCGGGTCACCGTGTAGGCGACCTGCTTCGGCACCAACCGGCAGACCTCGACGGTCTTCGTGTAGTGAACGGGCCGGGTGATGCACACCGGCACCTGCTTCACGCACTTCTCCTTCACCATCGTGCAGACCTTGTAGCACTCCTCACGGGACCGCTCTTCGCGGACCATGCGGCACACCTTGTAGGTGCACGTCCGGACCCGCTGCTCGGGCACCATCTTGCAGACCTGGTAGGTCCGGACCCGCTGCTCGGGCACCATCGTGCACACCTGGTAGGTGCAGGTCTTCACCTGGACCTCAGGCACCATGCGGCACACCTGGTAGGAGCAGGTGCGAACCCGCTGCTCCGGCACCATGCGGCACACCTGATAGGTGCGAACCCGCTGCTCGGGGACCATGCGGCACACCTGATAGGAGCAGGTGCGAACCCGCTGCTCGGGTACCATGCGGCACACCTGGTAGGTGCGGACCCGTTGCTCGGGGACCATGCGGCACACCTGGTAGGTGCACGTCCGGACCCGCTGCTCGGGGACCATGCGGCACACCTGATAGGTGCAGACCCGCTGCTCGGGCACCATGCGGCAGACCTGGTAGGAGCAGGTGCGAACCCGCTGCTCTGGCACCATCTTGCACACCTGGTAGGTACGGACCCGCTGCTCTGGGACCATGCGGCACACCTGGTAGGTGCA